>NZ_MSKS01000008.1 GCF_001937445.1 Actinomyces oris | reverse complement strand
TCGGCAGCCTCGGTAGACTCCTCTGCCTCCTGCTCGTCACCGGCCTCGCCAGAGTCGTCGGCATCCGTGGCCTCCTCGGCGGAGTCCTCCGTATCGGGCTCAGTGGCAGCCTCAGCCGCCGACTCCGCGGCTTCCTCGCCCTCAGCCTCATCGGCAGCCTCGGTAGACTCCTCTGCCTCCTGCTCGTCACCGGCCTCGCCAGAGTCGTCGGCATCCGTGGCCTCCTCGGCGACGTCCTCGGCAGGCTCATCAGTCCCCGGTTCCTCGGCCTCATCAGCGGGCTCCGCGCCGTGCTCATCGGCAGACTCGTCGACGGCGGTGTTCTCGACGTGCTGGTCCTCCGAAGCCAGGCTCTCAGCCTCGGCATCCTCAGCGCCCTCGGTGTCCTCAGAGTCCTCGGCAGGATCCTCGTCCACCGGCGCGACGCCGTCGTCAGCCGCTTCTGCTGACTCGACCGGCCCCGCCGACTCAGCCTGGTCCTCCTGAGCGAGAGCAGGATCCACGGTGGGCTCGCCGGCCGCACTATCAGGCGCAGCCACAGCCCCCGCGTCACCCACGCCACCAGCAGCATTGGCGGCTGCGTCGTCGGTCAGGTAGCCGCGCGCACGGAGGTTGGCGAGGACCTCGACGTTGCCGGTACTGGCCAGCCAGCCGAGCAGGTCGGGATAGGCGGCCGGGTTGGTTGACAGCGGCGCCCACAGGTCGGGCCGGCTCTGCGCAATCGCGGCCTGCAGAGCCTGGTCCGGAGTCTGAGCGGCGACCGCCGCATTGGCCTGGTGCGCCGCCATCATGAGCTGAACCGGATCCATGCAGGGCCTTTCCGGGAGAACGTATGGGTGACCTCGACTGATCGGGCACACAGCCAACCCATCCCGGGTCCTTCACCAGGCTCCGATCATCCCCGATGGTAGCCATGAATCGGCTGCAAGGTTCAAAAAACGGAACAAGCCAGGAGAAACGCTTCTCATCCTCGACGCCGCTGCACCCCCTTCCGCCCTCACGTCAGGGACCTCCCCGACCCCGGGTCAGGGTCGAGCGGCCCCGCGCTCAGGGGACGGTCCTCCGCCAGGAGGATTCACCCGTCCCATACCACTGCCAGACTGAACCTATGAGTAACTCCACCCCAGTCGCCATATCCTCTGTCCTCACGCCCCACCAGCCGGTGGATGACCCCGTGGTCTCCGCGCGCAACCTCACCAAGGTCTACGGCCGCGGCTCGGGCGCCGTCACAGCGCTCGACTCCGTCAACGTCGACATCGCCCGAGCCCGCTTCACCGCCATCATGGGGCCGTCCGGCTCCGGCAAGTCCACGCTCATGCACTGCCTGGCCGGCCTGGACTCGATCACCTCCGGGGAGATCATGCTCGACGGCGACATGGTCTCCTCCATGAACCAGCGTCGCCTCACCCGCCTGCGCCGCGAGCGCATCGGCTTCATCTTCCAGTCCTTCAACCTGGTCCCCACCCTCACGGCGGCGGAGAACATCACCCTGCCCCTGGATATCGCCCGCAAGAAGGTCAACCCGCAGCGTTTCGACCAGGTGATCGACGCCGTCGGCCTCAGGGAGCGCCTGTCCCACCGGCCCGCCGAGCTCTCCGGCGGCCAGGTCCAGCGCGTGGCCTGCGCCCGGGCGCTCGTGGGCGAGCCTGCGGTCGTCTTCGCCGATGAGCCCACCGGGAACCTGGACTCCCACTCCACCGACCAGGTCCTGGAGATCCTGCGCCGCAGCGTCGACGACCTGCGGCAGTCGGTGGTCATGGTGACCCACGAGCCGGAGGCGGCCGCCTGGGCCGACACCGTCATCTTCCTGCGCGACGGGCACGTCGTCGCCCAGCTGGACGAGCCCGACCGCGACCGGGTCCTGGACGCCCTGCGCGAGCTGAGCGAGACCGAGCCCGCCCCCGCAGCCACCGCTCAGAGCGCCGGCTCGGCCGCCGAGGGGGCCTGAGCCGTGAGACGAGTCGCCTGGCGCTCCGTGCGCGCCCACGCCAAACAGTTCTTTCTGACTACCTTCGCCGTCATGCTTGGGGTGGCGTTCCTGTCGGGCACGCTCGCCCTGCGCGCCTCCATGTCGGAGACCTTCTCCAAGCTGACCTCATCCACCATCACCTCCGACCTGTACGTCCAGGGCCCCAAGCTCGCCGGCAGCGGCGACGACAGCTCGTCGAAGTCCCTGCTCACCCAGCCCATCGACAGCTCCCTGACCGAGCAGATCAAGCAGATCGACGGCGTCGAGACCGCCAACCCCGGCGTCCAGACGGTCGGGGTCCTCGTGGGAGCCAACAACGCCCCGGTCACCACCACCGGAGCCCCCACGATCTTCATACCGCTGTACGACAACGAGAAGGGCCTGACCTGGGTCCAGGGCCACAAGCCTCAAGGAGCCGGTGAGATCACCCTGGAGTCCGACGCCCTGAAGAACTCCGGCCTCAAGGTCGGGGACAAGACACACATCGTGGTACAGGGCTCACCCACCGAGGTCACCGTGGTCGGCGAGTTCCACTACGAGTCCTCCATGGCCAGCGCGACGGTCGTGGGCGTGGACCCGAGCTGGCTCATGCCCATCGCCGCCCCGAACGGCAAGGTATTGAACATCTCCGTCGACGTCGCCCAGGGCGCCTCGGTGGAGACGGTCAAGTCCGAGATCACCAAGATCCTTCCCGACGGCGCCCAGGTCCAGCCCCGCGCCGAGGTCATCAAGGAGCAGAACAAGACCATTGAGGAGCAGCTGGGCTTCGTCCAGGTCTTCCTGCTGGTCTTCGTCGTCGTCGCGATGTTCGTGGGCTCCTTCATCATCATGAACTCCTTCGCGATGAGCGTGCGTCAGCGGGTCAAGGAGTTCGCCCTCCTACGGGCGGTCGGGGCCTCGCCGGCCTCCGTGTTCGGCGTGGTGTTCCTGCAGGCGGTCGTCATCGGCATCGTCGGCTCCGCCCTGGGCGTGGCCGCGGGCGCGGGCCTCCTGGCCGGGCTGTCCGCGCTGCTCGACGCCGCGGGCATGCCGCTGCTGGAGGGCACGGGCCTGAGCGGGACGATCATCGCGATCTCGCTGGCGGTGGGGCTGGCCGTCACCGTCGTCGGTGCTCTGCTGCCGGCTCGGGAGGCCGCCCTGACCCACCCGGTGGAGGCCATGCGCGGCGTGTCGGGATCCCGGGAGAAGTCCCTGGTGCTGCGCACGATCCTGGGCGGGCTGCTGCTGGCGGCCGGAGCGGCCGCGATCGCCGCCGCGTGGGTGAACGCGGACCTGACGCAGCGCGGTCTCATCATGGGGCTGGGCGCGGGCGGCACGGTCCTGGGACTGCTCATCGTCTCCCCGACCCTGGCCCGCCCGGTGGTGGCCGTGCTGGGTCTGCCCTTCCGGCTGCTGCGGCCCGCCGGGCGCCTGGCGGTGCGCAACATCGTCCATAACCCGCGCCGCACGGCCAACACCTCCGGAGCCCTCATGGTGGGCATGGCCCTGGTGTGCGCCGGCGCCACGCTGGCCGCCTCCTTCCAGTCCTCGACCTCTGACGAGATCGACAAGTCCCTCAAGGCCGACCTCGTGGTCCAGCCCGCCACCGTCGGCAGTTTGAGCACCCGGCTCTCGGCCGACAAGGCCAAGGAGATCGCCGCCATCGACGGGGTCAAGGAGACCTCCTCCTACTCCATCTACGCCGACTCCGTCACCAAGCCGGACGGCAGCCAGAACGCCGCCGCCACCGTCATCGTCGTCGATCCCGGCACCTACTCCAAGGCCTACGACGTCTCCGCGAGCGCCGGGTCCGTGAAGGACCTGGACGCCACCCACGTGGCCGCGAAGAAGGACGAGGGCCTCAAGCTCGGGGACAAGGTCTCCGTCACCGGCCCCACCGGGTCGGTTGAGGCCACGGTCAGCGCCGTCGTCGACCCGAAGGGAACCGGCGGCAACTATTACGTCTCCCCCGAGCTGGCGGCAGCAGTGGGCTCCTGGAACTCGCCGAGCACCAGCACGGACCCGGCCCACGTCCTGGACTCGCCGCAGGGCATGCTCCTGACCCTCAAGGAGGGCACCGACCTCGACACGGTGCGGGGCAAGGCCCGCGACATCGTGGCCGACACCTACCAGTACGCGGTGCGCGACGCCAACGAGATCTCCGACCAGGTCGGCCAGCAGATCAACCGGATGCTCGCCGTCCTCTACGGCCTGCTGGGACTGAGCATCGCCATCGCCATCCTGGGCATCGTCAACACCCTGGTGCTCTCGGTCTCCGAGCGCACCCGCGAGATCGGGCTCATGCGCGCCGTCGGCCTGGGCAAGGCCCAGCTGGCCGGGGAGATCATCACCGAGTCGGTCCTCACCTCCCTGTACGGCACCGTCCTGGGCGGGGCGACCGGGGTGGTCCTGGCCGCCGCCCTCAAGGAGGTCCTGGAGGATCAGGGACTGACGAGCCTCAGCATCCCCTGGGGCCAGATGGTGGGCATGCTCGTGCTCTCCGTGGTGGTCGGCGTCATCGCGGCCCTGTGGCCGGCGCTGCGCGCCTCCCGGATTCCCGTCCTGGACGCCATCGCCACCGAGTGAGCAGCGTTCGCCGAGTATGCCGAGCAAGCCCGGCGCCCCGGCCGACCCCCGCGACGGGGGCGGGCCGGGGCGCCGGCACGTCGCGTACCCCGGCCTGGCGGCCGCCCGAGCCATGCCCGGCGGGTATTCCCGCGCCCGGTATCTTCCTTGTCACCGCCTCTGCCTCTGCCGCGCAGGCTTCCCCTCCGATAGCCTCGTGCGATCATGCCCGAATCGTCCTCCCGGTCGTTCCCGACCGTCCCGGCAGCGCTGTCCGCCCTGACTGCACGGCCCCTGCAGTCCATGACTCCCGACGCCCCACTGCCCCATCCCCCGTCCCTGGGGGCCGGGGCGCTTCTGCGCTGGCTGCTGCGACGCGCCGCCGTCCCGGTCACCCTGGCGACCCTGGCGGCCTGCACCTCCAACATCATTCAGGCGATCGTGCCGGCCTTCCTGGGGCAGGCCCTGGACGCCGGCATCGAGAACGGCCTCAACGGCCGCGTCTGGGGCATCGGCGCCCTGCTGCTGGTGCTGTTCGTCGTCTACGCCGTCGGAGACACGATGCTGTCCTACTTCGGGATGATGGCCTGGATGCGCACCGGCTTCGACGTCGACCGGCTCGTGGGCCGCCAGATCTCCGCCACGGGCAAGGACCTGTCCCGGCAGGTCTCCACCGGTGAGGTCGCCACCATCATCGCCTCCGACGCCGACTACCTGGGCAATCTCATCGAGCACCTACCGGCCCTGCTGGGGGCGGCGGCCAGCTTCCTCGTCGTGGCCGTCCTCATGCTGCGCACCTCGGTGAGCCTGGGGCTCATCGTCATCCTGGGCATGCCGCTGGTGGCGGCCATCGTCACCCTGGTCATCCGTCCCCTGCAGAAGCGTCAGGCCGTTCAGCGCGAGGCCCAGTCCGCGGTCACCACGATCACCACGGACACGGTGGCGGGCCTGCGGATCCTGCGGGGCATCGGCGGGGAGGACGTCTTCGCCCGCCGCTACCGGGACGCCTCCCAGGAGCTGCGGCGCCGCGGCGTCGAGGTGGCCTCCTCCCAGGCCACCCTCATGACCCTCCAGGTGCTGCTGCCCGGGCTCTTCGCCGCCATCGTCGTGTGGGTGGCGGCGCGCATGGCCGTGGCCGGCAGCCTCACCCCCGGCGGGCTCATCACCTTCTACGGCTACACCGCCTACCTGTCCTGGCCGCTGTGGGTGTTCACCAGCTCCGTGCAGGACTACACCCGGGCCGTCGTCGGCGCCCGGCGCCTGAGCCGCCTGCTGGAGGTGGCGCCGGCCGCCGGCAGCCTCGTGGAGCGCCTCAGCCTCGACCCGGCCGCCGCCCACCCCGTCAGCGGCGACCTGGTGGACACCGGCAGCGGCCTGCGCCTCAAGGAGGGCCGCATGACGGCCCTCGTGTGCCCCGACCCGCAGGTCTCCGCCGACCTGGCCACGCGCCTGGGGCGCTTCACCGACGCCGGCCCCACCGTGACCCTGGCGGGCCGGCCACTGACCACCATGCCCCTGGAGCAGGTGCGCGCCAGCGTCGTCGTCTCCGGCGCCACCGCCCAGCTCTTCACCGGGACCCTGCGCGAGGCCCTCGACGTGCGCGGCGGCCCCGACCCGCAGCCGGCGGGCCTGGAGGACCTCGTGCGCGCCGAGGCCGAACGCACCACCGGGGCCGACGTCGACCAGCGGGTCCGCCCCCAGGAGCGCGAGGCCCCCGGCGACGACCGGCTCATCGAGGCCATCGAGATCGCCGACGCCGGCGATGTCCTCACCTCCCTGAGCGAGGGCCTGGCCGGGATGATCACCGAGAAGGGCCGGTCCCTGTCCGGCGGGCAGCGCCAGCGCGTGGCCCTGGCCCGGGCGCTGCTGACCGAGGCGCCCACGCTCGTGCTCATCGAGCCGACCTCCGCCCTGGACTCCCACACCGAGGCCCGCGTGGCCGCCCAGGTGCACCGGGCCCGCGCCGGGCGCACGACCGTCGTCGTCACCGCCTCGCCGCTGGTCCTGGAGGCCTGCGACGAGGTCGCCTTCCTCGACTCCGACGGGGCCGAGCTGCTGCGCTCCACGCACCGCGAGCTCATGGCCATGGCCCGCGACGGCCACGCGCAGGCGGCCGACTACCGCGCCGTCGTCTCACGGGCCATGGGTGAGGACGCGGAGGCGAGCTGCTGATGGCGCTTCCCGTCGCGCCCGGGCCCGTCGCCCTGCGCAAGACCTTCCGCATCATGGCCTCCTACCGGGGGCGCTTCGCCGTCGTCCTGGTCCTCCAGATCACGGCGGTCCTGTCCACGCTCGTGGCCCCGCAGCTGCTGGGGCGGCTGGTCGGGCGGGTCTCGGCCGGGCGGGCCGACGCCGGCTACGTGGACCGGATCGTGCTGACCATCATCGCGGTCACGCTCGTGGGGGCGCTCATCAACCGCTTCGCCCAGAAGCACGCCCGCACCCTGGGCGAGTCGGTCTTCGCCGAGCTGCGCGAGCGCATGATGAACCGGGTGGTGCACCTGCCGCTGAGCGCCGTGGAGTCCGCCGGCACCGGCGACCTCGTGGGGCGCACCACCACCGACGTCTCCCGCATCGAGTTCCTCGTGCGGGTGGGGATCCCCCAGATCCTCGTGTGCGTGGTGACGATCGTCTTCACCCTCCTGGCCGCCGCCGTCGCCGACCCTCTCCTGGCGCTCGGGCTGCTCGTCATCGCCCCGCCCGTGTGGTCGATGATGCGCTGGTACCTGCCGATCTCCATCCCCGCCTACCGGGCCGAGTCGGCCGCCCAGGCCCGCCTCAACGGGGCGGTCTCCGAGACGGTTGAGCACGCCGAGACCGTGGACGCCCTGGGCATCGGGGCGCGCCGCGAGCGGGCCATCATGGCCTCCATCAAGGAGGCCTGGTCCCTGGAGCGCTACACGGCCGCGCTGCGGGTGCGCCTGTTCATGGTGCTCGACGTCGCCTGGCGAGCGCCCGTCGTCGTCATCCTCCTGTGGGGCGGGTTCCTGGCCGCCCGCGGCTACGCGACCCTGGGGGCGATCACCACGGTGGCCCTCTACTCCATGGAGCTGCGCAAGCCGGTGGGCCAGCTCATGTTCTGGGTCGACCAGGTCCAGATCGCCCAGGCATCCTTGTCCCGCATCCTGGGGGTGGAGGAGGTCCCCGACGACCGCGCCCCCACCGGCGAGGAGCCCCAAGGCACGCGGATCGTGCTCGACGACGTGCGCTTCTCCTACCGGGAGGGCGTCGAGGTGCTCCACGGGATCGACCTGGAGCTCGTGCCCGGGGAGCGGCTGGCCGTCGTCGGGCCCTCGGGGTCGGGCAAGTCCACGCTGGGGCGGATGCTGGCGGGCATCAACCCGCCCACCTCCGGGAGCGTCACCGTGGGCGGGGTGTCGCTGACGGACCTGACCGAGGACGAGCTGCGCCGCCACGTGGCCCTGGTGACCCAGGAGCACCACGTGTTCGTCGGCACCGTGGCGGACAACGTGCGCCTGGGGCGCCCGGGCGCCTCCGATGAGACGATCCGCGAGGCCATCGAGGCCATCGGGGCCGATGCCTGGGTGGACGCGCTGCCCGAGGGGATGAACACGATGGTCGGCTCGGGGCACCTCGAGCTCAGCCCCGCTCAGGCCCAGGAGGTGGCGCTGGCCCGGCTGGTGCTGCTGGACCCGCACACGCTCATCCTGGACGAGGCCACCTCACTGCTGGACCCGCGCGCCGCCCGCACCCTGGAGCGGACCCTGTCCACGGCGCTGGCCGGGCGCACCGTCATCGAGGTGGCCCACCGCCTCTACACGGCCGCCGACGCCGACCGGGTCGCCGTCGTCATGGACGGGCGGATCGTCGAGCTGGGCAGCCACGACGAGCTCGTGGCCCTCGGCGAGGAGTACGCGAGCCTCTGGCAGGCCTGGAACCAGGAGTAGCCGGGCGTCCCACCCCATACTGGCAGCGGCCCTTCACAGATCGCCGGTGGCGAAAGCCGGCCCCTATCGTCCACACCTACAAACCCGCTCGGGCCTGCGTTGTTCCACGAAGGCGCAGGCTGTGAGATTCTTAGGGCGGCGGGTCGTCCCACTGTCGCGATCCCGCCGCCTCGCAGTCAGCTGACTGCGTCTAACGCCGTGCCTCACACAAGAAGGTTCGTTCATGCCCAACAACCAGCCACCTCCCCCGCCGTCGCAGGCGACGTCGTCGGCCTCCACCACGCCTCCTCGCAGGGCTGCCGGCAGCGCCCAGCCCACGCTCGGCGAGCTCATCGCCCGCATCTCGGAGAACATCTCCGCACTGGTGCGCGGCGAGATCGACCTGGCCAAGGCCAAGGGCCAGCGCATGGCCAAGGAGATGGGACTGGGTGCCGGGCTGCTCGCCGCCGCCGGGGTGCTGGCCCTGTTCATCTTCGGACTGGTGCTGGGGGCCATGACGACCGGCCTGTCCCACGTCATGCCGCTGTGGGCCGCTTTCCTCGTGGTGGCGCTGATTCTCACCCTCATCGCCGTGCCGATGGCCCTGATCGGCGTCAAGCGGCTCAAGGCCGCCAAGGCCGACACGCCGACGCCACAGGAGGGGCTGAAGGAGTCCGTCAACGCCGTCAAGGGGGCCGTGACCTCCGGCCTGCAGAGGGGGAACGCCCGGTGAGCACCAACGCCGCACCCACGCCCGTTCCCGCCGCGCCGGCCGCGCCCGCCGTGGAGGCCGCTCCGGCCACGCAGGCCACGCCGTCGGCTGACGAAGTCCTGTCCGACCTGGCGGCCCGGCGCCTGGCACTGGCCGCCGACGTCGACGAGCTCGCCGCGCGCCTGGCCCCGAACAACCTGGCCAAGGTCGCCAAGCTCAAGGCCCGTGAGAAGGTCCAGGAGCTGCGCAGCCAGGCCGTCAGCAAGGCCCAGGACACGGCCGGGCAGGTCAAGAACCGCCTGGCCACCCTGGCCGGCGGCGGCACCGACCCCGAGGGCGGGGTCGACACCTACGACCCCAGCACGCTGACCCTCGGCCAGCGCGTCTCCCGCCTGTTCGACGACGCCCGCGACGGCGACCCCGCCTCCTTGGGGATCGTCACGGTTGCGGGGCTCGCCCTGGCGGGTCTGAGCGTGACGGCGACCGTCGCCGCGGTCAAGGCCTTGCGCGCCCGGGCAGGTCGGGCATGACCAGCGGACAGCAGGCCGGCGCCTCCGGCACTGGGGCCGCCGGGACCGCCGAGTCCGGGCCACTGAGCCCCGAGCAGATCGAGGAGCGGCTGCGCGCCCAGCGCGAGGCCCTGGCGGCGAGCGTCGATGAGTTCGCCTCCCGGGTCGACCCGCGCACGCAAGCGAGGGAGGCCGGGGAACATCTGCGCGAGCAGGCGAGCGCCAAGGCCGAGCACCTGCGTGAGCAGGCCGTCGCCGGGGCCGGTCGTTTGCGAGAGCAGGCGGAGGCCGGCGCCGGCCGACTGCGCGAGAGGGCCCGCCGCTGGGCCGAGCAGGCGGAGGAGACCTGGGAGCGCGCCAAGCAGGGCGACTCCGAGGCGTCGTCCCGACTCGCCAAGGCGGCCGCCGTCGCCGGAGGCGTGGTGACCGCCGGCATCGTCCTGACCCGCCTCGCCCGCCGCTGAGGCCAGCGAGCGCCGGCGCCCCGGCATACTCCAGCGCTAGGAGCCAGCCGGCCCGCATCGGGAACTGCGATGTCCGTCGAGGACGTACTTCTCCCCCAGATGACTGCGCCCAAACCCCAGTGACCTGGAGGAAAACGCAGTCCTCGACCACAAAGTACGTCCCCGACACAGAGCGCAGCCCGCGTTGGCCAACGCTCAACCCGCGCCATCCCGGATGGCCAGATGCGAGCACCCGTCACGTAGCCGCAACGACATGTCTGAGCCAGGGTCTCGAGAACCTCGCGAGTCTGCCGTGGTGATTGTCGAGAGGGGCGGCGGCGTCCGATGCGCACCGCAGGGGAAGAACAGATCCGAGTGCGGATCCCCCGAATAAACCTCAAAGTGTCCGGGAGGGACGACTTTAACGACAAGGCCTGCGAGCGTCACTTACATCTGCACTGGTCAGAGCGATTTGGTGCGGCTTGGGTAGTGCCCCGTAGTGTGGTGTAGCGCGGTGGTTGGGCTGCTGTTGGTGGCAGCGCGGTCACCGTGTGATCCTCCGAGGAATCTCCTACAACCCACTCGAACGGAGTCATCACGATGACCGCTCCTCATATTGTCGACCCTGAGCGTCTTCTTGGCGAGGCTCTTTCTCAGGCCTCGCCGGACCTGATGCGTAGCCTGCTGCAGACGGTGATCAACTCCCTGCTGAGCGCCGAGGCCGATGCGGTGTGCGGTGCCGAGTACGGTCAGGCCAGCCCCGAGCGCCGGGTTCAGCGCAATGGCTATCGGCACCGGGACCTGGACACCCGGGTCGGCACGATTGACGTGGCCGTCCCCAAGCTGCGTACTGGCTCGTACTTCCCCGACTGGCTGCTTGAACGCCGTAAACGGGCCGAGTCCGCGCTGATCACAGTGGTTGCCGACGCCTACCTGGCCGGGGTGTCCACGCGGCGCATGGACAAGCTGGTAGGTACTTTGGGCATCAACTCGCTGTCGAAGTCGCAGGTCTCACGTATGGCGGCTGAGCTCGACGAGCAGGTCGCCTCCTTCCGTAACCGGCCCCTGGGCGATGCAGGCCCATTCACCTTCGTGGCGGCCGATGCCCTGACCATGAAGGTCCGCGAAGGTGGTCGTGTGGTCAGTGCGGTGGTCCTGACCGCTACCGGGGTCAACGCTGATGGACATCGCGAGGTCTTAGGACTGCGGGTAGCTACCACCGAGAGCTCGGCGGCCTGGAACGGGCTGCTCGCCGACCTGGTGGCCCGGGGACTTACGGGGGTACGGCTTGTCACCTCTGACGCCCACACGGGTCTGGTTGAGGCTATCGCCGCGAACCTGCCCGGAGCGACCTGGCAGCGCTGTCGCACCCACTACGCCGCTAACCTGATGACAGTGGTTCCTAAGAGTCTGTGGCCCGCGGTCAAGGCCATGCTCCACTCGGTCTACGACCAGCCCGACGCAGCAGCCGTCGAGGCTCAGTTCGACCGCCTCCTGGACTACGTCCACACGATCCTGCCCGAGGCTGCCGACCACCTCGAGGCCGCACGAGCCGACCTGCTGGCCTTCACCGCCTTCCCTGTCGAGGTATGGAGACAGATCTGGTCCAACAACCCCCAAGAACGTCTCAACAGAGAGATCCGTCGCCGCACTGACTCAGTAGGGATCTTCCCCAACAGGGACGCCATTATCCGCCTGGTTGGCGCCGTCCTAGCAGAGCAGACCGATGAGTGGACCGAAGGACGCCGCTACCTCAGCCTCGACGTTCTCAACCGCAGCCGAAACCTACCCAACACCCCCTCTCTCACCAGCTAACGACCACACTCCACGAAGACCTCTACACCACATCAAGAGACTTGACCGCGGCTTGCCCCGTCCGAGGCAGTTTCAAAGTCGTCCCTCATGGACAAAATCCGTCTTCCCACCCCTAGTACAGCCCCACGGCACCTGCCCCAAGGCCCCCTCGCCCTGGGCCCGCAGCGGCCCGCAGGTCACAGATCGGTCACCGGCCCGAATTGGTCTCGACCACCTGCGCCGGCGTCCTAAGATCGTCTCCGTGACAACGGCGCCCACGACTCCCCCGGATGCGGTGACGGATCCTGCCCCTTCCCTCCCTTCTCTTGATGTCGCACCGGGCTCTGTGGTCCGGGTGCGCGACGAGGACTGGCTGGTCACCCAGGTCTCCACCACGTCTGACGGCATGCTGGTGACGGTTCAGGGCCTGTCCGAGCTGGTTCGGGACACGACGGCGCAGTTCTCCGCCGGCCTTGACCACATCGTCCCGGTGGATCCGCGCCGAACCCGGGTCATCGCGGACACCTCCACTCGTCACCGGCTCTCGCGCCTGTGGCTGGAGGCGACGCTGCGCAAGACGGCGCTCCCGGCGACCTCCACTGACCTGGCCGTGGTCGGTGACGTCCTCGCCGACCCGCTGGCCTACCAGCTGACGGCGGTTCGCCAGGCCCTGGATCCGGCGAACCTGCGCCCGCGCATCCTCCTGGCTGACACCGTGGGCCTGGGCAAGACCCTGGAGATCGGCATGATTCTGGCCGAGCTCGTGCGCCGTGGCCGGGGTGACCGTATCCTCATCGTCACGCCCCGTCACGTGCTCGAGCAGATGCAGCATGAGATGTGGTCGCGCTTCGCGCTGCCCTTCGTACGCCTGGACTCGGTAGGCATCCAGCGGGTGCGCCGTTCGGTACCGGCCTCACGCAACCCGTTCTCGGTGTTCCACCGCGCGATCATCTCCATCGACACGTTGAAGTCGGACCGCTACCTCAACCATCTGCGCAAGCAGCGCTGGGACGCGGTCGTCATCGACGAATCGCACAACGTCACCAACAAGGGCACGCTCAATAACCGGCTCGCGGACATCCTGGCCCGTCAGACCGACGCGCTCATCCTGGCCTCAGCCACGCCCCACAACGGCAACCCGAAGTCCTTCGCTGAACTCATCCGTCTGCTGGAGCCGACGGCGGTGCGAGCGAACGGAGAGCCTGACGAGGAGGCGGTGCGTCGCCTCGTCATCCGCCGTCACCGTCACTCCGACGAGGTGCGCGACGTCGTGGGCGGCCGCTGGAAGGAGCGCCTGACTCCGGTCAACAAGCTGGTGCAGCCCTCCCCGGCTGAGGACGCGGTGGCCGGCGAACTGTCACGCACCTGGCTACACCGTTCCGACGGCGCCTCGGCACCGGGTGGCCGCAAACCCTCCGCCCGCGGCGGCGACTCCCTGTTCGCCTGGACCCTGGCCAAGTCTTTCCTGTCCTCGCCGGCGGCCCTCATCCAGACGATCGACGAGCGCCTGGCCCGACGTCGCAGCCGGGCAGCAGCAGCCGGCTCCACCCCGGAACCCTCAGAGCAGTCCCAGGCCCTGACCCGCCTGCGCGAGCTGGCCGTGGAGGCCAACACAACGGCCTCGGGCAAGTACCAGGCGCTGCTGACCGAGCTGCGCCGCATCGGGATCGGCCCCAGGTCGACCGAGCGCGTCGTCGTCTTCGCCGAGCGCATCACGACGCTCACCTGGCTGGCCGAGCACCTGCGCGAGGACCTGCGCCTGCCCGCCGACGCGGTGCGGGTCATGCACGGGGGCCTGTCCGACGTGGAGCAGCAGGAGATCGTCGAGCAGTTCCGCCAGGCCCACACGCCGGTGCGCGTCCTGGTGACTGGCGACATCGCCTCGGAGGGCGTCAACCTGCACGCCCAGTGCCATGAGCTCATCCACTACGACATCCCCTGGTCGCTCATCCGCATCGAGCAGCGCAACGGCCGCATCGACCGCTACGGCCAGTCCGTCTCACCGCAGATCACGACCCTGCTGCTGAGCCCGTCGGACCCGCGCTTCTCCGGCGACGTCCGCGTGCTCACGCGCCTGATGGAGAAGGAGGACCAGGCGCACCGGGCCCTGGGCGACGCAGCCTCCCTCATGGGCCTGTACTCGGGCGAGAAGGAGGAGGAGGCGATCCGCCAGGCGCTCGCGGCCGGGCAGGACATTGACGACGTCGTCCCCGACGCCGACGCCGACGACACCCTCAACCTGGATCCGATGGCGGCCCTGTTCGCGAAACTGACGGGCACGGCCGAGGCCAAGGGCAACGGCGCCACTGCCCCCACCGGCGCCGAGGTCTCCCCTGCTGATCCGAGCGCTCCCGGCGACCCGGCCGGTCCGGCCTCCCCCATCCAGCCCGCTGCCCCGCTGGCGACGTCGACGCTGTACGAGACCCAGCTGGACTATCTGCGCCAGGCCCTCACCGAGCTTTATGAGCGCCCCGAGGAACCAGAGCAGCGCCAGACCGGCGGCGGGGGCGTCTCGTGGCGCGAGCACGGCACGCAGCACGTGGTGGAGATGGTGCCTCCGGCGGGGCTGCGCCATCGCCTGTCGGTGCTGCCGCAGTCCTACCTGCGTGAGCGCCGCGTCCAGGAGCACCTCAAGCTGGCGACGACGCAGACAAAGGGCGCGCGTCTTCTCGCGGAGGCCCTGAGTGATTCCTCGGACTCCTCCTGGCCGGAGGCCCACTATCTGGGGCCGCTGCACCCGGTGCTGGACTGGGCCGGCGACCGGGTGCTGGCCAAGCTCGGCCGCTCCTCAGTGTTCGCGGTGCGCGGCGATGTCGACTCACCGACCGTCCTGTTGCTGGGGACTCTGACGAACCAGGCGGGCCGGACGGTGTCGATGGTGTGTGTCAGTATCGCCTTCCCCTACCTGGACCTGGCAGCCGCGCAGTCGGAGCTGGATGCGGGCCGGCCAGTCGAGGCGGTGCCGATCGGGCAGGTGCACGACTCCCCCGCCGCCATGTTCGAGACAGTGGGCATCTCCCGGGAGCTGCGGAACTCCGGGCCGGTGACGCAGACCAACCTGCTGGAGGCACTCATCCCCCCGGCGGTGGATACGGCTAAGGACCACATGAGACTGACCCTCGACGCAGCGGAGGAACAGGCGAAGGCTCGGGTGGACGCCTGGGCGGAGCACGCGAATGCCTGGGATGACGAGGCCGGTCGTCTCATCCAGAACCGCCACCTGCGCGAGCAGCGGATCACGGTGGCTCAGGAGCGCGAGCTCATGGATCAGCACCTGCCCGCACACACGCTGGTGCGCCCGCTGCTGGTGGTGGTGCCTCAGGACTTCGGGATGGAAGGGGATCTCTGATGGCGGTGTCGGATGCGCTGGTCGTCGGCGAGGACTGGATCAGCGAGCACTACTTCACGACCGACGCCACCAAGGAGTCCTTCCTGGCGCGTGTGCTGGAGCGCCGCAAGGAATGGGAGGCCCTGGAGAAGCCGGCCGATCCCGGTACCGCCCCGACGCCGACGCCTCGTTCCCGGTTCCGTTCCGAGCGCTCCCGCCTGGAGGAGCTGCTGGCGGCCCTGCCCGCCGACGACGCAGGCTCCCTGACCGGCGCGGCCCTGGAGGCGGCCGGCGAGCTCGATGAGCTCCTGCGCGAGATCCTGGGCTTCACGTCGTCGGAGTACCGGCTGACCGGGCGGGGCCCGGTGACCCTGGTGAGGCCGGTGGGTGATGAGGGCCCGGCGCCGTTGGTGCTACTGCGCGCCCGCCCGGTGACCACGGTGGAGGACCTGCTGGTCAAGGACGCCTCCACGCTCGCTGAGGCGTGGCAGCCCGTGGACCTGGGGGACCCCGACGCACCGGTGCTGGAGGGGGCTGAGCCAATCGAATCGGTGTCTCGGGCGCTGTCGACGCTCATGACGGATGCTCACGGCCCGGCCTTCGCCCTGGTTCTGGCGGGCCAGTGGGCGCTGGTGGCGGAGCGGGAGCGATGGCCGGAGGGCCGCTGGCTGGCGGTGAACGTGCAGCTCGTCGTCGAGCGTCATGAGGCCACGCGCGGCGGCGAGGTGGAGCGGGCCCTGACCTGTCTGGATGCCCGCTCTCTGCTGCCGACGGCGGAGGGCGAGACGTGGTGGGCGGCCACCTTGGAGGACTCGGCGGCCCACACGGTGGGGGTCTCGAAGGATCTGCGTGAGGGGGTGCGCTCCTCGATTGAGATCCTTGCGAATGAGGTGGTGCGCCGTCGCGCCGCGCGGGGGCTGGAGCCGCTGCCCCAGGAGCGGGCACAGGACCTGGCGCTGCAGTCGCTGCGCTACATCTACCGGATCATCTTCCTGCTGTATGCGGAGGCGAGCCCTGAGCTGGGGGTCCTGCCGGTGGGCGCCACCGAGTACGACGCCGGCTACGGCCTGGATCGTCTGCGCGAGCTGGCCTTGCGGGAGCTGCATGAGGAGTCGGCCCTGGCGGGCACGCACATTTACGAGTCCTTGGACCGCCTGTTCCATCTGGTCGATGAGGGGCACAACGAGCAGGTGCCGGCCGCGCAGGAGGGCAGCTTCGATGGCCTGGTCTTCCGGCCGATGCGCGCCGACCTTTTCCGCCCGGTGGCGACCGCCCTCATTGACGAGGTGGGCCTGGGTAACGGGGCGCTGCTGCGGGTGCTGCGCCACTTGCTGCTGACTAAGGAGAACAGCAAGAGCGGCCGTGGCTTCATCTCCTACGTGGAGCTGGGTATCAACCAGCTGGGTGCCGTCTACGAGGGGCTGATGAGCTACTCGGGTTCCTTCGCCACCGAGCGCCTGTGGGAGGTGGCACCGGGCGGGGACGCCTCGAAGGGCTCCTGGGTGGTGCCCGAGGACGTCATGAAGGGCCTGGAGGAGAAGGACTTCGTGACGGTGGAGGATGAGGTGACGGGTGAGCGCCGCAACGTCACCTATGAGAAGGGGCAGTTCGTCTACCGGCTCTCTGGCCGGGACCGGCAGCGCTCGGCCTCCTTCTACACCCCGGAGGTGCTGACGCGTTTCACGGTGCAGCAGGCGCTGGAGGAGCTGCTGGATCAGGATGGGCGGACGACGAGCGCTGAGGAGATCCTGCACCTGACGGTGTGTGAGCCGGCGCTGGGGTCGGGGGCCTTCGCGATTGAGGCGGTGCGCCAGCTGGCGGAGCAGTACCTCTCGCGGCGTGAGCGCGAGCTGGGCCGGCGCGTGGATCCTGAGGAGCGGCCCCGGGAGCTGGCGAAGGTGAAGGCCTTTATCGCTCTACACCAGGTCTATGGGGTGGATCTCAATGCGACGGCGGTGGAGCTGGCGGAGGTGTCCTTGTGGTTGGACACGATGGTGGAGGGGCTGGCGGCACCGTGGTTCGGGCTGCGGCTGCGGCGCGGTAACTCGCTGGTGGGGGCGCGCCGGGCCCTGTACTCCACCTCTCAGCTGAAGAAGCGGGCTTGGCTGTCGGCCGCGCCGGTGGCTGAGCCGCTGAGCCAGGTGGCGGCCGTGCTCGACGACGCCGATGCCGCCTCCCGGCACCGGATCGGTGGGGCGCTGGACATCTCGGGGAGCATCCATCATTTTCTGTTGCCGGCCAAGGGGTGGGGCAACGCGGTGGAGGTTCCCAAGCAGGTGCGGGACCTGGTTGATGCTGAGAAGCTCAAGGCCCTCAAGGCCTGGCGCAAGGACATCACGAAGGCGCTGAGCACCACTCAGGCCTTGCGGCTGACGGCCTTGGCCCGGCGAGTGGAGGTCCTGTGGGAAATGACGCTGCGGCGCCTGCGGGTGGCGGAGGCGGAGGCCTCGCGGCGCATCGACCTGTGGGGTCGTGAGGCGCAGGAGGGCTCCGGTTCAACGGTGTCCCGTGAGGACATTGAGGCCTACCTGGCGGCACCGGATTCGGCGTACCGGCGGCTGCGGCTGGTCATGGATGCGTGGTGCGCCCTGTGGTTCTGGCCGTTGACCACGGATGTGCCGCCGCCGAGCCTGGATGAGTGGCTGGGTGCTCTAGAGGGGCTGTTGGGCAAGCAGGTCAAGGACGCCAAGGGCACCGATGGGACTCTCGTGGATGCTTCCTCCTGGGCGGAACTGGAGACCATGGAGGAGGTTGAGCTGGGCCTCGCTGGGGCCCGCAAAGTGCAGTCGGTTGTTGACGAGCACGAATGGCTCACCGTGGTCCGGGAGGTAGCGGAGGCACAGGGCTTCTTCCACTGGGAGCTTGACTTTGCCACCGTCTTCGCCCGAGGCGGCTTCGACCTCCAGGTAGGGAACCCACCGTGGGTGAGACCTGACGTCTCGGTCGAGACGCTTCTCGCTGACGGCGACCCTTGGTGGATGCTCACGAAGAAGCCGTCGCTTGCGAAGCGGCAGGAGCGCCTGCCGCGCACTCTGGCACGTCCTGGCGTCCTCACCACAGTGCTCGACGGAGCCGCCGAGACCGAGGTCCTCGCTGAGTTCATCAGCGACCAGACCGTCTATCCCATCATGGAGGGACGCCCCGACCTCTACCGAGCCTTCATGTGCCAAGTCTGGGAGCACCAGAGTGGGCAGGGCATCTCCTCACTCATTCACATGGAAACCCACTTCACCGACGCCAAGACCCCAGGACTCCGCGCCGCCGCCTACCGGCACCTGCGGCGACACTGGCAGTTCATCAACGAGCTTCAACTCTTTGGCATCGATCACCACAACGCGTACGGAATCCACGTCTACGGCGCAGAGCGATCACCCTCGTTCATCCACGCAGCCTCGCTCTACCACCCCGAGACAGTGCAGCGCTCTCTCATGCACGATGGCAGTGGACAGGAGCCCGGCTTCAAAGATCCACACACCGGAACCTGGGACTTACGGCCGCACGCAGCCCGCATCGAATCCATCGATGAAGTCACACTGAAGACCTGGCAATCAGTAACGGAATCTGACGACTGGAGTTCCACCTCAATGGTCTCCACCGTGAACTCAGCTGCCGCACGTACACTCACCACACTAGCCACCCAACCGCGCATCGGTAGCCTCGACCTCCATTTTTCAACTGGCTGGAACGAAACAACAGACTTCCAAAGAGGACTATTCTCCAAACAATGGGGCGCAGCATCCTGGGGCGACGCCATCCTTCAAGGACCTCACCTCCACGTCTCAACCCCGCTGTACAAGCAGCCTAACGAGTCCATGAAGCACAATCTGGACTGGACCTCAACCGACCTGGAAGCCCTTCCCGCAAGCGCTGAACCTGTCACCCAGTACAAGCCTTCGGGCGACCGCACCACCTACGACCGTCTCTACACCCACTGGGACGACTCTTCCGCCCGCGACCACTACCGCATCGCTTGGCGAAAAATGGCTCCCCTCACCGGCGAACGCACTTTGGCAACAGCACTTATCCCTCCTGGGCCTACCCATATCGACGCACTCTTCTCTGCGGCGTCTAATTCAGAACAGGACGTCACCTTCGCAGCAGCCGTTATGTCAACACTGCTCAGCGACTTGTTAATCCGAGCCGGAGCGAGTATTAATATTAGAGAGCGCGCAATAAGTCGTCTCCCACTCCCTTCACTCAGGTCACCTCTAGCAAAGCGAATCACACTAAGATCACTTCGCCTCAACTGCATCGCGGATGCCTACTCTGATCTGTGGACGGAGTGTTGGGATGAGGCATTCTTGGATGATTCACCGATTCTGGAGCGTTATGATGAGCGTCCGATCAGTCCGGAGTGGACCGCGGATACGCCGTTGCGTCGGGCGGAGGATCGCCGCAATGCGCAGGCGGAGATTGACGTCATGGTGGCGATGATGCTGGGCGTGCCGATCGAGGACCTGTGCACGATATACCGCACCCAGTTCGCGGTACTGTACGACTACGACCATGGCCGCGGCCAGGGTGCCTACGTCTATGACGCGAATGGCCGACAGTTGCCGACTCCGGTCCGCCAGGCCTGGGAGAAGCGCAAGTACCCCACCTCCAACGAGGACATGCCCCTATCAGAACGCACTCACCCCCACCCTGGCTCCGGCGTCTCCTACGTCTACGACCTCCCCTTCCGCATCCGCGACCGCGAAGCCGACTTCCGCCGCATCCACACCGCCCTTTCAAATAGAGAAAAGGCATAAACTTCCACTCTTCCCAGCACAAGGCCATAGAAACTCATTTTTCATCAGTCTCCCAAGTACCTACCCCACAAGGAATAATCATGGCATTTAAAAGATCAGCTCGAAAGACAACACGGTACGCCACTCCCGGGGAACTATATCGCGACCTGCCACAACGTCCCGGAGCAGTTCAAGGTTTATGGGCACATCAGGCGGAAATGCTCAAAGCATACACAGATAAAGCCAACCATCCCGACATTGCTCTCGAACTGCCAACAGGTACAGGAAAGACGCTTATTGGCCTCCTCGTCGCCGAATGGAATCGTCGACACCACAACCAACGCGTTCTATACGCATGCCCGACACGGCAGTTAGCAGAACAAGTTCATAACTCTGCAAATCGTGAAGGTATCGACACAACATTATTGACCGGCTCTCATGCAAACTGGAGCCCAATTTCCAAGATGCATTACGAGTCCGCTCAACGCGTTGGTATCACCACTTACAGCAGTATATTCAATTCACACCCAAAGCTAGCAGACCCATCAGTCATACTATTCGATGATGCCCATGCAGGAGAACAGTATGTTGGAGAGGCGTACAGTCTTAGTCTTAACAGATACAACGACACCAGCGAATATCAGCGGATCCTCGAGGTCATAAGTCCAGCAGTTGACAAAGTATTCCTTGAGCGTTTAAAGGCCGACCAGTCAGATCCGGCGATTACAAGCGAAGTTCGTCTAGTAGTGCCGTTGCGACAGGCAGGAATGGTAAGGGAACTCACTAAAACGCTGTCTACGTTCAGAGAGCCATATTCATATCGCTACTCAATGATTAACCAGGGCATAGCGTCCTGCCTAATTTACGTTTCATACTCAGAAATACTAATACGCCCATACATACCGCCTACAAACCAAAATTCTTTATTTACACAAGCGAGACAGCGCATCTATCTGTCAGCCACACTTGGTGACGGCGGTGAACTTGAACGCGCGTTCGGTCGACACACCATCGAGCGACTACATCAGTTAGATGATAATACTGCACCACGATCGGGACGACGCTTTTTTGTATTCCCGGAGTTCGTTCCTAACTCTAAAAAAGAAGCTGCAGAGCTGAGTAAAGCCATTGTCACCCAAGCAGGGAAGGCCCTTATCCTCTCTCAGAGCAACGAAGTAGCCATGAAAGACGCTAGGGAACTAGCACAAGACGGATGGCGCACCTTTGGCATCGACGATGTATCCACGAGCATGCAGACATTCATCGACGCAGAACATGCAGTATGCGCCTTGGCCGCTCGCTATGACGGTCTCGACCTTCCCGGAGACGCCTGCCGGCTGATTGTGTTTGACGGCACACCCGACCAGCTGAATCTTCAGGAGCGTTTCCTTCAGAAGAACGTGCAAGGCGGGGTTGCCCTTGAGACTCGCATCCGTACTCGGATTGTTCAAGGTAGTGGACGCTGTACTCGAGGCCCAAAGGATACAGCGGTTGTTCTAGTCAAGGGAGAACTATCTCACTACTTGACGCGTCCAGAAACACGGTTACCCCTTTCTCCTGAACTCCAAGCAGAAATTCGCTTTGGGTTGGAGAATTCTCAAGACCGAACCAGAGAGGACATACTAGAAAACACTTGTGCATTCTTAAATCAGGATACCGATGACACTTGGAGATCAGACGCGGAACCAATACTTACCGATTACAGGCGCGAGGCAGTTCAATCCCCCTCGCCAGGTTCCCACTATCTATCCGCTTGTGTGGACAAAGAGATCGACGCATGGAATTCAGCGTCAGTGAGTTCATGGCGAGATGCTGCCGATAGTGCTCACTCCGTCTGCAATATACTTGGAAATGGAGGTAAAGCAACCCGACAGTATCAGGCATTCTGGAAATATCTGGAGGCAGCATGGACCGATATGGCTGCAGAAGAGAGCGGGGACTCTCTGCTGAAATCTGTATCTCGAAACTTACTATCTGAGGCCTCATCTATGGCCGGAAGGTGTCTATGGATCAATCGAATGGCACAGTTTCCAGAGACAGAGGCACCAACAATGAGTCAAGCAGACAACGTCGCCATTAATAGTATCGTGGCGATACTCAGAGGAGACCTCAAGGAAAATCGCCATCGAGACAAGCTAATCCGTATGAGGGACGATCTTTCTCAACGGGATTCCGGTAGATTCGAAGCAGGATTGACAGCACTCGGTCATATGCTTGGGGCCGATGCATCGAAACCGACACGGCATGGCCGCTGCGACTCCACATGGTGTTGGGATAACGAACTATGGCTTGCACTTGAAGCCAAAAGTGAACACAATACTGCCGGCACACTGTCCATCAAAGATGTTCGTCAATCTAATGGACAACTACAACTACTGGCCGATGATCGTAACTGTTCAACTATTCCGCCAGACAGCGCAGTCGTCATAATTTCCCCAAAGCCCGGTGTACATAGTGACGCCATCATCATCGCGCACAACGATGTTTATCTTGTACATCCGGACACAATTAGAACTATCGCTGCCGACACAGAAAACGCATGGAAACGCCTTTTAACTGGAATTAGCGGCATGAGCACAGGCGATCTACAAACTCTTGTCGCCCAGATACTTCGAGGATTTGAACTTCTACCTTCAGACCTCCGTAACCGCTTGACCGGAAAACTTGTTGGCCAAACTAAAGTCATTCCCGAGGATTGATGACGATTTTCCTCTCCCCAGCCTTCAGGTCGAAAGTATTCGGCACTCCAGCACCGACCGCCTCTCGACAACTATTTTAAGAACTTCGCGAGGTTGGTGACGACGTCTCAAAATGGCAGGCGCAATAGTTTTAGCCTCTTCTTCCAAATCCTTCCTCAGATCATCCGCTCTCCCTGCCGGGGAGGGAGGGCTTAGGAAGGAGGTGAAGGCCGTATCCAAGCCGAAAGGCCGACGCGCACACGTCCACAAGGACAAGGTAACGGCCCGAAAGGTGAGCGACATACTGAACTCGATCGCTCGCCTTGTCCGGGCCGTCGGTGTCCTTGTGGATGCCCTCAGCAAGTGGATCGGCTAGACCGTCCCCTTGCTAGGGGAGTCGCCCGGCTGGCACCCGGGTGGCTCCCCACCATTATGGCCGGCCCAGCTCACCCCTGTCCACAGCGAGACGAGACCCACTAAGGACTGCCTGTGTAGTGGGTTCGGTGCCTCGCTGAGAACCGCCTGCGAGCTCTGCGGGCCGTCGTGAGCACGTGCGATGGTACTGGATCTCTGCGAGGTCAGGCGGCACAGATCTGCCTGCGGTGGACACTCTGATCGTCGACGGCTCCTTCGACAGGTCGAGTCACCCAGGGCTTGATCGACGCCATCTCAGGCGGCTGGACGTGATCGCAGGTCGCGCAGCCAAAACAGCAGACCTGTACGCCATCGTCGTGCCGGAACTTGAGGAGGCGACCTGGAGGCGCTTATTCACCCCCTATCAAGTCATCCCCGATCACTTGATATGACAGACCGGCATCACGTGCGTCCGTCACAGCCTCATCGAGCGCACGCTCGGCGGCACAGAGGCGCATCTGCGCGACCGCAATTCTCGCGAGAGCGGGATCGCCGACCGTAGCCACAGGATCCGGGCCATCCCCGTTGTTGGCGTTTTCGATCTCGTCAAGCATCTCTTCGACGGTCTTCATACTTCACTTTCTCCTCAAGAACTTCTCGCGTCCACCATAGCACGAAGCGCAAAATCTTCATTATTATTGGCGCGGAATTCGAGCAAACGACTGATGAAAGAGTCCGACGATAATGACGCTAGTAGTCTGACGGATGATCTAGTGAGGGGCACCCGTAGCTACCTTCGGCGATAGACCTCACGACGGTGACCAACGGCGAGGACGAGAACTACCAAGACTCCATCATCGATTTCGTAAATGATGCGGTAGTTGCCGGTGCGCACACGCCATTCACCATGCCCTCCAACGAGCTTCTTGGCGCCAGCTGGGCGGGGCTCCTGAGCAAGCAACTCGACGACAGCTTGAATCCGGCGTTGGGTGCGGCCGTCCAACTTGCGCAGCTGACGGGCGGAGGCCGGGCTGAACTGGATCTGGTAGGTCATGCGAGCCCGAGGTCAGCCTTGACCTCGTCCCAGGGGATGGTGCCGTGCTCGGCGATCTCAGCTCGGGCGGCGTCGGCAGCCTCAATGTCCGCCAGATCCTCCGCCGCCTGGGTAAGCCGCTCCAGGTCATCCGCGTCGATCACCGCGGCCACGCGGCGGCCCCTGCGGGTGAGGAACACAGGCGCATGGGTCACCCGGGCGTCGTCGATGACGTCGGCGAGCCTGTTGCGCGCAGCGGTAACAGTCATTTCAGTCATAACAGACATTATGGACGAAAAGTGCGGGAATGTACATTCCGTTACTAACAAGCGTCTCACCCCTCACGTAGCCTGCGGTAGCCTCGGACCAGCGGGATCGCTCCCGGAACAACGACGATCCGCACGAGGTGGCGCCGGCCCCGGCAGACACCACTCCCGAACACCATTCGCCGCCATCCACCCCACCACCCATCACCACCACGCTCCAGCTATGACGCTCCTTCTCCCTAGCCTCCAGGCCGAACGCATCCGTCGGTCCATCGTCGACTACCTCTCGACGACCTTCGCCCTCACCGACGCCGAGCCACGGCGCGTGCTCACCGACTTCCTGGAGGACGAGAAGCAGGGAGTTTTCGTCGGCCCCTTCGTCCGCCTGCGTCTGCCCTACCTGGCCGCGAGCGCCCGCCCCGGCACAAGCGACCCGGCCCACCCCACCGACCGCCCCCTCGACTGGGACCCGGGCCTGACCCCCTACCAGCATCAGGAGGACTCCTACCGGCGTCTGACCACCAAGGGCGGTCACCGCCCCGAGCCGACCATCGTCACCACCGGCACCGGTTCAGGTAAGACCGAGTCCTTCCTCCACCCCGTCCTCGACCACGTCCTGCGCGCCCGCGCCCAGGGAGTCACCGGCATCAAGGCCCTCATCCTCTACCCCATGAACGCCCTGGCCTCCGACCAGGCCAGCCGCCTCGCCAGCCTCATCACTGGTGACCCCGCCCTGGCCGGTGTGCGCGCGGCCATCTACACCGGGGACTCCTCCGCTAGCCCCCGCAAGCACGTCACCGCCGACTCCCTCATCACCGACCGCTACGTCATCCGCGACAACCCGCCGGACATCCTGCTCACCAACTACAAGATGCTCGACCAGCTCCTCCTGCGCCCCGAGGACCGCGAGCTGTGGCGGGCCTCAGCCGGGTCGCTCACCTACCTGGTCCTCGACGAGTTCCACACCTACGACGGCGCCCAGGGTACCGACGTCGCCATGCTGCTGCGGCGCCTGGGCCTGACCCTGCGCGCCCACCTACCCGCCGACCACCCCCGCCAGGAGGCCTTCGCCTCCGCCCCACTCGGCCCCGTGTGCCCCGTGGCCACCTCCGCCACCCTCGGCGACGGGGCAGACCCCTCCCAGATGCTCGCCTTCGCCCGCGACGTCTTTGGAACCGACCTGCCCACCAGCGCCGTCGTCACCGAGACCCGAGCCGACCTCGACCAGTGGGCCGCCACGCACCGGCAGGTGGCCGAGTCCAAGGGCCTGGCCGGCCGCGCCCTGCGCCTGCGTTCCCTGCCCGGTGAGAACCTGCAGGCCCTGGCCCACCTCGCCGAGACCGGCTCCCCCAGCCCCGAGGAGCTGCTCCGCGGCGTCGTCGCTCACCTCTACGACCTGCCCGAGGAAGTGGAGGACACCCTCGACGCCGCCGGCCTCGCCTCCGCCCTCCAGGCCCACCCCGACGTCCTGGACCTCGTGCGCGCCGCCGAGAACTCCACGTCGCTGGCCGATCTCGCCCGGGGCCTCCTGGGCCCTATCCCGGAGTCGGGTCTGGCTCGGCAGGTCCTCTCCGCGATCCTGGCGGCCCTGTCCGTCGTGCGCGCCGGACTCGACGGCAAACCCGACCGCAGCGCGGTCAACGTGGAGCTCACCCTGTGGATCCGGGAGGTCACCCGCGTCGACCGGGCCCTGAGTTCCCTGCCCTCCTTCCGCTGGGCCGATGCCGCCTCCGAGCAGACGCAGGTCGAGGAGCCCGCGCGCCCTGCCCTGTACTGCCGCTCCTGCGGGCGCTCCGGCTGGGGCATCGTCCTGGCCCCCACCGGCCAGAAGGAGAAGGACGACCAGACCCACGTGCGCCGCGACCGCAAGACCGGCGACCCCCGCTTCCGGGCTCTCCTGCACGCCCCCGGGGAGGACGCCGACTACCGCACCCGCGCCGAGGCCGGCGAGATCAACCTGGAGGCCCGCCACCCCGGGCTGCGCTGGTACTCCATCAACAGCCGCGAGATCCTCACCCGCCGCCCGGACCAGGAGAGCACCGAGGCCAAGGAGGGCCTCGTCCTGCCGGTTCTCATGCTCACCGGGGACGAGCGCAGCATCACCGAGGACTCCACCAACGACGTCTGCCCCTCCTGCGGGACCAAGGACTCCATCCGCTTCCTCGGCTCGGCCGTCGCCACCCTCCTGTCGGTGTCCCTGACCACCCTGTTCGGCGACGACGCCCTCGACAACACCGAGAAACGCGCCCTCATCTTCACCGACTCCGTGCAGGACGCCGCCCACCGCGCCGGCTACGTCAACCAGCGCTCCCACACGATGAGCCTGCGCTCGGCCCTGCGCGGGGCGCTGCGAGCAGAGATGCCCATCGAGGAGTGGGCCGAGGCCGCCCTCGACGACGCCCAGGCCAGCGCCTTCGACCGCTACCGGCTGGTCCCCGCGGCCCTGTCCGAGCACCCGCGCTTCAAGCCCTACTGGGACCCGAAAGCCCCGGCCTCCAAGCGCAGCCGCGCCAAGCCGCACGTGCGCCGTCGGCTCCTGTTCGACATCGCCCTGGAGGTGGGGCTCCAGTCCACCTACGGGCGCACCCTGGAGGCCACCGGCTCGGTCACCGTCCACGTCAGCGCCGGGCGGGCCAACGCCCTGGTGGCTTTGGCCCGTCAGGCCCTCGGCACCGACCAGCAGGGCGTCCTCGACGGCTTCAAGGACACCAGCGACGCGGCCCTGCTCGCCTGGGTGCGCGGCACCCTGGAGCACATGCGCCGCGAGGGCGCCATCGACCACGAGTGGCTCTCGCACTACAAGCGCGACGACGGCAAGCGCCTGTGGATCTGGTACAAGCGCGACCGCGATCAGGGCCAGCCGGCCTTCCCCACCGGGCGCGCCGCCCCGGCCTTCCCCCAGGTCGGCGGCGGCCTCGACACCCGCAAGTCGGCCTTCACGCCGGTGAGCTCCTCGAAGTCCTGGTACGCCACCTGGGCCCGTAAGTGCCTGGGAGTCGTGCCCACCCACGCCTCCCGCCTGGCCTGCGCGCTCCTGGCCCACCTGGCCGAGGCCGGGATCCTCAGCGTCACCACCACCGACTCCGGCGGCACCGTCTACGGGCTGCCGGCCGGCCGCGTCGTCGTCTCCCCGCTGCGCGAGACCACGCGCGAGGCCCTGCTCCTGGTGTGCGACACCTGCCGCACCCAGCTGCCCGCCGCCATCGCCACCGTCGACCAGCTCAACGGCGCCCCCTGCCTGGCCGCCACCTGTCCCGGCCACCTGAGGGCCCAGCCTCACCCGACCGAGAGCTTCTACCGCAGCATGTACGCCGGGGCCCACGTGCGCCGGGTCGACTCCCATGAGCACACCTCCCTGCTCGACGCCAAGGAGCGCGCCGACGTCGAGACCGGGTTCAAGCGCCCCACGCAGGTGCCCGGTGACCCCAACGTCCTCGTGGCCACCCCCACCCTGGAGATGGGTATCGACATCGGGGACCTGTCCACCGTCATGCTCGGTTCCCTGCCGGCCACCGTCGCCTCCTACGTGCAGCGGGTGGGCCGCGCGGGCCGCCGCAGCGGCTCGGCGCTCGCCCTGGCCTACGTTCCCGGCAGGCGCAGCCAGCTCCCGATCCTCGAGGCCCCGGATCGGTTGCTCAACGGCTCCGTCGCGCCGCCGTCGACCTACCTGGGGGCCGAGGAGATCCTGCGCCGCCAGTTCCTGGCCTCCGTCATCGACACCCTCGCCCGCGAGAACCACCCGGCCATCCCCTCCGGCGGCCACGGCGGCGGCACCGCGAAGACCGCCCTGGGGGCCACCGGCGAGGGCTCGCTCGTCACCACACTGTGCGAGCGGATCGAGCGCGACGGCGCCCTGCTGGTGCAGGCCTTCACCGACGCCTTCCAGGAGCGCACGCCGGCGCTCGACCGCCTGAGCACCTGGGTGACCCAGGACGCCGGTGCCGGGCCTCGCGAGATGCTTCAGCGGGCCGCGGCCGAGCACCGCGCCGAGTCCGAGCAGCTCCACCGTCAGGAGCGCCAGATCCGTGAGGCCCTGCCCGAGCTCAAGGTCGCCGCCGAGCGCCCCAACGCCACCGAGGAGGATCTACGAGCCCATCGCTCCGCCGAAGGAGCCCGGAAGGCGGCCGAGTCCCGGATCTTCGACCTGGACCGTGAGCACTGGGTCTCGGCCCTGGAGCGCCACGGCATCCTGCCCAACTACACCCTCATCGACGACTCCGTGCGCCTGTCCGCCCGCGTCTCCTGGCGCGACCCGGACAAGGAGGAGTTCCACTCCGAGCCCTGCGACGTCGAGAGAGCCTCCGTCCACGCCTTGCACGAGTTCGCCCCCGGCGCCACCTTCTACACCCGCGGCCTGGAGATGGAGATCGAGGGTATTGACGCCTCCGACCTGAGCAACCAGGCCCAGTGGTGGTTCTGCTGCAAGGCCTGCGGCTACATCGACGTGCGTGAGCCGCAGGAGACCCGGCCCGCCGCGCCCACGGAGTGCCCCAGGTGCCGTGACACCGACATTGCCGAGGTTGGACGCGCCCGGCGGGTCCTGCGCCTGAGCCGGGTCTTCGCCGACGTCTCCAAGGACGACGCCCGCATCGGGGACTCCAGCGACGAGCGGCTCCGCACCCACTTCGAGGTCCTGCCCCTGGCTGACTTCGACCCCACCCGCGCGGTGCGCCAGTGGAACGTGGAGGCCTCCGGGTTCGGGGTGACCCGCTACCGTGGCATGAACCTGCGCTGGCTCAACACCGGGCGGCCCCTGGCCGGCCAGAGCGTCGACCGGGTCTCCGGCAACGCCCTCTCCTCGCGGGACTTCCGCATGTGCGAGGCCTGTGGCAAGCTCGACACGGACACGCGGGCCTCCTCCGCCCGCGAGCACCGGCCCTGGTGCCGCTACCGCAGCGACTCCGCCGAGCACGTGATCGCCGTCGATCTCATGCGCGAGCTGAGCACTGAGGCACTCGCCTTTGTCCTGCCGCTGGGTTTCGCCACCGACCGGGTGGGGGTGGACTCGCTGGCCTCCGCGATCCTCCTGGGGCTGGAGATCACCACTGGCGGCTCCCCCGACCACCTGAACATCGCCTCCGTCCCCCACCCCGTGGCCGGCGGCGCCCCCGGCGAGACCCGTCCCGCCCTCCTGCTGCACGACACCGTGCCCGGGGGCACCGGTTACCTCACCGACCATGACGACTCCAGCCGGCTCTGGAACCTCCTCATCCGTACCGGCCAGCACCTGGAGAGCTGCCCGTGCCGCGCCGAGGGCAAGGACATGTGCCCGGACTGCCTGCGGCCCCACGCCGTCTCCGCTGAGGTGACCCGCGCCGCGGCTTTGCACGCCATCGGCCAGCTCCTGGGACGGGAGGCCACCGGCGCCCAGGACACCGAGGGCATGTTCGCCGAGCTCGACCCGGACCTCCCCCAGTGGACAGTCACCGACGAGGCCGTACGCGCCGGCACCGGGGAGAGCCCCCTGGAGGTGCGCTTCCGCGCCGCACTCGCCGACCTCCTGAGCAAGAAGATGGCCGTGCGCACCACCAGCGACCCCTCGGGCGCGCCCGCGTTGGAGATCGACGGGGGCCGCTGGCGGATCCGTCCCCAGCTCGACGCCCGCGGTACCCGCCCCGACTTCACCTGCCTGCGCCCCGGCGGCCGCACTCCCATCGCCATCTTCACCGACGGCCACAATTTCCACGCCAGTCGCAGGAACAACCGCCTCACCGACGACGCCGACAAACGTGCACGCCTGCGCGCCGCCGGCTACCGGGTCATCTCCGTAAGCGTCGAGGACTTGGACGGGCCGTGGAACCCGGCCTGGCTGAATGAGGCCACCGTCGCCCAGCTCAAGAACGGCTCCCTGGGGGCCTCGCGCGCCGGCGGCGTCACCGACCAGGCCATTGACGCCTGGCGCGGCGGGCCAATGGCGCTGCTGGAGACGATGCTCAACGATGACAACGAGGACCCCGAGACCAGTCCGACCACCGCCGCCCTGGCGGCCCTGGCCGACTCCGCCTGGGGGCCGCTCATCGTCGGGGCCTACCACCACTTACCCTTAAGCAGGACCGCCTCCCTGCAGTGCTCCCTGGTCCCAGAGAGTGATTCCGAAGAGGACACCAGACGAACCATGGTGGATCCGCTGTGGGAAGCGCTGCGGGTGCTGCGGCCTGAGGCCGAGCTGCCCGAGCCGGCTGGTGCTGCTGATGTCGCAGGCGCTCTTGCGACGTCGAAGCGCTCCGGTTCGGTCTTTACTATCCCCCACCTTGCCCTGGCGGTCCAGCTCACCGGCTCCTCCACCACGGGGATGGCCCTCGTGCTCGACGACTCCGATGAGGCCCTGGGGACTCCCGAGCATCCGGAGGCCTGGCTGGCCTGGCTGCGGCTCAGCAACGTGCTCGCCCTGGCTCATGTGCCCGTGGACATCACCACGACCAGCCGGGCCCTGGCCGAGCTGCGCGCCCGCGCCCAGGCTGAGGTCGCTGTGGCCGACGTCGCCGGCAGCCCGGCCGCCATGAGCGATCTCGGTTGGGACGACGTCGACCAGGACCTCACCCCCGAGCCGATCCTCACCCTTCTGCCCCACCTGGCCGCGGCCGGCCTCCCCCACGAGGGCGACGGTGTCGAGGTCGGCGGCATCATGACGGACTTGTCCTGGGCCGCGCCCAAGGTTGCTGTCCTCGCCGAGCCGCAGGACGGCGACGAGGAGGCCCTGACGGCGGCCGGCTGGCGCGTCATCGTCACCGGCGACGATCCGGCCCGCACCGCCACCGATATCTGCGCGCTCATCCCCGAGCTCCTGGAAGGACACTGACATGGCCACGATCCTGTTGCCCAGCAGCAAGACGAAGGACGCCACCGCCAAGGACCCCTCCCTCAGGGCGAAGATCGGGCCGTTCATCAGCAAGCTGTCCACCATGACCACGAGCTCGGGGCTGCACCTGGAGCCCATTCGTGGATCGCGGGACCGGCGTGTGCGCACCGCGCGCGTCACCGACTTCTACCGGGCCGTCCTGTTCGAGCTCGCCGCCGACGGTGAGGTCGTCTACGTCATTCACGGAATCTGGCCGCATGACGAGGCCATCAAGATCGCCGAATCCGTCACCGTCCACGTCAACCCCCGCAACGGCATCACCGAGGTCGTCAACGTCGGGGACCTCATCGGCCTGGATCCCCGTGCCGTTGAGGAGGCGCGGCGCACAGCCCAGGCCGAGCTCGCCGCCGCCCAGCGCGAGGCCGATGAGCTCGCCCGCGAGACGGCCCGCCTCCAGGCCGCCAACGCTGAGGCGCGTCGTCGCAACGAGGAAGCCGCCAGAGGGGTCGACGTCGGTTCCGCGTCCACCCAGGCAGCTGGCACCGAGCCGGTTGGGACGGGGGGCCAGCGGGGCGAAGGAGGAACGGCTGCCGGAGTGGCGCTCGGGGCCGCTGCTGTGCCGGGCGCCGTCGTCGTTCCCAGCCGGGACCAGGCACCGGTGTGGCCCGACGGACTCACCGTGGAGATGCTGCACGACGAGCTCGGCATTGACGTCCGACTCGGCGCGGCGGCACTGGCGGCGCAGCGCGAGTCCCAGCTCCTCGACCTGGCCTCCACCGCCCGAGTGTCCTGGCAGGGCGAGGCGCTGCTCAGCCTGGCCACGGGGGCGACGATCGAGGAGATCCGTGAGGACTTCGGGCTGCGGCCCTCGCGTGACGTCGCCGCAGAGCCCACCGACGCCGACCTCATCGCCGGTCTGCGCACTCGCGCGGCACGCTCGACCTTCACCTGGTTGGAAAGTGACGAGGACCTGCGCCGCGCCATCGAGGGACTCAGCTTCGCCAAGTGGCAGCTCTTCCTGCACCCCCAGCAGCGGGCCCTCGTGGAGCGGCGCGCGAACGGCCCCATGCGTGTCTCGGGCGGCGCCGGAACCGGGAAGACCGTCATTGCCGTGCACCGCGCCGTCGAGCTGGCCAAGCGGGACAAGGCTGACGGGCAGGAGCCGCGGATCCTGCTGACGACCTACACGCGCAACCTCGCCGACGACCTGCGCCGCCAGGTCGCCCAGCTCGAACCACGGCTGCCCTTCACCGAGAAGCTGAGCGAGCCCGGAGTCATGGTCAGCGGCCTGGACCGGGTGGCGCGCATGATCCTCCAGCACGCCGGGGCCAAGATCTCCCCCATCGCCCAGGAGGTCATCGGCCAGCCGCGCGGGCGAGTACTCACCTACCCCAGGGAGAATGTGTGGCAGGAGGTCCTCACCCTCATGGGCGATGAGCTGCCCGAGAAGCTGCGCTCCGCCGACTTCCTGGAGTCCGAGTACGAGCTGATCGTGCTGCCCCAGCGCGTGACGACTCTCAAGCAGTACCTGCGCGTGCGCCGCCCCGGTCGGGGCGTGGCCCTGGACCGGTCCAAGCGGGCCGCCGTGTGGAAGGCGATGGAGCGCTACCGGGACCGCAGCGCCGACCTGGGCGTGACCTCCTTTGACGAACAGCTCGTGCTGGCCGCCGCCTGGCTCGACCATGAGGCAGCCTTCGGCACACCCCGGCCTTTCCGGCACGTGCTCGTCGATGAGGCGCAGGACCTCACGCCCGCTCACCTGCAGCTGCTGCGGGCGCTGGTGGAACCTGGCCCGGATGACCTGTTCCTGGCTGAGGACTCCCACCAGCGGATCTACGGCAAGAAGATCACGCTGAGCCACTACGGGATCCAGGTGCGCGGGAGGTCGCGGCGGCTGACGCGCAACTACCGCACCACCCGTCAGAACCTCGATGTCGCCTTCGGGATCCTCGATTCCGGCACCTATGAGGACATGGAGGGGCAGGCCGAGGAGCACCACTACGTCTCACCGCGCTCCGGACCCGAGCCACTGCTGCTGCACGCCTCCGACCGCGCCGACGAGCTGAGCAAGGCCGCTGAGCTGCTGACGGTGTGGCTGGAGCAGGACCGAGACAGTGAGGACAGCGCCCCGGAGAGCATCGCCATCCTCGTGCGTGACCGCTACCAGCGCGACGCCGTCGTCAATGGTCTGGCGCAGCACGGGATAGAGGTGCGTGCCGTGGACCGGGAGGCGGCCGGTCGAGGCAGGCCAGTGGTCATGACGATGCACCGCGCCAAGGGCCTGGAGTTCCGCAAGGTTCTGCTCTTCGACGTCTCGAGGAACGCGATCCCTCGGTCGCTGCGGGACCAGCAGTACTCCGACGCAGACCACGACGACGCCCTCCTACGGGAGCGTTCGCTGCTGTACGTGGCCGCGACCCGCGCCCGAGACCAGCTCGCCATCTCCTGGAGCGGCGAGGCCAGCCCCCTCATCACCGCCCTCGTGCCGTAGGCCACTGCCTCTAGGGAACCCTCCGGCACGTCAGCGCACGGTCCTCTCGCGGGCGCCACCCCCTACCCGCCACGGACACACCATCAGTCTCGAGAACTGCACCCCGGGGAGCTGCTCTTGCCCCCTCAGCTGCGTCCACGCGTGGCAGGTGGCCGCAACAAATGCCCCCGGGAGCCTCATCAGCGTCAAAGTGTCCAAATGGGACGACTATGACGCCACAGCCTGCAAGATCCGTTCGTATATGCGCAGGTCAGGGTGATTCGACTTCATCCAGCCCGCTCGCAGCGGCTTCAAAGTCGTCCCATTTGGACAAAATCCGCCCCCTCCCATGGCACCTCCTCGCGGCCGGAACGGACGAGACCAGTGCCGACGAACAAAGCGCACCCGTGCGTCCGTCAGGCCCACCGCGTACGCCCCCGGCGAAGTGCCGGACCCACTCGCCAGGCAGCCCCCGCCCCTTCCTAGGAGTGCCCGAGCCAGCAGCCCCGCCCCCGAGAATCCCCACCTGTCTGGAGGAACGTCGGGCCGATATTGGGCAGCATCCGCAGGCTCACTGAGGGCCTCTCGAAGGCTCCCTGGACAATCGCTATGCGGCTCTCGGACCTACTGCCCAGCATGTGGGGTGTGCGTCACCACGACTCTCCTCCGGTGTCCGAATGGTGTTCGTGACCATTGACGTTGTACGGTTGCCCCACGACATATTTGACCAGGAAGAGCGCGCCCACGTGCGCGCCGTGACACGTTGGAGGGGGTCGAGCCTATGGGGCGCGGCCGTCAGAAGGCCAAGGCAACCAAGGTTGCCCGTAAGCTCAAGTACTTCAGCCCGGAGACCGATTACAAGGCTCTGGAACGGGAGCTCGTCTCAGCGTCCTCGGGATCCGAGTCTGACGACGAGATCGACTACGAGGAGCTGGCCGCCAAGTATGCCGTCGACGACGATGACTGGGACGAGGACGGCAAGTAGCCCATCCCAGTCGAGGGCCGGAGGAACGCACCTGCCGGCCCTTCCGCGCGCCTAAGAACGCGCGCGTCGAGGCCGTCGGGCAGCCATCCGTGTCACTCTCGGCGACTTTTCACTCCCGAACCGAATCACCTGTGTCGCATCGACCCAGGTCAGGGCGGTGCTGTCCTGACTCGTTGCTCCAGAACCGGCCCGGTGGGGATTGAATAGTCGCCGTCCGTGACACCTCGCGATGGCTCAGGCGGTGTAGGTGCCGTGAATGTCGACCGCGCCCCCGTCGACGCCCTTCGTGCCGGCGACCACCCGCCCCCGGGCCTCGTACTTGCCGGCCTCATGCACCTCTCCCAGCACCCAGGCGGGGATGTTGGAGCCCTCGGCGACCCGCAGGACGGCATCGACCACGCCCGGGTCAACAACGGCGACCATCCCCACCCCCATGTTGAGGGTGCCCTCGAGGTCCTCCCACGGCACCGAGCCGAGCTCGCGCACGGTGGTGAAGACCGGCGGCACCGTCCAGGAGGAGCGGTCGACGTCGGCGATGAGCCCGGCCGGCAGGACCCGGGCGACGTTGGCGGCCAGCCCCCCACCGGTGATGTGGGACAGGGCGTGGACCGGTGCTGGGGCGGCCGGCGAGGACAGGGTCTCCAGCATGGCCAGGCACACGCGGGTGTACAGGCGCGTGGGCTCGAGCAGCTCCTGGCCCAGGGTGCGGCCGAACTCGGGGACCTCACGCTCCAGGCCCCAGCCGGCGTGCTCGATGACGCGGCGCACCAGGGAGTAGCCGTTGGAGTGCAGCCCGGAGGAGCCCAGGGCGACCAGGACGTCGCCGGCGCGCACCTTCTCGGCGCCGAGCATCCGGTCGGCCTCGACGACGCCGGTGGCGGCCCCGGCGACGTCGTACTCGTCGGGGGCCATGAGGCCGGGGTGCTCGGCGGTCTCCCCGCCCAGCAGCGGGGTGCCGATGGCGGCGCAGGCCTGGGCGATGCCGCGCACGATGTCGGCGATCCGCTCGGGGACGACGTGCCCGCAGGCGATGTAGTCGGTCATGAGCAGGGGGCGGGCCCCGACCACGACGATGTCGTCGACGACCATGCCCACCAGGTCCTGGCCGATGGTGTCGTGGATGTCGAGGGCCTGGGCGATGGCGACCTTGGTGCCCACGCCGTCGGTGGAGGTGGCCAGCAGGGGGCGGCGGTAGTCGCGCAGGGCGGAGACGTCCACGAGCCCGGCGAAGCCCCCGACGCCGCCGACGACGGCTGGGGTCATGGTGGAGGCCACGGCGTCCTTCATGAGCGCGACGGCCCGGTCCCCGGCGGCGGTGTCCACGCCGGCGTCGGCGTAGGTGATGGCGGGGGCGGGCTGCTCAGGCTGCTCGGGCTGCTGGGTCATGTGGGGGCTCCTTGTGGACTCGGGTCGAAGGTGCGGTGGTGGGCGGAAAGGGGTGAAGGCGCAGCGGGTGGCCGGGGCGCGGCGGGCGCCGGGGCCCGGGCTAGGTCGTCGATCCCAGGGGGCTGCCGGAGGCCAGGTCCGGGCGGGTGATGCTGCCCGGCGGCACGGTGCGGTCGGCGTGGTCGGCCTCCTCGCGGCGCCGGCCGCGGTAGGCGGTCGGGACGCGGCGCACCGGGATGGCGGCGGCCGTCAGGCTGCGCACCGGCGGCGGGATCGGGTAGTCGCCGGTGAAGCAGGCCATGCACAGCTCGTCGGCCTTCTGGCCGCTGGCGGCCACCATGCCCTCGACGGACAGGAAGCCCAGGGAGTCGGCTCCGATGGACTGACAAATCTCCTCCACGCTCATGCCGGTGGCGATGAGCTCGGCGCGGGTGGCGAAGTCGATGCCGTAGAAGCAGGGCCACATCACCGGTGGGGAGGAGATGCGCACGTGGACCTCAGCGGCGCCGGCCTCGCGCAGCATCCGCACCAGGGCCCGTTGGGTGTTGCCGCGCACAATGGAGTCGTCGACGACGACGAGGCGCTTGCCCTCGATGACCTCGCGCAGGGGGTTGAGCTTGAGTCGGATGCCGAGCTGGCGCAGGGTCTGGGTGGGCTGGATGAAGGTGCGCCCCACGTAGGCGTTCTTCACCAGGCCCTGCCCGTAGGGGATGCCGGAGGCCTGGGCGTAGCCGATGGCGGCCGGGGTGCCCGACTCGGGCGTGGCAATGACGAGGTCGGCCTCCACCGGGTGCTCGCGGGCCAGGGCGGCGCCCATCTCGTTGCGCGAGGTGATGACGCTGCGTCCGGCGATGCGGGTGTCGGGGCGGGCCAGGTAGACGTACTCGAAGACGCAGCCGGCCCGCCGGGCGGTGGCGAAGCGGGTGGAGCGCACGCCGTCCTCGTCGATCTCGATGAGCTCGCCGGGCTCGATCTCGCGCACGAAGGCGGCGCCGATGATGTCCAGGGCGGCGGTCTCGGAGGCTACGGCCCACCCGTTGCCCAGGCGCCCCAGCACCAGGGGGCGCACTCCGTGGGGGTCGCGGGCGGCATAGAGGGTGCGCTCGTCCATGAAGACCAAGGAGAAGGCACCGCGCAGCATGGGCAGGACCCGGTGGGCGGCCTGTTGGACGCTCAAGGGGGCCGGCGCTAAGTAGGCGGCGTCGAGCTCGGCGTCGTCGGTGATGCCGGAGGTGAGGACGTCAGCGGCCGAGTCCCAGCCCTCCAGGGCGCCGTGCTCGGAGACGAGGTTGAGCAGGGCGGCCAGGACGGCGGTGTCGGTGGAGGAACCGCGGCCGAGCTCGCCGCTGAGGTCCTCCCCGGAGGTGGCGCGCACGGCGTCCATGAGCTCGCGGGTGTTGGTGAGGTTGCCGTTGTGGGCCAGGGCGAGGGTGGAGCCGGCCGCCGGGCCGAGCATCGGCTGGGCGTTCTCCCAGGTGGTGGCGCCTTGGGTGGCGTAGCGGACGTGGCCGACGGCGATGTGGCCGGTGAGGTTGGACAGGGCCTGGTCGTCGAAGACCTGGGAGACCAGGCCGAGGTCCTTGTAGACGAGGATCTGGGAGCCGTTGGAGGTGGCGATGCCGGCCGACTCCTGGCCGCGGTGCTGGAGGGCGTACAGGCCGAAGTAGGTCAGGCGGGAGACGTCCTCACCGGGGGCCCACACGCCGAAGACGCCGCACTCCTCGCGCGGCGAGGGCTCGAGCTCGTCGGTGTGGTCGTCGGGCAGGGCGCTCAGGCCGGGGGCGACGACGGGCCCTGCGGGAGCCCCGGGAGCCCCGGGGGTCGCCGGATCGGGCGGGCTCTGTCGGCTGGGCCGCCCCAGGGGATCGGAGGAGTCGGCCCGCGGTGTGGAGCGGGCGCCGTCGGGATGGTCGAAGGTGATCTGCGAGGGGTTCTCACCGGTGCGCACACGCACAGTCTGTCACGCCCGGGCGCCGTCTGCCCATTGCGGTCGCCGGAGCCGGCCCGTCTCAGGGGCGCTCCTGGCGCAGGAGCTGGAAGCGGATGCCGGAGGCTGGGTCGGCGGACAGGAGGCGGACCTGCACGCGCTCACCCACCGGGAGGCCGCCGTCCAAGGCCTTCTTGCCGGCGCGGATCTCGGTGACGACGGCGGGCTCGGCCAGGACGAGCTCGCCGCGGCCGTCGCGCTCGGAGGTGATGACGCCGTCGAAGACCTCACCCTCGTGCCCGCGCAGGACCAGGGCCTCCAGGGCGGTCAGTGCCCCACGGCCGATGGCTCTGGCGCGCCTGCCGGTCTGCTCCATGACGCCAGGAAGATCCGGCAGCGCCTGGAGGACCCACTCGGGCACAGGCCCCTGGGCGCAGGCAGCGATGCAGACCTCCTCGCCGTAGCGGTCCACGAGTCGGCGCAGCGGCGCGGTGACGTGGGCGTAGCGGGCGGCGATCGCGGAGTGGACGGCCTCCTCGGAGTCGGCGGCCTCGTCGTCGGCGGGGACCCCGACCCCGCCCACCCCGAAGGCGAGGTAACCCGATCCGCGGAAGAGGGACATGGCCTGCTCCAGGAAGGCCGCGTGGGCGGGGATGGCGTGGTCCAGGCTGCGCACGAGCTCGGGGTAGGGCTGGGCGGCCGGCCAGTCGATGCCCAGGGCCGCGGCGACGCGCCGCAGGCGGGCGTAGTCCTCGGGGCGCGCCGGAGGCAGGGTACGCAGGATGCCGACGCCACACTCGACCATGATCCGGGCGGCGCACATGCCGGTAAGCAGGGAGATCTGGGCGTTGTACTGCTCGGCGGGCGCGGGCACGCGGTAGGCGAGCCGGTAGCCGGCCGGGCTCGACGGTCCGTCGGGGACGGCCGGCTCCGCCGTCTCCTCCGTCTCGGTGACCGCAGTCGCCTCAGTCACCTCGACGACCTGCTCGGGCGTGGTCATGCTGATGCCGCCGCGGGCGGCCTCGCGCTCCAGGCGCAGGCGGCCGATCTCGGCCAGGAGCTCGGGCAGGTCGGCCGGCGCCTGACGGGGCAGGGCTCCCTCCCCGTCGATGGCGGCCTGGACCTGGGCGTAGCTGAGGCGCGCCCGCGAGCGCACGAGGGCCCTCTCGACCCGGGTGGAGACGACCTCGCCGCGCTCGTCGAGGTCGATGGTCCACAGGCAGGCCGGGCGCTCGGCGTCCTGAAGAAGGGAGGCGGCGCCGTGGGAGAGGACCTCGGGGTGCAGGGGTGTGGCGGCGTCGGGGGCGTAGATGGTCTCGCCGCGGCGGCGCAGCTCGGCATCCAGGGCGCCACCGGGGGCGACGAAGGTGGCCAGGGAGGCAATGGCGTAGCGAACTCGGTAAGCGGCCGCCGACTCAGGGGTGCCCCCGACGTTCCCCGCGGCCGTGCCGGCCTGGTGGGGCCGCGCGGGCAGGCGCTCCAGGAGCACCGCCTGGTCGAGGTCCATGGAGCCCGGCGGGTCGATGGTGACCAGTTCCAGGTCGCGGGCATCGCGGGCGCCGTCGGCCAGGAGACGCACGGGGCCGTCCTGGGCCCAGGCGCCGGCGGCGGCCTCCGCCTCGGCGAGGGCCTCGGGTGGGAAGGCGGTGGGGACCTCGTAGTGCGCGCGCAACGCGTCCAAGGTCCGGGCGACCTCGGCGGGCGGGGCGGTGTAGGTGCTCAGGCGCGTGCGACTCATGGGACGAACCTACCGGCGCCGGCCCTCAGCGCAGTGCCCAACGGGCGGATGGGGCGGAATCGGCCCGATCTGTCACGGGTGGCGACTTTTAGGACCGAGTGCGCTCCGCAGACGACCAGTCGGAACGTGTTGACGCTGGTCAGGACCTTGCGCCCTGACGCCTGCCCCGACAGCGCGCGTTGAAAAGTCGCCATCCGTGACACTTTCGTCCTCAGGACATGGGGGTGACGACCACAACGAGCCCGCGGAGCAGCCCCGGTTCGCAGAGCAACAGTCAGGATCGGAGCGGTGGCACGGCGGCGACACAGCGGCGACCATGCCAACGCCGGTCGGTCCAACAGGCTTTCAGAGCTTGACCAGCGGCAGGTAGACGGACAGGTCGCAGCGCTCGCCGGAGGCGTGCAGGGTGCCGCCGGCCAGGGCGTCCTGCCAGGTGAGTCGGCCGGTGGCCAGGGCCAGCCAGGTGGGGGCGTCGGTCTCGACGACGCTGGGCGGGGTGCCTCGCCGGTGGACGGTGCCGGCGACGGCCTGGGTGACGCCGAAGGGCGGGACTCGCACCTCGACCGAGCGCCCGGGCGCGCAGGCAGCGAGCTCTTCGAGGGTGTAGCGCACGGCGGTGGCGGTCACCCGACGTCGGGCGGCCCGGTCGGTGGGACTGGCGGAGGCAGCGCCACCGGCGGCTCTTTCAGCGCCGGCAGGTCCTTCAGGGGCGTTGGCCGCTCCATCGCCGGACGTGTCCTGCTCCTGGGCCCACTGGCGCAGGGCCTGAGCGCCGGCGGTGGGGTCGATGCGTCGTCTTGCAGCCATGGCGCGAAGCCTATGCCGGAGTGCCCCGGGACCGGCAGGCGAGCCCATCGTGGGCAGCGAGCACCCGTCCCTGCGGTGGAGACGCCCCCGGGAAGTCGTGCCGGCCTGTCCTGGCAGTCGATGCAGGCTCCGCCGCCGGTGGTGGAGACCGCCATGAGGTTGTGCCGGCCGTCCCTGACCTGCCCTGATCGGTCCCGACGACGGCGCCTCGCGGCAGGCCCGGCCCGCCGGGCGGCGCACCCCCATATCGGCAAGGCGGACCAACACGCTCGTGGCCGGCTCTGACCAGTCTCGACGACGGCGCCGCACGGCCGACCCGGCCCATCGGGGACTGCGTTCTCCGCCCAGGACGTACCTCTCCCCCAAACGACTGGGGCCCGGTCGTCACTTCCCGTGGGAGAACGCAGTCCCCGACCGAAAAGTACGTCCTCGATCTGGGGCGGCACAGCCCACAGGGGCGTCCCACGCCGCCGGAGGCATTCGACGACGCCGGGGACATCCTGCGCGTGCGGGCGCCTGCCACCCCGGCCGGGGGCATCCTGCGCCGTCGGGGACAGGATTCCTGTCTCCGTAGGCGCGGGATGTCCCCGGTGGAAAGGGAGTGTCCCCGGTGGGAGGCGAGTGTCTCCGGTGGGAAGGGGATGTTCCCGTAGGCGCGGAATGTCCCCCCCCCCC
>NZ_MSKS01000007.1 GCF_001937445.1 Actinomyces oris | reverse complement strand
AGTTCTCAAACAACACACCCACCGAGATTTGAGACCAGGAAGAATTCCTTGCTTGCCTCTCGAAGACGACCGGACTAGCATAAGCAGGTTGTCGTTCGGGAATCAAATTCGGATCGCGTGACCCTGATCTCTGAACTATTCTGCTTTTCTCCGTACCGACTGGATCACTCCCGCCGTTCCGGCGTTTCCGCCGTCCGGTGCCACCGTCGAACCGTGAGGTCGCGTCGGCAGCGAGGAGTACTATAGGCAGGCTTGATGGCCTCCTGTCAAACGACTTTCGCGCGACCTGCGTCACACCTCAGTTCCTGAGTGCCAGACCTGCTCTCCCCGCTCCGTCGCCTCGCTTCACCACTGCTCCGCTCGGCACCGCGTGGAGCCGAACCACGCGGGCCCTCAGGAGGCGCGGGCGCGGGAGGCCTGGTAGGCGGCCCCCACGATGCCGGCGGTGTTGAGCAGCTGGGCCGGGACGATCGGGGTCTTGAGGTCGAGCAGCGGCAGGTACTTATCGTGCTTGCGGGAGACGCCCCCGCCCACGACGAACAGGTCCGGGGAGAAGAGCATCTCCACGTGGGAGTAGTAGCGCTGGAGGCGCTTGGCCCACTTCTTCCAGGACAGGTCCTGGGCAGTGCGCTGCCCGGCCGAGGCCCGGCTCTCGGCGTCGTAGCCGTCGATCTCCAGGTGCCCGAGCTCGGTGTTGGGGACCAGGGTTCCGTCGACGATGACGGCCGAGCCGATCCCGGTACCCAGGGTGGTCACGATGATGGTCCCGGGCACGTCCTTGGCGGCACCGAAGGCGACCTCCGCCAGCCCCGCGGCGTCGGCATCGTTGAGCCCGGTCACCGGCCGGCCCAGGTGCTCGCGCATGAGCTCGGTGAGGTTGACGCCAGTCCAGGACTTGTCGAGATTGGCGATGAAGGGAACGGTGCCGTGGACGATCGGAGCGGGCAGAGCCACGCCGACCGGGACGTCGTCGCCCACCTCGAGCTGTTCGAGGAGCTCACGGCACACCTCGGCGACAGCCGCGGGAGTGGACTCCTCAGGAGTATCGATGCGGACGCGCTCACCGATGAACGTGCCCGTGGCCAGGTCGACCAGGGCGCTCTTGACGCCCGATCCGCCGATGTCGATCCCGCATGCCACGGAAACTGCTGATGCTGTCGAAGTCATGAGGCCCTCCTGGTACTACGCGTCCTCGCGGCCGCCGCCCAGCCTAGTGCAGGGACGGCGACCGCGAGGACGGTCGGAGGAAGCGATGGTTGCCGGAGACTCCAGCAGCGCCCCTCAGTCGCGAGAACTCTCCTGGCGGGCGCCCCGGTAGAGGTACCACAGAGTGCCGACGAACAGCACCGCGCCCACCCAGGGAGCGATGCCGGCGAAGCCCTCAGGCATGATGGCCAGCGGGTCCGCCTTGCCGCCGAAGGCCACGACGATCCCGGCGTAGACCACCCCGGCGAGGCTCTCGCCAACGATGAGGCCGGTGGCCATGAGCGTGCCCATGCGCTTGGCCCGCTCCGGGTTGGCGGTGCGCTCGGCCCAGCGGTCGTAGAGGTGACCGAGGACGGCACCGATGACGAGCGCCACCTGCTGCTTCCACGAGCTGGCCGGTCTTGAGGTCCTGAAGGTTGTCGTTCGAGATCGTGGCCACGCCCTCGGGGTAGGGCAGGTCGGAGTTGGTCACGAGCGTGCGCCGCAACGGGATGGAGTAGGTGACGCCGAGGATGCCGCCCAGGACGATGACCAGGACCGTCTGGAGGTAGGGGAATACCCACGATGATGAGTCCAGGCAGCACGAAGATGATGGCGGACAGCGTCCCGGCCGCCGAGGCGATCGTCTGGTTGTTGTGGACATGGTGAGATCTCTCGATGTCGGGACGATTCCGAGGCGAGACCAGCGCTGTGTCCGAAAACGATCGTTAACAGCTCATTCGATGCACAACGGATCAGGGCGGCCGTCGTCGTCCTCAACACTTCGACCGAATCTTCATAGAAGACCCGGAGCCGCGTCTTTCATGAAGTTTTGGTCGAGGTCGAGAACCCAGCCAGGTAGGAGGCGGCCATGTCCTCGTGAGCGTGGCCGGCCTCGGCGACACGGTCGAGCCGGGCGGAGAAGGCCTCCATGCCATCGAGCCTCAAGCCGGCTTCACGGGCGAGGTCGAGGATGAGGTGGGCGTCCTTGCCGGAGGTGTCCACGGCGAAGTTGGCCGGGCTCAGAGCGCCCCGTTCAACGAGGTCGGCCTTGATGCGCAGGAAGGGCAGGTCCAGGCCACCGCCGTCGAGCACCTCGAAGAACTGGGCCGGGGGCACACCGATCGCCTTCGCCAGGGTGACGATCTCGCCGGCGGCGTTGGACACGGCGATGACCCAGGAGTTGACGACCAGCTTGAGGCGGGTCGAGGTGGCGGCGGCACCATCCTCGCCGGTCCACACAGTGCGCGACCCGACGGCGTCCAGGACCGGGGTGACCAGCTCACGGCCGGAGGCAGGGCCGGCGGTCATGATGACCAGGGTGCCGGACTCGGCGGGCTGGCGGGTCCCGGAGACGGGCGAGTCGTAGAAGAGAACCCCGGCTGACTCCGCGATGGCGGCCAGGCCGGCCACATCATCAGGGCCGACGGTGGTCATCTGCAGCCAGGCGGCTCCGGAGCGCATGGCGGGGGCGGTCTCACGCATGACCTCGGCGACGGCGGCGCCGTCGAAGAGCATGGTGATGACAACGTCGGCCCCCTCGACGGCGGCGGTGACGGTGGGAGCGACCTCGATGCCGTCGTCGGCCAGGGGCTGGGCACGTGAGATTGTGCGGTTCCAGGCGCGCACGGCGTGGCCGGCGCCAGCGATGTTGCGAGCCATCGCCGAGCCCATGATTCCGGTACCGAGTACGGCTACGGTCAGCTGAGACATGCTTCTCCCTTGATTTTCTCTGATCGAGCGTGTCGACCTGTCCTTGGTCGGCCACCCGCCTGGGCACCCTCCGGCGCCCAGGATCGGGAGTGTTGCCGTCCTCTGCACACGACCATAGGCACCCAAGTCACTCGGAAGCCAGGGCGCCGGCGATCCTGTACAGGGCGACAGCCAGGAGGAATGCGAGGCCAGTCATGAGGCTGGGGCCCCAGAAGCCGGGGAGTCGGGTGAGAAGGTCCCCGCCGACGGCGCCGGCGATCGTGGCACCGAGGTACATCGCCGTGTTCGACAGTGAGGAGACGGTTCCTCGCGCCTGGCCTGCGTGGGCCTGCAGCTGCCCCATGAGAACCGGCAGGAGGAAGCCGGCGACCACCAGGGCCGCGGCGAAGGCCATGACGGCACCCCACATAGTGTGCACAATGAGCGGCATCGCAGCGGCCAGGAGGTAGAACGCGCCCTGGACGAGGATGCCGGCCCACAGCGACCGCCGCTCACCGATCCTTGCAACGAGCCTCGGACCGAGGATCGACCCCAGCGCGGTTCCCAGTCCGATCATCATCATGGCCTTCCCGATAGCGGTCTGCGAGGCACCGAAGTCCTTGGCCAGCCAGGAGCCGATGAAGGAGAACGAGGCGTAGTTGCCGGTCTGGAACACGAGGTAGGCGAGGAGCGACCACCGCAGCACCCGAGAGCCGAGGACTCTCCGGTGGGAGCCGACGACGTCGACGGGCTCCCCGACCGGCCGCACATGCGGGAACGCGATGAAAAGAAGTCCCCACAGGACGACGCTGACCGCCGCAACCACGAAGAACGGCAGCTGCCACCCTCTGACCGACAGGTAGGAGCCGATCGGCACGCCGGCCACCTGAGCAACCGCAAGTCCCGCGGTCGCATAGCCCATGACCTTGATGATGGACGGCCGGGGCACCGTCATCGGGATGGAGGCCCAGATCTGGGAGCTGACGAAGGCGGCGCTCACGCCGGCCAGGAAGCGGGCGGCGACCATGCTCCAGAAGCTCCAGGCCAGACCGCACGCGCAGGTGAGAACGGCGAAGGCCGCCAGGCCGGAGAGGATGACCCGACGTCGGTCGTGGCGGTCAGAGACGGGTCCGGCCACGAGGGCGAACAGCGCGTACCCCAAGGCGTAGGCGGAGACCAGCCAGCCTGCCCGGGACAGGGGGACGTCGAGCTCTCGCTGGAGCAGGGGCAGCAGGGGCGCGACGAGGAAGGTGTCGGTCCCGATGGCGAACATGGTGAAGAAGGACAGCCATCCCATGGTCGAGACGCGAGCACTCTTCGGCGGCACCCTCTCGTCATCTGCGGACGCACGCGTTGAGACACGAGCTTCTTCCGTCATCCCAAACCTCCTTAGTTCGATGTTTGACGAACTAAGAATTATTCGAGACGCTATCGTTGTCAACCTCATCCCAGCGCACGCCGGGGCGACGGTCGGGACACACGGGGCAGAAAGGCAGGAACGATCCGTGAAAGACAGGGAGCTCTTCCACCCCGAGGCGGCCGATATCTCCCTGGACGCGGTCCTGGGCGCCCTGTCCGACCCCATCCGCCGCGACGTCCTGCGCCGGATTGCCAGTGAAGGCGCCCTGTACTGCGGTGACCTGAGCTACGACGTCGTCAAGTCCACGATGTCGCACCACTTCCGGGTGCTGCGTGAGTCTGGGCTCATGCACACCGAACGAGAGGGCAAGCACCGGCGCATTACCCGACGCGACGACGTCATCGAGCAACGCTTTCCGGGGCTGCTGGCCGCCGTCGGCCTGCCCGCGGGCAAGGGGCAGTGGCCGGACTGACGACCGCCCGGGCGAGCACTCTCACGGTGCCAGGACAGGCCGCCGTCGTCGACCTCAACACTTCGACCGAATCTTCAGAATAGACGCGGCTCCGGGTCGATTTTGAAGATTCGGTCGAAGTGAGCGGCGGGCGCGGCCGCCTCACTGCGAGGTCACCTCGACCTGCTGGCAGGTGTTCCACCCCATCTTGGCGCTGGTGACCATCCCCCAGACCCGCAGGGGACGCAGGATCGGTGCGGACCGCAGCGTCGCCACCGGGGACAGGAGGAGGGCCGGCGTACCTCTGGGGGCCGCTGGTGTCTGAGCGCCACACGGTGATGTACCGCAAACCCTGCGCCAGTCCGATCGCGAGAGGTACCAGCACCACCGTCGGGGGGATACCGCCACCGAGGACGAGCGGACGCCACAGCAGCAGGTAGACGAAGACCGAGATCACCAGCCAGATCTGCATCCACCCGGTGGCCTGGCGCCACCAGCCCCATGAGAGGACCGGCAGGAAGCGGATGCGCCAGAGCCCGCGGATGAAGGAGCCGCGGAACCAGCGCTCCTGCTGGCGGTAGTGGTGGCTCCAGCGGTCGGGCATCCAGGCGAAGGCGAAGGCCGAGGGTTGCTGGACGGTCCGGCCGTGCAGCAGGGCGGAGAGCATCCGCACCACGACGTCGGGATCCTCCGTTGTAGAGCGGAACGAGCACGACGACCCGGTACGTCTCTCCGCGGCCGATCACGCGCCCCTCGAAGCCGGCCACCACGAGCTGCACGGCCACGACCACGAGGAGGACATCGAAGGTCCACACGATCCACGCATCCAGGACGTGGTGCCGACTGACCAGCATGCGCCAGCACAGCCACCCCACAACACCGAGGGCCACGACGACGGGCAGGGGTCCGCCGGCCCGCATGTGCGCCCGGGGCAGCCCGGTGGCGTCGGCCGATCGCTGAGCCTCGTCCGTCGTCGTCACCAGAGCTCGTACGGTGACCACCCCGCCACGGCCCCTGCCCCGTCCTCCGCAGCGGACCATCCGCACCACCTGGAGCCTCGTCCCGCGCTTGAACAGCAGCTTGACCGCGAAGCAGGCCAGCAGGACGAGCAGGCCGAGGGACCATGGCATAGGCGTCAGTCTTTCAGTGTCGAGGTGCCGGTTCCAGGCGAGGATGCGATGGCACCTCAGGCCGAGGCGGGCGACTGGCTGCACATGACCTCCGGAACCGTCTTGACGGGCAGGCCGCAGTCCACCACCCGCCTCATGTAGCGCTCGAAGGTGTCCGCCTTCACCGACTCGGGGGCGCCGTCGGGCTGCTCGTCGATGCGGTGGAAGACCATATGGGTCCAGCAGCGGTGCTCCTGGCAGCAGAGGTGAGGTCACGACGAATTGCTGACATGAGCGAGCGGTGAGCGTGCCGTTGCAATCGCAAATAGATCAAGCGGGAGACCAGCACCAGACAAGAGCTGTTGGTCATCGATGCCTGCCTCGTTGACCACCTCACGGGCCCGAGCAAGCATCGATGGCGCCTCAAGGGATGAAACTCTGCCAGGTTCAGCACGTCGCCAACCGTTCTGTGACATACGAATCATGGCATTCCTATACGTCACGTCTCCCATGACACCGAGTGTACGAGCCCGATAGAGGAGCGCAGCGAGACTGACGCCCCAGTGCTCCTTTAACTCCGCGAGTCTGGCCCAGCCCCGTCCCGCCGTCGTCGCAGGAAGATGCGGCCCGATCTCCTCAGCTGGCATCAAGAACTCCGCGGCGAAGCGGTTGGCTTGCTCCTCTGCAACCTTCCCACCAGGCTCAGCATCGTGGTGCATGATCAGGTGCCCAATCTCGTGGGCAACATCGAAACGCTGTCGATAGTAGTCGTCCTTCACAGGATTGAGCACGATGATTGGGCGCGTACCAGTGTGCAAGGAGTAGGCATCGATCGCCTCGATACCAGGTTTGCTAAACACGACGACCACACCAGCACGCTCTGCCAGCCGGACGAGGTGCTGGATCGGTCCCGGCGTGACCCCGAAGAAGTCCCGGGCTTCACGTGCCACTTCCTCCGGTGAGGCATCAGCTTCATCTGGAGCCACAGGGAGATCAGGCAGCAGCGTCTCGGGAAGCTCAACGATTTTCTCAAGGAGTCCAGCAATTTCCGTGACGAATTGACCGTAAGCTTCCGCCTCGTCCTGAGCGACCTGCGGGGTTGAACGCAACGAACGGAAGTGCGGCTTCTCGACACGAGGAGGGATCCCTCCAGCAAAGAACTGTGGCTCAACCCTCAGCGCCCACGCCAGTTTGGCTACTGTGGCGCGGTTGGGTTGTTTAGCTCCGTTCTCCCAGCCCGTAACCGATGCTGGCGACATCCCGATCAAGTCCGCGAGACGAGCTTTCCGAAGGCCAGCGAGCTGGCGCGCCATCGTCAGTCGCCGCCCATTGAAGAACGACGTGGCATTGGCAAGCGTTTGAGCTGTACGTCGCGTGCTAGCCATTCGAAGTGGCCGCACCTTCGCCCGTCTGTGCCTTCTTGAGACGAACAGCAATCTCCTCAACCTGCATCGAAGGAGCGTTGCCCGGAAGAACAGGGGGCAGGCCCCGCCCTGTCAGCTCAGAAGACGTACCGCCGTCGAGCAGCTGACGACGCCAGTGCCAGCATGAATCTCCCCGAAACTCGGAGTTCTTACTCTGACCGATGTAAAGCTCAAACTTATCGGTGATCGGGTCGTAAGAGTGCGCAGCAACGAGTGTCAATCCCTCGAAGTCATCGCCGTCAGGAATTCCGACGATGCGCTTCAGACCGAATTCTTCAATCGAGAAGAGCACGTCCTGGGTGACGAAAGGTTGCGATGCCACACGTCGTTTCGCATCACTCTTCTGCCCCCAATTGATATGATCGACCTCGCCATACTTGAAGGACTGCAGCAGCACGCGATAGCCATCAGCCGCCCATCCCGGCGAACACCGATAGTCGCTTCGACTGATACGACCAGGGAGGATCGACGGCATTGTCCGCAGAGCTTCTGGTGTGATGCCTTTACCGAGAATGTCTTCACCGAGATTGCTAGCGCCGTCTGGAAGGGCATAGCGCCCATTGGCGGTCGCCCGGTCAAGAAGATCGCGGATGTACTCGAAGTTTAGAACGCCGACGACCATCTGATCATGGCCAGCATCTTCGTCGTAGTCCTGCCCCGTTCGAGCGAAAGCCACGAGAACAGCCCACTTGAGCACCTCGAGCAGCCCGGACTGCCCCAGGCTCTCCAGCGCGTCGTCTTCTGAAGTCATGCCCTCATCATAGCGCAAAGTCAGTATGTGGCGCCCCTGCTTTTACTCTCGGCATGTCATCAGCAGGTCAGTGCCAACTTTCGAGGTGGATCATCTCGTCATGTTGACACGGACGTACCCGCTGAGGCGATGAGCGCCGGAGCGCCTTGCAGCCGACCGGTCACCACCTGCCCCCACCGCCCAAGACAACCGGAACGTTGAAAAAGGTCTGCCCCGCCAGCAAACTGACGGGGCAGACCTCTGAGGTGGTGGAGCTAGGGGGATTCGAACCCCCGACCTTCTCATTGCGAACGAGACGCGCTACCAACTGCGCCATAGCCCCAAGTGCGAACTGATCCTAGCATCGCCGCCGGGAGTCCTGGCAAGTTCGGTGGCGGTGAGCCCGCCCACCGCACCCGGGCCGCCGGGCGACGAGCCGCGGCAGTCCCTGCACTACTCGCCGGCTGCTCGCCGCCCCTCGAGGATGGCGTCGAGGTCGATGGGGTGGAAGAGCTCCTCCTCGTCCTCCACCGGAGCGGGGACGTAGGCGCGGGCCGACTGCGGGCGGGCGGGCACCGGCGCGCAGGTGCCCGGGTCGACCACCGGGTCGGCGTAGGAGCGCCGGGGCGCCCTGGCCGCCAGCGTGTAGGTCGGGGCGGGCACGTGGACCGGGCGCCAACCCTGGGGCGGGGTCGACGTCGTCATCTCCTCCTTGACGGCTCCCCCCGCCTCTGCCGGGGCAGCGGTAGCAGGGGCCTGCGGGCGGCCGACGGGACGGGCAGGCTCGGAGGCAGCCCGGGGAGCGGACTCGGCAGTGCGCCGAGCCGGCTCGGCGGCGACCTGCGGGGACGGGGCCGCAGCCGCGCGCTCTTGCGCCTCCTGCTCAATGGCGGTCGCCTCGGCGAAGAGCTTGCCCCAACCGGACAGGCCGCGGGAGGCTGAGGCCGACAGGGAGGCGACGAAGTCCTTGGTGCGCGGCGGGCTCTCCTCGTCGCCATCGCGGGAGACCGCCTCGCGCACTCCCATGTCCCGGGTGACCCTGCCGGCATGGCGGGAGGGCACGTAGACCGAGGCGCGGCGGGTCGCCTCACGTTCGGCGGCCACCGCGGCTGCGGTCTCATCATCGAGGTCGGCGTCGAGCCTGGCCAGGCGCTCCTCCTCGGAGTCGACGGCTCGGGAGGGACTGCCAGCGGCGGTGAAGGTCGCCTCGGCGGGGCTGCCTGCTGCGGTCTCAGCGGACACGGCGGGCTCAGCCTGCACCGCGCCAGCGGCCTCACGGGGCGACGACGCCGAGCGCGCGGCCGGCCGCTGGACGTCCTCGCGGGCGAGGCGCTCGATGAAGGGATCCTGCGCATCGGAGTCACCGGCGGACTCGACAGACTCAGCCGACACCGCCGACACGGCTGGCGAGGCGGCACTGGCGCCGACAGCACCGCTGGAGGCGCTGTGCGCACCGTCGACGACGGAACGGGGCGCGGCCACGACCGAGGCCGATGAGCGCCGGCCGGTCAGGGTCACCAGGGTCTGCTCGAGCTCGGCGATGCGGCGGCGCTCACGGCGGTCCGCCGCGGCCGAGGCCAGAGCGGCCCGGCGCCCGGCCACCATCGAGGTTCCCAACAGGGCGGTGGGCAGCAGTGCGGGCCACCACGGCAGTGCGGTGACCAGGCCCAGCACCCAGGCGCCGAGCGAGACTCCGAGCAGGACGCTGGCGACGATCCCGCGGTGCGAGGCGGCGACCCGGCGGCGCTCACGCCCCTGGGCGTGAACCTGGCGGGCACGGTCGAGCTCACGCTCGGTGCGCAGGGCGCGCACATTCCTCACGGCGGGCCTGTTCATCACCCTCACCTCCGGTCGACGTCGAAAGAGCTCCGCATGCCCACTGTTCGCGCAGGTGTCGTCGCGTTCGACGGCGGCCGCACCCGTGGCCAGGACCCGCAGCTCAGCCGAGTAGCGGTCCTGGACGTTGGAGCGGCGAGTCATCTCGCGGCGCCCCACCAAAAGCGGAAGGAGGTACACGGAGAGAACCGTGATGAGGGCGATGACTGCCCAGATCTCGATTCCCACACAGCAACCGTAAGCGCGCCCGCCCTCGTCCCCGCGCAGGAACACTCCGGCTTTCCTTCGAAATACCTGGGATTCACGACGTCACACTGTCAGCATGACACCCCTGCCACCACATGAGTCACACGCGTTTCTTCCGTCTCTTTGGGCGCGCCGTGACCGACCGGCCGACAGCCAGCCCGAACGCGCCGTCGCCGCACCCGCCACGACCCCGCGAGCGCCCCGCCCCCACCGGCGCGCACGCCATGAAGAACCGTCATCCGCGCGCCAGTCGCTGCTCGAAGCCGGTGCCATTGGGCCCGTGGACCTCCTCAGCAAGGGCCGCGAAGGAGACGTGGTCGGCCCAGGCTCCGTTGATGTGCATGTAACCGCGGCGCAGCCCCTCCTCGCGCAGCCCGAGACCGCGGCACAGTGCCAGGCTCCGCTCGTTGTCGGGGCGCACGTTGATCTCCACGCGGTGCAGCCCCACCGGCCCCAGCAGGTGGTCCAGGACGAGAGCCACCGCCAGGCGCATGATCCCCCTCCCCTGCCAGGCCGAGCCGATCCAGTAGCCGACCTGGGCGCTGCGCGTGGCCCCCCAGATGATCGGGTCGACGGCGATCTGGCCGGCGAAGGCGCCGTCGACCTCGACGACGAAGGGCATCGCCTCGGCGAGCCGGGCCCGGCGCGTCTGGCGGCGCAGGAAGACCGGGAAGGTGCTCAGCGTCTCCCCGCCGCCGGCCGGCAGGGTGGCCTCCCAGGGGGCGAGTCGGTCGTTGTCCGCCAGCCGCAGCACCCTCCAGGGCGCCTCGTCCTCGGCCCGCAGCTCGCGCACGACGATTGAGGGGCACTCGGGCGACTGCGTGGCACCGGGTCCCCGCTCCTCCTGGGCGACTTCGGGCTCGAGGCGCACCGGCCAGGTGAAGCGCGCCGGCGCCCCGGCCCCGAGCAGCAGGCCGGCGACGGCCCGCCTTAGTCCCCCGCCGAGAGTGCCGGCGGACGTCGTCGAGGCCGAGTCGGACATCAGGCGTCCAACAGGAGGCAGTGGAGGGTGTCGCCGGCCACCACGGTGCTCGTGTCCTCGGGCACGACGGCGATGGCGTTGGCCTCAGACAGGCCGTGCAGCCGGACCGTGCCCGGCGGCGTCGTCGGCTCGGCGCGGTATCCGCGGGAGGGCGAGCCGCTGACGCGCACCGGGACGAACTCGCGCTTGCCGCTCGGGGAGTGCCAGCCCTCGGAGATGGTGGCCGGCAGGCTGGAGCGGTGCAGGGAGGTGCGTCCAGCGATCTGGCGCAGGACCGGGCGCACGAAGGTCTCAAAGGCGATCTGAGCACTGACCGGATCTCCGGGCAGGCAGAAGATTGGGATGCCCTCGACCGTCCCCACACCGAGCTGGCGGCCCGGGGACATGGCGACGGCGTCGAAGCGCACCGAGCCCAGGGGAGCCAGAACGTCTTTGACAGTGTCCCCCTGCCCGACACTCAGGCCCCCGGTGGTGATGAGGACGTCGGCGCGCACCAGCTGGTCCTCGATGGTGTCGGCCAGGGCGCGCAGCTCGTCGGGGACGGCGGCCACCCGGAAGGCCTGGCCGCCGGCGTCGGTGACCGCGCAGGCCAGGGCATGACCGTTGGCGTCGAAGACGTCCCCGGCCTCGCGAGACTGACCGGGCTCGACCAGCTCGTCCCCGATGGAGACCACGACGACGCGCGGGGCGGGCCGCACGCGCACCCGGTGCATCCCAAGGCCCGCCAGGAGGGCCACGTGGCGGGCGCTGATGCGCGCCCCCCGTGTGAGGACGGTGGTTCCCGACTTCACGTCCTCGGCGCGGCGTCGGACGTTGTCGCCGGCCGAGACGGCGCGGTGGATGGCGACCCGGGACTCACCGCGGTCGGTGTCGGCCCAGGGGATGACGGCGTCGGCGCCCAGCGGCATGGGGGCCCCGGAGTCGATGAGGACGGCGGCCCCGGAGACGAGGTGGCAGGGGCGCATGTCGCCGGCGCGCACGGCGTCGACGACGTCGAGCACGAGCGGGTTGTTGTGGTCGGCCTCGGTGACGTCCTTGGCGATGACCGCATAGCCGTCCTGTCCGGCCAGGTCCACGGCGGGCAGGTCGATTCCGGCGACGACGTCCTGGGCCAGGACGCATCCGACGGCGTCGGGGAGGACCACGTCGAGGGGTGCTGCCGCCTGGGCGATCTCCAGGCAGGCGGCCAGGTGCTCGGCCACTGTTCTCATGGCACTCAGGTTACCGTCAGGTTGACGACACGCGCCGTGCCCCGCCGGGACGAACGATTCAGGTGCAAGATGTCATCACCTGCGAGGATGAAGCCATGACGACCGGCGCGCTGGACCTTCCCGATACGGGCCGACTCGAGCCCGACGACGCCAAGGACGAACTGCGCAAGGTGCTGCGGGCGCACCGCCGTGCCCATCACCACCACCCGCCCCAGGGGCACACGGCGGACTGCGAGGCGCTGACCAAGCACGCCCTGGAGGCGGTGGCCGGCGCGCAGAGGGTGGCCGCCTTCGTGTCGGTGGGGGCCGAGCCCTGCACCCGGCTGCTGCTGGAGCGGCTTCACGAGGGCGGCGTCCAGGTCCTGCTGCCGGTGCTCGGACCCCGCCTGGCGCGCTGCTGGGGGCTGTTCCAGGGAAGTGAGGACCTGGCGGAGCGGGCACCGAGGCGGCCTCCGGAGCCCAGCGGCCCCACGCTGCCGGCTGACGCGGTCGGCCAGGTCGACGCCCTCATCATTCCGGCACTGGCCGTGGACAGTGCCGGGCGCCGTCTGGGGCAGGGTGGAGGCTGGTACGACCGGATGCTGCCCCTGCGCTCCCCCGAGGCCCACACCTTCGCCATCCTCCATCCCGAGGAGCTGGTGCCCGGGCCGCTGCCGGTGGAGGAGCACGACGAGCCCGTGGACGCCGTCATCACGGCCCAGGAGTGGTTCCTGCTGGCCGCCGGCTCACCTGCGGCCAGCAGGTCCCCGGAGGTCTGAGCCCGCCGACGTCGCCGACTCCCGGGGGCCACAGGCTCGCCGGAGGCGCCCCCTGTCCACAGCGCCGACGAGCGGGCGTGCCAGAAGGCGACCGGCCACCGACCCTGATGGCATGAGACCTCGCCACGGACTGCCCCACCGCCCCGCTCTCAGCGCCTCGCGGGAGCCTCAGGATCCCCGCGAACAGTCGCCGCGCTCCGTCGCATCCGGCTCCCGCCCGGCCCGTCCGGGCAGGCTGGCCGGGTGGGCCGGGGGCCGTCCATCACTCCTGCTGTGGCGCCATCGCCACCTGGTGGTGGCCCTCTGCCTGGGAACCGCGGTCCTGGTCGCCCTCAGCGTGCTGCGTCCCGGCCCCGAACACGGGCAGCAGGTGCTCGTTGCCTCGCGCTCGATCAGTGCCGGTGTGATCCTCACCGAGCAGGACGTCGCGATCAGCACGCTTCCGGCCGGCGCCCTGCCCCAGTCCCCGTTGACCTCCACGGACCAGGCGGTCGGGAGCCGGGCCGCGATCTCTCTGGAGAAGGGCACGGTGCTGACGGCCTCGATGACCAGCGGCGGCTTGGCCCAGCAGCTGGGAGACGACGAGCGACTGGTTCAGGTGCCCATCGACGTCGGTGCCGAGCTGGCCCACCCCGGCGCACGGGTGGACGTCATCGGGCAGGCCCCCGCGGACTGGACACCATCGGAGCAGGACAGCACTCCCCCGGGCGGAACAGCACAGAATCCCGGAGAGCAGCCCGAGGCCCCCGCCGCTCCGCAGGGCCCGGAGAACAGCGCGACAACGGCTCCCCCAGCCGGCCCCGGCACCCCTTCTTCACCGACCGACCAGGGATCACCAGGATTTCAAGAGTCTTCTCAGAGCATTTCCCAAGGAATACCTGTCGCGTCTTTTGGAACGCACAGCACAGTTCTCTGTTCTGGAGCGCGAGTAGTGGCGATTCAGCAGGCTGGAGAGGGTGGGCAATGGACAGGAAACAAGAAAGTAACACTTATCACACTAGTTATTCCCGCAAGTAGCGTTACTCTGGTAGTTGGTGCGGCTACGAATAGCACGCTCGGCATTGCGCTGAGCCCGTAATGCCGCTGCGGCGTCTTACGCGAATGATAAGACGCTTTCACTTTCAGCCCCCGATGGCGCACCCCCGGCAGACGTCTGCCCGCGCCGCTAGAAAGGATCGCCATGATTAAGGGATTCAAGGAGTTCATTGCGCAGGGCAACGCCCTCGAGCTCGCCGTCGCCGTCATCATCGGTGGCGCCTTCAAGCCGATCGTCGACTCGATCACCACCGTCATCATGACCATCCTCGGTCAGCTCATCGGCCTGCCGAACTTCGACTCACTGGGAGCGTTCTCCCTGTACCAGAACGGTCAGTACACGTTCCACCTGGCCACCGCCCAGGAGCTCGCCACAAACGCTAAGGGCTACGTGATGCCCGGAACGATCATCACCACCGTGATCAACTTCCTCCTCATCGCCGTTGCCGTCTACTTCGCCATTGTCCTGCCGATGAACACGATCAAGGAGCGCATGGCCAAGCAGAAGGCCGAGGAGGAGGCCAAGGAGGTCACCGACGTCGAGCTGCTCACCGAGATCCGCGACCTGCTCTCGGCCAACGCCGCCAAGCAGTGAGTCCCGCAGCGATCTGATCATCGCCTCAGCGGAAGGCCCCGCCGATCCTCATGATCGGCGGGGCCTTCCGCTTTCCTGCGCCGCAGCGTCATGTGCTGCTCATGACTGCTGGAGCTTTCGGGTGTCACGACATCCGAGGCAGAGGCCGGACGAGCACTCCTGAGATCGCTTGCTCATGTCGGCCCGGGGCGGTCGTGGCCGTTCATAGATACTGCGGTGGCGTTCTGCGTGTACTGCACGAGGGCGGGGTGCTACTGGAGGAGGTTCGGGGATACTGCAGGTAGGTGGGGCCCTCGTGCAGTACGCACAACCCCCGGCCACCGGGCTCCCCCATTGAGCGAGCGCCTCGCGTTCGTAGGGTAGCCCTCGCGTTCGTACCTTTAACCCCCGAACGCGAGGCATAAGGTACGAACGCGACGGCGGCCTACGCGGCCGACTTCGCCGCCANNCTTTAACCCCCGAACGCGAGGCATAAGGTACGAACGCGACGGCGGCCTACGCGGCCGACTTCGCCGCCAAAGCACCACGAAGTCGGCCCTATCCTCGCCTCCAGGACGATCAGCCCCAGTGCGGGGGGACGTCGCGCCGGAGGCGGGCGTCATTGGAGCCTGCACCACCGGGGGCGGGGGCGTCGAGTCCCTCTGCGGGGCCGCTGAGGGCGTCATGCTCGTAGTCGGCCCTCGCCAGGTCCTCCGGGCTCTGGCCGCGGGCCACACGCGCCTGGTCCCGGGCCGAGAGGGCCACCACCCGACGGCGACGGCGCGTGCTCCCGCACCCAGGCGTCACGCCGCCGGCTGTGGCGGGCTCCGCCTCCGAGGCCCGCGCACAGCCCGATCCACCTGCCCCGGCGGCATCATTCACGCCGTCACTCGCGGCATCATTCATGACAGCCCGGTCATTCACTGCGTCATCCAGCACCGCTCGGGCAGCTCAGCGGGTACGCCGCACAGCATTGGCCAGGACGGCGTCGATCCCCGAGCCGCGGCGGCGCAGAGCCAGCGCAGACCTCAGCTCCTCGACCTCCCCGGCCTCAGAGCGGCTCACGCCGTCGGAGCGGATCCAGGCCATGAGGTCATCGAGCTGGTCGTCGGAGTAGGCCTGCAGCGGCAGCCCCTGGGCGATGCGGGGGCGCTCGGTGCGCTCATGGGCCTCGGCGGCCTCGGCCTCGGACGCCTCCTCGGGAACGGCTCGCACCGCGTCGTCGACGCGCTCGGGCACGGCCTCCATGGCCGGGGCGGCCTCGCCCTGGCGCTCCACCAGGACGGCCAGGACGAGCTCCTCCACGGCTCTCGCCTCGGCCTCCGGGTCCACGAACACCCCGGCGGAGAAGGCCATGTGGACGTGCCACCCGCGCCGCTCGAGGCGTTCGACGCGGTGCCGGTCGCGTCGGCGCAGGCTGGGCTCGGAGACGTAGTCGACGTCGTCGGTCAGGACCGCCACGAGCAGCTCGTCGGGGTAGTCGGGGTGGCCGATGGCCAGCGGGATGCGCACGCCGCCGTCGGTCCCGTAGCGGGGCACGACAGACAGGCCCTTGCGCCACAGGTGCTCGGCCAGGTCCACCAGGAGCCGGTCGGGCACCTTGCCGGCGGAGTTTCCGGACTGGGAGGAGTCCTCGGCCCGGGCCAGGACCTCACGCAGCAGGCGCGCCCCGGGAGCGCGCAGGCGGTCGCGGTCGATGTCGCCGGCGGCCAGGCAGGAGACCACCTGGGTGCTGCCCCGCGAGGCGCACAGGGCCTCGACGAGCCCCACCATGCCGCTGTGGTCCGAGACGGGCCCGAAGTTGTGGATGGTGCGTCCGTGCGGGGTCTTGGCGTAACCCACCGAGATGATGATGTGGTCGCGCTGGAGGGCGCGGGCCTCGGCCAGCTCGACGACGGTGAAGGGCTCTGCCGCCCCGGGGGCGAAGAACTCCTCCAGTGCGGGGGCGCCGGCGGCCGCCCGGGTGATGGCCGAGCGCAGGGCCTCGGCGTGCAGGTGGTTGAGGGCGATGACGGCAAGGGATTCCTCGGGCCGGGTCAGGGCCCGGTCGATGACCATGTCGACGACGCGGGTGACCTCGGCCTCCACCGTCTCCACCGCGGTCTGCCCGGGCGCCGGCATGCCCCGCCCGTCCACGAGCTCCAGGGTCAGGGAGGTGTCCCCCGGCGGGGAGGGCACGGCCTCGACGACCCCCTCGTAGCCGTTGGCCGCCAGGAAGGAGGCGATGCCGGCGTCAAGGCTGTTGCGGGCCGTCGGCAGGGTGCGCGAGGGCAGGAGCGGGCCGAGCTCGGCGGCCAGACCTGTCGTGGCGCGCCGGGAGTCGCCGACGACGAGCACCTGCTCGGCGCGTACGAAGGCGGGCAGCACCTGCGGGACGGGCATGGGCGTGGAGGCGTCCAGCACGGCCAGGTCCACCACCGCGGTGGGCGAGAAGATCTGGGGCACGAGCGTAGGCGGGACGATCCAGATCGGCCGGGCCAGCAGAGCCATGGGGTGGGCGTCGATGATCTCCCGCAGGGGGACACCGTCCTCGCGGGCCAGCGCGATGTACAGGACGCGGGCGTCGGCCTTGTCCTGCTCGACGGCGGCCCGCACCCGCCGGGCACAGGCCTGGGCCACAGGGCCGGACAGGGAGCGCGTGTGGGCGGCGTCGAGCTCGCGCAGCGAGACGGCCATCTGGGACAGGGCGCGCGCGTCGAGACCGCCGAGGTCGGGGTCGGCGGCGAGGATCTGCGCCAGCAGGGAGGACCACCAGCAGTAGGTGAGCTCGGGCTCGAGCTGGTCGGCCTCGACGCCGCGGGCGGCCATGTCAGCCACGAAGTCGTTCAGTCCCAGGGCCTCGAGCTCAGTGCGGATGCGGTTGACCTCGGGGAGCTTCTGGGCGGTGAGGTCGTCGGCGGCCAGAGAGCGGGCCAGCTCCAGGAGATCCTCCAAAGGCATCTCCATGAGCACCGGGGAGTCCTGGGCTCGCCCCAGCAGCGGCTGGACCTCGGCCACGGCGCCGCGGGCGCGCCCGGCGGTGCGCCGCATCTCGTCCAGCCCCTGGGGCAGGCGGGGCCAGCCGCCGTCGGGGTCGTGGCGGCGCCACACCTCGCGGCGGCGCTGGACCTTGACCAGCTCGGCGTGCAGGTCGTCGACGACGCGGCCCGGCCGCACCAGATCGTTGGCCTGCCGCGTGAAGCGCCGGCGCCGCGAGCCGTCCATGTGGATGCCCCGCTCGTCGCGCCAGCGCTTGGAGGCGGTGGCGATGACCATGTCGGCGGCGGAGCGCTCGAAGACCTCGGGCAGGAAGACGTCCAGGGACTCGCGCACGCCGTCGAACATGTCGAGCTGCTCGATCCACTGGCCCAGGTTGCGGGCCCGGCTCAGGCCCGTGGTGCGGGCGACCACGGCCGTGTGCTCCTGAATGGTGGGCAGCAGGTCGTTGGCCAGGGCGCGCAGGTGGACGAGCGCGTCGGTGGCCTCGTCCATGTCCTCCACCGGGATCCCGTTCCAGGCGCTGGAGGAGACCTCCGGGGTGAACAGCCCCAGGGTGTGCCCGCGGCGCAGGAGGCCCAGGGCCCGCTCCCGGCCGTCCTCGTCAAGGCGGCCCAGGTGCTCGGCGTCGATGCGGGCCCGGGTGGTCGCCCGGTCACGGCGGCTGGTGAGCTCGGCGAGCTTCTGCAGCGCCTCGTAGGCGGAGACCGACCAGGGCTCGCGAGGCCGGTGCAGGGCGCGCACGTAGCGGTCCAGGCGGGAGCGCACCGAGGTGAGGCGGTCCCGCATGGAGATGATCCCGGCGACGTCGAGCTGGGGCGGCTGGACGCCCAGGCTCTCGCGGATGCCCTCGGAGGCGTGCTGGCGCCAGGCGGCGTCCTCGGTGAGATCCAGGACCATGGATCCCAGGCCCTCCTCGCGCAGGGCGGCCGCGACGGCGTGCCCGTCGGCGCTGGTGGCGGGCACGTGCAGCACGGTGCGTCCGGAGGCGGCGGCGTCGGCGAAGACGGCGGCCAGGGTGCCGGCGACGTCGGAGCCGGGGGGTGCGTCGATGAGGAAGCTCGCGCCGGTTCCCACCGCCTCGATGACGTCGAGCTGGGCGGGCTCCAGGTCGCCCACGCCGCGCTCGGCGCCGGGGGCCCGGTCGGTGGGGACGGCCGGGGGAAGCTCGACGCTGAGGGCCTCGCGGGCGCCCTCGTCCCCGGCGATGGCGGCGACCAGGGCGGAGGTGCGCGAGCGATCCAGGACGGCGTCGAAGTCCTCCACCAGGGCCTGGCCGGGGTGCACGAAGGCGCCGACGACGAGGCGCTCGTGGATCTCGAAGCCGGGCAGGAACTGCCGGCCCAGGGCGCCGATGCGGGCCAGGGCCGCACGCGGTGTGAAGCCCGCCGAGGACAGGGCGGCGCTGGCAATGTCCCCGATGTCGGTGGTGCACTGGTAGCGGCGCAGGGCCCGGGTGAGAACCGGGTTGACCTCGATGGTGGGGTCGAGGGTGAGGGTGGCGTCCGCGGTGGCGCTGGTCAGGCGCACGGGGCGCAGTAGGACGGGGGCGTTGACCGTGCGCACGCGCGGCGCCGAGGGGTCCTCGGGGACGGTCAGGCCGGCGGCAGCCAGGGCGTTGCGGGCGGCGTGCTCAGCGGCGATGCGCTCGACGTGCGGGATCTGGGCGGTCAGGTCCGCCTCCGGTGAGGCGCCGTCGGCCAGGTTGATGCTGCCGTCGTCCTCGCCGTCCTCGGGGACCGTCTCGTTCCAGGTGGCCACCCCGATGGCCAGGTAGACCGGTGCGACGCCGAACTGGCGGGCCAGGACGTCGGTGCGCGCCGAGACCTCCCGCAGGGACTGGCGGGCCTCGCCCAGGGCGTTGCGCTCGCGCACGATGCTGGACAGGTTGGTGGGGCGGCCGGCGTAGAGCTGAGCCAGGCCGGAGGGGTGGGCGGCGGTCAGGTCGACGACGCCGTCGAGCAGGGTGATGTCGTCCAGGCTGGCTACGCCCCCCAGGTCCACGAGCTGGCTGCGCCAGGTGGACAGGGCCGTGTCAATGCGCTCGCGCCGCTCGACGTCCGCCGCGCTCAGCGGCGGTGCGGGGGCGGGGCGCACCGGGGCGGGAGGCGCCGGCGCGGGGGCGGGCTCGGGCTGGCGCGGCGCCGCGGCCAGGGCCCCCAGGTCCGCGGCGAAACGCCGTCGACTCGCGGTTTGATCCGAGCCGGCCGAGGATCGGGCACCCTTGCGTTCATCCTCCCGCAGGGCAGCATCGCGCCGTTTGCGGCCGAAGGAGAAGAACGAAGGCGTCATACGCTCAAGATATAGGCCGATCGACCCTTGGGCGTGGAGACGCACCGCGGCGTGGCACGCCCCATGGGCCGGCGTCGGCCGGCGCCCGCCAGCACCGGTATCCGCCGGCCGGCAGCGACCGACGCGCAGTGCGCCTGCCACCGGCGTGCAGGGACACCGGGTGGAATCGATCGGGTCCGTCGGGCGGCGAGGCCTGCCGAGCGGACCCGGTGGTGTCAGTGCCCTCGATTGGATTCGAACCAACGACACCCGCTTTAGGAGAGCGGTGCTCTATCCCCTGAGCTACGAGGGCCTGGGGGGAAGACTACCAGCGGATCGACCCGCCCATGACCACTCGGGTCACGGGGCGGCGCCGCGACGAGCGAAGGTGGGCTCGCCGCGGCGGGGGGGGACCTCAGGCCCGACCCCACGGGGTGGAGGTGCGCGAGGTGCGCCGCTCCCCCTTGGCCTGGTGCGTGGGGGCGACCAGCACGGGGCAGGAGGCGTGAGACAGGACGGCCTGGCTGGTGGAGCCCAGCAGGAGTCCGGAGAAGCCCCCGCGTCCACGCGAGCCAACCACGATGAGGTCCACGGCGGTGGAGAACTCTGCCAGGAGCTCGGCCGGGTTGCCGTCCAGGGCGTGGCGGCGCACTGTGACGCCCTCGTGGCCCTCGAGGGCCTCGTTGATGGCGCGGTCAAGTCCCGAGCGGACATCAGCCAGGACCTGCTCACGGTCGACGGCGGCCGGCAGCCAGGCCAGCGCCCCGGCCCCGGAGGCCATCGGCACGGCGGCGATGGCGGTGAGCTCGGCGCCCCACGCCTCCGCCTCGGTCACGGCCCACTTGAGGGCCCGGCGGGCCGAGGAGGAGCCGTCGACCCCGACGACGATGCGGCGCACCGGCGTGTAGTCGGCACCCTCGTTGTGCTGGGGCACGACGACGGCCGGGCAGTGGCTGTGCGCGGGCAGGGCCGAGGAGACGGTTCCCAGGAGCCGGTCGGCGAAGCCGCCGCCTCCCCGAGTGCCGACGACGGCCAGCGTCGCCTCCTCGGAGAGGTCGACGAGAACCCCGGCCGGGTCCCCGGTCTCCAGGGAGGAGGTGACGGCCACACCGGACTTCTTGACACGCTCGACTGCCTCATCAATGACAGCCTGGGCGCCGGACCTGATGGCCGAGTCGTCGAGTGCCGCGTAGCCGCCGTCGAGGGAGGCGGTGGTGAAGGAGGGCAGGGAGTAGGCGCACAGGATGTGGACGCGCCAGCCCTGGCACTCGGCGCGCGCCACGGCCCAGTCCACTGCCGCCAGGGACTCCGGTGAACCATCGACTCCAACGAGGACGACGTTGTCATCAGTCATGGGATCTGCCCTTTCTCGAGATAACGGTCTGCGACCCAAGGAACATTCTGCCCCGAAAAGGGGTGTGGGGACCACCACATGAGACGGTTGTCCTCATTTTGCTCCCCGGAGGCGCCCCGATGACCGGCCTGACACGCCGTGAGGGGCGGGCGCCAAATGGCACCCACCCCTCACGGTGAAGACTTCAGCGTCTGGGATCAGCCGACGCGGACGAAGCTCGGGGAGCCCCAGAGGTCGCGGTAGACCACACCGGTGTCCTCGCTGCCGGCGTCGATGACCTTGCCGTCACCGGCGTAGATGCCGACGTGGCCGGGCCAGGTGACGAGGTCGCCGGGCTGGGCCTCAGCGGCGGACACCGGGGTGCCGGACACGGCCTGCTCGCCGGAGGTGCGGGGCAGGTTGATGCCGACCTGGGAGTACACGTACTGCGTGAAGCCGGAGCAGTCGAAGGCGTTCGGGCCGGAGGCGCCCCACACATAGGGGGAGCCCACGTACTGCATGGCGATGGCCACGACAGAGGAGTTGGCGGTGCCGGTCGGCGCGGAGGCCGGGGTGGCCTGCGTGTCAGCGGAAGCGGCGTCAGTGCCCTGGTCCGCAGCAGGGGCGGCGGCCTCGGAGGAGTTCTGCTCGGACTGAGCAGCGGAGGTCTCAGGGGCGGCGGGCGTCTGAGGAGCCGCAGGGGTGGGGGCGACGGCCTCCACCTCCGGGACAGCCTCGGTGACCCAGTTCGCCTGGGCGATGGTGATCTGCTGACGGGCAGCCAGGGCCTCGCGGGCGTTGGCGGCGAAGATGCCAACCCCGGGGGTCACGCCGGAAGCCTCGATGGTGCCAGAGGAGGTGACCTCGGTGTGGCCGGCGGCGTTGGCTCCCGAAGCGATCATGGTCAGGGCGAGGCCGGACGAAGCGGCGACAGCCAGACCGCGGCGTGCGGTGGGAGCAAAGTCATCCAGTGGGGTAAGGGCGCGGGTGGCTTTGCGGTGACGTGCGGTGGTGCGTGAGGACATGAATGCTTTCTCCTGTTGAGCCGACGAGGTGAGCTGTCGGGTTCGGACTGGAGACGTCCGGCCCGCAGATGCGGGCTTCACCCCAAGGCCGCTTCGGCTGTTCGCCTGGGCGACCGGTAGTTGGTTCCCCCGTTCCTGCCACTTGAGTTGTTGGTTCCACGTGCCTCAGATCGAGTGGCAGGACTAAGCCCCGATCCGAGACGTCACCGAGACGGTTGTCTGCGGCAACGACCTGAACGCTACATGACAGACCCACGCTTCGTCACGGCTAGGTGTCACACACTGTTGTGAGCCGAAGCACTATGAAGCGCTTCTCGCTTTTATCCATATTGACCCAGGGACCTCAGTCCATCGGCGCACTCGCAGGAGAAACAGGAAATGCGCGATATTCCGCGGAAAAATTACATCCGCCTCGACGGGCTCCCGACATAGGCCCTGCGTCCCAGCGTTTATGGGACCCCACAGCGAGGGCATCCGGCGGGCCGTCAGACGGACCGCGAGACAGTCTCCCGAATCTCACTTACTGAGACAGAAAACACCCCTCAAAACCCCTGCCTGCACAGAGTATTTTCAGGCTCCCTTGAGAGTCCTGACAGGCAGGCCGAGCGCCGTCGCTCAGCGCTGTACGAAGAGGTGACGGGCGACGTCGTCGGCCAGGACCACGGGGTCACCGGAGGGCCCCACGAGCCTCACCCCGCCGGCGCTGACGCGCAGCTCCACCTCGGCTCCGGCGACGATCTGGGCGTCCTCGAGGCTGGCGAGGATCTCCGCGTCAGCCTGGATCGGCTCCCCAATGCGACTGATGACGGCCGTGGTGGTATCGCGTCCGGCGACGTGGTCCACGCCGACCTCATCGGCGGACGGCCTCGGGTGCTCCGCGGTCCGTGGCGGGACGGGGTTGCCGAAGGGGTCGGTGGAGACGTCATCGAGAATGACGGCGAGGCGCTCCTCGACCTGCTCGCTCATGACGTGCTCCCAACGACAGGCCTCCTCGTGGACGAATCGGCGCTCGATGCCGATGACGTCCAGCAGCAGTCTTTCAGCGAGCCGGTGCTTGCGGATCACGTCGGTGGCGCGCCTGCGTCCCTCATCGGTGAGCTCGAGGGAGCGGTCCTCGGCGACCTTGATGAGGCCGTCGCGCTCCATGCGCGCCACCGTCTGGGAGACCGTGGGGCCCGAGTGGTCGAGACGCTCGACGATGCGGGCACGCAGCGGCGGGACGCCATCCTCCTCAAGCTCATAGACGGTCTTGAGGTACATCTCGGTGGTATCGATCAGCTCGGTCATGGGGGTGGGCTCCTGCTTGAGGTGGGTTACCGCGGCCATTCGATGCCTTCGGAGGGGGCTCGCTCACCGAACCGCGTTCCTCGACAGGATATGCGGCATCCTGTGATGTGGGCCAGTACCGCCTGAAAGCGCGCCGATCCTCGGATGGGGAGGACTCCCCAGTGTCTGGGAGATGCGCCACGGGTAGCGTACGTATTACTCGTTCGGTGACCCGTGCGGCCCGGTCAGCGGTGGCCGAGTGGCATGAACCGGCTTCCGGTGGGTTCCGGTGGGTGTCAGTCGGCGCTAGTCGGCGTCGTCGGCACGGGTCTGCTGCGAAGTCTGCGGCTTCGGCGCGGCCCTGAGGTAGGGGCGGGTGGAGGAGTAGTGCAGGGACAGGTTCCAGTGCCTGTAGCTCCAGGCGGCGGCCACCAGCGCGGTGAGGACAGCGCTCAGGCCGCCGACCGCGATCGCGATGCGCGGCCCCCAGGCGTCGGCCACCCAGCCGATGAGCGGAGAGCCGAGCGGCGTCGACCCCAGGAAGAACATCATGTAGATGCTTAAGACCCGCCCGCGCATGGACGGCTCGGTGGTCATCTGCACGGTCTGGTTGGCGCTGGTCAGGAGGGTCAGGACGCACAGACCCACCGGGATCGTCATGACCATGAAGGTCGGGTAGGTGGGCATAACGGCCAGCAGGAGGGTGAACACCCCCAGGGCGAGGGCCGCCAGCACGACCGTGCGGGGGCGGGGGTTGCGGCGCCTGGCCGCCCACAGGGCCCCGGAGAGGGACCCGACGGCGAAGACTGAGGAGACGGTGCCGTAGGCGTCGGACTCCAGGTGGAAGACGGTGCGCACCATCGCGGCCATGGTGACCTGGAAGTTGAGGGTGAGCATGGAGACGACGGCGACCACGGCGATGATGACGACGAGGTCCGTGCGGCCGCGCAGGTAGGTCAGGCCCTCGCGGAGCTGGCCGGCGGCGCGGTGGACGCGGGGCATGTCCACAAGCTCGTTCACGCGCATGGCGACCAGCGCCACGGCCGGGAAGACGAAGGTGGCGGCGTTGACGGCGAAAACCCAACCGGCACCGACCCAGGCGATGACGACGCCGGCGAGGGCCGGCCCCAGGAGGCGGGCGGCGTTGAAGGAGGCCGAGTTGAGGCCCACGGCGTTGGACAGGTGCTCGGCGGGCACCATCCGGGCCACGAAGGTCTGGCGGGCGGGGGCGTCGTAGGCGGCGGCGACACCCGTGAGGAAGGCGGCCAGGTAGACGTGCCACAGGCGGGCGGTGCCGGCCAGGACGTCGAGGGCGAGGATCGCGGAGACCAGGCCCATGGCGCTCTGAGTGAGGATGAGGAACTTGCGCTGGTCGACCCGGTCGGCGACGAGGCCGGCGTGGGCGGACAGCAGCAGCATGGGGAGGAACTGCAGGGCCGTGGTCAGGCCGGTGGCGGAGGCGGAGTCGTCGGTGAGGACGCGCAGCACCAGCCAGTCCTGCGCCACGCGCTGCATCCAGGTCCCGGTGTTGGCCACAAGAGCGGACAGGAACCAGATCCGGTAGTTGTGGAATCTCAAGGAGGCGAAGATGCCTCCGCCGGGGCGGCGCTGTGAGGTCGTGCGAGTCATGTCCTGAAGCTGTGAAGACGTGAGGAGTGGGTTGACGAGTGTGGCGTGACGGGGTGTCGGTGTCCACAGCGCTGACATCAATCCTGCATCGGCGCTGCACGTCGAGGAAGAACCGCAGCATTCCAACGATTCTCGCCGAGTGTGTCGACGGTGGGCTCGTTCATGTCAGCGCTGTGGACACCAAGCCGTGGAACTGATTGACTCTGCGGTGCCTTGGCGGCGAAGTCGGCCGCGTAGGCCGACGTCGCGTTCGTACCTTATGCCTCGTGTTCGGGGGTTCAGTGTACGAACGTGAGGGCTACCCTACGAACGCGCGACCTACCCTACGAACGCGAGGCGCGAGGTTAGCGAGGCTAAGAGGCGCGGAATGCCGCCCACAGGCTCCGGAGTGTCCACACCGTCATCACCCAATGAGGGGCGGCCTCCGGCGGCAGCGCCGGAGGCCGCCGACCTCGTCAGGAGACGCCGAGGATCGCCTTGATCGGGGCGAGGGTGAAGTAGACGACGAACATCGCGCAGGCCACCCACATGAGCGGGTGGATCCTCCGCGCCCTCCCCTGAGCCACCTCGACGACCAGATAGGACACGAAGCCGGCCCCGATCCCGTTGGTGATCGAGTAGGAGAAGGGCATCATGATGATGGTCAGGAAGGCCGGCAGGGCGATCTCCGGGGACTTCCAGTCGATGTCGGTCACCTGCATCATCATGAGGAAACCGACCACCACGAGCGCCGGGGTGGCCGCCTCGTAGGGGACCATCTTGACCAGCGGCGCGAAGAACATGGACAGGGCGAACATAATGCCGGTGACCACGGAGGCCAGGCCCGTGCGAGCCCCCTCCCCCACGCCCGCGGCGGACTCCACGTAGGAGGTGTTGGAGGAGACGCCCCCAAGACCACCAGCAATGGCAGCCAGGGAGTCGACGACAAGGATCTCGCGCGTCTTGGGCGGGTTGCCGTGCTCGTCGAGCAGGTCGCCCTCGGCGCCGATGGCGACCATGGTGCCCATCGTGTCGAAGAAGTCGGCCAGCAGCAGGGAGAAGACCAGGAGGATCACCGAGATGATCCCGACCTTGTGGAGGCTGCCCAGCAGGCTGAAGTGGCCCAGCGTGGACAGGCTCGGCAGGTCCACCGGGAAGCCGTCCAGGTGCGGCTCCGACAGGGACCAGCCGGTGAGATTGAGGGTGCCCTTCTCCGGGTCGTCGTTGAAGGGGCCCAGGTGGGCAAAGGCGTCAATGACAATGGCCAGGACCGTGGCCGAGGCGATGCCGATGAGGATGGCGCCGCGGACCTTGCGCACGTGGAGCACCACCATGAGGAAGAGCCCGAAGAGGAAGACGAGGACCGGCCAGCCCTGGAGGGAGCCGCCCAGGCCCAGCTCCAGGGGGGTACCGCCGCGGCGCACCATCTTGGCGTCCACCAGGCCGATGAGCGCGATGAACAGGCCGATGCCCACCGAGATCGCGGTCTTGAGCTGGTCCGGGACGGCCTTGAAGACGGCCTCCCGGAAGCCGGTGAGCACCAGGACCAGGATGATGACGCCCTCGATGACGACGAGGCCCATGGCGTCGGCGTAGGTCATGCCCTGGGTGCCCACGAGGGTGTAGGCGACCATCGCGTTGATCCCCAGGCCCGCGGCCAGGGCCATCGGGTAGTTGGCGACAACGCCCATGAGGATCGTCATGACTGCGGCGACGAAGGCGGTGCCGGCGGCGAGCTGGGCCTCGGTTCCTGGAGGGCTCGCCTTGGACAGGATCGCGGGGTTGAGGACGAGGATGTAGCTCATCGAGAAGAAGGTGACGATGCCGCCACGGATCTCTCGGGAGATGCTCGAACCGCGTTCAGTGATGTGGAAGAACCGATCCAGTCGGGAGACCTGACTGGGCGAGGACGAAGATGAGGACTTCGTCGGGGTACGTGTGCTCACGGCGGCATTCTTCCAGATCATCACGCGCTGAGCGAAACCCGACGGTTGCCCCACGACAACACGACGCGTTATCGAAGCCGGCAGAACTATTTACACCGTCACAACAGCAGCGCCCCTAGGGTCCTGTCCCGTGCACGTAACCGGCTCATTCGAACCACCGACAGGCTGTCCGACGACGTCGAGCACGCCGCCCGAGGAGGCTGCGCCCAGCAGGCCGTCGGGTACCTCACCGACAGCGCCGTCGACGACGCCCTCCCCGCCTCGCCGGCGCATCATCGGGCTCGATATCGCCCGCGCCCTGGCACTGATCGGCATGGTGGTGGCCCACCTCATGGAGCCTGAGAGGTGGCCGGCAGAGATCGTTCGCGGGTTCCCCTCGGCCCTGTTCGCCGTGCTGGCCGGCATATCGCTGTCCATCATGGGATCGCGCGGGGTCCGTGAGGGAGGGGCGGCGCTGGCGGCATCACGTCACGGGATCATCGTCCGCGGCGCCATTCTCATTGTTCTGGGCGAGATGATCACGCCTTTCGCCGGCACCATCAACGTGGTGCTCACGGCCTTCGGCATCTGCTACATCGCCCTGGCCTGCGCACCGCGCTGGCACACCCGCACGCTCATGGTCGTCCTCGCGTGGACGATCATCCTCTCCGCGGTCTGCCACGTCCTCGACGCCACCGTCGGGGTGCCCTCACAGGCACTGGCCGGGGCCTACCCGGCCTTCGCCTGGGCGAGCTACATGATCACCGGGGTACTCGCCCACCGTTTCATTGTGGGCAGCACCCGGGCCCAGGCCCTCACGGCCGCCGTCGGCCTGCCCCTCGCCGTCGCCGGAGCCGTGGCACGCAACACCATCGACGTCGTCGCCGCGGTCTCCTCCGACAAGCTGAGCGTCATCATCCCCATGATGCTCATCGATCCGGTCACCCACTCCGGGGCGCTGATCGACCTCGTCACGACGGCGGGCGGGGCCCTGGCCATCGTCTCCCTGTGCCTCCTGGCCCACAGAGGGACTCGCACCGGCTGGGCGGGCCGGCTGGTCCTCCCGCTCCAGGCCATGGGCTCGATGTCCCTGACCGTCTACGTCTGTCACGTCCTGAGCGCCGGTCCCTTCCTCTCCGACGACGCCCCGCTGCGCATGCCGGTCCTGGGGGCCGCCACGATCCTGTTCACCCTGGCGCTGGCCACGATCATCCGCCTGAGGTTCGACCACGGCCCCCTGGAGTGGGCGCTGCGGCGGCTCGTCCGAACCGCCACCGACCAGAACCGTCCCGGCCGGACGATTCCCGGACTCACCTGAACCATCACCGCCCCAAACTCACACCGGAACCCGCACGAACGCCTTCATCCCACACACCGCACCGCCGCTCAGGTCAGAGGAGAACACCATGTCACCCACCGTCACGATCCCGGACCCCCAGCCGCTTCCGCACCGTCTTCACCTCCCCCGCTCGCTCGTGCGCGCCCACGGCCTGCTCGCCGTCACCGCCCTCGCGCTCCTTCCAGCAGGCGCGGCGCACGCACTCATGAGTCCCGACACGGCCGGGGCCGACGACGCCACCAGTTCCGCCGTCGTCTCCGAGAAGATCGGCAGCGAGGGCGATCCCAACGGCAACTGCACCGGCACCGCGATCGCCCCACGGTGGGTGGTGACCGCCCGGCACTGCGTCGAGAACTCCCCCAAGGCCTCCGGGTCCTCCGTGCGCATCGGCCAGGGCGACAAGCAGCGCGTCGTCAGCGTCGACCGGTGGGAGAAGGCCCCCGCCGGCGACATCGCGCTCATGCACACCACGGAGGACATGAAGCTCGCCAGCTACCCCAAGATCGCCGACACGGTCCCCTCCTCCGGTGAGGTAACGGTCTACGGCTGGTCCTCCGACGGCTCAGGCGGCACCAAGACGCTGCCCAAGGCGACCGGAAGCATCACGGGCACCGCGGACTTCACCCTCTTCGAGGGCAAGCAGTCCCTGAGCGTCGATCTCCGCAACGGCGCCAAGACCCAGCCGGGGGACTCCGGCGGCCCGGTGTTCACCGGGGACAAGGTGGCGGCGGTCCTCACTGCGAGCATTGACGAGAGCAATCCCGAAGCCACCTCCTCCAGCCACTTCACATGCGCTCCCCTGGCCGAGCAGCACGACTGGATCATGAAGACGATCTCCGCCGACGACGGCGACTCGGGCTCCCAGGCCAAGGCCAAGGAGTCCCGTGACCTCAGCCCGCTGTGGCTGGTTGGTGGAGGGATCGTGCTACTGGCCGCGTTGGGCGCGTCCTTCGCCGTCATCAAGCGGGGCAAGAAGGACCAGGTGGCGGACGAGGCCTCAGCGCCCCTCACGGCCGGTAACGCCGGCGCCTCTCACGACTCCGACGCCCGGGTCGGCGAGCCCGACTCCGAAAGCTCCCCCACCGAGGAGTCCTGACCCAGTCCCCTGCGGTGGCGGTGGGTGAACGGAGACGGGGCTGCTCTCCCACCGCTGCCGCAGGCCTTGTCAGCTCCGCGCAGCGAGCCGGTCGGCGCGATGAAGACGCGCGGATTGCTGTCACACCCTCGTGGAAGGATGGTCACTGAAGCCACAAGGCGAACGGGGGTGATCGAGCATGGCTGCGGGCACAACATCGAGCAGCAGCAACGACGCCGCGGCGGCCAGCGCGCACAGACCGGGCTGGGCGGGATTCTCCCCGACCACCCGCACCTGGTTCCTCGACGCCTTCCCCACCGGGCCCACCACCGTGCAGGAGCGGGCCTGGGCCGCGATCGGCCGGGGTGAGAACGCCCTGGTCATCGCCCCCACCGGTTCGGGCAAGACGCTCGCGTCCTTCCTGTCCGCCATCGATCGCCTGGGTCGGCTCGACGCCGGCGAGGAGGCCCGCGAGCGCCCGGAGCCAACCGACGGCGTGCGGGTCCTCTACATCTCTCCGCTCAAGGCTCTGGGAGCGGACGTGGAGCGCAACCTGCGCCGGCCGCTGGCGGGGATCGCCGCCGTCGGCCCCACCCGCCCGATCTCGGTGGGGGTGCGCTCGGGGGACACGCCCGCGCGGGAGCGTCGTCGGCTGCGCAGCCACCCGCCCAGCATCCTCATCACGACGCCGGAGTCGCTCTACCTCATGCTCACCAGCGCCGTGCGGGAGACGCTGCGGACGGTGGAGACGGTCATCGTCGACGAGATCCACTCCTTCGCCGGTTCCAAGCGCGGCACGCACCTGGCCGTGTCCCTGGAGAGACTCGATGACCTCCTGGGGCGGCCAGCGCAGCGCATCGGCCTGTCCGCCACCGTCTCGCCGCCGGAGGAGGTCGCCCGCTTCCTCGGCGGGCCGCACCCGGTGACGATCATTGCCGACGACGGCCGGGCGACGCCGGAGGTCACGGTGGCCGTACCGGTGGAGAACATGGCCCGTATCCCGGCGATCTCGGACCGGCGCACCCGGATGGAGCGGGCGCTGGCAGCACCCGCGAGTGCGGGCGGCGGCTGCGGCGCCCAGCCCTCCGGGCTCGGGCGGGCGGGGTCCTCGCAGGCCTGGCGCTCCGATAAGGCGCTGGGCCGGGCCATGGCGGCGGGGCGGGCTGACGGGCCCGGTGCGGGGGTGCCCGCCCGGGTGTCGGCCTCGATCTGGCCGCATCTTGAGAACGCGATCCTCGACCAGGTCCTGGCCCACCGCACGACGCTGGTCTTCGTCAACTCCCGGGGCGCCTGCGAGCGACTCACCGCGCACCTCAACGAGGCCTACGCCGCGCGTCTCGGGACGGCGGCGCCAGCGCCGCAGGCGCCGGTTCACCGGGAGTCCTGGGAGATGGGAACCGGTTCGCACACCGAGGCCCTGGCGGCGGGCGCCCCGGTGATCGCCAAGGCCCACCACGGGTCGGTCTCCAAGGAGCAGCGTCTGGGTGTGGAGCGGGAGCTGGCCGCGGGCGAGCTGAGGTGCGTGGTGGCCACGGCCTCCCTCGAGCTCGGCATCGACATCGGCTCGGTCGACCTCGTGCTCCAGGTGGCGCCGCCCCCGTCGGTCGCAGCGGGCCTGCAGCGGGTGGGGCGCGCCGACCACCGGGTGGGCGGGCGGCCGCGCGGCGTCATCTACCCCGTGGAGCGCACTCACCTGGTGGACGCCGTCGTCGCCGCAGAGGGGATGCGCGCCGGGGAGATCGAGCGCACCGAGCTGGTGTCCAACGCACTGGACGTGCTGGCCCAGCAGACGGTTGCCGCGGTGAGTGTGGCGGAGGGGCTGACGGCCGAGACCTGGTTCGCCACCGTCAGGCGGGCGGCCCCCTACGCCTCGCTGCCGCGCCCGGCCTTCGACTCGGTCCTGGAGCTGCTGGCCGGCGGTTTCGCCTCGGCGGATCTGGCGGACTTCTCGCCGCGGATCGTGTGGGACCGCGCCACCGGTGAGCTCAGTGCCCGCCCCAGCACGCAGCGGCTGGCGGTGGCCTCCTCGGGAACGATCCCGGACCGGGGCATGTTCCCCGTCGTCCTGCCCGAGGGGGCGCAGGATGCCGGGCGGCGGCGGGTCGGGGAGCTCGACGAGGAGATGGTGCACGAGTCCAGCCCGGGCGACATCATCACGCTGGGGACGTCGAGCTGGCGGATCCGCCAGATCACGGGGGACCGCGTCGTCGTCGACCCGGCTGAGAGGCGCAGCGCCCGCCTGCCGTTCTGGAAGGGCGAGGGGCTGGGGAGGCCGGCGGCCACCGGGCTCGCCAAGGGCTTCTTCCTGCGTGAGGCGCAGGCATCCTTGCCGGCGGAGGCGGGAGCCGGGGAGTCGGAGGGCGAGCGGTCGCTGCGGCGCCGGCTCACGGAGGCGGGACTGGATGACCATGCCCGCAGCAACCTACTGGCGCTGCTGTGCGAGCAGTACCGAGCCACCGGCGCCCTGCCGACCGATGAGACCCTGGTCCTGGAGCGCTATGAGGACGAGTCCGGCAGCTGGCGGGTCATCGTCCACAGCACGCTGGGTCGGTGCGTCCACGAGCCCTGGGCGATGGCGATCCGGGAGCGGGTGCACCAGGTGCTGGGGGTGCGCCCGCAGATCATCGTGGCCGACGACGGCATCGTCCTGCAGATCCCGCCGGTTGAGGGCGACCTCCCGGGGGCCGGGCTCATCACCTTCGACGCCGCGGAGATCTCCTCCCTGGTGCGCAGCCGGATCGAGACGACGGCGCTGTTCGCGGCCCGGTTCCGCGAGTGCGCAGCCCGCGCCCTGCTCATGCCCGCCGCCCGCCCGGGGCGCCGCACGCCGTTGTGGCTGCAGCGGGTCAAAGCCGGACAGCTGCTCGAGGCCTCCCGCCAGTTCCGGGACTTCCCCGTCAGCGTGGAGGCGGCGCGCGAGTGCCTCCAGCAGTACTACGACCTGCCCGCGCTCACCGACCTCATGGAGCGTCTCGCCTCCGGCCGGGTGCGCGTCGTCGAGGCCATCACCAGTGAGCCGTCGCCCTTCGCCCACCCGCTGCTGTTCGGGTACGCGAGCACCCTGATCTACCAGGAGGATCTGCCCCACGCCGAGCGCCGGGCCCAGCTGCTCTCCCTGGACCCCAAGGCGCTCGACGCCCTGCTGGGCGACGCCGGCATCGCGGACCTGCTCGACGACGAGGTCCTGGCCCAGGTGGAGGCCGAGCTCCAGCACCTGGCCCCCGGCAGGCGGGTACGCGCCGACGCCGAGGCGATCGCCGATCTTCTGCGTGAGCTGGGACCGTTGAGCGCGGCCGAGCTGGCTGAGCGGTGCACCGACGTGGGCGGGCGGGATCCGGAGGAGGATGCGCGAGGCGACAGCGCGGACGGGGCCGACGGTGAGGTCGAGGGCGAGGTCGGGCGGGCGCTTGCTGAGCTGGCCGGGGCGCACCGAGCCGCCGCGGTGCGGGTCGGCGGGCGGGAGCTGTGGGCCCGGGTCGAGGATGCCCAGGATCTGCGGCGGGCCCTGGGAGCGGAGGTCCCCGACTGGGCGCTGGAGCAGGCTGAGGCCGGTGGCGCTGTCGAGCGGACCGCGGCGGCCCGTTCACCGCTGAACGACCTGCTTCTGCGTTACGCGCGCACCCACACGACTGTGACGCCGCAGCGCGTGGCGCTGGCCTTCGGGCTGGGGACGGCGGTGGCGGAGGGAGCCCTGGCCGAGCTGGCCGGGGACGGCTCCCTCGTGGACCTGGGGGCCGCGGGGTGGATGGAGTCGGCGGTTCTCACCCGGGTGCGCCACCGCTCCCTGGCCCGGGCGCGGGCCGCCGTCGCTCCGGTGCCACCCACGGCTCTTCAGCGTCTCGTGCTGGAGCGGGCGGGGCTGGATGAGCCGGGCGGCGGCGTCGACGCCCTGGCGGAGGCCCTGGCGGCACTGGAGGGCGTGTGGCTGCCGGCCGGCCTGTGGGAGTCGGTGGTGCTGCCCGCGCGCGTGGCCGACTACCGGCCGGCCATGCTTGATGAGCTCATCGCCTCCGGGGAGGTCGTCTGGCAGGCGCGGCCCGTCAGCGATGCGATGTCCCGATCCGGTGCGGCCCGGAGGCGAACCGGGGCCGAGGACGTCCCCGCGCCGGGCGAGATCGCCTTCTTCCCCACGGACTCCGCCCTGGCGCCGGTCGCCGGGGAGGCGACCGCCCCGGGTGAGCCGGAGGCGCCGGAGGGCCGGGAGACGGGAGTCACCGGGGAGGAGCTCTGGCAGCTGGTTCGTGAGGGGGCCGCCACGGGCCGCTCCTTCGAACCGGTGCGCCGGGCACTGGTGCCCGCCGCCGGGACGCGTACCGCCCTGCCCTCACGGCGAGTGCGCAGCCGCCGGGGCCGTCGCCTCATGATGGGGATACCGAGCGCTGGGGAGGTGACGGCGGCCGGGCGGCTGTCCTCCGTGGTGGGCTCCACCTCCTGGGTGAGGCTGTCTTCCACCTCGGCGGGCGATGAGGAGCGGGCGATCGCGGAGGTGGAGTCACTGCTGGACCGCTACGGGGTCGTCTCCTGCGACCTCGCCCTGACCTTCGGCGGCGCGGGAGGGCTCGGGCCGCTCATGCCGGTGCTGCGGCGCATGGAGGAGACCGGGGTGGTTCTGCGTGGCAGTTTCATTGAAGGCTTGGGGCCGGCGCAGTTCGCCGAGCGGGAGAGCGTCGAGCGGCTGCGGTCCCTCACCCCCGGCCCCGCCGGCGCGGCGGAGACACCGGTCGTGCTCGATCTCAAGGACCCGGCCTGTCTCGTCGGGCGCGGGGTGCCGTGGCCCGAGCCGGTGCTACCTGCTGGCCTCGGCGAGTCGGCCGGGGGCCACGGTGAGGAGACGAGCGGCCCGCCGGTCCGGCGCCAGGGGGCAAGCGTCGTCGTGCTGGGTGGCGCCCCGGTGCTCTACGCCTCAGAGAACCTCAAGGTCCTCATCTCTTACACGTCCGCGCGCGAGGAGCTGGCACGCGCCCTGACCGCGCTGGCGGCCGACAGGCAGCGGATGTTTACGCGCCAGGGGACCGCCGCAATCAGGCGCCGCACAGTGGTGGAGTCCCTCAACGGGGTCACCGCGCTGGAGCCCACCGTGAGCGACCTCTTGCGTCAGGCCGGTTTCGTGCGCGACCCCAGGGGGATGCGGCTCGCCGTCGGCCCCTCCGGAGCCACCTGGCGATGAGCGGGCCGGCCCTTCACCGGTGACAGAAGCCGGCCCATGGTGCGCTCCACGCGTCCACAATGAGGACATGGCCGATCCGCACCCCGTCACCGGAGCGTTCTTCGATTCCCCGGTCCCTCCCGGGACCGGGTGGCCCGAGGATCCCGCTACTGCCGCCACACCCGTGGCCCGATCGGCCGCCGATGTGGCGCGCCTGGCCGACTCGTCGTCGGATCTGCCCGAACTCGACGCCCGGGTCACGGTGTGCCGTGCCTGCGACCGGCTCGTGGCCTGGCGTGAGGAGGTGGCCCGGACCGGCCGTCGCGCCTCCTTCGCCCATGAGCCGTACTGGGGGCGACCGGTGGCGAGTGTCGGGCCGGCGGATGCCCGCATCTACGTCGTCGGGCTGGCGCCCGCGGCCAATGGGGCGAACCGCACCGGCCGCATGTTCACGGGGGACCGCTCCGGGGACTGGCTGTGGGCGGCCTTCCACCGGGCGGGCCTGGCGACGTCCCCCACCTCGACGGCGGCCGGCGACGGGCAGCGGCTCACCGGGGCGCGCATGGGCGCCGCTGTGCGTTGCGCCCCGCCGGCCAACAAGCCGACGGCCGTCGAGCGCGCCACCTGCGCCCCGTGGCTCGCCCGCGAGATCGCCCTCATGCCTGAGGTCAGGGTGCTGCTGGCGCTGGGCGGGATCGGATGGGGCGCGGTGCTGCGAGTCACCCGCGAGGCGGGGTGGACTCTCCCCCGCCCCCAGCCGCGCTTCGGCCACGGGGCGACGGCGGAGCTGACGACGCCCGATGGCAGGGCGGTGACACTGCTCGGCAGCTACCACCCCAGCCAGCAGAACACGTTCACCGGTCGCCTCACCGAGACGATGCTCGATGAGGTGCTGGCGACCGCCAAGCGCCTCGCTGAGGCATGACGTCGGGCTGCGGCCGACGCGGTATCAGATGCGGTTGGGCAGGATGGCCTCGAGCTCGGCGAGGGTCCGCGGCGTCTGCTCCGCGGGAGCGTCGACCTCGGCGCTCTCGGTGTCGTCGGAGGTTGCGTCGCCCTGGGGTACGTCGATCCCCAAGGCCAGGGACAGGCCGGCGACGGCGGCGCGGGCCGAGGCGGCCCGCTCGCTGGGTGTGTCGCTGGACTCGCCGCTGGCGGGGGCCGATGAGGGCGGCTCCGCGGTTGCCTGGAGAGGCTCGGCGGTTCTCGCAGCATCGGGGGCTGAGGAGGCCGACGCCGCGGCGGCCGCCCGCTCGAGCTCTCCCAGGTCGAGCCCCACCAGGCGGCTGCTGCGCTCCTCGGAGGCTTCCTCGGGCGAGTCGGCCGTGCGACGGCGGCGCGTCGAGGAGGCCGCGCGTCGGGAGCGCTTCGCGGCGGGCTTCTGCTCGGACGTGGCGGACTTCTTGGTGGTCTTGGTGCCGGACGCCTCCGCCTGCTCCTCGGCAGCGGGCGCGGTGGCATCCGTGCCGGCGGCGCCGTCCTCGGCCTGAGTGTCCGGGGCGCCGGCGTCCCGAGCCGGCGACTCCGTATCGGTTCCCTGACCGGGGGCGCCTGCTACGTCCGCCGCGTCCTCGGCGGGGGCACCACCCGGCTCGGCGTCGACGTCGTCGCCCTGCTCAGCGGCGAGCTCGGCGATGCTGCGGCCCTCGCGCAGATCGAGCCCGTTGGTGCTCAGCGGCACCATGAGGTGGTCGTCGACCCGCGAGGGGTTGATGGGCCACTCCGGGCCTTGATCGGGCAGGTCGGTCTCGGAGTGGGCACCGCAGCCGTGGTCCAGAGAGACGACGCTGCCGTCGTCGGCGGCCCACTCGTTGGCGCACACGCCGAAGATGGCGCGCAGGGCCCCGGCCATCGGCACGAAGAAGCCGCAGGTCGAGCAGGTGGCGTGGGCCTTGCGGACGCCCTCGGCCTCGGGGCCGTGGTCGCCGCCGTACCAGCGCTCGGCGGCACTGGCGACGCCCTGGGCACTCAGGACCCGGGGGCGGCCCAGGTCGAGCTCGTCCAGGGCGACGGCGTCGGCGTCCTCACCGGTGGCCTCCCACCCGGGTTCGAGGCGCTCGTCGGTCTCCTTGCGGGGAAGGCGGTCGGAGCGGGTGATGTCGCCGGGTTCGAGGCGCTCGGCCCACGGGACCCAGGCGGGCGCGAGGAGGGCCTCCTCACCGGGGAGGAGCTCCACCTCGCAGACGGTGGCGGTGCGGCCGCGCGGGACGCGGCTGAGGGTGACCGCCCAGCGCCAGCCGCGGTAGCCGCTCAAGGTGCAGTCGAAGAGGTGGGTGACGAGGCGCTCGGCGTCGGGCGCGGCGGCCACGTACTCGCCGACGGTGATGGGGTCGGTGACCTCCTCCAGCGCGTGGCGGGCCAGTTCGATGGCCGCCGGGGAGGTGAGGGTCTTGTCCTTGGAGGCCAGGGCCTGCTCGGCCGGGGTCGGCAGGGCACCGGCGCGGGGCACGGGGGCCTGCGTCGGAGAGGGCGAGGCCGCACTCGGTGCCAGAGCCGGGCGCTCCAGGGTCGCCGTGGAGGTGCGCGCCCCGGTGGCGGCGCCCGCCGGTGAACCCGAGTCGGTCCCGGTTGCGGGCTCGCCTGAGGCGTCGGTGTGAGAGTCGATCGTGTCGGTCACTCGGCCAGTGTAGGGGAGGCTCCTGAAACTGCCCCGGCCCGCGAGGGTTGGCCTGGGCACACCGGCCCGCCCTCCCACACTTCGACCGAATCTTCAGAATCGACACAGATACGCGTCGATTCTGAAGATTTTGTTGGTGAGTGAGAGAACGGTCAGCTCGCCTCGACCGAGACGATGCGGTGGACGGCCACGGTCAGCTCGGTCTCGCGCACGACGTCGCGCAGGCGCACCCGCCCGGGCTCCACGGCCATGACCCGCACCTGCCGCTCCTGCACGGCGCCGTCAGGGCCGGCCAGACTCAGCCGCAGCCGCGAGCGCGAGGACTGGGCCTGGCGCAGCACCGCCAGGGCGTGCACCGGGTCGGTGGCCACAGCCGTCTCTCCGGCGGCCTGCAGCGCCTCCTGCCCCACACGCAGCCGCCCTACGAGGGTCGTCAGCTCGCGCCTTCCAGGCCGACGTCGTCGCACCGAGTGCTCGCTGCCGGGGCGCGTCGGCTCGGGGGCCCGGCGGGCCTGCTGCGCGGTGGCCGGCCCGATCACCAGGTGGCCGCCGGTGTCCTCGGTCACCGGCGCCAGCCCGGTGGCGCGCAGCTCGCGCAGTACCTGCCCAGCGCTGGCCGTGGCCACGAGGATCCCGGGAGCCACCTGGTCCAGGCCGAGGTCCTTCAATCGCGGTTCGGCCAGGAGCCCGGTGGCCGTGGCCTCGTCGCCGATCCGCAGCAGCGCGGACACGGCTCGCACGCGCACCGCCCCGTGGTGGCGGGCAGCGTCCTGGATGAGCACACTGAGCGAGTTCGGCAGGGGCGTGGGACTGTAACGGTCGATCTCCTGGGTGATCTCCTCGGCCCGGTAGCCGACGTCGAGCGCGCCGCGCACCGACTCGGGCGTGAAGCGCACCGTGAGCGCTCCGCCGCGCGACTCGACGACGCTCGTGCGTTCCAGCAGTGCGGCCAGCTCGGGGGCGGGGCGGCCCGGCACGATGGCGGTGAGGTCGGACTGGACGAGGATCATCTCGACGGCGGCCGGCAGGTCTGCGGCGAGCGCCGCCTCCAGGGCGGTGAGGGCCTCGTCGTCCGACAGCGGCTCAGCGTGCGCGGCGCCGCCGGTCTCCTCGGCGCGGCCAGCGCCTCCGGGGCCGCCGCTGAGTCCGGTGTCCTGCTCGTCGAGGCTCGCCGCCGCCCGCCGGGCAAGGATCCTGCCGGCCTCGGTCAGCGCTCCGCCGCCGGTGATCCCGAGAGTCTCGGCCTCGGCCAGGACCGCGGAGATCGCTCCGCCGGGGATGGTGCGCCGGGGGCTCTGCCAGGTCAGGGCCGCCCGCACGAAGGCGGGGGTCGCGCTGGTCCCCGGCGGGAGGTCGCCCAGGAGGGCGAGCACCCGGGCGCGCAGTCGCGCCGCCCACCCGGCCTCCAGATCCGGGCCGAGGGCGGCGCGCAGGGTCCCGTCATCGTCGCGGGTGCCCGTCAGCCAGGGGGTGCGGGCGCTGCCCGACCAGGCCAGGGCGAGCGGCGCCCAGCGCTGGGGGAGGCTGTCGGTGAGCCAGCCGGCGGCCCGGGAGGAGGGCACCCAGGTGGCGCCGTCATCGTCGAGTCCCAGGAGCCCGGCGCCCGCGGCGATCTCGATGATGCGGGCGGCGGAGTCGGTCTCCAGGTCGAGGGCGTCGGCGGTGCGGGCCAGGGTGCGCGCGCTCACTCCGCCGGTGCGGCGGATCGTCCCGCCCTCGCGGCCCCACTCCTCCAGGAGGGCGGCCACGAGCCGGACGGCCTCCTCGGCGTGGAAGGAGGCCTCGGAGGCGACGACGTCGGCACCCACCGTCTCCAGGTCGCCGACCTCGGGGGCAGTGAGGGGCTCGCGGGTCAGACGGCCGCCGCGCAGGGCGAGGGCGACCTGGCGCGGCAGGATGAAGCGGGTGCGCCCGTGGGCATCGCTGCTGCGCTCCAGCCAGCCGCGGTCGATGAGCGGGGCCGCGCCCGGTGCGGTGCCGCCTGCGCGCAGGGTGCCGGCGGGTGGCCCCCAGGTGAGGGCCTGGAGCATCTCCACGGAGGCCGCCGGGATGACCGGCTTACCGCCGGCTCCGCTGGCCGAGTGCTCGCTCAGTTCCTCCAGGGTGGGTGGCAGCTGTTCGGCGCTCACCGGCTCGGCGGCCCAGGGCCCCAGGCCGAAGGGGTGCGGCCCGAAGGCCGCCTCGAGCGCGGCCAGGGGCCTGCCCTCGATGACGAGCGCCAGCCGGCGCAGGTGCCCCAGCGCCTCAGAGACCTGCTCAGCAGGCAGTGGGAGGTGAGCGGCGACCAGCCCGGCCAGGTCAACGCTGGTCGCACCGTCCGCACTGTCCGGGTTGGCCGGATGGCCTGCGGGATCGCTGGCCGGCTCGCCGAGGGGCGCGCCGCCGGCCCTGCCGGCCCCGGCAGCCTGCCCGTTCCCGGCTGCCTCGGTACTCTCGGTGACTTTGGTCAGCCCGGCTCCGTTGTCCTCCCCCGACCCATCGGGTCGGTTGAGAGCCACCACTGCCTCGGCCACGGCCAGCGTCGGTGCATCCAGCTCGGCCAGGGCGTGCTCGATGCTGCCCGGAGCCCCCGCGCGGGTCGCCAGTGCCAGGAAGGAGGAGGACGGCGGCGCGGCCAGGTCCGGGCGCGCCACCAGCAGGGCGGCGACCTCGCGGTCCGGCAGCGCCGTCAGGTGCACGGCGAGGTCCTGGGTGGAGGCAGAAGGGCTCATCCGCACCAAAATACGCCCCCGCCCGCTCGCGGACAGAGCGGGCCCAGTCTTCCGGCTAGTTTCGGAAACCGAGAGGCCCCGCCCCGCTCGCGGACAGAGCGGGCAGCGGGGATGAAGGGCGCCGGTGTCCAAATCGGTGACAAAGGGACCCGGCCACCCCTGAGGCCAGCAACGCGAACCGCAGAATCATGCGGTTTTCTTTCGCAGGCTGGAGTCCGTCTCGCGCCTTTGTCACCGATTTGGACACGATCCCGCAGATTTCACTGTTCCTGGCCCCTTGTGGCGCCTCCCGACCCGCGTCCGGGGCTCGCGTTCGCGCCCCACGGCTCGCGCGCCGCCGCGGCAGCCCAGAATCCGGGCCGTCAGCCGCGCTCGCATGGTCATGACACGAATTGATGTGTTGTCACTGCTGGTTCTGCGCTGTCAGCCGCGCTCGCCCCGGGCATGAGACCGGCCGGCTCGCCCCTCCCGCTGGAAGAGGAACGTCTCCTCCGTCACGGCGGCGCGCTGCCCCGGCTTGGGATACTCCCGCCCATGTCCGCTACGCCCAGCGATCCTGCGTCCCCGGCCCCCGACGGCCCGCTCATCGTCCAGTCCGACAAGTCCGTCCTCCTGGAGGTCGCCCACCCCCAGGCCGGGCAGGCCCGCCGCGCCATCGCCGCCTTCGCCGAGCTGGAGCGCGCCCCCGAGCACATCCACACCTACCGGATCACGCCGCTGGCCCTGTGGAACGCGCGCGCCGCGGGCCTGGACGCGGAGACGGTCGTCCACACCCTCATCACCTACTCGCGCTTCCCGGTGCCGCACGCCCTACTCACCGAGATCGCCGAGACGATGAGCCGCTACGGCCGCCTTCAGCTCCTCACCGACCCCGCCCACGGCCTGGTCCTGCACGCCACCGACGTGCCGGTCCTGGAGGAGGTCATGCGTTCCAAACGCACCAAGGGCCTGCTGGGGACACGGCTCGGGGAGGCCGATGTCGTCGTCCATCCCTCCGAGCGCGGTCACCTCAAGCAGGTGCTCATCAAGCTGGGCTGGCCGGCCGAGGACCTGGCCGGCTACGTCGACGGCGAGGCCCACCCCATCACCCTGACCGACTCCCCCGACACCTTCCAGCTGCGCCCCTACCAGCGCGAGGCGGTGGAGAGCTTCTGGGCGGGGGGCTCGGGCGTGGTCGTCCTGCCGTGCGGGGCCGGCAAGACTCTCGTGGGCGCCGCCTCCATGGCCAAGAGCTCGACGACGACGCTCATCCTGGTCACCAACGCGGTCTCGGCGCGCCAGTGGAAGGAGGAGCTCATCCGCTTCACCTCCCTGACCGAGGAGGAGATCGGCGAGTACTCCGGCTCGCGCAAGGAGGTCCGCCCCGTCACGATCGCCACCTACCAGGTGCTCACCACTCGCCGCAAGGGCGTCTACCCGCACCTGGACCTGCTGGACTCCCACGACTGGGGGCTCATCGTCTACGACGAGGTCCACCTCCTGCCAGCCCCGATCTTCCGCATGACCGCGGATCTGCAGGCGCGCCGCCGCCTGGGCCTGACGGCGACCCTCGTGCGCGAGGACGGCCGCGAGGACGAGGTCTTCAGCCTCATCGGCCCCAAGCGCTACGACGCCCCCTGGAAGGACCTGGAGAACCAGGGCTGGATCGCCCCGGCGATCTGCACCGAGGTGCGCTTGACGCTCGACGCCGGCGAGCGCATGGCCTACGCGACCGCCGAGCCCGGGGAGCGCTACCGCCTGGCCGCCTGCTCGCCACGCAAGCTGTCGATCATTGACGCCCTCCTGGCCCGCCATGAGGGCGAGTCGGCCCTAGTCATCGGCCAGTATGTGGACCAGCTCACCGAGATCGCCGAGCACCTGGACGCCCCCGTCATCACGGGCTCGACGACGGTGCGCGAGCGCCAGCGCCTCTACGACGCCTTCCGCTGCGGGGAGATCCGCACGCTCGTGGTCTCCAAGGTCGCGAACTTCTCCATCGACCTGCCCGGGGCGAGCGTCGCGATCCAAGTCTCGGGCTCCTTCGGCTCGCGCCAGGAGGAGGCCCAGCGGCTCGGCCGGATCGTGCGCCCCAAGGAGGACGGCCGCCAAGCCCACTTCTACACGGTGGTCGCCCGCGACACCGCCGACCAGGAGTACGCCGCCCACCGGCAGCGCTTCCTGGCCGAGCAGGGCTACGCCTACGCTATCATCGACGCCGAGGAGGTATGAACCATGACTGACGACACGAAGCGCGCTGCCCAGGAGAAAGCACCCAGGCCACTGCTCGGGTCCCTCTCGGTGCTCGTGGCAACGAGTGGCATGCTCCTTGTCCTCTTTCTGCCATCTTCTATGAACATGGTGAACAAGCTCCTCGCGGGCGAGTACATACCGACGTCCAGGCTGATCGCATTCACCATGGGCAGCACGATCCTGATCGGCTTGCAGCTCGCCGCCTTCCTGTCCCTGTTCATCTGCTGGCGCCGGAGCCGCAGGAAGGCCGCCGAGCATCAGTGAGCCCGGCGGCCGTGCGCGTGCCGGCTCAGCGCGACAGGCGGCGGGCGCGCACGTTGCGCACGAGGACGCGGGCCAGGCTGCGGCCGAAGGCCTGGATGGCGGGGTCGACCCTCTCGGCATCCTCGCGGGCAGCGGCCCCGGCGCTCGCAGCCGCCTCGGGCAGGTCGGCGGCCGTGGCCCCGTGGGTTCCGGCGGCGCCCGGCGCAGCGCTCCGGCCGGCGGCCACCTCCAGGGCGTCGCGGGCGGCCTGGAGTGAGGCCGCGTCCATGGTGCCGGCCAGGTCGTTGAGGGCGTCGCGGGTGCGCCAGTAGGCCACGCGCGCCGGGTCGGACTCGGGGTGGTGCTGGAAGGCCAGGAGCCGGCCGGCCCGCCAGGTGTGGACCGGGGAGCGGTCGGAGGAGGCCAGCAGGGTGGCGGCCTCGGGCAGGTGGGTGACGGCGTCGTGGTGGGAGACGATGACGGGCAGGCGCGTGCCGTCGGAGGTGGGGATCCCGGCGCGGTGGGCGGCGCGGATGGCCTCGGCGGCCACGGCCCCGAAGATCGGGTCGCTCTCGCCGGCGGCCGTGATGGTCAGCTCGACGACGCCGACTTCGTCGTTGCCCAGCGCCGGCACGGCCGTGGAGCCTCCGAGGGCCTCGGCGGCCACCTGGGCGCCCAGGCAGATGGCGATGGCGGGGACGTCGTCGGCGACGACGCCGCGCAGCAGCTCACGCAGGTCCGCCAGCCAGGGGTGGTCGCCCTCGTCATGGGCGCTCATGGAGCCGCCCAGCACGACGAGTCCGTCGCCGATCTCGTCCAGGGTGGGGATGGGTTCGCCCCGCCAGGGACGCACCATGCGCAGCGAGGCGCCCTCAGCGAAGAGCCACTCCCCCAGGCGCCCCACGGGCGCGAGCTCCTCGGGCTCGATGACGGTGATCGTGAGCGTGTCTGTCATGGGTGACATTCTGCCGCCGGTTCGGTTGCCTGCGCGCGGTGACAGGCGCAGGCGTGCCGCCTGAGGTGAACCGACTTGCTCACACCCGCGTTCTGTGGGTTTGTGTTTTGGGCTGGTTTAGTTGGTGGCC
>NZ_MSKS01000006.1:69609-176046 GCF_001937445.1 Actinomyces oris | reverse complement strand
CGGCTCGGTGAGGCCAATACGTGAGAGTGAGAAGAGTGGGTGAAGCCCCGGGCTCAGGCCAGGACCTTCTCCACCTCGGCCTTGAAGGAGGCCTTCGGGCGCGAGCCGGCGAACTGGTGAAAGACCTCGCCGTCGCGCACCACCGCGAAGGTCGGGATGGAACGCACGCCGTAGGAGCGGGCCGTGGCCGGATTGGCGTCCACATCGACCTTGACGAACTTGACCTTGTCACCGAAGTCAGCGGCGACCTCGTCCACGATCGGCGCCATCTGGCGGCAGGGGCCGCACCACTGGGCCCAGAAGTCGACGACGACGGGCACCTCGGACTTGAGGACCTCCTCCTCGAAGGTGGCGTCGGTGACGGCGAGAGCCTCGGACATGATTGTTCTCCTCGAACGTTGTGGGTGGGTGAGTCAGGATGGACGGGGCCGGCGATGCGACGTCGGCGGTGCCGGCCCCGCCCTGTGCTGAGTGCAGAGAGCCGGCCCTCAGGCCTGAAGCGTGGTCAGGTAGTGCTCGGCGTCCAGGGCCGCGCGGCAGCCGGAACCGGCCGCCGTGATCGCCTGCTGGTAGGTGGGGTCGGCGACGTCACCACAGGCGAAGACCCCGGGGATGCGGGTGCGCTGAGAAGGCGCTTCGACCTTGATGTAGCCGGCCTCGTCGAGCTCGAGGACGTCGGCGACCAGCTCGCTGCGCGGCACCTGTCCGATGGCGACGAACAGACCCGTGGCCTTAAGCCGGCGGTGCTCCCCTGTGACGGTGTCCTCCAGGGTGACACCGGTCAGCGAGTCCTCGCCGTGAAGCTCGACGACTCGCGAGTTCCAGGCGAAGGAGATCTTCGGGTCCTCATGGGCGCGCTTGGCCATGACAGCCGAGGCGCGCAGCTCGTCGCGGCGGTGGACCACCGTCACGGAGCGGGCGAAGCGGGTCAGGAAGGTGGCCTCCTCCATGGCCGAGTCCCCACCACCGACGACGACGATGTCCTGATCCTTGAAGAAGAACCCGTCGCAGGTGGCGCAGTAGGACACACCGTGGCCGGAGAGGCGCTCCTCCCCGTCGATGCCCAGGTGCCGGTACTCCGAGCCGGTGGAGATGATGACCGTGCGGGCCTCGTAGACGTCGTCAGAGGTGGTGATGCGCTTGACATCGCCCTCCAGCTCGAGGGCGGTGACGTCCTCGTAGCGGATGTCGGCGCCGAAGCGTTCGGCCTGCTCCTGCATCTGGGTCATGAGCTCAGGACCCATGATGCCCTCGACGAAGCCGGGGTAGTTCTCCACCTCGGTGGTGTTCATCAGGGCACCGCCGGCAGTCACCGAACCGGCCAGGATGACCGGATTGAGCTGGGCGCGGGCCGCGTAGATGGCGGCTGTGTAGCCGGCGGGACCGGAGCCGACGATGACGACGTCGTGAATCATGACTCTCCTGACGAGCGGATGGGGCCGCAGTGCGCGACTGCCTAAGGTAACTGGTGATCAATACGGTCTGTTCCCAGGGAAGGTCTTATTTAATTGTGACCTCAGTCACTGTTGCCTTGTAGGGGTACTCGCCGGGCTCACTGTTCTTGGGCAGCTGGGTCACCCTGATGACGAGGGTGTCGACCTCCTGGGGGTTGTCGACCTTGAGGGTGGTGCTCCCCGAGGTGAAGGGACCCTGGGCGAGGACCGTACCGCCGTCGGCGTTGTTGAGGTCCGTGGCACGGACCTCAACCTGCCCGCCGTCGTTGGTGCCCTGCAAGTCGATCTCAGAGACCTTGGCGCGGTTCTTGAGCTTGATCTCGATGTCGATTGGCTGGCTCAGGTCCTGGCTGCTGCTGTTGTGAGAGAACCAGGGGCGGCTCGTGTCCCCGTCAGCGAGGTACTGCTGGTTGTTGGCCGCCTGCGAGCTCGGGTTGTTGACCACGTTCACGCCCGCGATCTCCGGCTTGGCCGCGGTCGGCTGGGGCGCGGGCTGCTGGCTGCCCCCACCGCCGTTCTCCTGAGCACTGGCCGACGGGACGGTGTCAGCGGCCGCGCGGTCCTTGTCCGCGAAGGGGATGCCGATCGTCTGGTACACGATGTAGCTGGCCACCACGAGCAGGGCGATGACCATGAGAACGAAGGTGATCAGGACCGAGCTGGTCGTGCGCTGCTCACGGCGCGCGGCCTCGGGGTCGATCTCCTCGTCCTCGTCGTCATCGAAGGCCGGGAAGCTGCCGGTGAAGGGCTCGACCGGGACTGGTGCCGGCCCGGGAACGGTCTCGGAGGCAGTCGACAGGACATTGGGGATCGGGTTCGTCGGCCCGGTGACCTTGACGTAGGCGTCGTCGGCGGACTGCTCCTGCGCAGTCGCCGACTCGGGCTGCTGCGGATCAGGGGCCTGCGTGGCCGGCGTTGCGGTAACGGAGGCCGCCTCAATGACGGAGGTCTGCTCGGCAGGTGCATCGGAGGCGGCGGGCACGGACGGTGCCGGCTCCGGTTGAACCGGTGAGGGTGCCATCTGCCCTGCCGGCGCGCTGACCGTGGTGCTCTTGCCCGCACCGCTGCGCCGCAGCCTGTCCAGGACTCCGCGCGCCGCGTTGGCGACGCCGGCTCCCGCGGCACTGACGGCGGCCGTCGCACCCGCGGCTGCGCTGCCACTGCCACCGGTGGCGCCGCTGTTCGACGAGGGATGCTGGGACGAGGGGCGTTGTGTTGGCCCGGACTCGTGGTAGCCGGCCACCTGGCCCCACGTGCCCAGTGAGCGTGCCACCTCAGCTGCGGAGATAGGGGGCTGGCTGCTCCAGGTGCGTTCGCACAGCTCGTCCAGGATCGGATCGATTCCCGGCACGAGCGTGGAGGGCTTGACCGGGACACCGCCCAGTCGAGGTGCGGAGGGAATACCGGGGCGCTTGCCCGGCCACCGGCCGGTCAGACCGTAGTAGAGGATCTCCACCAGGGAGCGGGCATCGGCGCGGTCGGCGGCTGTGGGGTCATGGCCGGCGACCCGGCTCTCCAGGTCGAGGGCGGCGGCCTCAATCCCCAAGCCGCTGACCTTCACCCTTCCGTCGGGAAGAACGCGGATGGACTCCGGAGACAGGTTGAGGTGGTGCAGGCCCTTGCGAGCACCGGCGTCGAGCGCCTGCGCGGTCTCACCGATGATGGCGCGCGCCTGCTCCGGGGGCATGCCCCGGGAGACCAGGGAGGAGAAGGTGCGTCCAGTCAGCGGCTCGGTGACGATGACGGAGGGTTCGGCGCGTTCGACGTCGTAGACCTGCTGGAGGCGCTGGTCCTCGACCAGCACCGCCCTGCTGGCCGACTCCAGGACGTTGTCGCGATGAAGCGTCGCGTCGGTGAGAACCAGGATCGTGACGTCTCGATCCAGGATCGTGTCGACGCCACGGTGTCTGACAATGCGCGGCAAAGTGGTGGACAGCGTTCCCAGGAGCCCGTAGCGGCCACTGCCGATCGGCGTCGCCTCCGACATACGTCTCCTTCCTTGAGATGGTTGTCCATCTGAACCAGTTGACCCCATCGTAACTGTCTGCGGGCTCCAGACCGGGGTGATGTGGCCCGTGTGGGCAGAGCTGTGTGACGGGTGGAGGGCGGAGCGCCCTGTGGCCACCCGGGAAGGGGGAATACTGGGCGGCAGTGACGGCGGGATACTCCCGGGAGCGTTGGCCGGGGCGTGCCCCGGGGTGTGCCAGTGGTGGGAGGAGCCGGCTGCGGCACCTGTGCTCGGGGGCGGTGGCGCGGCCGCGGCCTGCGAGGCTGTCGGTGGCGGCGGTGCGAGCCGGTGACCGGGCTGCCTGTTATAGGTGCGGCCCGCCACGGGCTGAGACGGGTGGCCACCCGCGTACTGAGACCCCATTTGACCCGGCTGTCCCCAGGAGTGGGGATGCGCCTGCGCCGGTGGCGGCGGTGCGGGCGCAACCGCCTGGGTGCCGCCGGAGGTGTAGCCAACAGCACCGTGTGCCGTCGCCCTCGTTGAAGCACTGGAGGGGCCTGAAACCGCCTGAGCCGGTGGCGGCGGTGGCGGGGGCGGAGGCGTCTGGACGGCGGCCATCTGAGCAGTCGCCTGGGTCTGCGGCTGTGGCGGTGACAACCAGGCCGCCGCCGCCAGGACCGCCCGCCCGGGGGCGCCGGGCAGACGACGACCGAGCGTGGACAGGATCCGCGAGAAGGGCCGGAAGGCGACCGTGATCTCCTCGATCCTGATGACGCGCCCCATCAGCAGGTAGATGAGCGACATGACGGTGGCGACGACGGCGATGTGTCCGAGGGCCGCGGTCATGTTGGCCAGGGAGGAGTCGGCGTCGATGTCACCGAGCATCGCATTGAGCAGGATCCCGACGACGACCGCGGGCGCCGCCGCCATGATGAGACGCAGGTGGGTGGTGACGATCTTGCGGCCGTCGAGGCTGGGCAGGTGGGAGCGCATCATGGGGATGACTACCACGCAGCCTCCGATCTGGCTGATCGTGTTGGCCGCGCCCGCCCAGGTCATCCAGTGGTTGGCCGGGGCGACGAAGTAGGCCAGGACGCACAGGATCACGGGGATGACGCCGACGACGACGTCGGCCAGCAGCAGCCGCTTGGTGTCGGAGTAGGCCAGCATCACCCGCTGGGTCCCGAACCAGATCCCCTGCGGGACGATGCCCAGTGCCAGGGCGATGAGCATGGGGGCGCTGGCCTGGGCCTCGGGCAGGGTGATCGAGGGGGTGAAGAGCTGCAGGGCCGGGACGGCCAGGACGCAGATCCCTGCGGTGGCCAGCACCGTGAAGACACCCGCCGAGCGCAGCCCCAGGGAGAGGTCCTCGCGCACGCCGGCGGCGTCCCCGGCCGCGGCCTTCTCACTCATCCGGGTGAACAGGGCCGTGATGATGGAGGTGACCACGAGGGACTGGGGCAGCATGTACACCAGGTAGGCGTTGAGCCACATGGTCGTGGAGGGCACGATGACATTCGCGTACTCGGGCTGCTCGGAGGCCGTGACCGCGTAGGAGCCCAGGTTGGAGGTGATCCAGTTGCTCAGGCTGGCCACGCCCACCCCGGCCAGCGCCCACAGGGCCACCTTGACGGTCTTGCCCAGCCCCAGGCCCCGCACCCCGAAGATGATGCGCGGCCGGAACCCGGAGCGCACCAGGGGGATATAGAGGATCAGCGCCTGAACCGCGATGCCCAGGGTCGTCGTCGCCCCGATGAGAGTGATCCGCCTCCAGTCCCAGACCTCTGCTCCTTGACCGGTGGTGTAGCGACCGTAGAGATGGAGGTAGAGCAGGATCGAGGCGATCGAGATGATGTTGTTGAGCACCGGCGACCACATGTAGGGCCCGAAGCTCGAGCGGGCGTTGAGCACCTGCCCCCACAGGGCGTACAGGCCGTAGAAGAAGACCTGCGGCATGAACCAGAACGCAAAGGCGAAGGACAGCGTGCGCCACTGCCCCTGGGCCAAGGAGTTGGCGTTGAGGGTGAAGATGAGGGGCGCGGCCGCGGTCGCGATGCAGGTGACCGCCAGCATGAGCGTGGCCGCGGCGGTCAAGAGGCGGTTGACGACCTCCTGGCCGTTGCGTCGTCGGAGGGCCTGAACGATCTGCGGCACCAGGATCGCGTTGAGGATCCCGCCGATCATCATGTTGTACAGGTAGGTGGGCAGGTTGTTGGCCGTGTTGAAGGCGTCCGCGGCCCCCGAGCCGGTGGCGCCCAGCGCCATGACGATCAGGGCGTTGCGCACCATGCCCAGGATGCGGGAGACCAGGGTCCCCGAGGCCATGATGGCCGAGGAGCGCGCCAGGGAGGCCTGGCTGCGCCCCTGGGAGAGGAAGCGCCGGGCTCGTGCGTGCTTGATCATGCTCATGCCGTCTCCTGTGCAGCCGGGGCCACTGCGGTGCGGCGGCCTCGTCGTACTGTCCTCACCGTACCGATCACCACGATGGAGACCAGGACCCCGACGATGATGCCGGTGCCGCGTCCCTCCCAGTCGGCGCGCACGCGCATGTTGACGGTGGTGGGGGTGCCCACGGTGGTGCCGTCGGCGGCGAGCACCTGCACCGTCAGGGCGACGTCGCCCGAGCCGACGGCCTGGATCGGCACCGTGACCTTGGCCTGCTGGTGGGCCGGGACCCGCACGGTGGTGGTGCGCGGGACCCGGAGGCGCTTGTTGTTCGAGACCAGGTAGACCTGGACCGTGACGTCCTGGGCCAGGGAGGAGGTGATGCGCACAGGCAGCTGTGCCTCGGAGCTGATGAGATTGATGGTCGACGACGGCACCGCGGCCAGCGAGGAGGTGACGCCGGCGCCGGCCGCCTCGGCGGCCGGAACCTGGGCGTTGCGGGTTGTGGGGTCGGCCCGCCAGGATGCTGAGGAGACCACCGCCTCCAGGTCGGTGTAGTCGCCCAGCAGCGCGGCCGGCTCGGAGAGCACTGAGGAGATCGACTGCAGGGTCGTGGCTGTACGGCCGGCGGCGGCGAGGGTGTCGGCGGACAGCTCGTCGTCGTCGATCACCGTGTCCGGTGTCTCGGAACGTTCGATCCGCGAGGTGCCCTCGTTCACGGCCGCGACCTCGTGCTGGGCGCTCTCCTGGAGGGCGCCCAGGGTCTGGGACTGGGTCCAGGGGACGGAGCGCAGGGCGGACACCCGCTCCCGCACGACCGATGACTGCACGGCGGAGGCGGCCTGGCGGGGCATCGCCACGACGATGTCCCGCTCCAGCATCGGGGCCTGGCGGACCAGGATGGCACTGTCCCCGCGCAGCAGCTGGCGGGTGTCGAGTGCGGAGGCCTGGGTGCTCTGGGTGGTCGGATCGCCCTGATTGGAGGCAGTGGGGTTGGCGTCCTGGCCGGTGAGCGCCCCCGACAGGGACTGCTCCGGGATCAGGACCGCGTGGTTCCCGGAGGCGCCCAGACCGGAGGGGGTGTAGGTGAGCTCGTCGGACGGAGGTAAGGACTCCGGTGAGGCGATGATGGTCGAATCCGGCTGCGCCAGCGCATTGACCGTGGTGGCGTCCGCGACGCTGGAGGCCAACCAGGACACCGACGTCGGGGCCCCCGCCTTGACGATGGCCGACTCCTGGGTGCGCCGTGCGGCGGTCTCGATGAGGCTCGTCTGCTGCAGGTGCGCCAGGGCCGCGGTGTCGGAGTCGCCCCACGGCAGAGCTACCAGGCTGTCGGAGTGGATGGCCCGCGCGAGAGCCGCGGAGAGCTGAGTGACATCGTTGGAGACCTGCGGGGCCTTGCCCGACGGTGAGGCGGTGGCGTTGCCCCCCGTCTGCGGGGAGGGGGCGGCGCTCGCCGAGGGGGCCGTCGTCGACGGAGCGGTCGGGGGCGACGACGCGGAGGAGTCGGTGCTCTGGGGCGCCTGAGGGGAGGCGTCCGGCGTGGAGGGCTGGGAGCTGTTGTTGCGGGCGGCCTGCTCGAGACTGGCCGTGGTGACACCGAGGGCCTCGACCAGTGCCGGGTCGACGGCGGCGATGACGCCGTCGCCGGCCATGCTCACCAGGCCGAGGACCCGATTGTGGATACGACTGAGGGCCTCCGTGCGCTCCCGGGTGCGTGGGCCCGACAGCACCGCCATCTCCTGAGCGGAAGCGGTGACCGGCAGGAAGACGGTCATGCGCATCGGTGCGACGGAGGCACCGCTGTCCCACACGAGGATGCTGCGGTCCTGGGCCAGGGAGACGTCCTGGGTCGCCAGGGCGACGGAGACGCCGCGCGGCCCCCACTGGTCAGTGCTGTTCAGCGGCAGCTCGTCGGCGGGGACGGTGATGGAGAACTGGGAGACGCCCCCCGGCTGGAGATCATGACCCAGGGGGACCGTGAACGGGTCTGACAGTCCCGACTCATCGGTCCCGGTCAGCCACTTGCTCAGGCCCCGGCTCGTGGACTCCGTGGATCGCTGCACCCGGGTCACCAGGTCCGCCCCGGTGATGGTCTGAGTGGTTCCGTTGGTGATGGTGCCGGTCAGGTTGAGGTCCTGGTCGCTGCGGAGCACCTCGGGGGCCAGGGCGTCGATGCTCACGGTCACCTGGTTGGTGGTCTTCTCGCTCGCTGCCGCTGGGGCCGTGGAGGGGGCCGTCGTCGTGGACGGGGCTGCCGGTGCGGCAGGTGCGACCTCAGCGGAGAGCCCGGCGGACTGCGCGAGCGGGAGCGCGCCGGAGCCCTGGTCCGCCTCGGCCGTGGGCAGAGCGGCCACCGGCCACATCACCAGGCCGACCACACCCAGCAGCGCGGCAATGGTCACCATCGCCCTGCTCCGCAGTCGGGAGCCCAGCGTGGTGACCACCTTCGCGTACAGACAGGTGGTGCCCGTCATCCATCCCCCACCAGCATGTCCCAGGCCGCGGTCACAATACGGCGCTCGTTGGGGTAGGCCAGGCGGTGGGAGACGTCGTCAAGGGCGACCCACTCGACGTCCTCGGCCTCATGGTCCGGGTCGTTCTCCGTGGTCAGCGTGCCGCTGACCGCCTCCAGCAGGAAATGGTGCACCACCTTGTGGACGCGGTGCTCGTGGCCGGCGAACCAGTAGTCGATGGTCGCCAGGTGGCGAAGAACCCGACCGGTGATCCCGGTCTCCTCCATGATCTCGCGGACCGCGGTCTGCTCGGGGGTCTCCGTGCCCTCCAGGTGCCCCTTGGGCAGGCACCATTCCAGCCGTCCGCCCCGGTTGCGCCGGGCGATGACCGCGGTGAAGGCCTGCCCGTTCTGAACGTCGACGACCAGGCCTCCGGCACTGGTCTCGTTGACGATCGGTAGGGCGCGCGCACCCGCCCGGCGGGCCGGGTTTCCGGCGCGGGGCGTGCGAGTGCGTGGAGAGGGCATGGGGACACTCTAGGGCGTTCGAGCCGCCGGGCGCCGCTGGCCGAGTACGTCGTCGCACACAACTGCGCCATCCGCGGACGAACGTGAGGGTGGCGGTGGTCGGTGGCGGCCGTGACCGCTGCCTGGGATGGTCCTCACCACAGGGTGGCTGAGGCCGAGGACGACGGCGCGCCGGTGAGGGTTCATGGCAGGCTTGGGTCGATGACTGCGCACCCCGCTCCTGCTGAACCCGCCGACTCCCCGGATGCCGCCGAGAACCGGGGCCTGACACCCACGGCCCGTCAGGCACTCGAGGGTCTGCCCCCCGCCCTGGCGGCCCTGGGGCACGCCTTCGTGCGCGCCGGGCACGAGATCGCCCTGGTCGGCGGGCCGGTGCGGGACGCCTTCCTCGGCGTCGCCCCCCACGACCTGGACCTGACCACCTCGGCCCGCCCCGAGCAGACCGAGAAGATCCTGGCCGCCTGGGGCGAGACCACCTGGGACGTGGGCCGGGCCTTCGGCACTATCGGCGCGCGCAAGGGTTCCACCATCGTGGAGGTCACCACCTACCGCACCGAGGCCTACGAGGTCGGCTCGCGCAAGCCCCAGGTCACCTACGGTGACACCCTCACCGGGGATCTCACCCGCCGCGACTTCACCGTCAACGCCATGGCGCTGCGCCTGCCCGACCTCGAGCTCGTCGACCCCTGCGGAGGCCTGGCCGACCTGGCCGCCGGCGTCCTGCGCACCCCCGTCAGTGCTGAGCAGTCCTTCGACGACGACCCCCTGCGCATCATGCGGGCCGCCCGCTTCGCCGCCCAGCTCGGCTTCGACGTCGAGATGGACGTCATGACCGCCATGGAGGAGATGGCCCCCCGCCTGGAGATCGTCTCCGCCGAGCGCGTGCGCGCCGAGCTCGAGCGCCTGCTCACCAGCCCCTGGCCCCGGCGCGGACTGGAGCTGATGGTCCACACCGGCGTGGCCGACGTCGTCCTGCCCGAGCTGAGCGCCCTGCGCGAGACCGTCGACGAGCACAAGCGCCACAAGGACGTCTACGAGCACACCCTGACCGTCCTGGACCAGGCCATCGACCTGGAGACCGGGCCCGACGGGCCCGTCCCCGGCCCCGACCTGGTGCTGCGCCTGGCCGCGATCCTCCACGACATCGGCAAGCCCGCCACCCGCCGCTTCCTGCCCGACGGCACCGTCACCTTTCACGGCCACGACCACGTCGGCGCCCGGATGACGGCCAAGCGCCTTAGGGCCCTGCGCTTCGACAAGCAGACCATCAAGGACGTCTCCCGGCTGGTTGAGCTCCACCTGCGCTTCCACGGATACGTCGACGCCGCCTGGTCGGACTCGGCCGTGCGCCGCTACGCCACCGACGCCGGTCCCCTGCTGGAGCGCCTTCACCGGCTCACCCGGGCCGACGTCACCACCCGCAACCGCCGCAAGGCCGCCATGCTGGACCGCGCCTACGACGACCTCGAGGAACGCATCGAGGCCCTGCGTGCCGCCGAGGAGCTGGCCGCCATCCGCCCCGACCTCGACGGCGGCCAGATCATGGCCGAGCTCGGCGTGGCCCCCGGGCCGGTCGTCGGCGAGGCCTACCGTTTCCTCATGGACCTGCGTATGGAGAAGGGGCCGATCGGCGAGGACCTGGCCCGCCAGGCACTGCGCTCCTGGTGGGCGGCCCGCCAGAAGAGCTGAGGGAGACAGAGTGCGTGAAGCATCAAGGCAGCTGCGGGTCGGTGTCGTCGGCATCGGGGCCCGCTGCTACCTGGCCGCGCTCGCGGACTCCTCACCGGTGTCGGCCCGGCTCGTCGCCGCGGCCGACACCGCCCCCGACGCGGCCGCGCGCGCCCAGCGGCTCCTGCCCGAGGGCGTGGCGGTCGTGGCCGACCACCGCGACCTGCTGGGGCACGGGATCGACGCCGTCGTCCTGACCACCCCCGACGACACGCACGAGGAGCTGGCCCGTTTCTTCCTTGAGGCCGGTATCCCGGTCTACCTGGAGAAGCCCCTGGCCATCACCATCGAGGCCGCCGACCGCATCCTGGAGGTGGCCCGACGCACTGGCACCCGCCTCTACGTGGGCCACAACATGCGCCACATGGAGGTGGTGCGGCTGCTGAAGTCGATCATCGACTCCGGGCGGATCGGCGAGGTCAAGGCCATCTGGTGCCGCCACTTCGTGGGCAACGGCGGCGACTACTACTTCCGCGACTGGCACGCCGAGCGCCGCCACGTCACCGGCCTGCTGCTGCAAAAGGCCGCCCACGACATCGACGTCATGAGCTGGCTGGCTCACTCCGCACCGGCCCGCGTCGTCGGCATGGGTGGGCTCATGGTCTACGGGGAGGCCGAGCGGCGCCCGGCCGGGACGAGCGCCGGCACCGTCATGCAGGACTGGTTCAGCCTCGAGCACTGGCCCGCCGACGAGGTGGGCGGGCTCAACCCCGTCATCGACGTCGAGGACCACTCCATGCTCATGATGACCATGCGCAACGGGGTCATGGCCTCCTACCAGCAGTGCCACTTCACCCCCGACTACTGGCGCAGCTACACGGTCATCGGCACCCGTGGCCGGGCCGAGAACCTCGGTGACGGGGCCGGCGACGTCGTCAAGGTGTGGACGAAGCGCACCGAGCACTACGCCGAGCGCGCCACCCAGGAGTACGTCATCGCTGAGGAGGGCACCGGGCACGACAGCGCCGACCAACTCGCCATCGACGAGTTCCTGCGCTTCGTGCGCGACGGCGGGGCCACCGAGGTCTCCCCGGTCAGTGCGCGCGACGCCGTCGCAGCCGGCGTGCTGGCCACCCGGTCCCTGCGTTCGGGCTCCGTGCCCTTTGACGTGCCCGAGCTCGACGCGGAGCTGGCGACCTACTTCCACCGTGGGCAACACAATCCTCACTTACCGACGGAATCTTCATAAACGACGCGGCTCCGCGTCATCTTTGAAGAAAATGTCGGTCTGTACGGTCGGTAGCACGTACAGTGCGAGCCGGGCGGTGCCGGTGCCTTAAGGGGGACCCGACCCGCGGGCAGGACAGGCCGGAGCCGAGGAGAGCGCATGATTCACCACATCACCCTGACCGGGCGCAGCATCGCCCTGGCCTGCGACGGCACGGTGACCACGCAGCACGGGGCCGGTGGCGCCACCGGCGCGGTCTACGTCGAGGCCTCCCACCTGACCCTCCTGCACGACATGCGCGACGGCGAGTTCTACCGCACCGGCCAGAACTCCTGGTCGCCGTCGGGCTGGCGCCGCCTGAGCGAGGCGCCCATGCGTATCGCTAACGAGCAGCGCCGTCGGACCGCCGACGACGCCCCCTGGGACGACCCGGCCCGCCACCACTCGGCCTGGATGGCGGTCCTGGAAGACTCCGCCGGGGCGCTGCTCGTGGGCTGCCTGGACGGGCGCACGCCGCGGCTGCGCGCCGACACCGCGGTCCTGGAGGCCTTCACCGAGTCCGGCGACCCGGCGCGCTGGGTGATCCTGCCCGGCCCGGCCACCGCCGTCATGGCCCGTTACGCGCGCGAGCTCGGCGAGAGCCTGGGGGGCCGGGCGATCGAGCCGCAGAGCGTGTGGTGCTCCTGGTACTCCTACTACGAGACCATCTCGCAGGAGGCCCTCGAGCGCGAGATCCCGCAGGTCGCCGAGCTGGGCTTCAAGACGCTGCAGATCGACGACGGCTGGGAGGTCGCGGTCGGCGACTGGGAGGCCGGCGAGAGCTTCGGCGACGGCATGGAGGCCGCCGCGACCCGCATCCGTAAGGCCGGCATGCAGCCGGGCCTGTGGGTGGCGCCCTTCATCGCCCTGCCCGGCTCGCGGGCCGTGCGCGACTACCCGGAGATGTTCGTCCACAACGCCGACGGCGGACTGGCCGTGGCCGGCTCCAACTGGGGCGGCGACTACTACGCGCTGGACACGACCCACCCCACCGCCCAGACCTACGTGCGCAAGCTCATCGCCAAGATCGTCCACCGGTGGGGCTTCAGCTACCTCAAGCTCGACTTCATCAACGCCGCCGCCATCCCCGGCTACCGCCACCGCCAGATCGACCGGGAGGAGGCCTACCGCACCGGGCTGCGCCTCGTGCGCGACACCGCCGGGGAGGAGACCTTCCTCCTGGGCTCCGGGGCGCTCATCATGCCCTCCATCGGGCTGCTCGACGCGGTGCGGGTGGGGCCGGACGTGGCCCCCATGTGGGAGAACTACGCCTCCGACGACTTATCCGACGCCAAGGCCTACAACGCCCTGCACGCCGGCATCAACCGGCTCTGGCTGGGGCGGGTCATCGGGGTCGACCCCGACGTCGTCTTCTTCCGCCACCGCCGCAACCTCCTGGACGACACCCAGATGCAGTGGCTGCGCGACGTGGCCGAGGCCAGCCGCTACCGGTGCCTGTCGGACCAGATGACCTGGCTCGACGAGGAGGAGAAGGAGGCCGTGCGCGCCTACCTGGCGGCTGAGGAGGAGCCCCTGGAGATCCTGGGCCGCTACCGCTTCAGTCTGGGCGAGCGCGAGATCGACCTCACCGAGGCCATCGAAGGCAAGGCGTCGGCCTACCCCCTGTGAGGCGGGGCTGGGACGGCGTCGGGGCTGGGAGCAGGCCGAGGTCCTACGGTCCCAGCAGGGCGGCCGGCACGACGGCGATCCCGTCCTCGTCCCGGTAGGCCAGACGACCGGTGGTCACCAGGACTGCGTCCGCGAGCCTCGGCCCGATCTTCTTGCGCAGCCAGCGCAGGTGCTTGGTGTCTTCCGACTTGGGGGTGGCCCTCGCCTTGATCTCGAAGGCGACGACCCGACGGTCGGCTCCTTCGAGGATGACGTCGATCTCCTGGAGCCCGCCTTTGGTGCGCAGGTGGAAGACCCGGGCACTGAGGACCTCGGCGTAGACCTGAAGACTCTGAATCACCAGGGACCCGAATAGTGAGCCGAGCACTCGGGGGCGGCGCGGGGTGCCCCGAGGGCTGGTGAGGATCGGGTGGCCGACCCCGAGCACCTCGGCGGGACCGTATCCGAGAAGACGAGCGGCCAGGGCCGGGTCGCACAGCTGGTGCTTGTCGGTCAGGTTGTTACGGGAGAACTCGTTCTCGCTGGGGCTCCAGCCCGGAACTGGGTCCAATAGCCACATTCCGCTGAGATGGTCTCGGTAGGAGCGCGCCGTCGCCAAGCCCATGTCGGTGCTCAGGGGTCTGGTCGCCAGCTCGGCAATGGAGGTAAAGCTCGCCGTTGTGGCCACCGCGCTGGCGTAGGCCGTCAGCCACTCCCTCACGGATCGTGGACGTCGCCTGCCGCCCGTCGCCTCCGGTAGATCATGTCGGAGCGTTTGCTCGATGTATCCGTCCAGCTGGGCCTTGCGCCCCAAAGGTGGCTGCTCCCTGATGGCGGGGAAGCCCGAGCGGCAGATCTCATCGACATACTGGTCGATCGTGACACTCGTGTACCCCTCGATCGGGGTCAGGGCGGAGGGGTCCTGAGTGCCGAGGCCACTGCCTAACAGGCGCCCCACCGAGACCGTTGGGGTCTCGATCGCACGCTCGGCCAGGCTGAAGGGACGCATCCTCAGAGTGATGATCCGTCCTGCGCCGGTGTGGGTGGGCGCCTGGGACGGTGTGGAGGACCCGGTGAGCAGAAAACGGCCGGGAGAGGGATCGTCGTCGACGGCGCGACGTACCCGGTCCCACAGCTCGGGCATGCGTTGCCACTCGTCGATGACGAGAGGGCTGGGAAGTGTGGTGAAGCGCGATCCGATGGCGGCGAGCTGGGCGCGTTCATCGGGATCGTCAACGGCAATGAAGGTAGTGCCGTGGGCTCTGGCGGTGCGGGTCTTCCCGACGGCGCGGGCTCCTTCGACGCTGACCGCCGGGACCGACCGCAGCAGCTCCTCGAGGCGCTGGTCCATGAGACGCGGCTGGTAGGTGGTCATGAACTGATCGTAAGGGCCACTTTGTGCCGCCGTACAGCCAAAAGAGTGGGCCTGTGGATAACTCTGGGGTCTGGGAGCGCTGGGTGACGATCAGATTGGTCGTGCCTTCATCGACTATTTGGTCAAGAGTTAATGATCAGTTTGGTCGCGTTCAGTGTTGTCCGCTGCGCCCCTCTGGAGCCTCAGCACAGCAGCGGGCAGTGACAGGCGGGCTCGCTAACTGTAAGATGAGTCTCATCGCCGCCGTGTCTCTCAGGAGGCACATCGGCTCCACAGCTGGTGGAGGTAGCGGATTATCAATGGTTCGCACGGAAGTGCTGGCGGTGCTGCCCCAGGGGACTGGGGGTTGAACTTATCTATGGTAAGACCAACTTCTCAGGAGTGTTGATGTGAGCCGCCTCGACTTCGCAGAGCTCTTCCGCGAGATCACTGGGCATGAACCCAGGGACTACCAGGTGCGCCTGGCCGAGCGCCTCGCCCAGGGAGAGCCGCCGTCCCACCTCAGCGTCCCGACCGGGATGGGCAAGACCCTCGCGGTCCTCATCGGGTGGTTGTACGCGCTGGCACAGGACGCCGAGCAGGTAAGCCGGCGTCGTCGGAAGCGGGTGGTCCCCCTGAGACTGCATCTCGTTGTCGACCGGCGCGCCGTCGTCGATGACTCCTTCGAGGCGGCGCAAAGGATCAGAAAGGCGCTCGCAGAAGGTGCAGGTGACCGGTCGGCGGTGAGGCGCGTGGCCGAGGTGCTGCGCTCGGCTTTCGCGATCCCTGCTGAGGCGGAGGTGCTCGAGGTGCGTCGCCTGCGCGGCGGGCTCGCTGATACTGATCGAGACCTCACGGAGCACACGCGCTACCCCTCGCGCCCAGCCATCATCCTGGGAACACTCGACATGACCGTGTCCCGTCTGCTGTTCCGCGGCTACCAGCTCTCGCCCTACCGCCGCAGCATCGATGCCGCGCTGACTGGCTTGGATGCATTCTGGGTCCTCGACGAGGCGCACCTCTCCAAACAGGCCCTGACCACCTTGTTCGTGCTCCGCAGCGAAGAGAGCAGGCTCGAGGATCGTTGTGGTGACAGCGTCCCGGGCCTGCAGGTCATGGCGATGACGGCGACACCCATGACGCTTCCCACCCTCCACCGGGGGGCCGACCAGGAACCGACTCCCGGTCTCAGCCTGGACTGGGAGGAGGAGTGCCGCCTCGATCCGCAACTGGCTGCGCGGCGGGCGCATCGTGACGGTGTCCCAGTGGACGTTCACTGCGTGGAAGGCAAAGCGGCAGCCGCTCTCACGGAGCAGGCGTGTAGCCGCGCGAAGGAGCTGAGCCGGGGAGAGTCGCTGGTCGTCTTCTGCAACACCCTGGACACCGTCAAGAAGGTCGTGGCCGGGTTGAAGAAGCAGGCCCGAAAGCTGAAGGAGCAGGCTCCTCACGTGGACGTCATGGTCGGCGGGATGCCTGCTCGCCGTGGCGAGCACGTCGTGAAGGGACTCTGCCCTTATCGGACGGGGGCCGAGGGCCGTCAGGACGCTCAGGCCACCGTCGTCGTGGCCACATCGACTCTGGAGGTTGGTGCCGACCTCGACTTCACCCACCTCCTGACGGAGAGCTGTCAGGCCGGCTCCCTGGTGCAGCGCCTAGGACGGGTCAACCGGGTCGGAGCCCGCTCCGACGGCAGCGTGACCATCGTTCACTCCACCACGAGTAAGGACCCGATCCACGGCGGAGCCGCAGACGCCGTCGTCGAGCTGATCGACGGAGCCACCACCCTCGGTGAGGTGGTGAAGCGGCTCGATGAGGCTGACGGGCGAGAGGAGCTGGTGAACGCGACTCAGGTCCCGGTCATCATCCCTCCGAATGTCTTCGCCGCCTACCTGCGCACCCTGGGATCCCGCAACGACGCCCCGGTCCACCCGTGGATCCGGCCACTGGCCGATCCACGGCCGGACACATTCATCGTTTTCCGCAAGAGTGTGGGAGACCTCGCCGGTGTCAGTTCCGATGCCCTCCAAGAGGACCTGACTCTTTGGCGGCCCGATCTTCGAGCCGAGGCCTGGAGCATCCCGCTGAACGATGCTCGGGAGGTAGCGAAACAGGCGGTGAAAACGCAGCCCCTCGTCATCATCGATCCGACGTTGCAGGAGCCGCGCGTCCTTGAGGCCGGGGACTCTCTTCCCGATCTGGTTCCCGGTCAGATCCTCGTCTTGGCGCCGAGCGACGACAGCAACCCCTATGGGCTGGAGAACGCCGGTCGTGACTACTCCGAGCAGCACGTCATGCCCGGCGCCACGGCTGAGGAGGTGTCCAAGGAGCTGGTGTCCCTCGCGACGGGGACGAGCCGGAGGGAGGCGGTTATCCTCACGGACCTGTCCGGGGGTGACTTGCGAACCGACGACCCGTACGCCGACCTCCTGGAAGAGGCGGCCCTGCTCGCAGTGCCACCGGGCTGGCAGATCATCGACGACGTTCTTGGCGCTGACAGTCTTCACCCGTGGCTCCGCCTGCGGCTTGTGGAGGCCGCCACCGAAGGTCCCGCGAGCACCGAGGATGACGCCGACGAGTGCACCCTGTGGGGCCACGGAGACCGGGTGGGTGAGCGTGCAGGACAGTGGGCCCGAGCCGTCGGTCTGCCGGAGAGCCTGGTGGAGGACCTCGTCACGGCCGGGCGCCATCATGACGATGGCAAGGCCGATCCCAGGATGCAGGCCGCACTGGGCGCAGCCGTGGATGAGAGCGGTTTCCTCCTTCTTGAGGAGTCGAGGCAGCGGGAGCGTCGAAGGCCGCTGAGCAAGTCTCGGCTCCCTCGCAGGTACTGGAACCGCTCCATGCGCATGGCTGGCGTTCCCTCCGGCTGGAGGCACGAAGCGGCCTCCGCTGATCGCCTGGAGGAGCAGCTGGAAAAGGGTGAGCGGACGGCGCACGATCCCGACCTGGTGATGCATCTGGTTCTCAGTCACCACGGCCGCTTCCGAGGCCCAGGACCGGTGTGCCTGCCTGAGCACGGAACAGCTCCACGGCATCAGGACCCGTGTGGCCCTTCTTGGGCTGAGGCCATGAACCGTTTCCACCGTCTCAATGATCGCTACGGCCCCTACACCCTGGCGCTGGTCGAGGCGATCCTTCGCCTGGCTGACTGGGACGTCTCGCAAGAACTGGAGCAGAACCATGAGTAGCGTGCAATGCCCTGATGAGCCTGCCGAGTACCGCCTGACTGCGCTGCCGGGAAATCGCGCAGCCTATGTTCTGGCGACCTGGGGACTGGTCTCGTTACTGCCGGGGGCGACGCTCCGTTTCGAGGGGGAGGCAGTCCCCGTCGTCGGCTATGGCGGGGACACGGATGAGCTGGTGAAGGTAGCCGCTCGTGGCCTGGTGGAGCGAACCTGGGGCCTCGGGGAGCGTGGGTTGCGCGGTATTACCACGACGACGCCCACGCGATCTGCGGTCAACGTCCTGTCACATGCCGGCTGGCAGGCCGCCGACAAGACGAGCGACCTCAGGGCATGTGGGCCGGTAGCCGTCTTCGATACGTCAGCGACGTCAGCCGAGCGGTTGAAGAGTACGGGCATGCAGGATCTCCAGGTCCGCTCCTCGGCGTTGACCTTGCTCAGCGGCAAGAGCCATACCGCCAAGTCGGTGCAGGACACCTGGAGGCTCATGGGTGCGTCACGGGCCACTGCCGACGATGCTGTCGCTGCGGGGGCGGCACACCTTGATCGACTTGTGCACGGTGACCTTGCCGTTGCTCGGGCCAAGCCGGGGCTGCGCTTCTCCGCCAGCCAGGCGACCCCGCGTATTACCAGCGGATCGGAGGAGTGCGACGTTTACCCGCTCGTGGATCTCCTGGCCTTCTGCGGGCACCTGCTCCTCCAGCCGCAGCAGCGTGAGATGACGCGAGAGTATCCGGCCAAGGCCCTTACCTGGGTGCTGCACCCGGTTCCCCTCACGACGGAGGCGATCATCGATCTGCACGAGTCCCCACCGCCCGAACTGCCGTGGCGCCGGTGGACATCCCTCATTCGCGGCACCGGTTCTACGGCCAAAGTGACATCGTTCGGGCCCGCCCACCCCGGGGCATGAGAGAGAAAGAGGTGACAACAACCCATGCCTGATCAGATCGCAGTCCTCCCGCTGGCGAAGGCGCTATCGGACCTGGAGACACCTGATGCCGTCCATCGCCGCGCCATGTCGTACTTGCCGGATCTCAGAGGCGCTTCGCGGTCGATTCGCGCAGACCTCGGCGTCCTGTACCGCCTGGCCCTACCAACCGAGTACGGCGGGCGGAAGGGTTCCCTGGTCATCAGATTCCGGGCCGATATCGATCTGCCCGGAACGCAGGCCATCGAGGCGCCGTCAGGGTTCGCTGTCGGTCAGCGCTTCACTGTTCGAGTGGTGGCTGAGAAGCGTCATGCCGATGAATCCGGAAAGAACCGCGTTCGCGCCGTCCTCGACGAAGAAGCTCACGGATGGGCCACCGATTTGCTGGAGCGCCATGGTCTGGAGGTCAGTGAGCTGACGGTCTCGCCGAGGTGGTTCGTGGGCCGACGAGGCGGACGCTCCTTCACGCTCCGGGACCTCACCGGCACGGTGAACAGTATCAGTGAGACTGGCGCATCCGCCTACCACCAGGGCATCGGGAGGGGGAAGGCCTACGGCTACGGAATGCCTCTGGTGCTGTGAGGGCGTGAATGAGAGTGGTGCTCGACCAGTATGACAATAGATATGCAGATAAGGAGTTTGGACGATGACGACGGCTCAGGAATTTCGCTCCACCATCGGTGCCCTTATGGAGGAGGGTGCGGTGGCTGGAATCAGCGTGACCAGTAAATACGACTCATTGGCAGGAATGACCGTGACACCGCCGGCGGGCACGATCCGTCAGGACGGCAAGATTGTCGGCTTCTTTGAAACTGTCGACGATGGGAAGGCGGCCACAATTGATACGTGGGGATCCCAGGCCTCGCGGTGCGAGGTGCTTCTCGCTAGTCGCTTCAGAGGGGGAACCAACACCCTCGCTGAGGTGCTGGGTTTCCCCATGGTGGTCCTCGTCGATGAGGACGGAGAGGTGCTGACCACCTCCGTGGAGCTCTCGCACCGGCAGGCCGACGCCACGTGGAGGCTCATACGAGACGAGCTCACCGCCAAGGGGGTCGATTTTGAGGGAATTCAGAATGCCACTCGCTCCCAGCCGGATGCTCTGCTCACTGGATTCCCCACAGCGATTCCCTTCGGATGGTGGCACTCGCAGACGAAGCGCTCCCAGAAGGCTGTTGATGAAGCCAATAAGGGAGGGAAGAAAAGTGGGCGCAAGGATGCTGGTGAGCTGAATGCGACGCGAGACAAATATCTTGGTTACTACGTCATGAACCCTGCGGAGTCGCGTTCTGCGAGACTGTTCACGTCGGAGATTATTGCGACTGGCGTGTCTGAGCGCCGTCGTATGGCCGGGAAAACGGATCCGCTCTTCGCGGCAACCAGTAATAAAACGACGATTCGTGGAGTAAAGCTTTCCGCTCTGGGGATTGGATCGTTGCCTCCGCTTGATATTTCTGAGGCTCCGTCAGATTTAACGTACGACTCTATCGTGGGGAAGGCCTTCTTCTCCCTTGCTGGGTTGAGGACATTCGCCTTCTCTCGCTCGGAGCCTGCGCGAGCGCTGGTGGTCAGCCTGACCCTGCTGCTGTACCGACTGCTGCAGGAACGGCTGGACCTGCGCGCAGGGGCGGAACTGCGTCTGCGCGAGCCGGGCCTCGAGGTCAAGGTCGAGAGGCACGGAGCACCCTCCGAGCCCCTCGCACTGCCGGAGGTTGATGAGCTGGTGGACCTCGTGCGTGACCTGGGTCAGGAGATCGGTTGGAACGGCGCCACCACGGTCACGATCACCCACAACTCCCCGCTGGGAAAGATCATCCTGGATGTCGACGGGCGCAAGACTGACGGACGCAGTGATGAGTGATCCGACCATCACGGCCTCGTTCCCCCTCGGAGAGTTCAACGCGCACGATGGAGAAGGGCGCGCCGAATGGCCGCCGGCTCCAGCGCGGGTACTGGCCGCGATGCTGTCTGCCGCCCATGGCCTCGGAGAAGGCATCACCGAGGTCGAGGCTCTCTTCCGATGCCTTCCTCCACGGATCACCGCCCCTCTGGCCGGTGAGCGTCAGATCGGTTACCGGCGGTGGGTTCCCGTCAACAACGAGTTGAAGATGGACAAGAACGGTTCGCCGACCGGGATTGTCGACCGAAACGACCGCCTCCTGGAGAAGCAGGCGAAAGATCCCGAGTGCGGCATGATGGTCGGTACCGGCCGGGACGACGTCGTGCGTTGGACCTTCGCCGTTGATGGCCCAGTCGATCTGGGCATTCTGCAGAAGGTGGCGCGGTTTGTGGAGTACCTCGGGCGTCCGACCTCACCCGTGCTGCTCGACGTCGTCGACGGTGCTGTCGAGGTGCCACCTGGCCATTTCTGTTGGGAACCGGACCCGACGGGCTGGATTCAGCTGCGGGTGGGAACGGAAGGACTCCTGGCTGCTTTGGACGCCCGCGAGGAGGAGCGGCGCCGCAGCACCGTGACGGGGACGCATCCGTATATGGGCGTGCGACCCACCGCTCCCTACCGGCTCGTGGGTGTGCAGTCCGGTGATGGGGCTGCGCCTGATACTCGGGAGCTGCTGCGCACGTGCTCGCTCTACCGAATGCCCCACAGTGGGCGACAAGGCGCAATTCTGGTGCATGCCTCCGACGCTGCTCTCGTCATGGAGCAGCTGCGAGACTCCCTTGAAGAAACAGGCTGGATGCTGCCACTCATCGGTGGACTGGGCCGCCGTCACCTGCCCGTCCTGCGGGGGGTGCTCGTGGCCGGGGGGCCTCGGCTTCCATCCGTGGGACTCGCGGTGAGAACGGGGGTGGTTGAGGCCAGACTCGCCGAGACCAGGACGATGGCTTCTCTGCCTCGAGTTCTGCGGGCCGCCACCGCTCCATCGTCGCTGTGGACCACCGTTGTGCCGACGGCGGAGGAACCTGAAGGCATCATGGACATACTCGAGGAATGCGCCTCGGGGCTCGGTTGCGGACTCGTTGAGGTCGAGCGTCACTCAGAGTCGCGAAGCGACGGAAGTGTCGATGTGCAGGAGGACAACGGGCGCTGGCACGTCTCGGTCGCCTTCGACGCGGAGGTGCCCGGGCCGGTGGTCTTCGACGGCACCCTCATGGTTCCCCTGGGAGCCACCACCTTGGCAGTGAACCCGCGGCGCCCCCGAACCGATTAACATCGCAGGTCAGCAAGTGTCAGCCCCGCGCACGCGGGGGTAGAGGCTGGGGGCTGGGGGCGTGGAGAGGGCAGGTGGCGTCAGCCCCGCGCACGCGGGGGTAGAGGCGGCCAGGAGACCTGCCCGGTCGGCTTGCGTGTGTCAGCCCCGCGCACGCGGGGGTAGAGGCGAGGCGAAGTTCTTCCAGCAGTGGCCCGAGTTGTCAGCCCCGCGCACGCGGGGGTAGAGGCCACGCGTACCACACTGCACGCCGCGAGCCGCGGTCAGCCCCGCGCACGCGGGGGTAGAGGGCGGGATAGCGGCCTCTATGCGGCTGGTATTGAGTCAGCCCCGCGCACGCGGGGGTAGAGGCTCTACCGGGTACGACAAGAAGCTCATGAGTCTGTCAGCCCCGCGCACGCGGGGGTAGAGGGGAGGTTGGGTGGATCGACAAGGACGGCATTGAGTCAGCCCCGCGTATGCGGGGGTAGAGGCAGCGAATCGACGTGCTGAACCAGGTGTCGGCTGTCAGCCCCGTGCATGCGGGGGTAAAGGCGTGAAGTCGAAGCCGTGCACCGCGCGGTTCTTGTCAGCCCCGCGTGCGCGGGGGTAGAGGCTGCTCAGTGAAAGGCCCCGTCGTGTGCATCTCGTCAGCCCCGCGCATGTGGGGGTAGAGGGAGGATAGCGGCGGCCGGTCTCAGTCATGGTGTTCCTTCCCGAGAGGTGTACCCTGACCAGGAGGGCGGGGATTGAAGATGGTTCGGTCATTTTCAACCCCCGCCGTCTCTTACTTCCGGTGCTTGCCGTCACCGTCCGGCGGCCAGGTGAGCCGCAGTGCTTCAGCCCCGCGTACGCGGGGGGTCGAGGGTTGACGGCGAAGGCGCAGCGCACGGTAACCGTGTCAGCCCCGTGTATGCCGGGGGTAAAGGGACAGACACGCTCATCGGATGGGCCAAGTGGGTGTCAGCCCCGCGCATGCGGGGGTAGAGGGTGGTAGATGTCCTTGCCAGGGGTGTAGCCCGGGTCAGCCTCGCGCACGCGGGGGTAGAGGGCCGAGTACGTTGTCGGCATTCACTGCCATTGGGTCAGCCCCGCGTATGCGGGGGTGGAGGGGAGTACGCCGACAAGACCGTCTACGGCCTGTCGTCAGCCCCGCGTAAGCGGGGGTAGAGGCACCGATGACGTAGCCTACAAGATTACGGGTACGGTCAGCCCCGTGCACGCGGGGATAGAGGCTGGTCCCGCATCCGGGCCGCCAGCCCGAGAAGGTCAGCCCTGTATATGCGGGGGTAGAGGCACCTACCTCGACAACCGCCGGGCCGCTCTCATGTCAGCCCCGCGTACGCGGGGGTATGGGGATGATGGCGGCGGCCAGCGAGGCGATCATGACGCGGCGGCGGCCGGTCTCAGTCATGGTGTTCCTTCCCGAGAGGATGTACCCTGACCAGGAGGGCGGGGATTGAAGATGCTAGTTCCATTTTCAATCCCCGCCGTCTCTCACTTCCGGTGCTTGCCGTTACCGTCCGGCGGCCAGGTGAGCCGCAGTGCGTCAGCCTCGCGTAAGCGGGGTACACGGACCTGCGGTCGACGCTGTCATGGGCAGGACCTGAGATGAGGGCACCCGGCTCCGCCGCTGAGACCACGCAGGACCTCGCGGAGTCGAGTACGTCAGCAGCTCAGTGTCCACGGTGCTGACATTAGCGGTCCCGTCGTCGGAAGGCCCAGTAGGAATCGTTGGAATTCCGCGGTTCTTTCTTGGATTGTCGCATCGGAGTGGCGTTAATGTCAGCGTTGTGGACACTGACGCCCCGCCAGACCGCTGTCAGCGGCCGCTCCTCAGCCGGCCGCGACCTTGAAGGTTCCGACCCGCCCCGCGATCCCCGCCGCCAGGTCCTCGATCATCCTGGCGTCGTGGAGACGGGCCAGCCAGCCCTCCGGGATGCCGCTGCGCCCGTACAGCGCCCCAGCCAGCTGACCGTAGATGGCCCCGACGGTGTCGGCGTCGTCGCCCAGGTTCACGGCCAGCAGCGCCCCGTCGAGGAAGGTGTCGGTCCTGGCCAAAGCCCACAGCGCCGCCTCCAGGCTGTGCAGGACGTAGCCCGACGACGAGATGTCCTCGCGCTCCTTGACCCGGTAGGAGCCACTCAGGATCGCCGCCAGCTCGGGGCTGGTCACCTGCCCGGCCAGGTCGGCGGCCAGCGCATGCAGCTGTGCGTGCGACGCCCCCTGGATGGCGGCCGCGATCAGCCGGCCGTAGGCCCCGCACGCCTCAACGCACTCGACGGCGGGATGGGTGGTGCGCGAGCTGTCGGCGCAGAGCCGCCCCGCAGTCTCGAGGTCGTCGCAGAAGGCCATTGCGACCGGTGCCAGGCGCATCAGCGACCCGTTGCCCGCGCTCATCCCACCAGCCGTCATGCGGTAGGGCTCGCCGGTGGCCTCGAACTCCCCCAGGGCGGTGAGGGTCTGGTTGCCGATGTCGAAGCACCGGCCCGTGCTGCTGAGGTACCCGTCGCGGTACCAGTGGACAAACCGGGCCAGCTGGTCGCGGGGATCGTAGGCCCCGGTCTCCACCAGGCTCGCGGCGATGCACAGCGCCATGGACGTGTCGTCAGTCCACTGCCCGGGCGCCAGACGGAACACCCCGCCACCCACCATGTCGGTGACCGGCGAGAAGGAGTCACGGGCCTGGAACTCGACGGTGGTACCCAGGGCGTCGCCCACTGCCAGCCCCAGGAGACTGCCCACAATCCGATCCTCATGCATGGGACCACAGTACAGAGGATGAGCGGAGGACGACCGGGGAATGACGGCGCCTCAGGCGGCCACCCGGACCCGGCCCGGGGCGGCCGGCTCTCGGCCGGCTCCGAGCCGGCTCCGGGCCGGGCCCCGCCAGGACCCACCGGCATTCCGTCAGGACTCCGCCGTCGGGCCCCGGCCTACTTGGTGGGGGTGCGGCCCAGGGTGAGGTAGCCGGGAAGCGTCTGGTCCTGGCCGGCGCTGGAGAAGCGCAGCGGCTGACCCGACTCCAGCGGGTTGACCACGCGCACCAGGATCGTGTTTTGTCCAGCCGGGTCCGCCGGGAGCTGCCCGGAGAAGGTCTGGGTCTTGCCGACTGCGATCTTGCGCAGGTCGCCGCTGAGTGTGGTGCGCCCGACCTCCATGCCGTTGGAGGTGTTGATGGCCACCGCCTCCACGTTCCAGTTGTAGTAGAAGGGCGCCACCCCGTTGTTGGCGATCTGCACCTCGACCTTGCCGTTGCGCATCCGCCAGCGCGCCACCGCCAGGTCGTAGCCGGTCTCGGCGGAGGCCTGCACGGTCCGCTCGCGCTCGGAGCTGTTGAGCGTCGTGGTGAAGGCCCAGTTGTCCACCAGCCAGCTCGCGTGCGTGGCCTTGATGGAGGCGTTGATGTCCACCGTTCCTCCGTTGGAGCCCGAGGCCATGCAGCTGCCCGGGTTGCGCACGGAGCACTCCTGGATGCCCGGGTAGACCTCGCCGCCGATCGGGTGCTGCTGCCAGGCCTGGTCCGCCTTGGCCTGCTTCAGCTGCGGCAGGAAGTGCCAGTCGGCGGTGTCCATCGTCGCGTAGCCGAAGGAGTCGTCGTGGTAGCCGACCCCGCGCTTGACCGTCTCCGCGGACGGGTAGCGCGCCAGCGTCGGCGTCACCTGGAAGGCTCCGTCCCAGGTGTCGATGAGGGTGTTCTGGTTGGCCGCCGACGGCATCCAGTTCTCGCCGGAGGGGTTCTCCCCGGAGACCTTGCCGTTCATCGGATAGGTGTGCCCCTCTCCCCAGAAGCCCACCAGGCCGTGGGTGATGAAGGCCAGGCGCGGGTCGCCGTCGTACTGCTGGCCCAGGGCGGAGATGAAGCCGGTGAGCATCGACATCATCTCGGGGTCGTTGTAGTCCGGCGCCAGCGACTGGCCCGGCGCGTTGCCGTTGAACGTGTACTCGTGGGTCGCCACCGCGTGGGAGCTCAGCAGGTAGGCCGGTATGCCGCTGGGGCGCCCGGGGTAGTCGACGTAGAAGCGCAGCACCGCCTGGTGCCCGCGCGAGGCGATGGCGTTGAGGTGCGCATCGAGCTTGTCCCAGGAGTACGAGCCGGGCCCGGTGACGACGTCGCTGACCGGCAGCGTCAGCCACTCCATCGTGTAGGGCGGGGCGTTGTCCTGAAGCGCTGGCGAGTGGGAGGCGTCCGACGGCGCGAAGGGCATCATGCCCTTGAGTGGGTTGGCCTCCGGCGTGGCCGCCGCGGAGACCTCCGTCCAGGCCCGGTTGCAGTTGCAGGCCCGGAACCCGGTGGCCAGGGACACCACGGCGACGAGCGCCACGAGGACGGCGCCCAAGCGCGGCTTGCGCCCCCTGCGGAGCCGGTCGAGCATCTGGCGTCCCAGGGAGGGCGTGCGATCAGAACCTGGGCCGTGCGATTGCTGCGCGGCCCTCGGCTTGGAGCCGGAAGCTGCTGCAGAAGTGGTCTCGTCGTGCTGTGAATCGATCATGAAAACTTGTCAGGTAGGGACTTGGGTGTGGGTAAACCCTACCGGCCAGTTGAGCGGTCCACCTGTGCTATCGCTGACAACGTGCCCAGTTGACGGAGTGGAGGGTCTGTGTCACTCGTACTTTTGGCGGACATGAGAATTTCGTGCCGCGCTGCGCCTCGTTCCGGCTGCGGTCCGACGTCGGCGGGTGGCGTCGGCCAGGCAGAACGTCGAGGGGATCGATGAGGCCTTCCGGGGCGGGACGCAATGAGAGGCGTCGTCGCCATGCGGGACGAGATTGCCGCCGCGCGCATAAGCGGCCATGATGACTCCGTGCGCGTCTTCAATTTTTCCGCCGGTCCTGCCCAGCTCCCCCTGCCCGTCCTCGAGCAGGCCGCCTCCGAGCTCACCAGCTGGGGCGGATCGGGAATGTCCATCCTGGAGGTCTCCCACCGCGGGGCCGACTTCGTGGCCTGCGCGGCCGACGCCGAAGCCACCCTGCGCCGCCTCCTGTCCGTCCCTGACAACTACCGTGTGCTCTTCCTCCAGGGCGGGGCCAGTGCCCAGTTCGCCGGCATCCCCCTCAACCTGACCGCCCCCGGTGACACGGTCGCCTACCTCAACACCGGCCAGTGGTCCGCCAAGGCCATCAAGCAGGCCGGCGCCTACGAGCTCGACGTCGTCGTGCCCGCCGACGAGGCCGCCTCCTCCTACACCACCACCCCCGAGCCCGGCTCCTTCACGGTGCCCGAGGCGGCCCGCTACCTGCACTACACCCCCAACGAGACCATCGGCGGCGTCGAGTTCGACTACGTGCCTGAGGCCGGCGAGGTCCCGCTCGTGGCCGACTTCTCCTCCACGATCCTCTCGCGGCCCATCGACGTCTCCCGCTACGGCCTCATCTACGCCGGCGCCCAGAAGAACATGGGGCCCTCGGGCCTGGCCGTCGTCATCGTGCGCGAGGACCTGCTGGGGCGGGCCCGCCCGGTGACCCCCACCATCCTGGACTACCAGAAGATGGCCGACGCCGACTCCATGCTCAACACGCCCCCCACCTTCGCCATCTACCTGCTGGGGCTCATCGGCCACTGGCTCGAGGACGGCGGCGGCCTGGAGGCGATGGCCGAGCGCAACCGCGCCAAGGCCAAGCTCCTCTACGGCTTCATCGACTCCTCCGACTTCTACACCAACCCGGTTCAGGAGCGCTCGCGGTCCTGGATGAACGTGCCCTTCACCCTGGCCGACCCCGCCCGCGACGCCGACTTCCTGGCCGGCGCCCAGGCCGCCGGGCTCACCAACCTCAAGGGCCACCGCTCCGTGGGCGGCATGCGCGCCTCCATCTACAACGCCATGCCGATCGAGGGCGTGCGCGCCCTCATCGACTACATGACCGACTTCGCCGCCCGGGCCTGAGCGCCCACTGGCTTGCTGTCCCGGCAGTCCCGGCCGTCTCGCCTGGCCTGCGGGTCCGACCACCGGCCCGTGAGCCCGGCCGCCCGTCACAACCTCTTCCCCACCCGGACCGCTCTGCAGAAAGTAGTTCCGTGACCACCAGCAGCGTTGACCACAAGTTCCGCATCCGTACCCTCAACGCCATCTCCGGGGCCGGCCTGTCCCGCCTGCCCGACGAGCTCTACGAGGTCGGCGGCTCCGTGGAGGAGCCCGACGCCCTCCTGGTGCGCTCGGCCAAGCTCCACGACACCCCCATCGAGGACTCGGTCCTGGCCGTGGCCCGCGCCGGCGCCGGCACGAACAACATCCCGGTCGAGGCGCTCACCGAGCGCGGCGTGCCCGTGTTCAACACCCCCGGCGCCAACGCCAACGCCGTCAAGGAGCTGGTCCTGGCGGGCCTGTTCATCGCCTCGCGCAACCTCATCCCGGCGGCCCGCTTCGCCCACACCCTTGAGGGCGACGACGCCGAGATCGCCAAGGCCGTCGAGGCCGGCAAGAAGCAGTTCGTCGGATTCGAGCTGCCCGGCCGCACGCTCGGCATCATCGGGCTGGGGGCCATCGGCGTGCAGGTGGCCAACGCCGCCCTGGGGCTGGGGCTCAACGTCGTCGGCTTCGACCCGGGCATCTCCGTGGAGCACGCCTGGCACTTGAGCGCCGAGGTCGAGCGGGCCGACTCCATGGAGGAGGTCTTCCGCCGCGCCGACATCCTCACCGTCCACGTGCCCCTCATCCCCGCCACCCGCGGGCTGGTGAGCACCCAGCGCCTGGCCCTCATGAAGGAGACCGCGGTGCTGCTCAACTTCGCGCGGGCCGAGATCGTGGACACCGACGCCGTCGTGGCCGCCCTGGACGAGGGCACGCTGGGCGGCTACGTGTGCGACTTCCCCTCCACGAAGGTCCACAAGCACCCCAAGTGCATCTCCCTGCCGCACCTGGGCGCCTCCACCAAGGAGGCCGAGCGCAACTGCGCCATGATGGCGGTGGACTCCCTGCGCGGCTTCCTCGAGGACGGGCAGGTCCACAACTCGGTGAACTTCCCCGAGGCCGTCATGGCGCGCCAGGAGGGCACGCACCGGCTCGTCATCGTCAACCGCAACGTGCCCAACATGGTCGGCCAGGTCTCCACGATCGTGGCCCAGCAGGGGCAGAACATCGCCAACCTGCTCAACAAGTCGCGTGGTGAGCTGGCGGTGATGCTGGTCGACGTCGAGGGTGAGATCGAGCCCAAGGTCCTTGAGGAGCTGCGCGCGATCGACGGCGTGCTGTCCGCGCGCTGCATCTGAGCCGGGGTCCCCGGGGCTTAAGGACGCAGCTGAAGGCGCGCGGTCTGCACCCGCGGGGGCCTGTGTCGTCTCATGACTTCTGAGAGTTTCGGATGTCATGACATCTGAGACACTGGTTGGGTGGCTTGCCGGGGGACCGTGCGGCATGCACCACGCCTGACCGGCTTAGCCCCGCCCTCGCGTTCGTAGGGTAGGGCGCCGGTTCGTACCCTGAACCCCCGAACGCGAGGCATAAGGTACGAACGCGACGGTGGCCTACGCGGCCGACTTCGCCGCCAAGGCACCGCGGAGTCGATCCCACCCTCCAGCGTCCACTCCACGAGGGTAGGGCGTCACTGCACGAGCGTCGGGTGTACTCCATAGGGGTCCGGGGCTCGTGCAGTACGCACAACCCCCGGCCAGTAGATCCCCACCCTCGTGCAGCAGACCGCCCCGAGGCGGGACTCGGGCCGAAGTGAGTGCTGCGTCGAGGCCACCGAACGCCTCAGAAGCCATGACACTCACATGTCTCTCAAGTGAGGAGACAGCACAGTTTCAGCGAAGAACCTTGTTGTCAGCATCGCCAGAATCTCCGGAACAGGCGCCTACAGCCTGTGCGGGCTGGCAAGGAACGGCATACTTGGTTCCATGGCTCAGCGCATCGGCATTCTCACGGCGGGCGGCGACGCCCCGGGACTCAACGCAGCGATCCGAGGCTTCGGAAAGGCGGCGATCCAGGAGCACGGCTGGGAGCTCATCGGCTTCCGGGACGGTATGCGCGGCCTGGCCGAGAACCGCTTCACCGAGCTCGACCCCGCCGCCCTGTCCGGGATCCTCACCACCGGCGGAACCATGCTGGGAACCAGCCGGGACAAGGTGCATCGCATGATGGTGGACGGCGAGCCCCGTGACATGGTGCCCACCATTGTGGACAACTGCGAGAAGAACGGGATCGACGCCCTAGTCTGCCTCGGCGGGGGAGGAACCGCGAAGAACGCCAAACGCCTCATGGATGCGGGTCTCAACGTCATCCACCTGCCCAAGACCATTGACAACGACATCGTCCACACTGACTCCTCCTTCGGTTTCGCCACGGCCCTGGAGATCGCCACGGAGGCCGTGGACCGCTTGCACTCGACGGCGCACTCCCACCACCGCATCATCCTCACCGAGATCATGGGGCACCGGGCCGGCTGGCTGGCCCTGGGCGCGGGCATCGCCGGTGGGGCGGACGTCATTCTGCTGCCAGAGATTCCATACTCGGTGGACGCGATCGCGGACAAGATCGAGCGACGCCGCTCCCACGGGTCGTCCTTCTCCGTGGTGGCCGTGGCCGAGGGGGCACTGTCAGTGACGGATCACGCCGAGCTGGAGCACGCCCGTGCCCTGGTCAAGGACGCCTCCAGTCCCGAGCGCAAGGCGATGGCCAAGCGGGGCGTCAAGCGTCTGGAGGCCTCCCACCGCGCCAACACCTTCACCCTGGCCGAGCAGCTGGAGAGCCTGACCGGGCTGGAGGCGCGCGTGTCCATCCTGGGGTACGTCCAGCGTGGCGGTTCACCCTGCGGCGCGGATCGCCTCCTGGGCACGCGCCTGGGCGTAGCCGGGGCCAACGCGATCGCCGAGGGCCACTACGGGGTCATGGTGGCCGACCGCGGTCAGGGCACGGAGCTGGTACCACTCAAGGATGTGGCCGGACGCACCAAGTTCGTTCCAGCCGATCACGAGTGGATTCAGGCCGCTCGCGCGGTGGGGACGGCGCTGGGGGACTGAGAGCCCACAGTCTGCGGCGGGCGGCTGTGCGCCTCAGCGGGCCAGGAGCGGCCCCGGAGTCCAGGCGATCTCTCCCGGCTCCACGCCGGCCGGGGCGTCCCCGGAGACGATGACGTCGGCGCGCCGCCAGGGACGGTCCTTGGCGAAGAAGAGGCGCTCGCCGGCCATCCACCAGTGCCAGAAACGCACCGACTCCTCGGCGTCGCCGTTGACTCCCTCGGCGATGTCCCGCTTGATGCCGCGGCGCTCGGCTACGTCGTCGCTGGTCTGGACCCACACGTGTGCGTCAATGAGGCTGCGGACTGCAGCCAGGCCGGCCCCGGTTCCCTCGACGAAAACCACGGGGGAACCGGCCGGGATCCGGATGGAGCCCTCGCGTCCATGCTCGCGCCACTTGTCCGGGACAAGGTCGAGGCTGCCGGCCTGACGCAGCCGGGTCAGGGTGTCGACGTACAGCTGGTCCCAGTCGTAGAGCGGCTCGTTCCAGATGAGGTCATCCAGGTGGAGAACCTGCGCGCCAGGGACGGCCGCGGTCAGCGCCGTGGTGAGCGTGGTCTTGCCCGAACCGCCTCTCCCGTCGACCGCGACGATCGCCGGCCGCCCCTGCGGGGCTCCGACAAGGCTCAGCAGGTGCGCAACGAGCTCATCGGTAGCGCTGACCTGCCACCGAGTGACGGCGGGTTCCTCGGGCTGCAACTCGATGGACTGGTCGGCGTTGACCCATCGGGGACTCTCTCCGTCAGCGGGCTTGTTCTGGTGACAGCACATCGTAGGTCCTTTCAGGCAACGGCTCATGAGGGTCAGGTCGAGGATCTGACCATGCTTCTCGCCGGCCTGCGGGACAGTGCCGACAGTGGTGAAACCATAGCGCTCATGCAGACGCACCGAGGTCGCGTTACCCGCCTCGATCAAGGCGATCATGGTACGGTCCACGGCCCGCCGCGAGGCCTCAATGAGGGCGGCGAGGAGCCTGGCTCCCAGCCCTTTCCCTTGAGCCGACGGGCTGAGGTAGATCGAGTCCTCGACTGTGCGGGCATAGCCCTCGTAGGAGTGCCAGGGACCGGCCACCGCGAACCCGACGACGTCCTGCGGCCTGCCGCTGACGTGGGCGACGAGAGCCGTTCCACGCTGCACCATGGGGGCCAACCAGGCCTCGGCCTCAACGGAGTTCTGCTCGATGCTGGTCCAGATGGCCAGGGACTCCCGCACAGCGGCGTTGCGGATCCGACGGATAGCGGAGCAGTCCGCCATGGTCGCCGGACGGATCCGGTAGGTCGGTGCCGTTGTGGTCTCGCGTGAGGGCATGTTCGTTCACCTGCTCGATGTACCGGGCGAGGTACTGTCCCGTCAGCGTACTTCGGTCCGTCACCAATCTGCGTCAGCGTTCCGGTGAACACGACACGGCCGCAGTCCACGGGGCGGCCCAGGAGCGTCCCTGGTTCAGGGGGATGTTGCCGGACGCCGCCGACACCGGATGGCAAGGACATGATGCCGCGCGCGTTCCTCAGCAGAACAAGCCCCACTCATTCAACACCGATAATGTACATTATGTCATTCTTGCTGGAGCGACCCTCTCCCGCGACACGCCGCAGGACTTGGGTGTCCTGCCTGGTCGCCACCCCGCAACGACCACCAACCCTGAACCATCCACCGTGTGACCCCTAAGCAGCATGTACCGCTCTCACGGAGCGCGCCAGCCGGCCCGCTGCCGACTTTCCCTCAGGGAGCCCCATGTTCCTCGCGCTGCGCGAGATCCAGCACGAACCCGTCCGCTTCACGCTCATCATCTCCGTCATCACTTTGGTGGCTTACCTCATATTTTTCTTGGCTTCGTTAGCCGTGGGCCTCGCCCATCGTTACCGCGCCGGCATCGACGGCTGGAACACCGCCAGCGTCGCCGTCACGGACGCCTCCAACGAGAACCTCTCCGCCTCACGCTTGAGCGACAAGCAGCTGAGCGCGGCCACGGACCTGGCCAAGGACAACGCACCAACAGCAAGGCCACACAGTCCGCCGAGGACGCGGGACTGACGATCCTCACCACCGAGGAGCTCGTTCGCACGCTCCCCGGCTACTCAGCCCAGGTCCTCACCTTCAGCCTCATGACCGGCTCACTCATCATCATCGCCTCCACGGTGCTGGGCATCTTCATCTACGTGTTGACGCTGCAGAAGAGGCCGGTACTGGGCATCCTCAAAGCCCGCGGCGTTCCCACCAGCTACCTCATCCGCTCCGGATGTGCCCAGACCCTCGTGCTGTCGGTCGTTGGCATCGGCGTCGGCCTGCTTCTGACGCTCACGACGTCCCTGGTCCTCCCCCGCGCCGTGCCCTTCAGGATTTCCGCTCCGCTGGACCTTCTCATCGTCACGGCATTCATCGTCATCTCCGTCATCGGAGGCTTCATCTCCGTACGGGTCATCTCCCGCATCGACCCCGTGGAGGCCATCTCATGACCGCATCAGCAGCAGCGAGCGAAGCGACAACCCCCGTCATGTCCCTGGAGTCGGTGACCCGGGACTACCGTCAGGGCGATGAGACCGTTCATGCCCTGCGTGGCACCGACCTTGAGCTACGTGCTGGTGAGCTGGTGGGAATCCTGGGCCCCTCCGGCTCAAGGAAGTCCACGCTCCTGACCATCATGGGCGGCCTGCGCACCCCCTCCAGCGGCACCGTGACAATCTCCGGTCAGCCCTTCTCCAACCTGTCGGAGAAGCAGCGGGCCAGGCTCCGACTTCGGCGCATCGGCTTCGTCCTCCAGGCCTCGGGGCTGGTCCCCTTCCTGAGGCTCAACGACCAGTTCAGCCTGCACGACCGAGCGGCACAAACGAAGGGCAACACTGACAGACGGGACCATCTGCTGGACTCGCTCGGCATCACGAAGCGCGCCCACGCCTACCCCTCCGAGCTGTCCGGGGGCGAGCGTCAGCGCGCTGCCATCGCGGTGGCGCTCTACCACGACCCAAACATCATCCTGGCCGACGAGCCCACCGCATCCCTGGATACTCGACGGGCGCAGGACGTCGCTCATCTGCTCGCCGACCAGACCCACGAGCTGGGCAAGGCCACGGTGATGGTCACTCATGACGAGCGGCTGCTTCCCGTATGCGACCGGGTACTGGTCATGCACGACGGCGTCCTGACGGAGCAGCACATGGCCAAGGATGACGAGGGCCGGAGCGACTCGCAAGATGACCGCTGAGCAGCGTTGGCTCCTCTCAGCATGGAGAACTACAGTCGGTAGCCGTGTCCACGATCCCGCACTCCGACCACTTCCCCACTGCCGTCTTCCTCGGTGATTCCGTCACCACCGGTTGGCGAGCCCTGAGCCATCCTCGCAATCGCTGGACCTCCCTCGCGTGCGAGCATCAGCGGTGGCGGGAAGTGAACCTGGCGGCGGACGGCCTGGGTTTCTTCGCACGACGCGGGGGCCACCTGCCCGGCGGGCAGCGCTCGCCGTCGTGCCGTGACACCGCCTGGCTGGAAGCGGTTCTGCGTTGCGAGCCCGACATCGTCACGATCAGCCTGGGCCTGAACGACGCCGCCTTCCTCCCCTCGCAGCGTGAGCTGGTCGAACAGGCGATCGACCACGACCTCAGCTTCGTTGCCACACGCCTGCGGGGTGCGCCGGTTGTCATTGCCCCCTACTTCCCCTCACTGGAGGCCGGCCCACGCTTCCAAGCCGTCCGCCGCCTCGTTCATGAGAGGGCCACCTCCCTGGGTCTGACCTCAACCGATGCCTTGAGCACGGCCATCAACGGTGATGAGGACCGGCTGGCCATCGACCAGATCCACCCCGACGACGCCGGACACGCCCAGATGGCCCGCGCCATGATCTCCTTCTACGCTGAAATCCTGCCCGACACGTAACACTTCCGACCACGTTTACGCAGGTCAGTTGGGTAATGGCCCCTCGAGGCATATGCTTGGCGGCAGATCGCACTCACCGTGACCGACTGAAGGAGCTCGAGGACCCACTCGTGGAGTCACACCGCGAACCCACACTGGCCGATGTCGCTCAGGCTGCAGGCGTCTCACTGACCACAGTCTCCCGCGTGCTCAACAACCGTGGTTACCTCTCCCAAGAGACACGGGAGCGGGTGGCTGAGGCGATTGCGCAGCTCAACTACCGCCCCAATCAGATCGCCCGAGCACTGCACGGCAAGTCGACGCATTCGATCGGTCTGATCGTCCCCACCGTCGCCCTGCCCTTCTTCGGCGAGCTGACCGAGCATGTCGAAGACTTTCTCGCAGAGCGCGGCTACAGGGCCTTCGTCTGCAACTCCATGGGCAAGGCGGATCGGGAACGCGAATACCTCGACCTTCTCGTCTCCCACCGGGTCGATGGCATCATCTCCAGCGCCCACAATGACGGCCTGGCCGACTACAGCTCGATCCGCCTACCCCTGGTCAGTGTGGATCGGGACCTCTCCCCCATCGTCCCCAATGTCCGCTGCGACAACGAGGCCGGCGGTCGGCTCGCCGCCGAGCACCTGCTCAAGCGGGGGGCGCGCCGCCCGGCCCTGCTGACTTCTCGCACGGGAACCCACAACCTGCGGGAGAAGGGCTACCGCCAGGTGCTCCAGCAGGCGGGTATCGAGCCGGTGGTCCTGACTGTCGACTTCAACACACCCAATAGTGAGCGCCCCGGTCTCATTCGCGAACGGCTCAACCTCGTGGCCGACGACGTCGATGCGGTCTTCGCCACCGACGATCTGGCTGCCGCGCAAGTGATGGAGTGGGCGGCCCAGCGCGACCTGAGGATTCCGGACGACTTCAAGGTGATCGGCTTCGACGGAACGGTCGCCATGCAGCACGCCCTGCCAGCGCTGACCACGATCCAGCAACCCATTACCAAACTGGCACGGGCAGCGGTCGACCTGCTCCTGAACCGGATCGAGTCGACGACGGCCGTCTCCTCGGAGAGCACGCCGTCGGACGGTCCCGGAATGAAGGACCTGCAAGCCCCCTCCCCCATGCCGGTGAAGCTGCTGCCCGGCCGTACCGCCTAGTGATCCGTTGACTGGATCAGGCCGTGGCCTGTGCGGCGTCGGCCTGAGCATTCTCCTTGCCGTCATCGGAGTCGTCGGTCTTGCGCACAACGTCGAAGAGGGCATCACCTCGGTGAATCGTTCCAGCACCGTGCTCCTCGATTCCCTCGTAGCCCTGGGCGTTGGAGACGACGATGGGGGTGACGGTCTGGTAGCCGGCGGCTCCGACGGCGGCCCAGTCGACGTCCACCAGCGGCATGCCGCGCAGAACCTTGTCGCCTGCCTTGACCTTGGGGCTGAAGTGCTTGCCCTCGAGCTGGACGGTGTCCATGCCGACGTGAATGAGCAGCTCGACTCCACTGGCGGCTCGCAGCCCGTAGGCATGACCGGTCGGGAAGGCCACGAGGACCTCTCCGTCGACCGGGGAGACGACCGGACCCTCGGAGGGGGCGATGGCCATCCCCGGGCCGAGCATGCCCGAGGCGAAGGTCTGGTCCTCCACCTCGGACAGCGGGATAGCGCGCCCCTGGATCGGAGCGGTGACGGTGAAGTCCTCGGCGGCCTCAGCGGGCAGCTCGACGGTCTCGGCGTGCTCGGCCATGGCCTCGGCTTCCAGAGCGGCCTCATCGGCGTCGACGTCGTCACCGGCCAGAGAGGCCTTACCACGGGTTGAGGCGTATACGTAGGCGGCAGCGAAGGCGATGATGATGGTGAACACCTCCACGGCGAGGTACTTGGGGATGTCCGTTGTCCGCATCGACACGAAGCCGACCATTCCCGCAGCCCCCAGAGAGTGCGTGCGCAGATCGAGCAGGGACACCAGGATGCCTCCGACGCCGGCTGCTCCCATTCCGATGAAGAAGGGCCAGCGCAGTCGGAGATTGACACCGAAGATGGCGGGCTCGGTGATGCCGAAGAGTGCGGAGACACCACCGGCACCAGCAAGCCCCTTCATCTTGGCATCACGGGTCTTGAGGAACACGGCCAGAGCCACGGCACCCTGAGCGACATTGGCCATGGAGGCGATCGGGAAGATGAAGGACCCACCGGTATTGGCCTTGTCAGCGATGAGCGGCAGCTCCACCGCGGGGAAGGACTGGTGCAATCCGGTGACCACGATCGGGGAGTAGACAATGCCGAAGAGGAAACCACCCACGGGACCTGCTGTGTTGTACAACCAGTCCAGGCCGTCCGTGATCCAGATCGACAGCTCACGGGTGAGCGGCCCGACGACGATGAAGGTAAGGAACCCGGTGACCAGCATGGTGAAGAGCGGCGTCAGCAGGAAGTCGGCGGTTCCGGACAACCGCTTGTGGAGCCACTTCTCCACCACGGACAGGATCCATGCCACGCACAGCACCGGGATGACCATGGCCTGGTAGCCGATCTTGGCCACTTCCAGACCAAACAGGGACCAGGTCGGCGACTGCCCTGTGTACTCCCAGAACTTCGCCGCAGCCTCCGGATTGGACATGTCGTAGGCGGACAACAACGATGTCGAGACCATGGCCGCGCCCATAGCGGCGCCGAGATAGACGTTGCCACCAAAGCGCTTGGTCGCCGAGTAGCCCACGAGTACCGGCAGGAAGGCGAAGGCCGCCGCCGAGATCATGTTGATGAGGGCCGCATAGTCCTTGAGCCAGCCCCAGCGCTCTGTCAACGCCTGGTCACCGAAAAGCCCCTCGGCGGTCAGGACGTTGTTGAGAGCCATCATGAGACCGCCGGCGATGAGGGCGGGAAGAATCGGAACGAAGATATCCGCGATGGTCTTGATGAAGCGGGAGAGCGGGTTACCGCCCTTGGCGGCTTGCTCCTTGGCCTCGTCCTTGGAGACCTCCTTGACGCCTCCGGTTCGGATCATCTCGGAGAAGACGAGGTCGACGTCTCCCGGTCCGACGATGATCTGGAACATACCGCCCGCGATAAAGGTGCCCTTAAGATCGGGATCCTTGTCGAGAGCCTTCTGATCGACCTTGTCCATGTCATTGAGGACAAGACGCAGACGCGTTGCGCAGTGCGCTGCTGCGTTGATGTTGTCGGCGCCACCGACGTACGTCAGGACGTCCTTCGCCACGCGGGCGTGATCCATTGCCACCCGGGGGTTCCTTTCTCGTGATGGGACCGCAGCACCTGGGAGGGCGGGGAAACCCAACGGTCGGGATCATCGCTGACTCCCTGCGGCCACACCTGTGTCAATCGATAGTCACGTTACAGTGAGTTAGAGCACCCTGCAACCGGAGAGAAAGGTCCTGGTCAATTCCCTGTCTTCGCCCTGTTCAGGAGCCCTTTGCTCCCGTGGCGACGCCACGTCGGGAAGGCCTCAGGACGGTGCGAAAGTCCTTGTGCTGCCAGCTGTCAGCGCGAGGCTCTCCCCCACCATCAGTCGCGCTCCCGAGCTGTTGATGTCGACGAAACTGCGCAGGGTGAGCACCAGCGCCCCGTCACCGACGAAGACCTCAGTCAGCGAGCGGTCGTGGGTGACCTCCAGCACCTGCTCGCATCCTTCAGGAAGCGTTACAACGCGCGTGGAGCCGTGCTGGGTATAGCGGGAGGTGGAGCGATCCACCCGAAGCACACGCCCGTCCAGAGTGATGTCCACGTGCGAGTCATCCGATCCGATTCGCAGTCCCCACGGCCCCGTGGTCTGCTCTGCGTCGGCCTCCAGACGCAGCTGCCAGCTGCGGTGCCCACTGAGGTGGTCGATCTCATAGATGCCCGTCTCCAGGTACTCACCCACGAGAACCGGCTCCCCGGCGTCGTATGGGAGACAAGCGGCAGGGCGCTGGACGAGTCTCCCCGCTTTGAGACTCAGCATCCGAGGCATACTCAGGGCGTGGACCCACTGTCCGATCTCGATGGAGGGCTGGTCGTCCTCGGAGGCGTTGCCCGCCCACCCGGTCAGCAGCACCGGCCCTGGCTCGGAGGGACGCCGGGCGAAGACCTGAGGGGCGTAGAACTCGAAGCCCCGGTCGACCTCGTAGAAGACCCCGCCGGTGTCTTGCAGCTCAGTGCCCACGAGGTGACCCACCGTGTAGACGCAGGGGAAGATGTTCTCAAAGCCCTCCCTGTCGGGGTTGATGCCCTGCGGGCACCAGAAGAGAACGTCCCAGTCCTCACCGGTGTCCTCGTCCTTCAGCCGCACCAGGCCGGGGCACTCCCACATGTACCCGAAGGAGTCGAAGGCGCCTCCGGCCCCGGGGAAGCTCAGCTCCCCCTCCAGCTCCCAGGAGACCAGGTCCCGGGAACGGTACAGGACTGCGGCTCCGGTGGCGTTGGCGCGCTGGACCCCGATGAGCATCCGGTACTCCCCCGGTCGGTCGGCGTCCCGGAAGACCTGCGGGTCGCGGTAGTGGGCGGTGTATCCCTCAGCATGGGTGGGGATGAGGGGGTTGCCGGGCCACTTGGTGAAGTCGGTCAGGTCGCCACTGGTCACCAGGCACTGGCTGGCGGTGCGCTCGTCGGTCACCGGGTCCTTGAGGTTCCCGGTGTAGAAGAGGTGATAGGGAACCTGAGCGGCTGCGCCGTTGAGCTCAGCCCCCTCCAGCACGATCGCGTTGCCGGAGTACGCCCCGGAGCGGTCGTAGGAGGAGTCCGGGATGACCGCGGGGGCGTGGTGGCGCCAGTGCAGTAGGTCCGTCGAGGAGGAGTGCCCCCAGTAGACCAGCTTGCGGTGGGGGTGAAGAGGACTGAACTGGTAGAAGGCGTGGTAGGTGTCGCCGTCGACCAGCAGCCCATTGGGATCGTTGAGTCGCCCCACCGGTGGGACAACGTGGAAGCGGGGATAGTCCGGGTCATCAGCCGCCGTGGACGCGGCAATCGCATCCAGGGCCAGGCCCTTAAGGTCCTCAGTCACGATCGGATGTTAGCAGGGCCACTGTCGCGTACTGGGGCGGTTCTCAGTGGAAGTACGGGATGATGAGCCACAGGCCGAATAACGCGATCATGGCCGCAATGGTGATGAAGACGCCCGCCAGGACCTGAGCCAGACGCACCCCTTCGACCTCGCCGGCCTCGTGCTTGGCGTGCACGATGGCCAGCATGCGAGCCGCCAGCGAGCAGATGATGAGGATGAAGGCGGTGCCCAGCACCGTCACTGACGCCACCAGCCCCAGCGAGCCCCAGTCGATCGCCATACCGGTCATGCCATGGATCCTGTCGTCATCCGATGCGTACTGTCCTGGTCCGTCACGCCGTTGACGATCTCGGAACGCACCTCGTCCAGCGTCAGCGGTTCACGTCCCAGCTCCGGTTCCTGCTTGACGACGACGATCTCGGAGGCGTCATTGACATTGGAAAAATCCACCCGGTTGTGGCCCGCCTGACGGATGATGGCCAGGGCTCCGAGAATGAGCAGGCAGATGACGGCAATCGTGCCCGGCACCCCGCCCTTGACCGCGACATAGGACGTGGCGGCTCCCACCAGGCCTGAGCACGGAAGCGTCACCAGCCAGGCGATCCCCATCTTGCCAGCGGTTCTCCACGAGACCTTGGTGCCCCGGCCGATCCCTGAGCCCAGGATCGACCCGGTGCAGATATGGGTGGTGGACAGGGCGAAACCCAGGTGGGAGGAGGCCAGGATCGCCACCGTTGAGGCGGTCTCGGAGGCGAAGCCCTGCGGCGCCTCGACATGCACCAGCCCGCGCCCCATGGTGCGCATGATGCGCCAGCCGCCCGAGTAGGTGCCCAGACCGATGGCGAGGCCCGCTGCGGCGATGACCCACCAGTGGGGGCCGGTACCGGCCTCCTGGTAGCCGCTGGCCACCAGCACCAGCGTGATGACCCCCATGGTCTTCTGCCCATCGGATGTGCCGTGAGACAGCGCCACCAGCGATGCGGTGACCCGCTGACTGTTGCGGAAGAGCCTCTCGGAGTAGGGGTTGGTCGGATGCGCGATGCGGTAGGCCAGGGCTGTGGCCAGCGCTGCCGCCAGCCCGGCCACCACCGGTGCGACGACGGCGGGCAGGATGATCTTGGAGATCACCGTCCCCCAGTGGACTCCCTGCACCCCGGCCGCCACCACGACCGCTCCAATGAGTCCTCCGAACAGGGCGTGGGACGAGGACGACGGCAGTCCGAACAACCAGGTCGCCAGGTTCCACAGGATGGCGCCGGCCAGACCAGCGAAGATCATGGCCGGCGCCGCCTCGATCACCGTGTCGTCGAACATGCCGTGAGAGATCGTCTTGGAGACCTCGGTCGACAGGCAGGCACCGATGACGTTGAGCACGGCGGCGACCAGAACCGCTCTTCTGGGTGTGAAGGCGCCTGTCGCCACCGACGTCGCCATCGCATTGGACGAGTCGTGGAAACCGTTCGTGAAGTCGAAGATGAGGGCTGTCACGACGACAACGATCACGAGGAAGAGAATGGTGCTCATACCGTTCCCGATGGAAGATTTGGCTGCCCCTCTCGGCCGCCCTGGCAGACGGTTGCCGAGGTCCGGGTCGCGTGAGCGCAACCCACTAGTATTGTTACCCGCCGACCCCCCTGCTGCCTAACCAATCGCATACGAGCCTCGCACCGGTTCCGGACGGCTCATAGGCACGTCATGCCCACTCCCCAGCGACACGGTCTTTCGTCCCATCTCGGGGGCAAAGCCGCTGAGCCAATTGTCACGTTCCACAAGTACCTCTCGACATGGTGGCATTCCCCGGAAAGAGGGGCCCGTCACGATAGGGTCAACGCATGGCAGCGGACACCATGAAGAGCCTGGACAGCATCGGCAGCGGCATCCTCCCCGACCAGGGGATCGACTCCGAGTCGGCAACGGACATCGACCTGGGTATCGATCTGGGGACGACACGCACCGTCGTGGCACGTGCTGATCGGGGGAACTATCCCGTTATCAGCTTCACCGACGAGCACGGTGACGAGCACGACTTCATCCCCTCACTGACAGCACTGCACGAAGGCGCGCTCGTTCACGGTTTCGCCGCCAGGCAGGCCGCTCACCAGGGGGCTCCTTTGCTGCGCAGCCTCAAACGGGTCCTGGCCTCCCCCACGCTGACGGCATCGACGCCGGTACGGCTGGGAGACCAGACCCTCTCCGTTTTGGAGGTTCTCACCAACTTCCTGCGCCACCTTGAAAGCGAGCTCGCTGAGCGGGGCATCGACATCGCACGCGCCCGCGTGGTGGTCGCGGTGCCAGCCCACGCCTACGGCGCTCAGCGTCTTCTGACTCTTGAGGCCTTCCAGCAGGCGGGCTTCCGTGTCGCCGCCATGCTCAACGAGCCCAGTGCAGCCGGGTTCGAGTACACCCATCGCAAGGCGACCACCGTCTCCTCCAGGCGCACCCGGGTGCTGGTCTACGACCTGGGCGGCGGTACCTTCGACACCTCACTGGTCGACGTCGTCGGAACTTCCCATGAGGTGCTGGCCTCTCACGGACTGGGGGACCTGGGCGGGGACGACGTCGACCTGCTCATGGCCACGATGGCCCTGAACCGGGCGGGCATCGCCGAGGAGGACCTCTCCCCCACTGAGCTCGACGACCTGCTGGACCAGTGCCGGGATGCCAAGGAGCACCTCACCCCTCAGAGCCGTCGGGTGCTCATCATCCTGAGGGGTCAGGACGTCGTCCTGCCCGTGGCCGACCTGTATAATGCCTGCACGCCGCTCATTGAGCGGTCCTTGGACACGATGGCCCCCCTCGTCGGCAGGCTGGACGACGGGAGCCCGGATCTGACCGATATCGCCGGCGTCTACCTGGTTGGCGGCGCCTCAGGTCTGCCTCTGGTGCCCAGGCTCCTGCGGGAGCGTTTCGGTCGCCGGGTTCACCGCTCCCCCTACCCCGGGGCCTCCACCGCCATCGGTCTGGCGATCGCGGCGGACCGCACCAGCGACTACGACCTCACCGACCGACTCTCACGAGGCTTCGGTGTCTTCCGCGAGGCCGACGGCGGTCATCGTCTCACCTTCGATGCGATCCTCAGCCCCGAGTCAGTCCAGGCCTCTCCCGGTGGCCGGGAGGGTACGGTGCTGACCCGTGAGTATGATGCGGCGCACAACATCGGCTGGTACCGCTTCGTGGAGTGTGCCGGTGTCGACGAGGGCGGTGAGCCCCGCGGCGAGATCGCACCTTACCAGGACATCGTCTTCCCCTTCGAGGCCCCACTGCGGGACGTCGACGACCAGGAGCTGAGGACCTACTCGGTGGAGCGGCGCGATCACGGACCGCGGATTCAGGAGCACTACCGCGTCGATGAGGCCGGTCTGGTTCGCGTCACCATCACCGACCTCACCGACGGATACAGCCGCTGTTACGTTCTGGGCAGGCGCACTCTGTAGGCGCAGGCCGGCCCCACAGCGGGTCAGGAGCGCGCGGCATCGGAGACCCGGGTGAGAGCCCGGGTCTCCTCGTCACTGACCTCGAGGGTCAGTGCCTCCACGATCGGCCGAAGCTGACTCAGGTTGCGCGCCGAGGCCAGCGGAGCGGTGACACCGGGACGATCACGCAAGCCAGGCCGGTGCCACCGCTGCCGGCTCCACCCCGTGATCCGCCGCCACTCCGGCGACGGTCTCAACGACGTCATAGCACTGGCGATGGCAAATTGCGCGCGCCTCACGTCGCTCAGATGGCCTGCTGGCGCTTGGCGGCGCGACGCTTGGCCAGCTCGTCCTCGACCAGCGGCGTGCCGAGAGCCTGAGCGTGATCGACGGGCAGGTCCACCAGCGCTCCCTCAACCTCGTGCCACACCCGCCCCACGGCGATGCCGAAGACGCCTTGGCCGCCGGCGACCAGGTCGACGACCTCGTCGGCCGAGGTGCACTCGTAGACCGAGGCGCCGTCGCTCATGAGAGTGATGGAGGCCAGGTCCTCGACACCGCGGGAGTGCAGGGCGCTGACGGCCGTGCGGATCTGCTGGAGCGAGACCCCGGTGTCCAGGAGGCGCTTGACGACCTTGAGGACCAGGATGTCGCGAAAAGAGTAGAGGCGCTGAGAACCCGATCCTTTGGCGCTTCGAATCGACGGCTCGACCAAGCCGGTGCGTGCCCAGTAGTCGAGCTGGCGGTACGTGATACCGGCAGCGCGGCAGGCGACCGGCCCGCGGTAGCCCGAGTCGGCATCGAGCTGGGGCAACGGGTCACCGAACAGCATGCCCTGAGTACGCTGAGGCCTTGCTATCGCACTGGCTTCATTCATGCTCACGACCTGCTCCTGTCGCCGGAAGAACACGCACCTGAAACTGGTGCGGCGGCACGCCTCGTGCGGCCACGGCTCCACGATAGGGCCACTTGGGGCGATGCTCAACGAAGGGCACGCCTCATCTCGGTGTGCCGTCGGGCGTGAATCTCTAGCTGAGGTCAACAGTTGCCTCCCAGGCGCCCACTATTCCCTGCGATGAAGCCAGTTCTCCGCCAGTACGTCACTTTCAACAAGTGACACAGATTACAACATTAGTCACACGAGTCACATCAGTCCCGCGTGTCGTCATCGGCGAGATCATCAGTCTGCGACAACATTCGCTGCCACTGCTTAAGTCTCTCCGCCCCGTGGTCGTCACTGAGATCCACAGCCCTCAGGCGCGTCAGCGAGCTGCTGGCATGCACCGGGAACCGGTGGTATCCGCTCAGAAGCAGCCCCTCCCCCGGAGTGCAGGCAACCGTCATCACCCGACTGGTACAGGCAGGAGTCTCAACGATGAGTCTGGCGACGATGCGCGCGTCATCGTCAACGTCGAGCTCAGTGCACCCGATCCGACCACCCAGTGCCTCGACGACGTCGTCAAGGAGCCGTGGCCAGGAGGGCGACCGGTGCGAGCCGTGAGCCTGCAGCGCCAGTCCCTCGTGCGCCGTCACCGGAATGGCCAGCATCGCCGGCCCGCCGTCCTCCACGAGGACGGCGACCAAGCCGTCATCAGGATCAGTGGATCTGACACCCACCAACTGCATCAATGGCACGTTCCAACCCTACGGGAGGCAGTCCCCCCTGTCCCGGGAACACGCAACCGACGCACGCTGACCTTCGTCGACACGCGCGGCCCGGCCTGGTCAACGCCTACTGGGCGTGCGGGCACCCGCTGTCAGCCCAGAGCGTCGACGGCGCGACGCAGCAGAATCGTGTGCAGATCCGCGACGAGCTCGGCCAGTTCCCGAGCCGTCTCTTCACCGGCACTGCGCGACCGCGAGCGGCGCGGGGCCACCGCCTGATCGATCGTGTCCGCCTCCCGCTCAGCTGAGGCGCGTACCGCACGCAGGTTGCGCAGGGGCACTCCCTTGCGGGTGATCTCCATGGCCAGACGCACGGTCCTCAGGTTCTGCTGACTGTAACGCCCCCGAACATCGGGACTGATGAGTCCGACGGCGACGAGCTCCTCGATCTGGGACTCACTGGCACCGGAGTGGGCCAAGAGCGCCTCCAGGTCCATGGGGCCGTCGTCGACGATCTGCCCGTCTCGGGCGACCACCCGAGCAACAGGCTGTGGAGCGGGGGCCTCGACGTCGGCGTCCAGCCGTGCCAGACGGTCACGGATGACGTGCAACGGGAGGTACTCGTCGCGCTGCACCGCCAAGGCGTAGCGCAGACGCTCCAGGTCCGCCTGCGAGTAGCGGCGGTACCCGTTGCCGACACGATGAGGACTGATGAGCCCCTCACCCTCGAGATAACGAACCTTGGAGATCGATAGGGCAGGGAACTCCACCTTGAGGAGATCCACCACCTGCCCGATCTTCATCACGGGCTCTCGAGAGATTCCGCGGGGCCAGGTCTCGCCTGCCGGGCGCTCAGAGGCTTCAAGCAAGGAGGAGGGGGCGTCTCGCTTCTTGCTTCGTGCGGTTGCAGCGCTCACCGAGACGCGGCTCCGCCCTGGGGGCCGGGGTGGTAGGTCATCCGGTACTTGCCGATCTGAACCTCATCACCGGAGCGAAGAGCCGCCTGCTCCACGCGCGTGCGATTGACGTATGTTCCATTGAGTGAACCGGAGTCACGGACGCCGTACCCACCATCGGGCAGAGATGAGAAGACTGCGTGCTTCCTGGAGACGGTGACGTCGTCGAGGAAGATGTCGGCACGGGGGTGGCGCCCGACCGTCGTCTCCTCGGCGTCCAGGAGGAACCGCGCACCGGTAGTCGGCCCGTGGTGGACGAGGAGAAGCGCCGTTCCCGACGGCAGTGCAGCGATCGCAGCGGCGTCCTGCTGGCTCAGCCCCACCACCGGGGAGTCAACTGAGTTGGCGACGTCAACGACCCCGAAGGTCTGTGTGGAGGAGGGATCCTGCTCGATCGGACTGCTCGACATTATTCCTGCCCCTCAGTTCGTTGCGGCGCCCGGTGCGCCGCCTCAGGGACCACCATACCGTTCGTTGCACCGCCGTCGAGTCAACACCACGACATGGCTCTCCATGATTGTCCACGACCCTACCCGCTGCACGCCCGCAACAATGCCCTCGAGGTGACCAGGAGCACCGATTGAAGGTCTCAAACAGGTCACGACTCCGCATTGATGTTGGTCAGGCTAGGACAAAGGTCTCACAGGCATGGAGATGGTCTGAGCTCTCAGAGATCCTCTGAGCCGGTGCGCCGAGCGTTCAGAGCACGTCGCAGGTCGTCGAGGCTCTTGAGGACGAGCCGGCGCAGGGCCGACGGTGCCTCGGGGTGCGTCGCAAGCCAGTCCTCGACCGCTTGGGCGTCCGCCTCGTCCCCGCAGGCCGGGAAGAGCCCGTTGACCAACCGGGTGGCGATCTCCTGGCCGCGCCCGGACCACAGTCCGGGAAGCTCCTGGAGGTATCGAGGGGTGAATGCCGCGGTCAGCTCTCGGTGGGCATCGACGGCGAAGCCACCCACGAGGGCATCGATGTGGTCGTTGCTCAAAGCGGTGTCGTTCAGGAGCCGGTCGAAGACCTCGGCCTTGAGGTCCTGGCGGGGCATCGAGCTGGAGGCCTGCAGGTGACGGGTGATGCCACTGGCCGTCGGGTCTGCCTTCCGCTGCGCCTCGAGCTCGTCGGCGCTGACGGCGTCCAGTCTCGCCAAGGCGGTCAGGGCCCGCCACCGCATGTCGGCGTCCAGCTCCAGGCCGGGCAGAGCGCCATCCAGGATCTCGCGTGCACGAGTGGCCGCCTGGGCGCTATCCGCCTCACCGAGCAGCCGTGCCTGCCCTGCGGCCTCCAGCCAGGCACGGGCGCGCACGATCTGGGCGTCGGAGCCCGGCGCGGCAGCACGGAGTCTGCCCCACCCGCCGCGCAGGACGGCCGGGTCCGTCTCTTTCGACGGCTCGGTCGAGTCATCGGCCAGGAGGAGCCCCAGGAGCGCACGACGCCTGTGCCCTCCGGCATACCTGCAGGCGACCCGCAGCGCCTGGTTCAGCAGGACGGTCAGGGTGCTCGGCTCGGTGTCGTCGTCGGCGTGTGCCAGGACGGCCTGGACGAACAGCGCCGCATCGATGAGCGCGTCACGCACCAGGTTGTGCAGCATCGACCAGGCCAGGGACCGCGCCATGGGATCGCGCAGGGAGCCGAGCGAGGTGGTCAGGCAGGACAGTGAGGCGTCGTCAGGCCGCACGATGGCGTAGGTGAGGTCCTCGTCGTTGACGACGACGAGATCGGGAGCGGGCAGACCCACGGCCTCGGCGACGTCGAGCCGCTCGGCATCCAGAGTGACCGGCAGCCTGTGGGTGCGTACCAGCGCCCCTCCCCCGTCGACGGAGTACAGGCCGACGACGAGTGTGTGCGGACGCAGGACGCTCTGCCCGGTCACCGGGTCGGTTCCCTCCTGCCTCAGGGTCAGGGAGGCGATCCGCCCCTCATGAACGGCCAGCTCATCGGTGATGGTCGAGGGGCCTGCGGTGTGGAGCCAGGCGCGGGCCCAGTCGTGCATGTCGCGGCCCGAGACCTGGGAGAGCACGCGCAGGAAGTCGTCCAGGGAGGCGTTTCCGTAGGCCCTGCGCTCAAAGAGGAGCCCCGCGGCCTCCAGGAAGGTCTCCTGGCCGACGTGGGCGACGAGCTGCTTGAGGACGGCGGCGCCCTTGGCGTAGGTGATGCCGTCGAAGGCCTGCCGGGCGGCCTCGACGTCATCGACCTGCGCGACGATGGGGTGGGTGGTGGCCGGCCGGGAGTCCTCCAGGTAGGCCCAGGCCTTACGGGTGGAGGCGAAGCTCACCCAGGCCTCGGTGTAGCCGGCCGCCTCGGCCTCGGCCCAGGTGCTCTGGTGATCGGCGAAGGACTCCTTGAGCCAGGTGTCCTCCCACCACGTGGGGGTCACGAGGTCGCCGAACCACATATGACACATCTCGTGGAGGATCGTGTTGGCGCGTCCGGCCCTCTGGGAGCGGGTGACCGGCCCCCGGAAGAGGTAGAGCTCCTCGTTGAAGGTGACGCAGCCCGGATTCTCCATGGCTCCGAGGTTGTACTCCGGGACGAGCACGCTGTCGTAGGAGTCCCAGGGGAAGCCGTAGGCGTAGGCACGGTCGTAGAGGTCCAGGCCGGCGCGGGTCAGGTCGAGGAGCTCGGCGGCATCGAGGTGCTCGGCCAGGCTGGCGCGGCAGGACCAGGACAGAGGGATCGTCAGGCCCGGACGGCTCGGGGACGTCCATTGCCCGGTCACTCGGTGCCAGGAGCCTGCGGCCAGTGCGGTGAGGTAGCTGGGCAGGGGTCTGGAGGCGGCGAAGGATGTCGTCTCACAGCCGGAGCCGGTGCCGGTCGGGGACTGACGGCTCGATCCGCCTGCTTGCGGTCGGGTGTTGGACATGACCGTCCAGCCGCGTGGGTGAGTGACCTCCAGCGAGAAGCGGGTCTTGATGTCCGGCTGCTCCATGATAGGCCAGGCCCGGCGCGCGTCGGAGGGCTCGAAATGGGTGTAGAGGTAGGTGGCGCCGTCGACCGGGTCGTGGAAGCGGTGCAGCCCCTGGCCCGAGTTGGAGTAGAGGCCGCGCGCCGTGATCTCCACCGTGTGCTCGCCCGGGTCGAGAACGGGCAGCTCGATACGGGCCCCGTCCCAGCTCACCGGGACGGGTTGCCCGTCGATGCTGAGGGAGTCGACCGCCTGCCCTACGAAATCCACCCAGAGGCCTTCGACGCGTTGCCTGATGTCCAGGCGCATCAGGCAACGCACGCTGAAGGCGGGCTCGTGACGGGCGGCGGCCCCGGTGATGTCGACGGCCACGTAGGTGGAGGGCACCTGGCACACGGAGGATCGCCAGGAGGCCTCCTCGTGACGCAGGTTCGTGGGGCTGTCTGAGCGGGCGGGCGCGGTGGTCGTCATGCGCCAGAATCTAGCGCTATGTGGTCGCGACTGAGGCCTCCACGGGGCGGGTGCGAGGCCTCAATTGGGGGTCTCAGTCCCACTTCTCCTCGGTGCGCTCGGGCGTGGCCCACAGGGTGTGGTAGACGCCCTCGACGTCGTCGGTGCGGTGGTAGGTGTGCGAGCCGAAGAAGTCTCGCTGCCCCTGGATGAGGGCGGCCGGCAGGCGCCGTGAGCGCAGCTGGTCGACGTAGGCCAGGGAGGAGGCGAAGGCCGGGGCGGGGACACCGGTGGTGGCGGAGGTGGCCACGACCTGGCGCCAGGCGGGCAGGACCTTCGCCAGGGAGGAGGCGAAGACCGGCGCCGTGAGCAGACTGGCCAGAGCCGGGTTCTCGTCGTAGGCGCGAGTGATGTCGTCCAGGAAGCGGGCGCGGATGATGCAGCCGCCTCGCCAGATGCGGGCCATAGCGCCCAGGTCGATGTTCCAGTCGAACTGCTTGGAGGCGGTGGCGATCTCGTCGAAACCCTGGGCGTAGGCGGCGATCTTGGAGCCGTAGAGGGCCTGCTTGACGGCGTCGACGAAGGCGCGTCGCTCCTCGGGGTCGGTCAGGGCCGTCTGCGTGGTTCCTGCAGCGATGTCGGCGGCCTGGACCGCGGCCCGCGCCGCGCTGGAGGAGGAGACCGCGCGCGCGAAGGTGGCCTCGGCGATGGCGGGCACAGCCACTCCCAGCTCGAGGGCCGTCTGGGTGGTCCACACGCCGGTGCCCTTCTGGCCGGCCGCGTCGACGACGACGTCGACGAAGGCCTCTCCGGTGGCCGCGTCGGTGTGGGACAGGACCTCGGTGGTGATGTCGATGAGGTAGGAGTCGAGCTCGGAGTCCTTCCAGGAGCGGAAGACCTCGGCGATCTCCTCCACGGTGAACCCGCCGACGTGGCGCAGCAGGTCGTAGGCCTCGGCGATGAGCTGCATGTCGGCGTACTCAATGCCGTTGTGGACCATCTTGACGAAGTGGCCGGCGCCGTCGGGACCGACGTGGGTGCAGCACGGCGTACCGTCGACGTGGGCCGAGATGGACTCCAGCATCGGCCCCAGGCGGTCATAGGACTCGGCAGTGCCGCCAGGCATGATCGAGGGGCCGTTGAGCGCCCCCTCCTCGCCGCCGGAGACCCCCATGCCCACGAAGTGCAGGCCGCGCTCACGCAGGGAGACCTCACGGCGCCGGGTGTCGGTGTAGAGCGTGTTGCCGGCGTCGACGATGATGTCACCGGGCTCCATGAGGGCGGCGAGCTCCTCGATCACCGCCTCCGTGGCCGCTCCGGCCTGGACCATGATGATGGCCACACGCGGCGTGCGCAGCGAGGCCACGAAGTCCTTCAGGTCGGCCGCGGGCACGAAGTCGCCCTCGGAGCCGTAGCGTTCGATGAGCCTCTCGGTACGGGCCAGCGTGCGGTTGAAGACGGCGACCGCGTGACCGTGACGAGCCAGGTTGCGGGCCAGGTTCGCCCCCATCACCCCCAGCCCGAAGACACCGAGATCGGCTGTGGCCGGTGCGGGGGTGAAGCTGCTCATGGAAGTCCTTTCCTGTGCCGCAGCCCTGATGACGGCGCTGCGATTCCAAGCCTTGGTGGTGGACGATACTGGTTGCGCTCTGCCAGGACCCTACCGCGTCCAGTCCTCGCGCACGAGGAGCGTCCGTGGTTCAGACGTGTCCGCAACGGCGTGTAACGGCTCACGGCAGGCCTGTCCCTTCCGGGTGAGACGCCTCCGGGGGCGCTACAGTGACATGTGCGGCGAGCACAAGTTCCTCGGGGCGGTGCAGTGGCCATGCAGTGTCCCTGCAGTGGCCCTGGCCGGGCCTCCGCTCAGAGTGCCGTAGCGCGCCGACGACCCGTTGGTGGCGCCTGGTCCGCCGTTCGTCGAATTTCAGAAAGGCTGACGTGTCCAGCTCCGACTCTGCGACTCCGTTTCCGTCGTCGAGACCCGCGCGGGCGGTCAACCCGCTTCTCGACGCCCGTGACCTTCGCCTTCCGCGTATCGCGGACCCCTGCGTCCTGGTGATGTTCGGCATCACTGGTGATCTGGCCCGCCACAAGCTCCTGCCCGCAATCTACGACCTGGCCAACCGCGGCCTGCTCTCCCCCAGCTTCTCCCTAGTGGGGGTCGGCCGGCGCTCCTGGTCCGACGACGACCTGCGCGCCTACGTGGAGGAATCGGCTCGGGCGGGTGCCCGCACCCCCTGGCGTCCCGCCATCTGGGAGCAGCTGGCAGCGGGGATGCGCTTCGTGGAGTTCACCTCCTTCGAGGATGACGCCGCTTACGACCGGCTCACGGCCGTGGTGGATGACCTGGATGCCACCCGGGGCACACGCGGCAACCGCGCCTTCTACCTGTCGATCCCCCCGGGATGGTTCCCGGCCGTGACTGAGCGGATCGCCCGCTCCGGGCTCGTGGAGGAGTCGGCTGACGCCTGGCGGCGCGTCGTCATCGAGAAGCCCTTCGGGCACAACCGCTCCAGCGCCCGAGAGCTCGATGACCTCGTGGGACGCATCGTGCGTCCCGACGACGTCTTCCGGGTCGACCACTACCTGGGTAAGGAGACGGTGCAGAACATCCTGGCGCTGCGGTTCGCCAACACGATGTTCGAGCCGCTGTGGAACCAGCGCTACGTCGACCATGTCCAGATCACCATGGCCGAGGACATCGGTATCGGCACCCGGGCCGGCTACTACGACACCATCGGCTCGGCTCGCGACGTCATCCAGAACCACCTGCTCCAGCTCCTGGCGCTGACCGCGATGGAGGAGCCCACCAGCATGGAGGCGGCCGCGGTGCGCCTGGAGAAGGAGAAGGTGCTCAACTGCGTGCGCCTGGAGCGCAACGGGGTGCTGGACCTGGACCTCACCGCAGCCCGGGGCCGTTACGACGCCGGCTTCCAGGGAGGGCTGCCGGTGCGGGGCTACCTGGAGGAGGACGGCGTCGCCGCCGACTCCCGAACCGAGACCTTTGCCGCTCTGCGTCTGGAGATCGCCAACCGTCGCTGGGCCGGCGTGCCGTTCTACCTGCGCGCCGGCAAGCGCCTGACTCGCCGGGTCACTGAGGTCGCCGTCGTCTTCAAGCAGCCGCCGTTCCTGCCCTTTGAGTCAGCGGCCACCACGGCCGTGGGAGCCAACACCATCGTGCTGCGAATCCAGCCCGATGAGGGCATCACGCTGCGGCTGGCCTCCAAGGTACCCGGAACCCAGATGGAGCTGCGCGACGTCTCCATGGACTTCGGCTACGGAGCCACCTTCAACGAGGAGTCCCCGGAGGCCTACGAGCGCCTCATCCTCGATGCGCTCCTGGGGGACGCCCCGCTCTTCCCCCACCAGCGCGAGGTCGACCTGTCCTGGCGCATCCTGGATCCTGTCATCGAGCACTGGAGCGCCGGCGGGAGCCCCGAGGGCTATCGCCCCGGCTCCTGGGGGCCGGCCAGTGCCCACGAACTCCTTGCCCGCGACGGCCGCACCTGGAGGCGCTCATGATTACCACACTGACCGCGACGACCACCTCCCGGATCGTCTCCCGGCTGGTGGAGCACGAGGGGGCCTCCGGCTCCTCCCGGGTGCTGACGCTCGTGATCTCCACCGACGAGAAGGGCCTGGAGGATGCGCTGTGCGCCGCGCACGGTGCCAGCCGGGATCATCCCAGCCGAATCATCGCCGTCGTCAAGCCGCCTGAGGAGGACATCGGCCGCGCGACTCCGCGCAGTCGTGATGGACACGTCTCAGCTCAGGCCGGTGGACACCTGGACGCCGAGATCCGAGTCGGTCACGACGCCGGCGCCGGCGAGACGCTGGTCCTGAGGCCCTGGGACGAGGCGGCTCTGCACACCGACACGCTGGTGGTGCCCTTCCTCCTGCCCGACGCCCCGGTGGTCGTGTGGTGGCCAACGACCGTCCCTGAGATCCCCTCGCAGGACCCCTTGGGCCGCCTGGGCTCGACTCGCATCACCAACACTCCCGCACAGGACTTCCCGGCCAGGGCGCTGCGGAAGCTGGCACCGGTGAGCGTGCGCGGCGACATCGATCTGGCCTGGACCCGCATCACCCTGTGGCGCGCCATGGTGGCCTCTACTCTGGATCCGCTGCTGCGCGCGGGCGGGCTGCGGGAGGTGGTGGTGGCCGGCGAACCAAGGAACTCCTCGCTCTGCCTCATGATCACCTGGCTGCGGCTGCGGCTGGATGTGCCGGTCACGCGAGTCGATGAAGAGGGTTTCAAGGGCATCTCCTCCATCACCGCCAGAACCGACGACGGCGAGATCATCATCGCCCGCCACGACCTGGAGCGGGTCACGATCACGCGCCCCGGCTCCCCCGAGCCTCAGGTGGTCACGATGGCCCGACGCGAGCCGATCAGCACCCTCGACGAGGAGCTGCGCCGACTCACCCCCGACCTCGTCTACCAAGAGGTCCTGGCCTCACTGCTCGAGGAGCCCCTCAATGGCTGACTGCACGCCCGACGCCCAGTCGATCGCCGAGATCCAGACGGCCGCCTCTGCGGCTGCTGCGCCGGACGTCATCGTGGTTCCCACACTGAACGACGCCGCGCTCAGGGCCTGCCAGGACACCATGCGGATCCTGTCCACGGTGGTGACGGACCGGGGAGTCGCCCACTTGGCGCTGACAGGCGGTTCCGGGGGGATGGCGCTGGCTGAAGCCCTCGCGCCGCTCATCGCCGCTCAGCCCGAACCGGTGCGTCGCGCCATCCACCTGTGGTTCGGTGACGAGCGCTTCGTGCCCGCCGGGGACCCGCAGCGCAACGATCTGCTGGCTGCGCCGCTCATCGCCGCAGGCATCAGGGAGTCTCAGACGCACCGGCTGGCCGCTCCGAACGAGGTCAGCGGTCTGGATGAGGCGACCGCGCGTATGGTCCACGAGCTTGAGTCGGCAGGTCTGACCCACGGCGGTTTCGATGTGGTCCACGTAGGGCTGGGACCTGACGCACACGTCTGCTCCCTCTTCCCCGGGCACCCGGCCGCGCTCGCGGTAGGAGTGCCCGCCGTGGCCGTGCGCAACTCGCCCAAGCCCCCTCCCGAGCGCTACTCCTTGACCTTCGAGGCCCTGCAGCATGCCGGCCGGGTCATGGTGGTGGCCGGCGGCGGAGGCAAGGCCGAGGCGGTACGCCTGGGTCTAGGAGCCCCCGATGTGCTCAAGGCACCGGCCTCGTGCTGCCGGGGGGATCAGACCACCTGGTACCTGGATGAGCCGGCCAACGCTCTGATGCCTGCTTGAGTCCGATCCGGTCGCCCTGCTGGCGCGCTGCGGGTGACGAGCCCACGATTTTCGTGTCGGCGGGTCAGGCTACCGTAGCCCTATGAACGCTTCCGGCCGGCTCCTGGCGCGCCTCACGGTGCTCGGTGCGCTCAGTGCGTCGGGGATGGCAGCCGCCACTCCCGTCCATGCCGATAACGCCTCGCCGGTGCCCGTCCAGAACTCCGCGACCACTGAGCTCGCCGCTCTCCACGAGGCACCCTGGGACCGTAGAGGAGACTTCATCCTGTCCCCGAAGGCCTCTCTCGAGGCGCTTTCGGAGCTGCCCGAGGACGCTCCGGCCGCCCACTCCTGGGCAGAGGGAGGTTCCCGCACCGGCTGGTTCGGTGAGGCGTGGACCGACGTCGACGGCGACGGTTGTGACACTCGTAACGAGATCCTGGCCCGGGACCTGACGGACGCCGACTTCTCGCGTGCCGACGGCGTTCAGTCCCGTGAGGAGGGACGTGGCCAGGGTGCGGGTGTGTGTCCGGACGCCACCGTCTGGGCGGGTGTCCTTCAGGATCCGTACACCGGGAATAGGATCACCTTCACGCGTGGTCAGGGGACCTCGGAAGCCGTCCAGATCGACCATGTGGTACCGCTGAACTACCTCTACGCCCACGGAGCCTGGCAGTGGGATGAGCGCACCCGACTGCTGGCAGCCAACGACCCGCTGAATCTCGTCGCTGTTAAAGGCGAGGCCAACCAGGCCAAGGGCGCCTGCGGCCCGGCGAGCTGTCCCGTTGGTTCCACCGAGACCGGCAGCTGGCGACCGACCGGCCCGGGGGGCTGGTGGCCGGAGAACACCTCCTACCGCTGCACTTACGCGCGTCGATTCGTCTCAGTGGCAGCCGCCTACCGGCTCGGCCTGCCCCAGGCCGACAGGGAGGCGCTGCGCTCCGCCTTGAACAGCTGCCTCGCCGGTGGGAACGAGACCGCGTCGCTCCCTGAACGAGCCGCTCGTACCGCGAAGGAGGTCGGCTCCGTTATGTGGCGCAGTCCCGGGTACGCCGCGCTGGCGGCCGTCGGCGCCCTGGTTCTGGGATGGGGACTCATGGTTCGGGGGCAGCGCCGCGGGCGCGCAGCCTCACGGCGCCGAAGCCGTTCCATGCCCCGCCGCTGAGCCACTTGCTTAGGATGCCACCATGGCAGCTCACCCTCGTTCCGCACCCAGTGGCAACAGCACCCCTGGTGCCCCGGCATCGGCCCGTATCGACGTCTGGCTGTGGAGCGTGCGACAGATCAAGTCCCGCTCGGCGGCGACGAGCGCCTGCAAGGCGGGGCATGTGCGTATCAACGGAGAGACCGCCAAGCCCGCCCAGCACGTCTCGGTGGGAGATGAGGTCCGCTACCGCGTCGACGGGTTCGACCGGCTGCTGACCGTCACTCGGATCCTCACCAAGCGAGTGGGTGCTCCTATCGCCCGCACCGCGTACATCGACTCCTCTCCCCCTCGCCCGTCGCCTCTGGATGCGCCGGCCGCCATCATCCGAGATCGCGGGGCAGGACGGCCCACGAAGAAGGAACGCCGTCAGCTCGACGCCCTCATGGGAGGCGGGCGCCATCAGGACGACCGCGCCTGACATGTCGGGGTGAGCGGCCTCACCGCCAGCAGATTTCTGAAGGAGCCGTTCCATGAGTTAAGGTTCTGCTCGTTGCAAGCGGCCCGGTGCCGCGAGTCAACGGGCTGTGGCGCAGTTTGGTAGCGCACTTGACTGGGGGTCAAGGGGTCGTGGGTTCAAATCCCGCCAGCCCGACCAGCATGAGAATCCGCACTCTTTCACAAGAGTGCGGATTTCTTTTTGAAAGAACTTCGGCGGTAGATCCTCGCATTATTCTGATACCACCCTCATCAACATGAGTCACATTTGCATCCCATATAACAACCATTGAGTCTATTTTAGTTTCCAGCCTCTGCTGCAATTCACCAACACTTAATCACGATCCAGTAAACGCTGTGATGACGCCGCTTCCCCGGCGACCCCAACACCCACACCCACCTTTCATCAGTGTCTCAAGACGAAAGGACTACCCCTCACGGTCCGCCACGCGATTCGGTCATGTGACGAATTCGGTCAGGAAAGTCACAACCGAATAACATGCATGGCCGGCGCGACTGTGGTTGAGTGAACACCGACATCAAGGGTGTCTCACAGCATCCCGCGCATCGGCTCATAGCCGGTTGTGCAGATCAGACTGTGTTCTCACATTCCCGATCAGAGAGAACGACACATGAACATCAAGCGCGTCATCGCCGCAGCTGCGCTCACCGTCGTGCCGCTGACCGCCTCCTCGGCCGCACTGGCCGCTCCGGCCGCCCCTGAGGGCGCACCGGCAGCCGCCGCTGCGGTTCCCGCACAGGTGACCTCGGAGGGGGCCCAGTACGCCGACACCGTCCTGAACAAGGTCAACGAGCTGCGCAGCAGCAAGGGCCTTCAGCCCGTGACCCGGTACCAGGAGCTCGACGCCGTCGCACAGGACTGGTCCGAGCAGCAGGCCGCCGCCAACAGCATGAGCCACCGCCCCGACTTCACGTCGGCCTACCCTAGTGGCTGGACCACCGGCTCTGAGAACGTGGCCTGGCGTACCGCGGGTGGCGACACCGGCGCGCTGATCTTCGAGCAGTGGCGCACTTCCGCTGGCCACTACAAGAACATGACGGACCCGAACGTCAACTCCATCGGCATCGGATTCGCCCAGACCTCGGACGGCAAGTGGTACGCCACCCAGAACTTCGCCGCCTACAACGTCAGCAACTCGACGCTGACCCCGTCGACCACGACGACCACCAACACCACGACGACCAACACCACGACGACGAAGAGCAACACCCCGCCGTCGACGACCAACACCCCGCCGACGGGCAGCACCGTCCCCTCTCCGACGCCGACCCCGGAGACCACTCCGTCGACGCCGTCCACCTCGACGACTCCTCCGGCTCCGGTTGCTACCCCGACCGTGGAGACCACCACCCCTGCGGCCACGCCGACGCCGTCCGCTCCGGCCACCACGGTGACCACTGAGACCGGCACCCCGGCCAAGCCGTCCGCAACTCCTGTCGTTACGGCTTCTCGCACCACCCCGACGAAGCCCGCGCTGGCCACCACCGGTCCGAGCATCGCCGTCGCCGTCGCCGCCGCCGGCCTGCTCGGCTCCGGCGCTGTCCTCGTCATGCGTCGCCGTCAGGCCAGCTGACTGAGCTGAAGGCTCCCAGAGCGTGAGCCGCTCCTCTCACGGGCGCCTGCTTGTCCACTGATCGGTGTGGACCAGCAGGCGCCCGTCTTCGTGCTCCTCGCGCCGTGGTGACGTGGAGGCGTCATCCTTGAGAGGATGACGCCGTGAAGCATCTTCCCCTTGAGCCCGAGCTCCTTGCAGCGTTGCCGGCGCAGATCGATCTCCGTCTTGTTGTCACCGACATGGACGGAACTCTCCTTGATGGCCAAGGGTGCGTTCCCGCCGGGCTGATGGATGCGGTGGCGGAGATGCGAGACGCCGGCATCGTCTTCGCCCCCGCCTCGGGCAGACAGCTGGCCAACCTGCGTGCGGTCCTGGGCCCCGCCGTTGAGGACTCACCACTGATCGCCGAGAACGGTTCCTTCGTCGTCCACGCAGGTGAGGAGGTCCATTCCGACACCATCAGCGCCCAGGCCGCCGAGGCCGCCATTGTCACGACCCGTCACCTGGTCGCCTCCGGGTACGACGTCGGCGCGGTTGTTGCCTGCAAGTACTGCGCCTACATCGAGCGCTCCGATGCGGCCTTCCTGGAACAGGCCAAGTTGTACTACGAGGCACTGGAGATCGTCGAGGACCTCACTGCCATTCCTCTGGATGAGGCGCTCAAGGTCGCGGTCTTCGACTTCGACGATGTTGAGAACGGAAGCTCCCAGGCGCTGACCGCGGCGGTTCCCCACGTGCAGACCGTCGTCTCCGGGCTGCACTGGACGGACATGATGTCGGCTCAGGTCTCGAAGGGGCGGGCCTTGGCGGCGCTTCAGGCCAGGCTCGGGGTCCTCCCGGAACAGACTGCCGTCTTCGGGGACTACCTCAACGACCTGGATCTCTACAACCACGCGGACCTGGGCTTCGCCATGCGCAACGCCCACCCCGGCATCCATGCCGCAGCGGCGTACACGGCGCCCGCCAACACCGAGGACGGCGTCCTGCGTACAGTCGAGGAGCTGCTCAGGCGCTCACAGAGACAGGGCTGAGGCACGCGGGACGGCCCCGAACCGGTCAGTCCGCGGCCGTCCCGAGAAGTCGCCCGCCGGTTTACTGGCCCAGCCACGCCTTCATGCCGCCGCTGACGTTGACCAGCTCACCGGTGTAGCCGGCAGCAGTCAGAGCCTTGACCGCCTTGACGGAACGCACTCCGCCGGCGCAGATGACCGCGGTGGGGCGGGCCGCATCGAGCTCTCCCATCCGGTCGACCACCTCACCCAGCGGGATGTTGACCGAGCCGGGGATCGCCGCGCGCTCGACCTCGTCGGGCTCACGCACGTCAAGGACTACCAGGTCCTCCCTGGCCTCGAGCCGGCGACGCAGCTCATCGACGCCCACTTCCTTCATCACGTCCTCCTCGATGGGTTATCAGTCGCTGACACAACAGAGCATCCGGCTGGTCTGGTCGGGCTAGTGACGCAGGCTGCGGTAGCGGGTGATGAGACCGCGGGTGGAGGCGTCCTGCCCTGCGAGGGCCTCCTCGTCGCCCTGGACGGCGGGGGCGATCTCAAGGGCCAGCTTCTTGCCCAGCTCGACCCCCCACTGGTCGAAGGAGTCGATACCCCACACGATGCCCTGGGTGAAGGTGATGTGCTCGTAGAGGGCGATGAGCTCTCCGACGACCGCGGGCGTCAGCGCCGGGGCGAGGATCGAGGTGGTCGGCTTGTTGCCGGCGAAGACGCGGGCCGGGACGATCTCCTCGGCGGTGCCTTCGGCACGCACCTCGTCGGCGGTCTTGCCGAAGGCGAGCGCCGCGGTCTGTGCCAGGTAGTTGGACAGGAACAGCTCGTGGACGTCCACTCCCCCGTCCTTGGTGGGGTGAGCGGGATTGGCCACGGCGATGAAGTCCGCGGGGATGAGCTGGGTGCCCTGGTGGATGAGCTGGTAGAAGGCGTGCTGGCCGTTGGTGCCCGGCTCGCCCCAGAAGACCTCACCGGTCTCCGTGGTCACGGGGCTGCCGTCCCAGCGCACGGACTTGCCGTTGGACTCCATGGTGAGCTGCTGGAGGTAGGCGGGGAAACGGTGCAGGTACTGGGCGTAGGGCAGGATAGCGTGGGAGCCGGCCTTGAAGAAGTTGACGTACCAGACGTTGAGCAGGCCCATGAGCATGGGGACGTTCTCAGCCGGAGCCTTGGTGGCGAAGTGCTCGTCAACGGTGTGGAAGCCGGAGAGGAAGTCGGCGAAGTTCTCCGGGCCGATGGCCACGGCCAGGATCGTACCGACGGCGGAGTCCACCGAGTAGCGTCCGCCCACCCAGTTCCAGAACCCGAAGGCGTTGGCCGGGTCGATGCCGAACTCGGCGACCTTGTCCAGGGCGGTGGACACGGCCACGAAGTGCCTGGCGATGGCGCCGTCGGTCTCAATGCCCTTGGCCTGGAGGGCGGCCAGGAACCAGTCGCGGGCCATGCGGGCGTTGGTGAGGGTCTCCAGAGTGGTGAAGGTCTTGGAGGCGATGATGAACAGGGTCGTCTCCGGGTCGAGGTCCGCGACCTTCTCGGCGCAGTCGGTGGGGTCGATGTTGGAGATGAAGCGGCACTCAAGGCCCTTCTGCACATAGGGCTTGAGGGCCTCGTAGACCATGACGGGGCCGAGGTCGGAGCCTCCGATGCCGATGTTGACCACTGTCTTGATGGGCTTGCCAGTGATGCCGGTCCACTCCCCCGAGCGCACGCGACGGGCGAAGGCGTAGATCTTCTCCAGGACCTCGTGGACGTCGGCGACGACGTCCTGGCCGTCCACGGTCAGGGAGTCGGTGGCCGGGCGGCGCAGAGCCGTATGGAGGACGGCCCGGTCCTCGGTGATGTTGATGTGCTCGCCGGCGTACATGGCGTCGCGGCGGCCCGGGACGTCGACCTGCTCGGCGAGCTCGACCAGGGCGTCGCGGACGTCGTCGGTCAGCAGGTTCTTGGACAGGTCGACGTAGAGGTCTCCCAGCTCGTAGGAGAAGCGCTTGGCGCGCTCGGGGTCGTCGGCGAACCAGGCGCGCAGGTCTGGGGTCATGGTGTCGTGGAGCTCGGTGAGGCGCTTCCAGGCGGGCGTGGTGGTGGGATCAACCGGATTCAGCATGGCTACAGTCTATGGGTGTTGCGGCTGCGCGCCACTGTCCGGCGCGGCTCTTCTGGAACCGATTGTCGCCTTCGTTTCCCGGAACCGGTTCGTCTCCATCAGCGTTCCCGTCGGCGTGCGATGGGCGGTCATGCCCCGGGTCGAGGACCCGTTTGAGGAGGAGAGCAGCGCTGTTGACGCGTGGGCCAAGGAACAGGCGTGCGGACAGGAGTGGAACGGCCGGTGCTAGGCCTGGGCCGCACGCTCAGCGAGTTCATCGAGATCGGGAACGCCCGCAGCGGCCGGAGCCAGTGTCTCCCAGAGGCACTCTGCCACGGTGATGAGGGAGAGGAGACTGACCAGGAGCATCCCACTCATGTGACGGCCTGCAGGGATGAGAGCAAGGCACAGAGCACAGGCCACGACACGGGATCGATAGATCCTATGTGCGTTGCGCAGCCTGATGACGGCGAACATGGCGAGGAAGACGATGACGCCGCTGCACAGGAGCGCCGATGTCTCCATCGGGACGTGGTCACGTGGCTCCTCCATCACGTGGTGGAGGCCTGCGGCCAGAGCGATCAGTCCGGCCACCAGTGCGAGATGACCGTAGGCGAGGAGGCTGCGCACGGCACGGAAGGGAACGCGTGCCCGGTTGATGTAGTGCTCCATGAGACCAAGGCTGTGATGGAAGTAGGCCCACCACAGCCCGCCCACGATGATGAAGGCGGCGACGAGACCGCCCAGGTCGGCCCAGGTCAGATGCTCGAGCTCAGTCTGAGGAGTCGCGATCGACACGATGGTCTCGCCAAGAGCCACAATGATGAGGAGGCTGAAGCGCTCCACGACGTTGCCGACGTCGTAGCGCTGGGTGCTCATGGCCCGGCTGTGCCGCAGGGGGCCGGTGATCTCCCACAGCGCCGCCAGGGCCCACAGTGCCAGTTGGCCGTTGCCGCCCATGATGGCTCCGCCGAGCAGAAGGGGCCCCTGGATGAGGCTGGAGACCAGGTCCATGCGGAAGGCGTTGGAGTTCTCGTGGCGCGCCAGGCGGAAGGTGATGACCAGGCGCGAGAGCCAGCACGACGTCGCGAATATCAGTGCCCGTTCCTCGAAGGCGCGAGGCACGACGACCGCGCTGACCATGACGATCACCATGAGGGTCATGATGGTGAGGCGGTGGCGATTCGTCGACGCGTCGCGCAGGCTGGACTGGATCGTCACCAGCAGCCACTGCCAGTAGATGAGGGCCAGCAGGACTCCAGCGTGTGCCAGCCCTCTCCACCCGGATTCCTCCCGGATGACACCATTGAGCTCGGTGATGAGGAAGACGTAAACCAGGTCGAAGAAGAGCATCACCGGGTCCACAGCCCGGTGTGGCAGCAGCGATCCGATCCCTTGACGCTCGGCGGGTCTTAGTGCAGTCACGATTCTCCTCACGTACTCGGTACGTGGTTAGACACTGGTCACTCCGTTGTCGCTCGAAAAGACCCCTCAGCGCCGCTGGCGCTTCTCGCGCACGCGCACTCCGATCTGGATGGGGGTGCCGGTGAAGCCGAACTCCTCGCGCAGGCGGCGCTCGATGAAGCGCCGGTAGCCGGCGTCAAGGAAACCGGTGGTGAAGATGACGATCCGGGGCGGGGCCACCTGGACCTGGGTGGCGAAGAGGATGCGGGGCTGCTTGCCGCCGCGCACCGGGTGCGGGGTGGCCGACTGCAGCTGGCCCAGGAAGCCGTTGAGCCTGCCCGTGGGGACGCGCGTGGTCCAGCCCTCCAGGGCGGCGTCGAGGGCGCGCACGAGCCGGTTGGTGTGCCAGCCGGTCCGGGCGGCCAGGTTGATGTGGGGGGCCCAGGAGACGTGGGCCAGGTCGTGCTCGACCTCCCACAGCAGCATCTTCTGACGCTCCTCGTCCACCAGGTCCCACTTGTTGTTGACCAGGACCAGGGCGCGGCCGGCATCGACGGCCTGCTGGATGACGCGCACGTCCTGCTCACTGATCGGCTCGGAGGCATCCAGGAGGACGACGGCGACCTCGGCCTTGTCGATGGCGCCCTGCGTGCGCAGCACCGCGTAGTAGTCGGCGCCCCGTGACTGCTTGACGCGCCTGCGGATCCCTGCGGTGTCAACGAAGACCCACTGACGCCCGTCCAGCTCGATGATCTCGTCGACCGGGTCACGGGTCGTGCCCGCGGTCTCATTGACGACGACGCGCTCCCTGCCCGCGATGGAGTTCAGCAACGAGGACTTGCCGACGTTGGGACGCCCCACGAGGGCGATCCGGTGCAGGTCCCCCTCCGGCGCAGCAGCAGCCACTGCGGAGACCTCCGGGAGGACCTCCATGACGGCGTCGAGGACCTCGCCGCTGCCCCGGCCGTGCAGGGCCGAGACCGGGAAGGGCTCTCCCAGCCCCAGGTTCCACAGGGTGGCGGCGTCCCCCTCCTGGGCCGGGGAGTCGACCTTGTTGGCAGCCAGGACCACCGGCTTGCCGCTGCGGCGCAGCATCCGCACCACGCGGGCATCGGTCTCGGTGATGCCGACCTGGGCGTCGACGACCAGCAGGACGGCGTCGGCCATCTCCACGGCGACCTCGGCCTGGGTGGCCACGGCGGCGTCGAGGCCGGCCACGTCCACCTCCCAGCCTCCGGTGTCGACGATGGTGAAGCGGCGCCCGGCCCACTCCGCGGGGTAGGAGACCCGGTCGCGGGTGACACCGGGGGTGTCTTGGACGACGGCCTCGCGGCGGCCCAGGACCCGGTTGACCAGAGTCGACTTGCCCACGTTGGGCCGGCCGACGACGGCCAGGACCGGCAGCCCGGGCTCGATGCTGTCGCCGGTGGGCAGGCCCCCGTCGGCCTCCAGGAGGGCGAGGTCCTCCTCATCGAGCTCGTAGTCGGCCAGGCCCGCACGCATGGCCTGGGCCCGCAGGTCCTCCTGGGCGTCCCGCTTGGCGGCGGCGTCTGCGGCCTCCTCCACCAGATCCAGGACCCGTTCAACGGACTGCTCCAGGGTCAGCTCGGAGGTGTCCACCAGGGTGACGCCCTCGGGTGCGGTGAGGAACTGGGAGACCGTGGCGTCGTCGCGGTCGCGGCGCACCACCTGGTCGCGCAGGGCGGCGGCGTCGACCTGCTTGCCGGCGGCCTCCAGGTCCCCGGCGCGGCGGGACAGGCGGGCCTCTTCGGAGGCGGTCACCAGCAGGCGGGCGTCGGCGTCGGGCGCGATAACGGTGGTGATGTCACGTCCCTCGGCCACGATGCCGGCACCGCCGGAGAAGGACCCGGTGTGCCCGGTCGCCTCGAAGCGGATGATCTCGCGCTGGCGGCGCGCCAGCTCGGCGCGCACCTCGAGGTTGGTGGCGACCTTCGAGACGACGGTGGCGATGTGCGGGTCACGGATCGCAGTCGATACGTCTGTGCCGTCCACGGTGAAGGTGGGGTGCTCGGGATCCAGGCCTATGTGCAGGGGCATCGCGGCGACGGCCTCGGCGACGGCGGCCCCGTCGTCCAGGTCGATCCCCTCGTGCTCGCACCACCAGGCGGCGGCCCGGTACATGGCACCGGTGTCCAGGTAGGCCAGTCCCAGCTCGGCGGCGACGCGCCGCGAGACGGTGGACTTGCCCGATCCGCTTGGTCCGTCGATCGCAACGACGATTCCCATGGTGCCCTCCATCAGGGTCCGATTGACGGTCATGAACTGGGCCAAGCGTCCCACACTTCGGCGCGGTACTGCGGATCAGGCCCCCATGAGCACTGACACAGGGACCTTCCACAAACGGGTTAACCGGTTTCAACCCGCGACGACGCGCCAGCCCTGGGCGTCCAGGGCCTCCTCCAGCCGTAGGGCGGCCGCCGGTAGGACGGAGATGAGGGCGATGCCCGCGCTCTGCCCGGCCGAGTGCTCCAGGGAGAAGTCCTCGATGTTGACACCGGCGGCACCGACGTCGGAGAAGAGCCTGCCCAGCTCGCCGGCGGCGTCGGGTACCAGGACCTGGACCTCGGTGTAGCGGCGCGGCGCCCCGCCGTGCTTGCCGGGAATGCGTGCTCGACCGATGTTTCCCCGAGTCATGACGTCGGTGATCGCGCCGACAGCCCCGGGAGCGACCACACGTGCCGCTCCCGGGGCTGTGTGCTCTGGGCGATCCGGATCGCAGACGGCGGCCTCGATCCCCGTGATCAGTGCACCCAGGTCATCACTGATCCGGCGCAGCAGGCCGACCACGGGCCCGGCATTGCCCACGATGATGGCCGACCACAGCCGGGGGTCGGAGGCCGCGATCCGAGTGACGTCACGAAGGCCCTGTCCCGACAGGGCCAGGGCCCCCTCCCCCAGCTCCTCCAGCCGGGCGGCTACGAGTGAGGAGACGAGCTGGGGCACGTGGGAGACGGCGGCGACGGCGGCATCGTGCTCCGCCGCACCCATGCGCACCGGGCTGGCGCCCACATCGACCGCCAGGTTCCTGATGACCAGCTCCGCCTGCGGATCCGAGTCCTGAGCGACAACCACCCAGGGGCGCCCGGCGAAGAGGTCGGAGTCGGCGGCACCGGCGCCCGAACGCTCCCGGCCTGCCATCGGGTGGGAGCCGACGTACCTGCGCGCCTCGGCACCCGCCCGGGACCGGACTTCGTTGACGACGTGTTCCTTGATGGAGGCGACGTCAGTGACCACGGCACTGGGGTGGGCGCTCAGCTGTGCGACGACGACGTCGGCGGTCACGTCGGGCGGCGTGGCCACGACGACGACCTGTGGCTCGGGGCTGTCCTCGCCATGAAGCGCTCCCGCGCCCATGTCTCGGGCCAGGGCCAGGGAGGTGGGCGAGGTGTCGGCGAGCTGGACCTCGACACCCGCCGCCCGCAGCGCCAGGGCGAGCGAGGTGCCCAGCAGCCCCGTACCGACGATGAGCACCGGGCCGCGCGTGGACACTGACGCCCGCGGCTCGGGGGCGCTCACAGCCCGACCTCCTGCTGCAGCGCGGCGATCTCCTCACCGCTGAGGAGGCGGGTCTGGCCGGGGTGCAGGTTGCCCAGCCGCAGCGGTCCGAGTCTGGTGCGCGCCAGGCGCGTCACCGGGTGGCCGACGGCGTCCAGCATGCGTCGTACGATGCGGTTCTTGCCGGAGTGGAGGGTGATCTCGACGATGGAACCGCGTGGCCCGGAGTCCTTGACGGTGACCCGGTCCGCCTTGGCCTCACCGTCCTCCAGCTCGATGCCACGGCGCAGCTTGCGCGGGACCCAGGGTTCGACCTGTCCCTCGACGATGGCGACATAGGTCTTGGCGATCTCGAAGCTGGGGTGCATGAGCCGGTGGGAGAGCTCGCCGTCGTTGGACAGCAGGAGCAGCCCCTCGGTCTCGGTGTCGAGGCGGCCGACGTGCACCAGGCGCAGCGAGTCGGGCAGCTCGGGGTGCTCGGCCAGGTAGTCGCGTCCGTACTGGGCCACGGTCGGTCTGCCCTCGGGGTCCTCCATGGTGGTGACCACCCCGGCCGGCTTGTGGAGCATGAGGGTGATGAGCTCGGGGTTGGTGAGGATTCGGCTGCCGTCGAGGCGGATTTCCTGGGCCAGCGGGTCCACCCTGACGCCCGGTTCGGTGACGGTGATGCCGTCGACGCTGACGCGGCCGTCGGCGATGAGCTGCTCGCAGGCACGGCGCGAGGCGACCCCGGCGTGGGCCAGGACCTTCTGCAGCCGCTGTCCGGAGGCGACGTGCGGGTCGTCCTGACCGCCCTTGGTGGCGCGCTCACGCATCTGAAGCAGACGGGACTCCTCGTTCTCACCGATGGCCTGGGCGTCGAAGGCGGCCAGATCGGCGGCGTCAGCCTGCTCGTCGAGCTCTTCGAGGTCGTCCTCGTCGTAGAACTCCTGCGCCCCGAAGTCGCTGTGGGGCACGGACTCACTTCGGATGTGGCGGTTCCTCAGGGTCATGGGGTCCTCCTACCGGCCATCTCATCGGCCTGTTCGACGATCTCCCCCAGCGCCTCGACGCGGGGGAGGTAGGGAGCCAGGGGTGGCAGCTCGTCCAGGGAGTCGATTCCCAGGTACTCCAGGAAGTCTCCCGTGGTCCGGTACAGGATCGCACCGGAGGTCTCGGCACCGGCCTCCTCGATGAGACCGCGGGCATGGAGGGTGCGCATGACGCCGTCGACATTGACCCCGCGGATCTGGGCGACGCGTCCCCGGGTGACCGGCTGCCGGTAGGCGACGACTGCCAGGGTCTCCAGCGCGGCCTGGCTCAGGCGTGCGGTGGCGCCGCCGATGATGAACTGCTCGACGAGGTCGGCATGCTCGGGCACGGAGGCGAAGCGCCACCCGCCTGCTGCCCGTCGCAGGAGGAATCCGTGAGCACGGCCGCCGGGCACCTCTCCGCGGTACTCGGCGGCCAGCTCCTCGAGCAGCTCCTCGCAGGCGCTCTCGTCAATGCCGAGGGCCTCGGCGATCGCAGAGGTGGTCACCGGTTCGTCGGCAACGATGAGGATGGCCTCAGCAGCACTGCGCAGCTGAGACCCGGCGGCCTCGCTCATGCGAATTCCTCCTCGAGCTCAGTGAGGTTCTCAGAGGTCATCATGCCGGTCAGGTCGTCCTGGCCGCCGCACCAGGTCACGGTGATCTCGCCCATGGCCTCGATCTGCTCCAGCTCGGCGCTGCCCTGCCGGTGGAGAATGAGCAGCGCGAGGAACCGGGCCACCACGACGGCGGCGCGCTCGGCGTCCTCAATGATCTGGGCGAAGGTCAGGGTTCCGTGGCTGCGCAGCCTGCCGGCGATGAGGCTCAGCTGCTGACCGACCGGTACTCGCTCGTGCAGGTGGACGGTCTGGACGCCCGGATCCGTGGGCCGAGTGAAGGCACCCACCGCCATCCGGGTCAGCTCCTCGGGGGTGATGGTGGCCACGAGCCTGGGCAGTAGCGCCGCCAGATGCGGTTCCAGGGTGACGATGCGGGGGTGGCTGCGTGCGGAGGTCTCCGCCCGGTGGCGGAAGGCCGCGGCGGCCTCCTTGAAGGCCCGGTACTGCAGGAGCCGGGCGAAAAGCAGGTCACGGGCTTCGAGCAGCTCGAGGTCGGGCTCCTCCTCGTCCTCGTCGTGAGGCAGAAGGCGATGGGCCTTGAGAGCCAGGAGGGTGGAAGCCACGACGATGAACTCCGATGCGCGCCCCAGGTCCCAGTCCGAGCGCATGTGGGCGATGAAGTCGTCGGTCACCTCGGCCAGCGCCAGCTCGGTAACGTCGAGCCGCTTGCGGGAAATAAGGCTCAGAAGCAGGTCGAAGGGCCCCTCGAACTGGGGCAGCGTGACACTGAATCCGGGCAGCCGGGGCGGCGCCTGCTCCTCCGGCTCAGGCGACATCGCCGCGGGCGATGACCTCACGGGCCAGCCGGCGGTAGGCGTCCGCGCCGGGGTGGGAGGGCGCGTAGCTGGTGATCGGCTCATTGGCCACGGAAGCGTCCGGGAACTTGATCGTGCGCCGGATGCGCGTGTCGAAGAGCTGCTCGCCGAAGGCCTGCTCCAGGCGCTCGAGCACCTCTCGTGAGTGCAGGGTGCGGGAGTCCACCATGGTGGCGAGGATGCCGTCAATCTCCAGGGTGGCGTTGAGACGGTCCTTGACGCGCTCAACGGTCTCGACCAGGAGCGCCACTCCGCGCAGGGCGAAGAACTCGGTCTCCAGCGGGATGATGACGCCGTGGGAGGCGGTCAGGGCGTTGATGGTCAGCAGTCCGAGCGAGGGCTGACAGTCCACAAGGATCACGTCGTACTCGTCGAGAACCGGACGCAGCACCCGCTTGAGGGCCTGCTCGCGGGCAACCTCGTTGACGAGCTGGACCTCAGCTGCAGACAGGTCAATGTTGGCCGGGACGATGTCCAGTCCCTCCACCGTGGTCTCGTGGATGACCGTGCGAATATCCGGACGGCTGGCGACGAGCAGGTCATAGATGGTGGAGTCGAGCTCGTGAGCGTTGATGCCCAGGCCGGCCGAGGCCGCTCCCTGGGGGTCGAAGTCGACGATGAGGACCTTGCGCCCCAGCTCGGCCAGCGCCGCGCCGAGGTTGATCGTCGTCGTGGTCTTTCCGACGCCGCCCTTCTGGTTGCACATGGAGATGACCCGAGCGGGTCCGTGCGACTCCAGCGGCGCGGGAACGGGGAAGTCCTTCTCCTCGCTCTCGTCGGTGCCGGGGTTGTCGATCAGGCCTGGCTGGATGGAGTCATTCACGTCGCCCAGCCTAGTCGAAAGCCGACCGACATCGCCCAGTTCAGACGGGACACGCCAGAGAACAGCCCTGACAGGATCCTGCTTTCAGGCGCGACCGGGTGCGCACTCAGGTTTGGACCGGGAGCACGGCCTGCGGCGATGAGCTCGGTGATCAGGCCAGAGCCCGCGGGTGACTGGTGGCGTAGACCTCCCGCAGGTGGTCGACGGTGACCTTCGTGTAGATCTGGGTGGTGGTGACCGAGGCGTGTCCGAGCATCTCCTGGACGACCCGCACGTCCGCCCCTCCCGCCAGCAGATGCGTGGCGAAGGAGTGGCGCAGGGTGTGGGGGGAGATGCGTCGCTCGTCGGCGCAGTCCGTCCCGATGAGCCCGGCCCGTTCAGCGGCCTGCTGCAGGACGGCCCAGGCGCTCTGCCGACTCAGGGGCCTGCCCAGGGTGTTGAGAAAGACCTGCGGCACTCCCCTGCCCTTCTCAGCCAGGATCGGCCGGCCTCGTACCAGGTAGGCGTCCAGCGCCTCCCAGGCGTAGGTCCCCATGGGGACCACGCGTTCCTTGCGTCCCTTGCCGAACAGCCTCAGCAGCCGGGAGCCGGTGTCGAGATCGTCGACGACGAGCCCCACCGCCTCGGAGATGCGGGCGCCGGTGGCGTAGAGGACCTCCAGCAGCGCCCGGTCGCGCAGGCTCACCGGGGAGTCGTCAACACCTGCGGCCTCCAGGAGGCGGCGGACCTCATCGATCCCTAAGGCCTTGGGCAGGCGCCTTCTGGGCTGGGGCGGGCGCACGGTGGCCGAGGGGTCCTCGGTGGTGGTGCCCTCGGCCAGGAGGAACTTGTGCCAACCGCGCACGGCCGTGACGGTTCTGGATGCCGACGACGACGCCAGTGGGCGGGCCCCGTCGGAGCCGGAGCGCAGGACCTCCAGGAAGCCGGCGACGTCGTTGCGACTGACCTCCTGCGGGGATGAGATGCCTGCGCTTCTCAGATAACGCAGGTAGCGGCCGAGGTCGCGCTCGTATGCGCTCAGGGTGTGGGGGCTCAGCCCTCGCTCAACACGCAGGTGGGCGAGGTAACCGCGCAGCCCCCGGTCCAGGACGTCGCCACGCGGATCGGGGGTGGTATCGACGGTCGGCTCCGTCGTGTGCGCAGTGCTCGTCGGATCCGCCGATGCTCAGCCGAGCTTGGCGACCAGGCCGAGCCCGACGATCGTGATCGTCCAGATGACGGCCACCGTCACCGTGATGCGGTCGAGGTTGCGCTCGGCCACGCCGGAGGACCCGGCCGAGGAGGAGATACCGCCTCCGAACATGTCCGACAGACCGCCGCCCTTGCCCTTGTGCAGGAGGATCGACATGATGAGGAAGAAGCTCGAGAGGACGAGCAGCACCTGAAGGACGATACGCACTACGTTCACGTCACGTTCCCTTCGTTGTTGGTTCAGTCTTGCTGCGGGGGCCTCACGCTCCGGCTGGGTCCGGCGCGACTCCCGACAGGGTCCGCGCCCCCACCTGTCCGCGTGGCAGTCTACCTGCAACGCACAGGGTCCCGGACACCTCGAGGTGTGAGGTGTCCGGGACCCTGTCAGTGAGTGGTGAGACGCTACGGGGAGACGATCACTCGGCTCCTTCGTCGCGGCTCGGGTCGCTCAGGCGTAGAAGCCTGCCATGGCGGCGAAGGAGTCCGCCTTGAGGGAGGCTCCGCCGACGAGTGCGCCGTCGACGTCGGGCTGGGCCATGAGCTCCTTGATGTTGCCGGGCTTGGCGGAGCCGCCGTAGAGGATGCGGGTGGCGTCGGCCGTAGCGTCACCGTAGTCGGCGCGCAGGGCCTCGCGGATCGCTCCGCACACCTCCTGGGCGTCCTCGGCGGTGGCGGTCTCGCCGGTGCCGATGGCCCAGATGGGCTCGTAGGCGATGACGATCTTGGCGACGTCCTCGCCGCTCCATCCCTCCAAGGCGGCGCGGATCTGCCCCAGGACGAAGTCGACGTGGGTGCCGGCCTTGCGGATCTCGAGGGCCTCACCGCAGCACAGGATGGGGGTCATCCCGGCGTCGAGCACCTTGCGGGCCTTGGCGCCCACGAGGGCGTCGGACTCGCCGTGGTACTCGCGACGCTCGGAGTGCCCCATGACCACGTAGCTGACGCCAAGCTTGGTGAGCATCTCGGTGGAGATCTCACCGGTGTAGGCACCGTTGTCGTGGATGGAGACGTCCTGGGCGCCGTACTTGATGTTCAGGGAGTCGGCCTCGACGATGGTCTGAACGGTACGGATGTCCGTGAAGGGCGGGATCACAAGGACCTCGCACTTGGTGTAGTCGTGGTCGTGGTCCTTGAGCTCCATCGCCAGGCCCTGGACGAGGTGATTGGCCTCGAGGTGGTCGAGGTTCATCTTCCAGTTTCCCGCCATGAGCGGGGTGCGGTTACTCATCTGGGTTGCCTTCCTTCAGTCGTTGAGCACTGCGATACCGGGCAGGGTCTTGCCCTCGAGGAGCTCGAGGGAGGCGCCGCCGCCGGTGGAGATGTGGGAGAACGTGGCCTCATCGAAGCCGAGCGTGCGCACGGCCGCGGCGGAGTCGCCACCGCCGATGACGGAGAAGGCGTCGGACTCGGAGATCGCCTTGGCCACGGCCTTGGTGCCCTCGGCGAAGGCAGGGAACTCGAAGACACCCATGGGGCCGTTCCACACCACGGTCTTGGAGGTGGCGATGGCGTCGGCGAAGAGCTGTCGCGTCTTAGGACCGATGTCCAGCCCCATCTGGTCGGCGGGCAGCTCGTCGGCAGGCACCACGGTGGCGGGGGCGTCCGCGGCGAAGGTCGGGGCCACGACGGTGTCGACGGGCAGCAGCAGCTCGACGCCGTTGGCCTTGGCGGTCTCCAGATAGCCCTTGACGGTGTCGATCTGGTCCTTCTCCAGCAGGGAGGTGCCCACCTCGTGGCCCTGAGCGGCCAGGAAGGTGTAGGCCATGCCGCCGCCGATGAGGAGACGGTCGGCCTTGCCCAGCAGGTTGGAGATGACGCCGAGCTTGTCAGAGACCTTGGAGCCGCCGAGCACCACGGTGTAGGGGCGCTCGGGGTTGTTGACGGCGCGCCCCAGGGACTCGATCTCCTTGACGACGAGCAGGCCGGCTGCGGCGGGCAGCAGCTTGGCCACGTCGTAGACGGAGGCCTGCTTGCGGTGCACGACGCCGAAGCCGTCGGAGACGAAGACGTCGGCCAGGGCGGCGAGCTCGGCGGCGAAGGCCTCGCGCTCGGCGTCGTCCTTGGAGGTCTCAGCGGCGTTGAAGCGCACGTTCTCCAGCAGGACGATCTCACCGTCACCGGCTGCGGCGACGGCGGCCTTGGCGGACTCGCCCACGGTGTCCTTGGCGAGGGTGACCTTGACGCCGGTGACCTCGGCGAGGCGCTTGGCGACAGGGGCCAGGGAGTAGTCGGGGTTGACCTGCCCCTTGGGGCGTCCCAGGTGGGCGGCGATGATCACCTTGGCACCGGCGTCGAGCAGGGTACGCAGGGTGGGCAGAGCAGCCTGGATACGACCGTCGTCAGTGATGTTCTTGTCGGCGTCCAGCGGCACGTTGAAGTCGGAGCGGACCAGGACTCGCTTGCCCTTGAGGTCGCCCAGGGACTCGATGGTCTTCATAAAGCCTCTCATCGGTTGTGGGTGATGGTGTGGGTGTGGGACGGACGGCGCCCGCGCACGCATAGCGTGGCGCGGGCGCCGTCTCCTAGAGAGTCATGCTCTCGGTCTGGTCTCAGGCGAGCTTGGAGCCGACCAGGGCGGTCAGGCGGACCAGGGCGTTGGAGTAGCCCCACTCGTTGTCGTACCAGGACAGGACCTTGACGAGGTTGCCGATGACCTTGGTCTCGGTGGCGTCGAAGATCGAGGTGTGCGGGTTGCCCACGATGTCGGTGGAGACGATCGGGTCCTCGGTGTACTCGAGAACGCCCTTGAGCTCACCCTCGGCGGCGGCCTTGACGGCGGCCTTGACGGCGTCGACGGAGACCTCCTTCTCGGCGACAAAGGTCAGGTCGGTCAGCGAGCCGGTCGGGGTGGGGACACGCACGGCCAGACCGTCGAACTTGCCCTTGAGCGCGGGCAGGACGAGGGCCACGGCCTGGGCGGCACCGGTCTTGGTGGGGATCATGTTCAGGGCGGCGGCGCGAGCACGGCGGAGGTCTTTGTGCGGGGCGTCGAGGACGCGCTGGTCACCCGTGTAGGAGTGGATGGTGGTCATGATGCCGCGCTCGATGCCGAAGTTCTCGTGGAGAACCTTGGCCAGGGGGGCGAGGCAGTTGGTGGTGCACGAGGCATTGGACACGATGTTCATCGTGGCGTTGTCGTAGTCGCCCTCGTTGACACCCATGACGAAGGTGCCGTCGACGTTCTTGGCGGGAGCGGAGATGACAACCTTCTTGGCACCACCGTCAATGTGGGCCTTGGCCTTCTCGCCGTCGGTGAAGAAGCCGGTGGACTCCACGACGACCTCGACGCCCAGGTCGCCCCAGGGCAGGTCGGCGGGGTTGCGCTGAGCGAGCACCTTGATGTGCTTGCCGTTGACGGTGATGCCATCCTCGTCGTAGGAGACCTCGCCGTCGAAACGACCGAGGATCGAGTCGTACTTGAGCAGGTGGGCCAGGGTCTTGTTGTCCGTCAGGTCGTTGACGGCGACAACCTCGATGTCGGCGCCCTGCTCGAGGGCGGCACGGAAGAAGTTGCGGCCGATCCGGCCGAAGCCGTTAATACCAACGCGGGTGGTCACTTTGTGTCCTCCTAGTGCGCCGGTTGGCGGCGCACGGTTGCTGGGCTCTTCTCACACATGGCGTGTGCTGCCGGAACTTCTTCAGCTCATATCCGAATCGGCTCCGGCACGGCCGAGTCTAGTCACACTGGGCGGGCGCTGGGAGTCGCCGACCACGCCACGGGCGAACACTGTGATGCACAAGCCAGTCCGAGGGGGACTAAAGACCATCGGGCACCCCGAGGCAAGGACCGAGGTCCTATCTCGGTTCAGGGTTCGAGCATCTCCTGGGTGAGAACAGACTCAGTGTCGGGGATGCCCAGCTCGTGGGCCTGCTTGTCCGCCATGGCCAGGAGGCGCCGGATACGCCCGGCCACGGCATCCTTGGTCAGCTGCGGGTCGGAGAGCTGCCCGAGCTCCTCCAAGGAGGCCTGCTTGTGGGCGACCCGCAGGCGGCCGGCCTGAAGCAGGTGGGCGGGGACGTCGTCCCCCAGGATCTCGAAGGCGCGCTCGACGCGGGCCCCCGAGGCGACGGCGGCGCGGGCCGAACGGCGCAGGTTGGCGTCGTCGAAGTTGGCTAGCCGGTTGGCGGTGCCCCGCGACTCGCGCCGGGATCGGCGCTCGGCCCAGACCTTGAAGGCCTCCGGCGCCCCCATCCGCTCCAGGAGGACACCGATGGCCTCACCGTCGCGAACGACGACGCGGTCGGCCCCACGCACCTCACGGGCCTTGGCGGAGATGTCGAAGCGCCGCGCGGCCCCGACCAGGGCAAGTGCGGCCTCAGAGCCGGGACAGGTGACCTCCAAGGAGGAGGACCGGCCGGGCTCGGTCAGGGATCCGCGGGCCAGGAAGGCTCCGCGCCATGCGGCGGCGGCAGCGTTGCGCCCTCCTTGAATGACGGCCACCGGCATGCCCCGTACCGGCCGGCCCCGGTCGTCGACCAGCCCGGACAGCCGGGCCAGGTCCTTGCCACGCTTGGCCACGCGCAGCACGTAGCGAGATCCTCGGTGCAGGGAACCACCCTGGACCACCATCACCTCGGGCTCCATCCCGTAGAGCTCCTTGAGGTGCTGGTGCAGCCGGCGCACGGCTCCCCCATGATCGAGCTCGGCCTCGACGACGATGCGCCCGGAGACGATATGGAGCCCTCCGGCGAAGCGCAGCATCGCGGAGACCTCGGCCCGTCGTTGGGCGGCGTTCTCGGTGGCGACGAGCGCAAGCTCATCCTTGACGGTGACCGTCAGTGACATGGGCGGGCTCCTCGTGGTCGGGGTTCGTGATTCGGGTCTAGGGGCATGGTGGAGGCCGCTGCCGTTGCCAGGGCGTCCTAGGTGCAGGCGAGGCGCTGCTCGAACGGAGCGGGCCAAGCGGCTGAGACGTCAAAGCGCTGTCAAACGGCGCCCGAGGCGTATCAATGCAGAATTTCTAGCCGCAGCACCCGGCAGCCGGCTGAAAGCGGCCGCGGAGAATTATGGACGATCACGGGCAGCAGGACTCGTCAATGAGTCCAGCATCACATGCCATCACGTTCGCTGAGATCGGTGACGTCTCCCAGTGCTCCCTCGAAGGCGTCCCGGAAGGCGGCTGCCAGGCGCAGCGGGTCGTGGTGGCACAGGGCCTCGCCGGTGCGCACCTGCCGCAGGACAACCGTGGCCCCCATGGTTGCGGCAACGGCTTCAAGGTCGGAGACGTCCTCAACGGTGGAGGGGTCGGCCAGCACCACGTCCAGGCGCAGGTCGGGCGCGTACTGGTTCAGGACCCGTAGATGATCGGCGATGGTCATCCCGTCGGTCTCGCCCTGCTGAGCGGAGAGGTTGAGGACCACGACCTTACGGGCCGAGGTGTTCACCAGCGCGCGACGCATGGACGGCAGGATGAGGTGCGGGAGCACTGAGGTGTACCAGGAGCCGGGCCCTAGGACCACCCACTCCGCCTCATCGATGGCGCGCAGCGCCTCGGGGTGGGCGTCGGCGTCCTCGGGAACCATCACCACGTTCTCCAGACGCCCGCGGGCCGAGGCCACTGCCACCTGCCCACTGACCCGGCGCCGGTTCCCCCCGGAGACGATGTCAGCCTCAATAACCAGGGGTGAGGAGGACATGGGCACGACGCGGCCGTGAATCGTCAGCAGGCGCCCCACCCAGTCGAGCCCGGCGACCTCGTCCCCCAGCAGCTGCCACAGCGCCAGGATGAGCAGGTTCCCCAGGGCGTGATTGTCGAGCTCTCCCTGCCCCTCGAAACGGTGCTGCAGCACGTCCCGCCAGGTGAGTCCCCACTCAGAGTCCTCGCACAGCGACGCCAACGCCATTCTCAGGTCTCCTGGCGGCAGGCAGTCGAACTCCCGGCGCAGGCGTCCCGAGGAACCTCCGTCGTCGGCAACAGTGACGACGGCGGTCAGCCGGTGGGTGACGTGGCGCAGCGCCCGCAGCGTGGCGGACAGTCCGTGCCCACCTCCCAGGGCGACGACGGCCGGTCCTTCCTCACCGCGACGGGGCCAGCCCGCCGCATCGATCGTTGTTCCCACTGCCTACTCCCGTCCCAGATCGCGGTGCTGGACAACGACCTCGAAACCCGCCCGCCTCAACCTGGCCCCGAGCCTCTCCGCCGAGGCCACGGAACGGTGCTTGCCACCGGTGCAGCCCACAGCCAGGGTGACGTGAGGCTTGAGCTCATCAACGTACTGCGGGAGCGCGGGGATGAGCAGGTCGGCGTACCCGTCGACGAAGGCCGCCGCCCCCTTCTGGGCGAAGACGTAGTCGGCCACCGGTGCGTCGCGTCCGGTGAGGTGGCGCAGCTCGGAGACCCAGTAGGGGTTGGGGATGAAGCGCACGTCCAGGACGTGGTCGGCGTCCAGGGGGATGCCGTACTTGAACCCGAAAGACATGACGTTGATGCGCAGGGCCAGGTCGGACTCGTGCGCCACGAGCTCGCGCACGCGCCGGGCGAGGTCGTGGACGGAGTAGTTGGAGGTGTCGATGACGCTGTCGGCCACGCCACGCAAGCCCCCCAGGAGAGTGCGCTCGTGCTCGATCCCGTCGAGGACGGAGCCACTGCCCTGCAACGGGTGGGGTCGGCGGGAGGACTCGAAGCGTCGGACCAGGACGGCGTCGGAGGCGTCCAGGAAGATGAGCCTCACGTCGGTGCCGTTGTCGCGGACCTTGCGCAGATAGTCCATGAAATGGGAGAAGAACTCGCGACTGCGCACGTCTACCACCGCGGCCAGCCGGTGTACCCCGGCGCCGACTGTCGTCATCATTCCCGACAGGGCCGGCAGCAGCTGGGGCGGCAGGTTGTCCACGACGTACCAGTCGAGGTCCTCCAGCGCGTTGGCCGCGCGCGAGCGCCCCGCCCCGGACATGCCCGTGACAATGATCATCTCGGGGCGTTCTGCCGGGGGAACCGGAGGAGTCGCCTCATCGAGGGCGGGGATCTCAATGGGAACCGTGTCCTGAAGCCGCTGGCGCTTGCCGGAGGAGGACTGAGGGCGGCGCTCGTCATGCATGTCCCAAGCATCGCATGTCCAGCTCGCTCCGCCCGTCGCCGACGTCGGTTTACCGGTAGCGTTTCATCGTTGCCAGTACTCACTGCCGCCGGTTCTCGGCGCCAGATACCAGGAGGCCCCATGAGCTCCTCCCCCATGTCCGACCGCGCCCATTCGCCCCAGTGCGCGCCCCAGGAGACTGCGACGCACCGACCCACAGCCCCGGTGCTGGGTACACCCTGGACCAGCAGCGCGACGAAGGTGGCGTTGCTGGGTGCCGGTGAGATCGGCAAGGAGGTGGCGATCGCTCTGACCCGCCTGGGGGTGGAGGTCACGGCGATCGACCGCTATGAGGGGGCTCCGGCCCAGCAGGTGGCGCACAACGCCCTGACGGTGGACATGAGCGACCCCGAGGCTCTGACGGCCGCCATCCGCGCCAGCGGCGCCGACGTCGTCGTCCCCGAGATCGAGGCGCTGGCCACCGATGCCCTGGCGGGCCTGGAGGAGGCCGGTGAGGTGCGGGTGGTGCCGACCGCCCGTGCGGTGCAGCTGACGATGAACCGCGAGGGCATCCGACGCCTGGCCGCCGAGGAGCTGGGGCTGGCAACCAGTCCCTACGCCTTCGCCTCCAGCCAGGAGGAGCTGGCAGCGGGCGCCCAGCAGGTGGGTTTCCCTTGCCTGGTCAAGCCGGTCATGTCCTCGTCGGGCCACGGCCAGTCGGTGGTGCGCGGGCCGCAGGACCTGGAGGCGGCCTGGCGCTACGCGGCGGCCGACGGGCGGGTCGACCGAGGCCGGGTCATCGCGGAGGGTTTCGTGCGTTTCGACACCGAGATCACCCTGCTCACGGTGCGCTGGCGCGACCCGGGTACCGGAGAGACGGTGACGAGCTTCTGCGAGCCGATCGGGCACCGGCAGGTCGACGGGGACTATGTGGAGTCCTGGCAGCCGCAGCACCTGAGCCCGGTGGCCCTGGAGCGGGCCCACCAGGTGGCCGAGTGCGTGACCGCGGCGCTGGGCGGCTGGGGCCTGTTCGGGGTGGAGCTGTTCATCTGCGGGCGCGACGTCCTCTTCTCCGAGGTCTCCCCGCGCCCCCATGACACCGGCCTGGTGACGCTGGCGAGCCAGCGCCTGAGCGAGTTCGAGCTGCACGCCCGCGCCCTGCTGGGCCTGCCCGTGGACACCACGCTGCACTCCCCCGGCGCCTCGGTGACCGTCAAGGCGACGGGGGAGTCCGCGCCGGGCGAGGGCGTGCGCTTCGCGGGACTTGACGAGGCGCTCGCGCAGGAGGGCGTGGACCTGCGGCTCTTCGGTAAGCCTGAGGCCCACCCGGGGCGGCGCCTGGGCGTCATCGTGGCCAGCGCCGACGACGTACAGGTCGCCCGAGACAGGGCGCGGTCCGCCGCCGGGTCGATCCGTCCCAGCGTCTGAGCCGGCCGCCCGAGCCCGGAATCGCAGTGGCTACGCCCGCGGCGGTTCCTGCGACGGGGGCACGAGGGAAGCGCCGTTGGAGGCGATGACGTCGCGGTACCAGTCGAAGGACTTCTTGCGGTAGCGGGCCAGGGTGCCGTTGCCGTCGTCGTCGCGGTCGACGTAGATGAACCCGTAGCGCTTGGACATCTGGGCGGTGGAGGCCGAGACCAGGTCGATGCAGCCCCAGGAGGTGTAGCCCAGGACCTGGACGCCGTCGGCGATGGCCTGGGCGATCTGGACCAGGTGGTCGTTCATGTAGGCGATGCGGTAGTCGTCCTCGACCGTGGGGCCGTTGGGGCCGTCAACGAGAACATCCTTGGCTCCCAGGCCGTTCTCGACGATGAACAGGGGCTTGCCCCAGCGGTCCCAGTAGTCGTTGAGGATGGTGCGCAGGCCCGCCGGGTCGATCTGCCATCCCCACTCGGAGGCCTCAAGGGTGGGATTGGTTACGCCGCCCATGAGGTTGCCCTGGCCTGCCTCGGCCGACCGGGTGACGGTCTCGCACACGGACATGTAGTAGGAGAAGGAGACGAAGTCGACGGTGTGCTCCCGCAGCAGCGCGCGGTCCTCCTCGGTGATCTCCAGCTCGATGCCCTTGTCTCTCAGGGTTCGCAGCAGGTAGCCGGGGTACTCGCCGCGCACGTGGAGGTCCCCGAAGGCGTAGTTGGCGCGCTCGGCCTGCTTGGCCGCCCACACGTCCCGGGGATCGGGGGTCAGCGGGTAGGTGGGCACGGCCAGGATCATGCAGCCGACCTGGATGTCGGGGTTGGTCTCGTGGGCGATCCTGGTGGCGGCCGCGGAGGCGACGAGCTCGTGGTGGATGGCTTGGTAGAGGTCCTGCTCGCTGAGCCTGTCCTTGGGGGTGGCGATGCCGCCGGACAGGAAGGGCTCGTGGAGCACGGAGTTGATCTCGTTGAAGGTGAGCCAGTACCTGACCCGCTTGCCGTAGCGCTCGAACAGGGTGCGGGAGTAGCGCTCGAAGAAGCCGATGAGGCGGCGGTCGGTCCAGCCGTCGTAGGTGCGCGCCAGGTGCAGCGGGGTCTCGTAGTGGCTGATGGTGACCAGTGGCTCGATGCCGTGCTTCTCGAGCTCGTCGAGGACCCGGTCGTAGAAGGCGAGTCCCTCCTCGTTGGGTTCGGTCTCGTCTCCGAGTGGGAAGATGCGGCTCCAGGCGATGGAGAAGCGGAAGACCTTGAATCCCATCTCCGCCAGCAGGGCGATGTCCTCGGCGTAGCGGTGGTAGAAGTCGATGGCTTCAAGCTTGAGGTTGTCCGGTGTGGGGGCCTGGGTGGGCGGGGTCATGATGCCCCGGGGCATGACGTCCTGGACGGACAGGCCCTTGCCGTCCTCGTTGTAGGCGCCCTCGATCTGGTTGGCGGCGGTGGCTCCGCCCCACAGGAAGCCTTCGGGGAAGCGCAGGTCGAGGTCGGGGTCAGGCAATGGTGCGGTCATAGCTCCTCATCCTCTGTATCTTCTGTCGGGTGGCAGGTTCAGAAGGTTCTGGGCCAGTGACCGCCCCTGCCATGATCGCACTGACGGCCGCGCCGACCTGCGCCTCGCGGCGGCGTACGGCCTCAGTCCTGCAGGTTGACATCAGTCCAGCACGTTGTGAAATCACACTACTGTTCAGCACCTGGACTGTTGAGGTGGGCCAAGATAGTACCTGCCAAAGCCGGTCCGATGCCCTTGACACGGGTGATGTCGTCCACATCGGCCTGCCGGATGCGTTTCACCGAGCCGAACTCCCGCAGGAGGGCCGCCTGACGAGCCGGTCCCAGGCCGGGGATCCCGTCCAGGACGGAGCGGGTCATGCCTGCCGAGCGCTTCTTGCGGTGGTGGGTGATGGCGAAGCGGTGGGACTCGTCGCGCAGGTGCTGGAGCAGGTAGAGGGCGGGTGAGGTGCGCGGCAGGATGACGGGGAACTCCTCCCCCGGCACCCACACCTCTTCCAGGCGTTTGGCCAGGCCGATGAGCGGCACGTCGATGCCGAGCTCGTCGAGCACGGTGCGCGCGGCATTGACCTGCGGCAGCCCGCCGTCGACGACGACCAGCCCGGGCGCGTAGGAGAAGCGCCGAGCCTTGCCGGTCTCCGGATCAATGGGCCCGGAGGCGACGGCAATGCCCTCGACGTCCTCGATCTCCTCAGCCGCTCGGGCGGCGGCCTCACCGCGCCCCTGCTCGGCGATGAGCCGCTTGAACCTCCGAGTGAGGACCTCGTGCATGGCGGCGGTGTCGTCGGCGGCGCCGCTGCCGTCCTGGCCGCGAACGGTGAAGCGCCGGTAGTCGGACTTGCGGGGGGCGCCGTCCTCGAAGACGACCATGGAGCCGACCTGGTAGGTGCCCTGGGTGTGGGAGATGTCGTAGCACTCGACGCGCAGGGGCGCCTCGGGCAGGTCGAGGGCCTCGGCGAGCTCGTCGAGGGCGAGGGTGCGCTGGGTGAGGTCTCCCGCCCGCCGGGTCTTGTGCAGCCGCAGGGCCTCTTCCGCGTTCTTGCGCACCGTATCCATGAGGGCGGCCTTGTCACCGCGCTGCGGGACGCGCAGGTCGACCTTCGCCCCGCGCAGGCCGACCAACCAGGCACGTACGGTGGCGGCGTTGCTGGGCATCTCGGGGACCAGGATCTCCTTGGGCACCGCCGTGGTGGCCGTGTGGGCGACGTCGTCGACGCTCGTGGCCGCTGACTCCCCGTTGCGCCGGGAGGCGTCACCGTTGGGACCGCTGCGGGGCAGGGGGCTGGACGGGGCGCGCTCCCCCACCCCGACGGAGGTGGTGGTACCCGAGGAGGTGGGGGCGCCGCTGTGGTGGACGGCGCCGGCGTCAGCCGGATCGATGAGGGAGGCGTAGACCTGCTCCAGGAGGCGTTCGATGAGCTCGGCGTCCCCGGCATCGTCGATGAGGTCGACGACCCAGCCGCGCTGCCCGCGCACGCGGCCGCCGCGGACGTGGAAGACCTGAACGGCGGCCTCGAGCTCGTCGCGGACCAGGGCGAAGACGTCGGCGTCGGTGGCGTCGGGCAGAACGACGGCGTTGCCCTCGATGACCTTGCGCAGTGCGGCGGCGTCGTCACGCAGGCGGGCGGCCTTCTCGAAGTCGAGGGCGGCGGCAGCGGCCTTCATCTCCGCCTCGACCTGACGCAGGTAGGGACCGGTGCGCCCGGCCATGAAGGCGCAGAAGTCCTCGGCCAGCGCCCGATGGTCCTGTGGGCTGATGCGGCCCACGCAGGGGGCGGAGCACTTATCGATGTAGCCCAGCAGGCAGGGACGCCCCGAGGCCTGGGCACGGCGGAAGACCCCGGCGGAGCAGGAGCGCACCGGGAACACCCGCAGCAGCTGGTCAACGGTCTCGCGGATGGACCAGGCCTGGACGAAGGGACCGAAGTAGCGGGTTCCCGGTTTGCGGGCCCCGCGGACCACCTGCACGCGGGGGTAGGTCTCCCCCATCGTCACCGCCAGGTAGGGGTAGGACTTGTCGTCCTTGTACATGACATTGAAACGGGGGTTGAACTCCTTGATCCAGGAGTACTCCAGGGCCAGGGACTCCACCTCGGTGGACACGACTGTCCACTCCACCGCGCATGCGGTGGTGACCATCTTCTGGGTGCGCGGGTGCAGGGCGGCAAGGTCCTGGAAGTAGCTGGACAGGCGCTGACGCAGGTTCTTGGCCTTGCCGACGTAGATGACGCGCCCCTGCCCGTCCAGGAAGCGGTAGACCCCCGGGGATGTGGGGATCTCGCCCGGGGCAGGACGGTACGTCGAGGGGTCGGCCATGCCCGCAAGGGTAGACGCCCATCATCCTCGTTCACGACACGCCGCCCTGCAGTCGGCCGCCAGGCCCCACAGGAATCCGAAATAGTGGAAGGTCCGAGCCAGTATGGACCGGACCTTCATCATGGTGGTGGGCGATACTGGGATCGAACCAGTGACCTCTTCCGTGTCAGGGAAGCGCGCTCCCGCTGCGCCAATCGCCCGAGGTGGGTACCGGATTCGAACCGGTGTAAACGGCTTTGCAGGCCGGTGCCTAACCTCTCGGCCAACCCACCATGAGATGCTGGGGCTGGGCGCTCCCGGCTCCTCGGAGCGGATGACGGGACTCGAACCCGCGACCCTCACCTTGGCAAGGTGATGCTCTACCAACTGAGCCACATCCGCATGACTCCTCACGGTCCGACCGAACCGCTCGGTGCTGGAAAACCATAGCATCACGATCGCAGTGACAGGCAAACAGCATCGCGGTGATTCACCTCACCGGGCAGCCGTTTGCTCCGGGGGCACCGGCCTGGCTATGGTTAGCGCCGCACCGGGCGATTGGCTCAGGGGTTAGAGCGCCTCGTTCACACCGAGGAGGTCACTGGTTCGATTCCAGTATCGCCCACCGGACAGCACTTTACTTTCCCTACGCTTGCCCTCTCTTTGGAGGGCAGGCGTTTTTCATTCCTGCTCAGCGCGGTGGCGCCGGACCTCATGACTGAGAGTCCGGCGCCACCGTGTAACGGCCAGTAACGGCCAGTAACGACCGGCAAGGTCGCGACCAACGGCTTACTCAGATCCGGGTGCCGTCGGCGATCCTTCCGGGCGAGCCCTCCGCCTCCACGTGCGCCTCACCGGTGGCGACGACGTCGGCGCCAAAGGTCCAGTCGCCATCCACGGTCAGCGACTGCGCCTCCTTGATGGAGGGGACGCCGTCGGGGAACCGCGCCTCGAAGTCCTGGATCTTCTTGTAGAAGCGTGGGTCGAGACTCACGGTGCAGGCCTGCTCCGGGACCATCTGCAGCAGACCGTCGTCGTCGACCTTGTAGACGTCCGAGCGCACCAGCAGCAGATCGTTGGTGGTCTTCACCGGCAGGAAGCGGGAGCGGGGCACCTCGATGGCAGTCGCCCCCTCGAAGGCCTCCACAGCGGCCCCCATGGCCGTCTCGAGCTGGATGACTGGCGTCGAGGAGGAGTCGGCGGGGTCCACCGTCTTGCTGTTCCTGATGAGCGGAAGCCCGAGGATCCCTCCCCGCTCGACCAGGGTGTCGCGCAGCACCTTGAGATCGAACCAGAGGTTGTTCGTATGGAAGAAGGGGTGGCGGAACTGGTCGGTGAAGAAGTGCATCTGGTCGTCGGGGGTCTGTGCCGTGTCACGCAGGATGATGCGCCCGTCGCTCTTGCGCACGGCCAAGTGCCCGCCCTTGACGTCGGCCGGAGTGCGGCGGCACATCTCTGGGGCATAGGGCGCACCGGAGGCCGCGAACCAGCCGGCGATCCTGGCCGACGGGGCCGCACCGAGGTTGTCGGAGTTAGCGGTCATGGCGTACCGGTAGCCCTTGTCCAGGAGGGCGTCCAGCAGCCCGGAGGCGAGCAGGGCGGTGTAGATGTCGCCGTGGCCCGGAGGACACCACTCGAGCTCGGGGTCGGCCTCCCACTCCACGGGAGTCAGATCGTCAGCGCGCAGCTTGGGCTCGCGGTTCTGCAGGAAGTCCAGGGGCAGGCCGTCGACCTGGATCTCGGGGTGCCCGGCCAGCACCTCGAGGGAGTCCTCGCGAGTGCGGAAGGAGTTCATGAGGATCAGCGGCAGGCTCACGCCGTAACGTCGACGCGCCGCCAGGACCTGATCGACCAGCAGGTCCAGGAAGGTCTTGCCGTCACGCACCGGCAGAAGGGACTTGGCGCGATCCAGGCCCATCGAGGTGCCCAGGCCCCCATTGAGCCGGATGAAGACCGTCTTGCTCAGCGCCTCGCGGGCTTCCTCCTCGCTGACCTCGACGTCAGCCAGGGAGTCGATCTGGGTGAGGGGCTCGATGGTCTCCTCGGGGATGAGTCCTGTGGCTCCGGCCTCCAGGGCCTGGTAGTAGTGGGTGAAGACCGTGATGGCCTGCTCTGCGACGCCGGCGTCGCGCATCTTGTGCTGGGCTGAAGTGAGTCCGTTCTCGCTCATGACGCGCAGCCTATCTCAGCCTGACCGTTCTTGTGTCACTTTGTTCGGTTCTGTTCGTTCTTGAAGGATCGGACCTCTCCCGGTTCTCGAGTTATCCACAGGGCACTTGTACCCCCTTCACGACATCGACGACTCCCCTTTACTCTCAGATGATCCGGTTGAGTGACACGTGCTCACCGCCGAGCACCGAGTGACGAGGAGAACCGTCATGTCCATACCGCCCACTGTCGGGCCGAATGTCGCCCTGGTCCTGCAGCGACTGGACCTCATCGAGAGGAAGATCGACTGGCTCGCGGAGCGCGTCACCTGGCTGACCTACTCCTCCGCCGCCCCGACGCAGGAGAGCAGCGACTCCCCCGCCACGGCGAGGAGCGACAGCCCCTCCCATCCGGAGACGACTCCGCCTGCGATTCCCCCGCAGACGAGGGCCGCCTCGGAGCACTCCTGGCAGCGTCTCAACGAGTCCCCCGTTCAGGCCCCGGTCAACGGCCCTCTCCCGGAGGACAGAACCGCCCACCCCACAACGCCCCTGTCCACTGACGCTCCCCGAGCTACTCAGACTGAGGTACCGCAGGACCAACGCTTCCAGCCTCCCGCCCCCGTGGAGCCCGCGCGATCCTTCGCGCCCCAGGCGAGCCCGGCTCCGATGCAGCCTGCCCCCGTGGCGGGCAACGCCCCTCATACGCAAGGGACGAACCAGGTGGGACCGACCGGGATCGGCCAGGCAGGCGGCGCTGAGGCCGAGGCAGTCCCGGGCTGGGTCCAGCGAGCGATGCGGGAGGGCAACCTCGGGCGCTATCTGCTCTCCGGCGCCGCAGCGGTGCTCGTGCTGTCTGCCGGGGTCAGTCTGCTGGCTCTCGTCTGGGGCTCCATTCCCAACCCTGTCAAGATCCTGGGGCTGGCACTCATCGCGGTCACGATGACGGCCTCCGGAGCTCGACTGGGGCTCCGTCATCCCCATCACCGTGTCGCCGCAGCGACGATCACGGGAACTGGCGGGGGGCTGGGTTTTGTCGCCGTCGTGGGAGCCGTCCTTCTCGGCGGGATGCTCCGCCCGGAGCCCGCGCTGATCCTCATGGCCTGCTGGGGCATCGTGCTTCTGGCCGTGTCGCATATGACACGGGTGCTGTTCACCGCGGTCGTCTCTACTATCGGCGCTCTGGTGACCATCGGGTTCGCAGTCAGTCACGTGGCGCGCCAGCCACAGGCCGCGCTCGTCACGTGGCTGATGGTCAGTATCTATGTCACGGTGCTGGCGCTGACCTGCACCGTCCTGTCGCGCAACACCGGACGGATGAGGTCGGCCGCCTGGTATCCGGTGACATCGATGGTGGCGACGGCGACAGCCCTCATCGCCGCACCGATCCAGCCGATGCTGCGCGTCTCCACCGTCGGCGGCACCAGCATCAGTCTCATCCTGTGCGTGCTGCTGGTGTCTCAGACGATGCACGCGAGCACACGGCTGTGGAGCATTGGTGTCAAGACCTCAGGCTGGGACTGGGGCCTGACTGCGGCGGTGCTCATGGTGGGGTTCATCAACCTGTTGATGGGGCAGATGACTCTGCACCTGGCGCACACCGTCGTCGTCATCACCTATCTCCTCGAGCTTCTCCTGCTGGCCGCGGCGGCGCTCGCGACTCTCCCGGGCTACTGCCCCGATCACTGGCGCCGCGCCATGGCGATCGGGCACGAGGCCGCGTTCTTCCCCCTCGCACTGGCCGGCATGGTGGTCATTGACGCCCCCCCGGGTCCATCTCTTCGTCGTCGTCGCTGCGATGCTGTGCCTTCTCCCGGCCATCATGAACGCAAGAGTGGAGCCGGCCCCGATCCTGGCCCTTCTCGGGACGGCGCCGATTCTCGTGCCTGCGGGCACTGCTTACTCCCGCAGCGACTCGTGGTCGCTGATCATCTCCGTGGTGATCTCTGCGCTTATGGTGTGCGTGGCCGAGGGGCTCGGTGACCGAGTCGCACGCAGCTCTGCGGTCCCGGCTCCGTATGCCGCACCTTCACGCACTCAGCCACGGGTGCTGGCCCTGCGGGCGGCTCTGGCGGCAGTGGCTTTCAATCTCACCGTCCTCGTTCCGTTCCTGGGATCCGGCCTCGTGGAGGACTCCCAGGGCACCTGGGCGGCCCTGCGCATGGTCCCGGGCCTGGTGACGATCGCACTCATCGCGCTGGGTGCGGTCTCTGGTGGCGCCACACCCCTGCGAGTGCTCAGTGGGCAGTGCCGAGGAGCCCGTTACCAGGTAGGCCCCCACGGCGCGGCCCTGCCCGACCCATCAGGGAGGCAGACGGGAGCGCCGGCACCGTCCTGGATCGTCTCGGGGATGGTGGCCATGCTGGCGCTGGCGACGCTGTCGTGGGCTGATGCCGCGTCCTCGTCTGTCTGGATGCTGCTACTGGTCGCCGTCGCCCTGGGACTGGGCGCGAGCGCCACGTGGCTCCTGCTTCCCTGGCGGCGGAGAGCGGAGGTGTGTCTGAGCCTTGCGATCGGCAACTCGCTGCTCATGTGGTTCGCAGTCATGGTGGCCACCGAGGTGGGACCGGGCTCGGTCCTCATATCGGTGCTGGTCCTGCTGACGGGCGGAGCCTGCATCGTCTTGGGCTTCGGCGCGCGTTTGACGATCCTGCGCCACTACGGACTGACCCTGGTGCTTCTGTCCGTGCTCAAGCTCGCCGTTATGGACGTGGCCTCGCAGAACTCGATCATTCGAGTCATCTCGCTGGCGGCCGCAGGTGTCGTCTGCTTCGTCCTCTCACTGCTCTACAACCGCTTCGCGCAGGAGCAGCGTCGCGAGCACGACCAGGTCCCCATGGGCCCCGGGAGCATCTGAGCGCGGCGAGGATCCGCCGTCGAACCGTCCAGCTGAGCCGGACCGGAGCGGGCACGGGCGTCAGCCGCGGGCGGCCTCAAGCACCGGGGCCAGGAACTGGCCGGTGTAGGACGCCTCGGTGGCGGCGACCTTCTCCGGGGTCCCAGCCACGACGACGGTTCCCCCGCCCTTGCCGCCCTCGGGGCCCATGTCGATGACCCAGTCGGCGTTGGCGATGACGTCGAGGTTGTGCTCGATGACGACCACGGAGTTGCCCTTGTCCACCAGCCCCTGAAGCACCCCGAGCAGCTTGCGGATGTCCTCGAAGTGCAGCCCGGTGGTCGGTTCATCCAGGACGTAGATGGTCCGGCCGGTGGAGCGGCGCTGCAGCTCGGTGGCGAGCTTGACGCGCTGGGCCTCACCGCCGGAGAGAGTGGTGGCCGACTGTCCCAGGCGCACGTACCCCAGTCCCACCTCGACCAGGGTGTTGAGGTGGCGGGAGATGACCGAGGAGGCGGAGAAGAAGTCGGCCGCCTGGTGGATGGTCATGTCCAGGACGTCGGCGACCGTCTTGTCCTTGTAGCGGATCTCCAGGGTCTCCCGGTTGTAGCGGGCGCCGTGGCAGACCTCGCAGGGGACGTAGACGTCGGGCAGGAAGTTCATCTCGATCTTGAGGGTGCCGTCACCCTTGCAGGACTCGCAGCGTCCGCCCTTGACGTTGAAGGAGAAGCGCCCGGGTCCGTAGCCGCGCACCTTCGAGTCGGGCACGGCCGCGAAAATCTTGCGGATGTGGTCCCACACGCCGGTGTAGGTGGCGGGGTTGGACCGGGGCGTGCGCCCGATCGGTGACTGGTCAACGTGGACCACCTTGTCCAGGTGCTCCACTCCCCGCACCGTCTTGTGCCTGCCGGGTACGCCGCGGGCCCGGTTGAGCCTGTTGGCGAGCACCTGGTAGAGGATGGAGTTGACCAGGGAGGACTTCCCCGAGCCGGATACACCCGTGACGGCGGTGAGCACGCCGAGCGGGAAGGAGACGGTGACGTCCTTGAGGTTGTTCTCGCGGGCGCCGACGACGGTGACCTCACGGTTCTTGTCCCGCTTGCGTCGAGTGGCGGGGATCTTGATCTGACGCCGCCTGGCCAGGTAGTCGCCGGTGATGGAGCCCTCGGCTCCGGCCAGGCCCGCGACGTCACCGGAGTAGACGACCTCACCGCCCAGCTCGCCGGCTCCCGGCCCGATGTCAACGATCCAGTCGGCCGAGCGGATGGTGTCCTCGTCGTGCTCGACGACGATGAGCGTGTTACCCAGGTCCCGCAGTCGCTGGAGGGTCTCGATGAGTCGGGTGTTGTCGCGCTGGTGCAGACCGATACTGGGCTCGTCCAGGACGTAGAGGACGCCCACCAGGCCTGAGCCGATCTGGGTGGCCAGGCGGATGCGCTGAGCCTCACCCCCGGAGAGCGTGGCCGCGCCGCGGGCCAGGCTGAGGTAGTCCAGACCCACGTCCACGAGGAAGCCGAGGCGCGCGTTGATCTCCGTCAGGACGCTTCCGGCGATCTGGGCGGCCTGGCCGGTGAGGTTGAGGTCGGCCAGGAAGTCGCGGGCCTCGTTGATCGGAAGCTCGCACAGCTGAGCGATGGACAGCTCGCCCACACGCACGGCCAGCACCTCGGGCTTGAGCCGGGCTCCGTCGCAGACGGGACAGGGGATCTCACGCATGTAGGCCTGGTAACGCTCCCGGGACCAGTCGGACTCGGTCTCGTCATGCTTGCGCATGACGTAGTCGAGGACGCCCTCGAAGCCGGTGGAGTAGATGCGTTCGCGCCCCCAACGGTTGCGGTAGGTGACCTTGACCTCGTAGTCCTTGCCGCGCAGGATCGCCTCCCGCGCACGCGCCGGAAGGGCGCGCCAGGGGGTGTCGACGTCGAAGGAGAGCTCTTTGCCCAGGGCCTCGAGCTGGCGGGTGAAGTACTTCTGGTGGCTCGACCAGGGGGCGACGGCACCCTCGGCCAGGGTGAGCTCCTCGTCGGGGACGACGAGCTCGGGGTCGACTTCGAGCCGGGTGCCGATCCCGGTGCAAGCGGGGCAGGCGCCGTAGGGGGCGTTGAAGGAGAAGGTGCGCGGCTCCATCTCGTCCAGGGCCAGGGGGTGCTCGTTGGGGCAGGCGCGCTTCTCGGAGTAGCGTCGCTCCCGGTCAGGGTCGTCCTCGGGCAGGTCGACCTGCTCGATGATGACCAGGCCCTCCGCCAGGCCGAGCGCTGTCTCCACCGAGTCGGTGAGGCGCTGGCGGATACCCTCGCGGACGACGAGCCGGTCGACGATGACCTCGATGTCGTGCTTGAGGCGCTTGTTGAGGGTCGGGGGGTTGTCGAGGCGCTCGGCGGCGCCGTCGACGCGCACCCGGTTGAAGCCGCGTCCGCGCAGCTCGCCGAAGAGCTCGGAGTACTCGCCCTTGCGTCCGCGCACCACGGGGGCGAGAACCTGGAAGCGTGTGCCTTCGGGCAGGGAGCGGACCTGGTCGACGATCTGCTGCGGGGTTTGGGAGGAGATGACGGCGTCGCAGACCGGGCAGTGCTGGATACCGGCGCGCGAGTAGAGCAGACGCAGGTAGTCGTAGATCTCCGTCACGGTGCCCACTGTTGAGCGGGGGTTGCGCGAGGTGGACTTCTGGTCGATGGAGACAGCCGGGCTCAGGCCCTCGATGAGTTCGACGTCGGGCTTGTCCATCTGGCCGAGGAACTGGCGGGCGTAGGAGGACAGGGACTCCACGTAGCGGCGCTGCCCCTCGGCGAAGATCGTGTCGAAGGCGAGGGAGGACTTGCCCGAGCCCGACAGTCCGGTGAAGACGATCATCGTGTCGCGCGGCAGGTCCAGGTCGACGCCCTTGAGATTGTGCTCGCGGGCCCCACGGATGATGAGAGAGTCGTTCACGGGATTCGAGTCTAAGGGGTGACTGCGCGTCCCGCGCATCGCACATGTGTTCGACGTGTCTCATGGTCGGGACGGCGGAAGAATGCCTGCGCTCCTGGGTTCTCTCCACGGCTGGCGCTGCCGCCCTTATGCTGAGGTCATGAGCAAGATCTACGCCGTCGAGTACCGCTACGTCACTGACAAGGACGAGGAGATGGCCACTGTTCGGCCCTCGCACCGCGCCTTCAACGGCCGGCTGGCCGATGAGGGCCGGCTGCTGGCCGCAGGCCCCTACGTGGGCACCCATGACGCCCTCATCGTCGTGCGGGCCGACGACGAGGCCGGCGCGCTGGCCCTGCTCGAGGAGGACCCCTTCCAGCAGGCAGGCTTCATCTCAGAGCGTATCGCGCGCGAGTGGAACCCGGTCATCGGGGTCCTGGCCTGAGCCGGCCTGACCCGGACTGAGGCACCGGTCTTCACGCTCAGCGGCGATGTGCCTTCACGCCTCAGGGTGCGGTCCCTAACGGTCACGCACGATCCGGCGTCGCACCAGGTGGACCAGCTCGATGCCGCCAACGGCCAGGCCCGCCATGAGCGCGATCACCCACCACACGCCGGGGGTGGGCCAGGCCAGAAGGAAGAAGGCGCGCACCGGCGGGGCGACGACGCCGAGGACCGCGATCGCCCCCATGAGGACCACCAGCCCCAGCCGCCAGCTCGTCAACGGTCTGGCGGTGAGTGTAAGCAGCCACAGACCGCAGGTGATGAGCACCAGGGTCGTCGCCGTGGTCACCTGGGCGCGCGGGGCGTGGGTGAGTGTCAGCCAGAGGTACGTGGTCAGGGTCACGGTGCCCGCCATGAGTCCCGCCGGTACGCACAGGCTGAGCACTCGTCTGAGGAACCCCTCCCGGTAGCGCTGGTCACTGGGGGCCAGGGCCAGGACGAAGGCGGGGATTCCGATCGTCAGAGAGGAGACGACCGTGAACTGACGGGGTAGGAACGGGTAGGCGACCGCCAGGGCTGACACGACGACGGCGATGAGCGAGGCGTAGATGGTCTTGGCCAGGAACAGGGAGGCGATGCGCTCGGTGTTGGCCATGACGCGGCGCCCCTGGGCCACGACCCCGGGCAGGGCCGAGAACTCTCCTTTGAGCAGCACCAGGCGCGCAACCGCCTTCGTGGCCGGTGCCCCATTGCCCATGGCGATGCCGAGGTCGGCGTCCTTGAGCGCCAGGGCGTCGTTGACGCCGTCCCCGGTCATCGCGACGACGTGCCCTCGGGACTTCAGTGCCCGCACCAGTGCCCGTTTCTGCTCGGGAGTGACCCGTCCCAGGACGCTGGCGCCCTCAACGGCGTCGGCCAGGCGGTCCAGGTCCTCCTCCGTCTCCTGCCCGCTGCCCGCTCCGGCAGGCAGGGTACGTGCGTCCAGGGCGACGAGCTCGCCGCCGTCAGGAGCGGTGACTCCGGCCTGACGAGCAACCGCGGCCACGGTCTCAGGGCTGTCACCGGAGATGACCTTGGCGTCGACGCCCTGCTGGCGGAAGTAGGCGAGGGTCTCGGCGGCGTCGGGGCGTATCTCCTCGGTGAGAACGACGATCCCTGCGGCCTCAAGGTCGTCGGGAAGCCGAGGCTCCTCCTCCCCCGGAATCAGCCTCCAGGGTGAGCATGAGCGGGCCAGGGCCACGACGCGCGCTCCCTGCGCGGCGATCTGACGAGCACGATCCAGTACTGACTCGCTGTGTCCTGCCAGGAGGATCTCGGGGGCGCCGAGCACCCAGGTGGTGCCGGAGCGGTCGCGAGCTGCGGACCACTTGCGGCGCGAGGAGAAGGGCACTGACTCGACGTCTGTCGAGAAGGCCGCCTCGCCGGGTTCCGGGACTTCCCTGAGGCCGTGCTCGCCGAGGCGCTCGGGATCGCTGAGCCCCTCCCTGATGGCGTCGGCGGTGGCGTTGGGCTCCCCCACCGTACTGAGTAGGGCGAGCGCCGAGAGCACCTCACAGGACGCCCGACCGCCGTCGGCGCCCTGGATCTCCCCGAGGCGGATGCGGCCGGTGGTGATGGTGCCGGTCTTGTCCAGGCACAGGGTGTCGACCCGGGCCAGGACCTCGACGGCAGGCAGCTCCTGAACCAGGACGTTGCGCCTGGCCAGGGACAGGGAGGCGGTGGCGAAGTTGACGGAGGTCAGAAGGACCAGGCCCTGGGGCACCATGCTGACCACGCCCGCGATACCGGCGACGACTGCGTTCCGCCAGGCGCCGCTGCTCCAGGCCTCGGCGATGCTTCCGCTCAACCGCAGCTGGGACCACACCAGCACGAGGGCCACGGGCACGATGACCCAGCTGATCCAGTGCAGCACCCGGTTGGTCCCAGCCTGCAGCTCGCTGACGACGAGCGAGTACCTGCGGGCCTCCCGGGCCAGCCGGTGGGCGTAGGCGTCCCCGCCGACCGCGGTGGTGCGGAACAGCCCGGTCCCGGCCATCACCGTGGTCCCGGACATGACCTGCGCTCCGCTCACGGGGCGCACGGGCCGGGACTCACCGGTGAGGATCGACTCATCGATCTCCAGTCCGTCACTGGCCAGGACCTCCCCATCAGCAGGCACCTGCTGTCCGGCCCGGAGCCGTACGACGTCGTCGAGGACGACCTCGCCGACCGCCACCTCGGTCTCAGTCCCGTCCCTGACGACAACGGCGCGGGGCGTCTCCAGCACAGACAAACGGTCCAGGGCGCGCTTGGCGCGGATCTCCGTCAGGGTCCCGGTGGCGGTGTTGAGCAGCAGAACGAAACCGAACAGAGCGTCCGCCCAGTGCCCCAGTGCCAGGACGAGGACCAGCGCGACGCCGAGGATGCCGTTGAAGATCGTGAAGACATTGGCTCGCAGGATCTGGACGGCACTGCGGGAGGTCCGCTCGCGGTACTCGTTGGTCCGTCCGGAACTGACACGCTCGGCGACCTGGGCGGCGCTGAGCCCGATCACCGGGGACTCGGGGGGACTCGTCGTACTCACGAGTCACACAGTAGTGAATCAGTCGGAGGGTGCTCCTCCTCCTGGGGGCCGAGACCTCAGGATGCGGCCTCGGCACGCCGAGCATCTGCTCGCGACTTGAGAATCGAGGCGATGACCGTGACCAGGATGGTGGAGATGATGACGCCCAGGGACACGCCGATCGACGCCTCAGGGATGGCGTACCACTCCTGGCCACCGTTGACGAAGGGCACCTCGTTGGTGTGCAGGGCGTGAACGATGAGCTTGAAGCCGATGAAGCCGAGGATGACCGCCAGGCCGTAGTGGAGGTAGACGAGGCGGTCGAGCAGCCCGTCGATGAGGAAGTAGAGCTGGCGCAGGCCCAGCAGGGAGAAGGCGTTGGCGGAGAAGACCAGGAAGGGCTCGCCGGTCAGGGAGTAGATCGCGGGGATGGAGTCGACGGCGAACATGACGTCGGCGGTACCGATGGCGATGATGCACAGCATCATGGGGGTGATCATGGTGCGCCCGGCGTGGCGGTGAATGACCTTGCCGCCCACGAAGCCGTCGGTCATGGGGATGACGCGGGCGACGAGCTTGACAAAGCCGCTGGGCCGGTACTCCTCATCGTCGTCGTCGGGTTCCTCGACTCCCTCCCGGGCCTGGGAGAAGGCGGTCCACAGGAGCCAGGCCCCGAAGAAGTAGAACACCCAGGAGAAGTTATTGATGAGCGCAGCGCCTGCGAGGATGAAGATGAGCCTGAGGACGAGGGCGATGACGATGCCTGCGAGCAGCACCTCCTGCTGGTACTTCCGGGGCACCTTGAAGGAGGACATCATGATGACGAAGACGAAGAGGTTGTCGATGCTCAGCGCCTTCTCGGTGATGTAGCCGGCCAGGTACTCCTGGGCGAAACCCCCGCCCCACACGAACCAGACGATGCCGGAGAATGCCAGCGCCATGGCGATATAGGCCACCGACCAGACGGCGGCCTCCTTCATGGTGGGCTCGTGAGGGGTGCGCACGTGACCGACGATGTCGATCACGATGAGGGCCAGGATGATGGCCGCCAGGCCGATCCACCCCAGGATGTGGACGTCCACGTGTTCTCCTCCGGTACGGAACTGGTACCGGAGGTCTCCTCCCGCCACGTGCACAGGCCCTCAAGGCGCGTACCGCTCTGGCCGCGACGCCGGGAACGCAGGACCGTACGTGGTGCCCGCACCGCCGTGATGACGACGTCGCCGTTGGTTGGGAGTACTCCCCTCCGTGTATAACGTCCGAGAGTCTAACGGGGCGTTTCCTCTCGGCGTAGCCCCGCCGACGCACTCATGGCTGTGAGATCAGTCGGCGGCCTGCATGGCACGCAGCTCCTTCTTGAGGTCCTGGATCTCGTCACGCAGCCGGGCGGCGAGCTCGAAGTGGAGATCCTCGGCGGCGGCGTGCATCTGCTGGGTGAGCTCGTTGATGAGCTCGGCGAGGTCGCCCTGTGCCGCCCCGGCGAGCTTCTCGCGCACTGTGGCCTCGGCGGCGTGCTTGCGTCGGGCCCGCACCGATGAGTCCTCGTGGCCCCGGTAGCCGCCGGCCAGGAGGTCGGCGGTGTCGACGTCCTCACGGGCGAGCATGTCGGTGACGTCGGCGATCTTCTTGCGCAGCGGTTGCGGGTCGATGCCGTGCTCGGCGTTGTAGGCCAGCTGCTTGGTGCGGCGGCGCTCAGTCTCCTCGATGGCCTCGGCCATGGCCGGGGTGATGGTGTCGGCGTACATGTGGACCTCGCCGGAGACGTTGCGGGCGGCACGTCCGATGGTCTGCACCAGGGAACGGGTCGAGCGCAGGAAGCCCTCCTTGTCCGCGTCCAGGATGGACACGAGCGAGACCTCCGGCAGGTCCAGGCCCTCACGCAGCAGGTTGATGCCCACCAGGACGTCGAAGCGCCCCAGCCGCAGCTCGCGCAGGAGCTCGACGCGTCGCAGCGTGTCAACGTCGGAGTGGAGGTACTCCACGCGCACGCCCCTCTCGGCGAGATAGGTGGTCAGGTCCTCGGCCATGCGCTTGGTCAGGGTGGTCACCAGGATCCGCTCCTGGCGCTCGACGCGGGTGCGCACCTCCTCGAGCAGGTCGTCGATCTGTCCCTGCGTGGGCTTGACGACGACCTTGGGGTCCACCAGTCCCGTGGGCCGGATGATCTGCTCGACGACGCCGTCGGAGCGCTGGGTCTCGTAGTCGCCCGGGGTGGCCGACAGGTAGACGGTCTGACCGACGCGGTCCTCGAACTCGGCGAAGGTCAGGGGGCGGTTGTCCAGTGCGGAGGGCAGACGGAACCCGTGCTCGACCAGGGTGCGCTTGCGGGAGGCGTCCCCCTCGTGCATGGCCCCGATCTGGGGGACGGTCACGTGGGACTCGTCGATGACGAGGAGGAAGTCCTCGGGGAAGTAGTCCAGGAGCGTGTTGGGCGGGGTGCCGGTCTCGCGCCCGTCGATGTGCAGGGAGTAGTTCTCGATCCCCGAGCACATGCCGATCTGCTGCAGCATCTCCAGGTCGTAGGTGGTGCGCATTCGCAGGCGCTGGGCCTCCAGGAGCCGGCCGTCGTGCTCGAGCTGGGCCAGGCGCTCGGCGAGCTCGGCCTCGATGCCCTCGATGGCCTTCTGCATGCGTTCGGGACCGGCCACGTAATGGGAGGCGGGGAAGACGAAGACCTGCTCGACGGTGTCGATGACGTTGCCGGTCACGGGGTGCAGCGTGGCCAGCGCCTCGATCTCGTCTCCGAAGAACTCGATGCGGATGGCGAGCTCCTCGTACATCGGGATGATCTCCACCGTGTCGCCGCGCACGCGGAAGGTGCCGCGGGTGAAGTCGATGTCGTTGCGGGTGTACTGCATCGTCACGAAGCGCCGCAGAAGATCGTCCCGGTCGATCTGCTGGCCCACCTCCAGGGGCGTCATCCGGTCCACGTACTCCTGGGGGGTGCCCAGGCCGTAGATGCAGGACACCGAGGAGACCACGACGACGTCTCGGCGGGTGAGCAGGGAGTTGGTGGCGCTGTGGCGCAGGCGCTCGACCTCGTCGTTGATGGAGGAGTCCTTCTCGATGAAGGTGTCCGTCTGTGGGACGTAGGCCTCGGGCTGGTAGTAGTCGTAGTAGGAGACGAAGTACTCCACCGCGTTGTTCGGGAGAAGCTCGCGGAACTCGGCGGCCATCTGGGCGGCCAGGGTCTTGTTCGGCTCCAGGATGAGGGTGGGGCGCTGGACCTGCTCGACGAGCCAGGCGGTCGTCGCGGACTTGCCGGTTCCCGTGGCACCGAGCAGGACGATGTCCTTCTCCCCCGCCCGGAGGCGCTCGGTCAGCTCGGCGATCGCCGTGGGCTGGTCACCGCTGGGCGTGTAGGGGCTGACGACCTCGAAGGGCTTGGCTGCGCGCTGGAGCTCGGTAACGGGACGCATACCCTCAGGCTACGCGGTCCGGCCGACACCATTGACACCTCTGATCGCGCGGGCGGCTCGTTCATCATCCTGCGATCCGGCTGTCACCACACAGATACGTTTTTGTGTCCAGGAAGGAACCTTCCAATCGAGTTCGCCTATTACGGTGATCTCCGCAGGACGCCGGGCCGTCCCGTTCCATGTTCATGTGGATACTCACTGGGCCCGCGTCTGCCCTGTCTTTTCCCCTGAGTCCAAGGAACTTTCATGGCTTTCATCGTCGCCGTCTCCGCCACCATCGTTGGCGCCCTCGGCCCTGCCCGCACCGCCTCCCGACGCAGCAGCTGCTCGGGCTGAGTCCGCTTTCCGGCTCTACCTCTCGGTTCCGCCCCACTCGACGGCGATGAATCCGGTCCGGGCGGGTGCGGGCACCAGCTTCTGCTCCCGAACCGCTGTCTGCGGCGCGTCCCCGACGACGATGTAGACCCGGATGAAGGTATCCGGGACGATCTCGGCACCCGAGGAGGGGTCTGTGAAGCGGTAGACGGCCTGGCGCGCGAACTCCTCAGAGGCGAAGGTGACCAGGGCTCTGCCCCGCTGGGCGATCCGCGGCCCCCAGAAGGTGATGAACTCGGCCGCCTCGCGCTCACTGAGCCCCAGGGTGGAGAGCTTGTCCTCCAGGAAACCGGTGACCGCATCCGCCTCGACGACGAAGCCCTCGTCCTGAGCGAGGGTGGCCGGCTCCTCCCCCTCCCAGAACAGTGACGGGTAGTGCCGCCCCGAGGCGTCGGTCAGGTCCCCGTCAGGTGCTGCCGTCACCTGCCACGCGACGCTGCCGTCGGCCTGCGTCTGCGGCGTCGGATAGGTGTAGGTCAGCGTCCCCTCATAGTCCAGGGACACCGAGAGGCCCATCGTCTTCGTGGGGTAGAGGTACAGGACCGGCTTCTTGGGCATGTCCCGTTCCGGCTCTGAGCTCGGTTCCTCAGTCGGCTCCCGGTTCTGCTGCTGGATGGCGGCACAGCCCGCGAGCATCCCGCCCGCAGCAAGGCCGCCGAGCAGCAGAAGGCTCCGACGAGCGGGAGTCTGTATCGGTGAAGGCGGCATGACGGTTCCTTTCGTAGAACTGTCCGGCCCGACGGCGTCCGGGGCGCCGTGGCTGCTCGCCTCACTGTAGGAGTGGGCGCGGTATCCGCCGATGGGAAGGCCTCCCCTGCCGTCAGGCGGTGGCTCCCGGCTCCAGGATCCGGGTGCTCCAGAGTCTGTCGACCTCGGCGCGCAGGTCCTCCAGCGTCCCAGAGTTGGACACGATGACATCGGCGACGGCTCGGCGTTCCTCGTCGGTGGCCTGCACGGCGATACGGGCCAGTGCCTCGTCACGAGTCATCCCTCGCGCGGTGAGCCGCTCCAGACGCAGCTCGAGCTCGGCCTCGACGACGACGACGAGATCGAACAGGTCCTGCATCTGCCCCTCGACAAGGAGAGGAACATCGTAGACCGCCACCTGCCCGGCCGGAACCGTGTCCATCCGAGCCCACGCCTCTGCTGCGATGAGGGGCAGGAGGAGCTCCTCCAGGCGCACACGGCGCAGGTCGTCGGAGAAGACCAGCAGTCCCAGGGCACTGCGGTCCAGGGAGCCGTCCGGGGCCAGGATTCCTTCCCCGAACTCGGCCACCACTGCCGCAAGACCGTCACTGCCCGGGCTGACGACGTCACGAGCGACCTCGTCGGCACTGGTCACGACCGCGCCACGCTCCTCGAGCAGGCAGGCCACCGTCGACTTGCCTGAACCAATGCCACCGGTGAGCCCCACGCGCAGGGCTCGATCCGTCGGACGGCGAATGGAACAGGGGGCAGGTGTGTGGCGCATGGTCCCATCATGCCGTGACCTGCCCGAGCCGGGCCAGCGCGCCGGCGATACTGGCGTCACCAGCGATACAAGGCGCGGCCTCGCCCTGTCAGTCGCCCGCTGAGGCCGCCCGACCGTCAGTCGTGATCGTCGTGGTTGATCCGGGTCGTCTTCTTCTTCCCCGGCCCCGCCCGTAGGGAGCGATGCGCTCCTCGACTCGGGCCAGCGACTCCACCGCGCCCTGCGGGGGACTCGCGCACCGGGAGGCCTGCTCCGAGGCCCGCGAGATGATCTCGCGGATGATCGGTGCGCGAGAGTGGTCCTCCTCCACCCCGTCAACCAGGACCTCCGCCAGCGCGGAGAGGACCTGCACGGCAACCAGAGGGTCGCCGACGGCGTCGACGAGTATCCCGCAGCGTTCTCCTGGCCGGTTCATCGGCCAGGATTCCATCGCCTCCCGGCACTGGCGCCATACCCGGCCGTTGGAAGCGCTGTCTCCACGAGCCTGAGCGGCGTGCGAGGCCAGAGCCAGGGCGGCGCAGGCCGTTTCCGTCCACCCTTGGCTCAGACTCAGCTCCGCCGTGTCGAGATGCTCCTTCTCCGCGCGTTCATTGGCGCCCAGTGCCGCCAGCAGCCGGCCGAAGGCCAGGCGGAGGTCGACGACCAGCTCCAGGGTGGAGTCGTCCACCACCTCCGACAGCGAGGCGCTGACCGTTTCCGCGGTCGACATGGCGCGCTGTCGCACCGACTCCATGCCATAGCCGCGAGACAGCGTGAGCAGCTCACGGACGTCCTTGAGCAGAGCACCCTGATTACGCAGCCGGGCGCGATCAGCCGGCACGGCGCTCGTCACCGTCCCGTAGGACCGGCTGGCCAGACCTGCGGCCTCGGCGGCCATGCGCATCTCAACCCGGTACGACACGCCATTGTTGCCGTTGCGGACGTCGAAGCGGTGGGCGATGCCACGCACGAAGGCGGTCATGACGTCATAGGCGTGGACAACGGTGTCCCAAGCCGTGAGCTCCAGGTTCCCCCACGGCGTCGTCCAGCTCAGCGAGGCACCCAGGGCATGCTTTCCGTAATCAGCCCGGTTGGCCTCCCGCATGACGAGAGCCAGTCCGACAGCGGTGTTCATCAGCTGCCAGGCCGAGGCCTCCGAGACGGCCTTCATGGGGCTGTGACGGATGAGCGCGATGGCCCGCTGCCACTGGGAGGACAGCCCCAGGTACTCGAGCCTGTCCGCCAGGCACTGGAGTGACACCACATCTGGAAGGTCGAGCCGGCTCAAGGAGACGAAGGCGTCCTCGGCCTCAACGAGCCGTTGGTGGGCCAGGTAGGGGACCAGCACCGCTCCCAGCCCCCGCGCGGTCTCCAGGGGATCAGCCTCGGCACGCTTCGGGGTGGCCGTGGCCGTGCTGATGACGCCGGAGTAGTCGTCATGCATGCGGGCGGTGGCCAGGACGGCTCCGGTGTCGGTCTTGCCGAAGGAGAAGAGTCTGGCCTCACGGAGCTGTTCGAGGGCCTCGTCCCTGAGGCCGAGGACGGCGGACAGCTCCACCTGGGCGTAGCGCAGTGGAAGCGTCGAGCAGCCGTGGGCGGCCCGAATCCCCTGACAGAAGGCGATCGCCTGTTCAAGGCTCTTCCTGCTCGTGTCCGGGTCCTGGCCCAGCTGAACCAGCCACGCCCGGTCGACGGCGCAGACCGCCTGCACCACCTGGTCGGGCGCGTTTCCCGCAGCCGCCCCTTCGCCGTCGTCGGCGGCGATCGCCTTCCACAGGGCCGCTGCAGCGGCGCGACTGGGGCAGACGGGGTCGACATCCTCCAGAGCACGGGCAATGTCGCCCCAATAGCTCATATCGTCTCCAACGGTCGTCACGTACAGGTTCCTGCTCCTGGGAGGCAGGGAGCGCCGGCCCCGGCCACAGCATGGCACAGGTGAGGTGCCCGAGCGATGGGGAGAAGGCACCGACATCTGAGGGTCTCTACCTGCAGAACAGGCAGAGACCCTCAGATGATGTCAGAGATCAGTTCTGATCAGTGAAGAGGTGCGGATGCTCAGTTACCAGTGAGCTTCTCGCGCAGAGCGGCCAGGGCCTCATCGGAGGCCAGCGTGCCAGAGGCCTCCGACGGAGCCGAGGAGTAGGAGGTGCCGCCCGCGGGGGCCGCCGGAGCACCGGACTCCTGCTCCTCCTCCAGGGCCTTGGCGACCTGGGCCTTGTGGGCCTCCCAGCGGGCGTGAGCAGCCGCGTACTCGGCCTCCCAGGCCTCGCGCTGGGCGTCGTAGCCCTCGAGCCACTCGTTGGTCTCCGGGTCGAAGCCCTCGGGGTACTTGTAGTTGCCCTGCTCGTCGTACTCGGCCGCCATTCCGTAGAGGCTGGGGTCGAAGTCCTCCGACGTCGGGTCGACTCCCTCGTTGGCCTGCTTCAGCGACAGGGAGATGCGACGACGCTCCAGGTCGATGTCGATGACCTTGACGAAGACCTCGTCTCCGACCTTGGCCACCTGCTCGGGGACCTCGACGTGACGCTGCGCCAGCTCGGAGATGTGGACCAGGCCTTCGATGCCGTCCTCGACGCGGACGAAGGCACCGAAGGGAACCAGCTTGGTGACCTTGCCGGGAACGACCTGGCCGATGGCGTGGGTCCGGGCGAAGGCCTGCCACGGGTCCTCCTGGGTCGCCTTGAGCGACAGGGAGACGCGCTCGCGGTCGAAGTCGACGTCCAGGACCTCGACCGTGACCTCGTTGCCGACCTCGACGACCTCGGAGGGGTGGTCGATGTGCTTCCAGGACAGCTCGGAGACGTGGACCAGACCGTCGACGCCGCCCAGGTCCACGAAGGCACCGAAGTTGACGATGGAGGACACGACACCGGAGCGGACCTGCCCCTTCTGCAGGGTCTGCAGGAAGTTGGTGCGGACCTCGGACTGGGTCTGCTCGAGCCAGGCGCGACGGGAGAGGACCACGTTGTTGCGGTTCTTGTCCAGCTCAATGATCTTCGCCTCGAGCTCACGGCCCACGTAGGGCTGGAGGTCGCGAACGCGACGCATCTCCACCAGGGAGGCGGGCAGGAAGCCGCGCAGGCCGATGTCCAGGATGAGGCCGCCCTTGACGACCTCGATGACGGAGCCGGTGACGACGCCGTCCTCCTCCTTGATGCGCTCGATGGTGCCCCAGGCGCGCTCGTACTGCGCGCGCTTCTTGCTCAGGAGCAGACGCCCTTCCTTGTCCTCCTTCTGCAGGACGAGGGCTTCGATCTCATCGCCGACGGAGACGATCTCATCGGGGTCGACGTCGTGCTTGATGGACAGCTCGCGAGCGAGGATGACGCCTTCGGTCTTGTAGCCGATGTCGAGGAGGACCTCATCACGGTCGACCTTGACGACAGTGCCCTCGACGATATCGCCGTCATCGAAGTACTTGATGGTCTCGTCAACGGCGGCGAGGATCTCCTCGGTCGAACCGATGTCGTTGACGGCGACCGGGGCGGGGCTGGGCGTAGTGGTTGTCATTGAGTGGATGCTCCGAATGCGGATAGTTGGATCGGGTTGATAGGGACTGCGCGCTCCCCAGTGACGTGGATCGGCCCGGACCAATTCATCATCCTGGTTGGATCAGTCTCATAGGAGACGCCCAGAAGCGCACGAGTAAACCTTAGCAGTACGTGACGAATCCGTAACTAGACGATGCTCAAGCATTATCCCGTACGTACGTGCAATCGCTCACGTCATCTGACGACTTGATGTCAAAAGGATGACGTGCCGATCTCATTCATATATCACCGGCTTCTTCGGCCAAGAGCGCGGGTCCTGGAAGGGTCCTCTAGTGGGCGGCCTCACGCCAGGTGCGTCCTCGTCCGACAGCGACGTCCAGGGGGACCGAGAGCTCTGCCGCCCCGCCCATCTGTTCCTTGAGGAGGGCCTCGACCGCCTCGGCCTCTCCGGGCGCGACCTCGATGAGGAGCTCGTCGTGGATCTGCAGGAGGATGCGGCTTGCCAGTGCCTGCTCGCTCAGCGCGCTGTCGACGTCGATCATGGCCTTCTTGACGATATCGGCGGCGCTGCCCTGGATAGGAGCGTTGAGGGCGGCCCGTTCAGCCATCTCACGGCGCTGCCGGTTGTCGCTGGTCAGGTCGGGCAGGTAGCGCCGGCGCCCGAACATCGTCTCGGTGTATCCGTCGCGGCGCGCCTGCTCCACGACGGACTCCAGGTAGTCGTGAACCTTCCCGAACCTGGCGAAGTAGGCGTTCCTCAGATCCGCCGCCTCGGCGTTGTCGATACCGAGCTGACGGGCCAGTCCGAAGGTCGACAGACCGTAGGCCAGTCCATAGCTCATGGCCTTGACGTGGCTGCGCTGCTGGGCGGTGACGTCCTCGACCCTGATGCCGTGGACGAGGGCGGCGACGTAGCGGTGCAGGTCCTCCCCGCTGCGGAAGGCCTCGATCAGCGCCTGGTCTGCGGACAGGTGCGCCATGATGCGCATCTCGATCTGGGAGTAGTCGGCGGTCATGAGGCACTCATAGCCCTCGCCGACGGTGAAGGCCTCGCGGATGCGCATCCCCTCCTCGTGACGGGCCGGGATGTTCTGCAGGTTGGGGTCGGTGGAGGACAGGCGCCCCGTGGCGGCGATGGTCTGCTGGAAGGTGGTGTGGATGCGACCGTCGGGCTGGATCGCCTTGCGCAGTCCCTCAACCGTCTGCCGCAGCTTGATGGCGTCGCGGTGCTCAAGAAGGTGCTCCAGGAAGGGGTGGGAGGTCTTGGCATACAGCCCGGCCAGGGCATCGGCGTCCGTGGTGTAGCCGGTCTTGGTCTTGCGGGTCTTGGGCATCTTCAGCTCGTCGAACAGGACGGCCTGGAGCTGCTTGGGACTGGAGAGGTTGAGCTCTCGCCCGGCGGCGGCGTAGGCGCCCTCAGCGGCGTGGGTCACGCGGGCGTCGAGCTCGGTCTGGCGGGCTTGGAGCACGGCGTCGTCGACGGCGATGCCGGCGTTCTCCATGACGGTCAGGGTCGCGGCCACGGGCATCTCCAGGTCGGTGAACAGTCCGGTGACATCACGAGCCGCCATCTGCTCATCGAGCACGGCCTGGAGCGGGAGCAGGGCGGCGGCCCGACGTGCACTGGCCAGGTGGGATGCGGGAACGGCCTCGGAGGTGAGGGCCTCGAGGTCGAAGGCGCTCTGGGAGTCGCCAGGGCCGCCGTCGCCCCTGGCTCCGTTCTCGTTGACGGAGGCCAGGTCGATGCCGAGCCAGCGCTGGGTGAGGGTGTCGACGTCGTAGCTGCGCTGCTCAGGGCGGCACAGGTAGCCGGCCAGCGAGGGATCTGCGACGACGCCGTCGAGTGTGAGCCCCCGGGCGCTCAGCGCGTGCCAGCTGCCCTTCGCGTCGGCGACGAGCTTGGGGCGCTCCACGTCGGACAGGAGCCGGGCCAGGACGGCTTCGTCCTCGGGCAGGATCTCGGCGAGATCGATGACGACCGCCCGAGAGCCATCGGACAGCGACACGAGCACGGCATCGCCCTCCACCGGCCTGAGGGCGCCGACAACATCGACACCCAGGGGGCGGGTGCCGTCGTCGCCATCTGCCGGCAGGCCGGCCTCCAACCAGTCAGCCAGCTGCCCCGCGGCGAGATCGTGTCCCAGCGAGACGATCTCCAGGTCGCTCAGTGCGTTCGAAGCGCCGGCTTCCTCTGCCTCGCCCGGCTCGGCGTGGTCGGAGGTGTCGGTGAAGCTCAGGATGCGCAGCGCCCGCTGGTGCAGGGTGCGGAACTCCAGGGCCTCGAACACGCGTGCCAGGCCGGCGCGGTCGGCGCCCGCAAGGCGCAGGTCGGTGCGCGGGACGACTCCGAGATCCAGGTCGGTGAGCAGGTGGTTGAGGCGGCGGTTGCGCACGACGTCGTCGAGGTGGTCGCGCAGCGACTGGCCGGCCTTGCCCTTGATCCGGTCCGCATGAGCGATGACGCCGTCGAGCCCGTCGTAGAGGTTGATCCACTTGGCGGCGGTCTTGGGGCCCACGCCCGGGACTCCGGGGAGGTTGTCGCTGGTCTCGCCGACCAGGGCGGCGAGGTGCGGGTAGCGCTCGGGCGTCACCCCATAGCGCTCCTCCACCTCCTGAGGCGTCATGCGACGCAGTGTTGACACGCCCTTGACCGGGTAGAGCACGGTGCACCGCTCGGTGACCGTCTGGAAGGAGTCGCGGTCTCCGGAGCAGATGAGGACCTCCATGCCCTCTGCCTGGGCAGAGGTCGCCAGGGTGGCCAGGATGTCGTCGGCCTCGTAGCCCGGCGCGGTCAGCGCTGTGACGCCCATGGCCTCCAGGACCTCCTGGATGAGCTCGACCTGCCCGAGGAAGGGCTGCGGCGTCTCATCGCGGGTTCCCTTGTACTCGGCGTACTCCTCAGTGCGGAAGGTGCCTCCCGGCAGGTCGAAGGCGACCGCCACGTGGGTGGGGCGCTCATTGTCCAGCAGCGACAGGAACATGGACACGAAGCCGTGGACGGCGTTGGTGGACTGCCCCGTCGACGTCGTGAAGTTGTCGACGGGCAGCGCGTAGAAGGCGCGGAAGGCCATCGAGTGTCCGTCAATGAGAAGAAGCCGTTCGGGTACCGGATCCGAGGGGGACTGAGGTGTTGGACTCGTCGCAGGGCTGGTCTCGGTGGTGCTCACCGTGCCAGCCTAGGCCCATGACCCATCCACAGTCCGACTCGCCCCTCTCCCCCATCAGCGTAGGGGGCTCCAGTGACTCTCAGGCCTCTCCTGCCTCCGCCGACTCCCCCGGCTCGCCGGCGGTCGTCGGGCCGCTGGGCCCCGTAGGCCGCGTCACTGCGGCCTCTTACTCCGGAGCGAGTGCCTCCGCCGTGGCCTTCCCGGACCCTGCCCGGCGCCCGTACCCGGATCCGCGTCCCGCGGGCTCTGCCGTCTCCGCCTCCTCAGCACTGCACGCGGTGCTGGAGGACAGTGAGGAGGGCACGCTCATGGAGACCCTCGGGATGGAGGTGGTGACTCGTGACGCGAATCGGACCGAGGTCCGGATGCCGGTCGATGGCGCCCGACAGGTCGTCGGAATCCTGCACGGCGGTGCCACCGCTGCGATCATTGAGACGGCTGCCTCCGTGGCCGCGCGCGCGGCAGCGCCCGACGGTGCCGTCCCGGTGGGGGCGGAGCTGACGGTCAGCCACCTGCGCTCCGTGTCCCAGGGCTGGGTGAAGGCCACCGCCGTTCCTCTTCACCGCGGCCGTCGCACCGTGGTCTACCAGGTGACGGTCACTGACGACGAGGAGCGGACCATCGCCGTCGGGACGCTGCGCAGCCTGTTCACCTGAGGCGCCGCTCCGCAGAGGGCGATCAGTGGGCGCTTAGTCCTTCTTGGCCGAACCGACCTGTTCGATGACGGCGTCGGCCACCTCGCGCATGGTCAGACGCCGGTTCATGGAGGTCTTCTGCAGCCAGCGGAACGCCTCCGGCTCGCTCAGCCCCATGCGCTCCATGAGCAGTCCCTTGGCCCGGTCAACGCGTTTACGGGTCTCGAAGCGCTCGGTGAGGTCGGAGATCTCACTCTCCAGGGAGAGGATCTCCTCGTGCCGTGACATGGCGATCTCAAGTGCCGGGATGAGATCCGCCGGGGTGAAGGGCTTGACGACGTAGGCCATGGCGCCGGCGGCGCTGGCTCGTTCGACGAGCTCGGTCTGGGAGAAGGCGGTCAGCATGACGACGGCGCAGTTGTGCTTCTCGAGAATCCTCTCCGCCGCGGTGATGCCGTCGGTCACCGGCATCTTGACGTCAAGAACACACAGGTCAGGGTCATGCTCATCAGCCAGGCGGACAGCCTCCTCACCGTCTGCGGCCTCCGCGACGATCTCGTAGCCGGCGTCGGTGAGAGTCTCGACGATGTCAAGGCGGATGAGGGTCTCGTCCTCGGCGACGAGCACCCGGCGGGACTTGGTGGTGCTGGACTCATTGCTCACGGCTGCGATCCTAGTATGATCTCGCTGTTAGCGCCCCCGCAGAGCCGGCGGCGTGCCTCCGTAGCCCAATTGGCAGAGGCATCCGACTCAAAATCGGAGTGTTGTGGGTTCGAGTCCCACCGGAGGTACTCATGAACTGAAGGGGGCTCCCAC
>NZ_MSKS01000006.1:0-69559 GCF_001937445.1 Actinomyces oris | reverse complement strand
GTGGGAGCCCCCTTCAGTTCACGGTGCTCAGATTTTGTAGTCGCCTGTCTCGCCGACGGTGTGGACACGGATCGAGTTGGTCGAGCCGGGCGTGCCCGGAGGCATGCCGGCCACGATGACGATGGTATCCCCGGGCTGGGCCAGGTGCTTGTCCTGAAGGATCTCATCGACCTGGGCCACCATCTCGTCAGTGTGCTGGACCTCGGGCACCTCGTAGCACTGCACGCCCCAGGAGACGGCGAGCTGGTTACGGGTCTCGTGCAGCGGGGTGAAGGCCAGCAGCGGAAGCGGAGAGCGCAGACGCGACAGGCGTCGGGCGGTGTCACCGGACTGGGTGAAGGTCACCAGGTAGGTGACATCGAGATGCTCGCCCATCTCTGCGGCGGCGCGGGTCAGGGCGCCACCGCGCGTCTGCGGGTAGGAGCCCAGGCTGGGGATGCGCTCCCCTCCGTGCTCCTCGACGTTCTCGATGATGCTGGCCATGGTGCGCACAGCCTCGATGGGGTAGGCGCCCACGGAGGTCTCACCGGAGAGCATGACGGCGTCGGCGCCGTCGAGAATCGCGTTGGCGCAGTCGGAGGCCTCGGCCCGCGTGGGCCGCGGGTTCTGGATCATGGACTCCAGGACCTGGGTGGCCACGATGACCGGTTTGGCCTGCCTGCGAGCCAGCTCAATGGCGCGCTTCTGCACCAGCGGGACGGCCTCCAGGGGCATCTCCACACCGAGGTCACCACGGGCCACCATGATGCCGTCGAAGGTGGAGACGATGTCGAAGAGGTTCTCCACTGCCTGGGGCTTCTCGATCTTGGCGATGACCGGGAGGCGTACGCCGACCTCGTCCATGATCTCGTGGACGTCCTTGATGTCATCGGCGTCGCGCACGAAGGACAGGGCGATGAGGTCGGCACCGATCTTGAGTGCCCAGCGCAGGTCCTCGCGGTCCTTCTCGCTGAGGGCCGGCACGGAGACGGCGACACCGGGCAGGTTGATGCCCTTGTTGTTGGAGACGTAACCGGGCACCTCGACCTTGGTGACGACATCGGTGTCGGTAACGGCCACGACGCGCACCGCGACGTTGCCGTCGTCAATGAGGAGACGGTCACCGGGGCGGCAGTCGCCGGGAAGCCCCTTGAAGGTGGTGGAGGCGCGCTTGACAGTGCCCAGGACGTCATCGATGGTGATGGTGAACTCGTCGCCCTTGTTGAGCATGACCTTCTGGTCGTCCACGAACCGCCCCAAGCGGATCTTGGGGCCCTGGAGATCGACGAGGACGGCGATGGCGCGACCGGAAGCAGCTGCGGCCTCACGGATGCGGCCGATGACCTCCTCCTGGTCCTCGGCGCGGCCGTGGGAGCGGTTGATGCGCGCCACGTTCATGCCGGCGTCCACGAGCGCTTGCACCTGCTCGGGAGAATCAGTAGCGGGTCCGAGGGTACATACGATCTTGGCTCTACGCATGGGCTAAGAATACGGGACACCGGGCCCTGTGCACGAGGAGGAATCTCGTCACTTGTCAGGTTGCGACCATCCTCACCCGGTTGCCTTCCGGCGGCGTGGCGGGCGGGTCCCCGATTCGGTCCCTACGAATCTGCCTGGTCCGGGCGGGCCGACGCCGCAGCGGCGGGTTCTGCCGGTGAGGCGTCGTCAGGCGAGTCGTGCTCGGCGGAGTCGTCCTCCCGGCCCTGTAAGCGATCCTTCCTTGCCTCGCGCCCCGGCCTGTCAATGGCGTCGCTCAGGGGGCGCCGGGAGGTGAGGATCAGTCCGATGGCGCCGACGAGGAAGATAACGATGGAGGTCCACACGTTCAGTCTCAGGCCGAGGATCGTCTCCGCCTCGTCGATGCGCAGCATCTCGATCCACACGCGGCCGGCGGTGTAGATCATGAGGTAGATCCACAGCAGTCTCCCGCCCGTGACCCCGCTGCGGGCGAGCATCCTTCTGCCGATCCACACCAGGAGGACCGCCCCAGCCAGGTTCCACAGGGCCTCATAGAGGAAGGTCGGATGAAACAGGGTCCCCGGCGGGTAGGTGGAACCCGCAGGCAGGTGGGCGTCGTCGATCCGCAGTCCCCAGGGCAGCGTCGTCGGGGAGCCGTAGAGCTCCTGGTTGAACCAGTTGCCCAGTCGGCCGATCGCCTGAGCGACCAGCAGCGTCGGGGCGACGGCGTCGGCTAAGGGAGCCACCCGCAGGCCGCGATGACGCAGAAGGAGCACCCCGGCCAGGACCCCGCCGGCGATGCCTCCCCAGATTCCCAGGCCTCCCTGCCATGTCTGCGGGATACGGGCTAGGTCGCCGTTGGGGCCGAAGTAGTCGTCGGGCGAGGAGACCACGTGGTAGAGCCGGGCACCCACGATTCCAGCCGGCACGGCCACGATGGCGACGTCGAGGACCAGCTCCGGCCGGCCTCCCCGGGCCCGGTAGCGCCGATCCGACCACCACACGGCCACGAAGACCCCGGTGAGGATGCACAACGCGTAGGCCCTCACCGGGATGGGGCCGAGGTACCACACGGCCGAGGACGGGCTCGGTATGCCTGCGGTCGGCACGGCCGTGAACGGCATCGCCGACATCGTTGGCATTGTTGGCATCATGGCGGAAAGGGTGGCGACAGGCACTCAGAGAACCTCTCGATGGGCGGAGGGGATCAGTGCCGGGTGGGCGCCGGCGGCGACCAGCTCGGCAACGAACTGCTGGGGGTCGGTGGAGCGGATGATGGCCTCACCGACGAGGACGACATCGGCGCCGCAGCGCGCCAAGCTCATGACATCGTGCGGACCTCTGACGCCTCCGGCAGCGATCCGCACGACCTGCGTCGGCAGAACGTCAGTGACCTGATCGAACAGGCTGCAGTCGACGACCAGGGTGTCGGGATCGCGGGTGTCGATGGCCACGATGCAGGCCCCTGCATCGACCGCGGTCAGCGCCTCGCGGCGGGTACGGACCTCGACGACGGCGCCCATCCCCAGGGAGTGGACCCTCTCGATGAGTCCTTCGAGCACCAGGGTCTCAAGGCGGGCGTCGAGCATGAGTAGATCGGCACCGTGAGCCCGGGCCTCGTGCACCTGGTAGGGCGTGACCACCAGGTCGTTGGCGAGGATGGGAAGATCCACGGAGGCCCTGACGGCGTCCAGATCCTTGAGGGAGCCTCGCGTGGTGCTCGGCCCGGTGACCACTGAGACGCAGGCGGCACCGCCTGCGGCGTAGAAGCAGGCCAGCATCCCCGGATCCCCAACGCCGCTGAGGTCCGCGAACGTGGCCGTGGAGCGCTTGACCTCAGCGATCACCGTGACCGCGCGATCATCGGTACGCAGGCTGGACAGGGCGTTGATGGCGCCGGGAACCAGGCGGGAGGCCTCTCGCAGGCAGGCCAGGGGAACCAGCGAAGCGCGACGGTCGGCGGCCGCCTTGGCCCCGGCCACCATCGCCTCGAACGAGGTCATCACACACCTCCCCGATGTCGCCTGCCGGCGCTCTGGAAGAGCGCCTGTTCGTATCCATCGTGACGGTCCGAGGCCGTCTGTTGCAAATCGCTAAACCGCGCTGCCCGAGGAGTGATCAGTCGGGGCGCTCTCCTACGTACGCGCCCAGATCGCCGCCGGCCAGGAAGCAGGTGCGCTCGCCGGTGTGGCAGGCGGCTCCGACCTGATCGACCTCGATCAGGAGGGCGTCGCCGTCGCAGTCCAGATGAACGGACTTGACGTACTGGGCGTGTCCGGACGTGTCCCCCTTGCGCCAGTACTCACGGCGGGACCGCGACCAGAAGGTCACTCGCCCCTCTTCCAGGGTGCGCCGGAGCGCCTCATCGTCCATCCACCCCACCATGAGGACCTCACGTGAGTCGTACTGCTGGACGACGGCGCAGACCAGGCCGTCTGCGTTGCGCTTCAGACGCGCAGAGATCTGGGAATCGAGAGTCACAACCGCATTATGCACGCCAGGTGCTGCTCAGCCCGGAGGGCCGAGCAGCGGGCCGAGGTAGACCCACATGCCCGGCAGGTTGCGCACAACCGCGAAAACGGCCAGCGCCGCCCCGAGAAGGATGCCCTCCCTACCGGTGACGAGCGGTCGTCGCAGGCCTCGGGCGGATGCGAGCAACCAGCGCGCCACCAGAAGAACGACCACCGCCTCCAGCACGAGCGCAAAGGGGTTGTAGCCCATGGCGGCCCGCAGGTCGCCGTGTATGAGCTCGCGAGTCGCCCTGGTGCCTCCGCACAGCGGGCACCACAGCCCTGTGGTGCGGTGAAGCGGGCAGAGGTCGGGAAGCCCTGGAGAGCTGCGGGGCAGAGTCAGTGCGCGAAGCACGATGAGGCCACCCGGCAGGGTGGACAGAACCATCAGAAGCCCCAGTCCGATCCACCTTCCGGATCCCGCGCGCCCACCGGAGCGCTCGAGCTTCTTCGAGGCATTCGCGCAGCAGTCTTCAGACATACAGTTCATTGAAGCAACATCACCATGAGCAGAATAAGGGAGCCAGCACTGATGATAGTACCAATGGTGCCTGTCACCACTCCGGCTATCGACAGTCCCTTGTTCGAAGCACGCCCCTCATTGGCGGCACCCACGCCCAGCACTCCGACGACGATCGCCGGTATGCCCAAGATCAGGCCGAAAGATAAGCAGTTCGCAAAGATACTCGCGATACCGAGCCCGAGCGCCCACCCACCGAGGGCATTGGCCTCATGCCGACGCGGATCGTAAGGTGCCCCCCAGTACGAACCTTGACCATATGGCGGATACGGGCCGTAAGAAGGAGATGGGTAGGGGTACTGCTGACTGTAGGGCTCCCCGTAGGTCTGATTGTAGGGCTGCTGGCCGAACCCTGAATAAGGGATCACCTGGCCTCCCGGTGCCGTCGGGAAAAGGAGCGACTGATCGCCAAGGTCGTTCGCGCTGTAGTAACCGTTCTGGGTCGACGACATGCCCGAAGCGGACTGGGAGGCAGCATTGGAGTCAGAAGGATAGGGATAAGGAGAACCAGCAGCCCCTTGATGATAAGGATCTGCTTGGTAAGGATTCAATTCACTCATTATTCCTCCCCTGGGGCGAAGCGCAGCACTCAACCTACACGAGCACACATATCACATCCCTGGAAACGACCTCATCTCAACGGGGAGAACACCCCATCATTCTCGACGTTCATGCCACACAGTCCTTGCTCCGTTGTGCAGGCAATTAACGAAGTCCCTGCACAACGGAGCGGAGACGACAGACGAGGACCTAGGACCGGAATCCGCTCATGAGTCGTTCATTCAGACCAGTGGCGTAGAAGACGATCGCCAGCACAATAGAGAGAACACCCAAGGCGATACCGGCAATGGACATCCCCTTATTGGTGGCACGCCCCTCGTTCGCTGCTTGCATACCCAGAAAACCCACGATTATTGCAGGAATACCAGTCAAGATACCACAGCAGACAAAACTGGCGATACCAAGACCAAGCGCCCACCCTCCCAACGAATTCTTCTCATCAGGGCGAGGACCAAATCCACCAGGGACATATCCTCCGGGCTGCGGATTGTACTGACCGCCGGGGTACGGGCCCATGTTACTCATAGCATCTCTCCGTGTAGATAGGGTTCGATGATGTTCAGTATGTTGCTGAAGTATAACAGGACTCACGCAGCACGCAAATCGAGCCGCCTGGCGGCGCCACCTCAGCGCAGCGCCGGTATCCGGCCTGGGCCGCCACCTCTCACCTGAGTCCCACCCTCACAAGTAGATAAATCAAGGTAGCACAGAACCCGATAACCCCCAGGACAATTCCAGCGGTTCCTGCGCCTCGATTAGTGGCCTCACCGCGATCTGCCGCCGCCTGGGCTTGCAGCCCCAAAACGATCGCGATGACCCCAAAAATGATTCCGCAGCAGAAAATACTCGCAATCCCCAGACCAAGAGACCAGCTCCCCAAGTAGTTCCTCTCACTGCCTGGGTTCCTCCAAGCATTCCCGCCACTTGGATAACTGGGATAGCTGGGCTCGTTGTAATAGAAATGGCTCACGCACTCTCCTCGGACTCAGCCACACAGGCACCTTCAGGAACGGGCAGCGCACCGGCACCTCACCCACCGCTCAGTCTCCCACAGTTTTTAACGAACCGGGTGGTCTGCGTCTCGCAGGGCATTCTTGGCCTCAGCGATGGTCATCACTCCGTAGTGGAACACTGAGGCTGCCAGAACGGCGTCGGCACCGTGGTTGGCGGCTGTGACGAAGTCCTGTGGGCATCCGGCACCGCCGGAGGCGATGAGTGGCACCCGGACCCGTCGACGAACGGCGTCGATCATCTCGGTGTCGAATCCTTTGGTGACTCCGTCGGCGTCCATGGAGTTCAGGAGAATCTCACCGGCGCCGAGCTCTGCTCCTTGAACCGCCCAGGCGACTGCGTCGATGCCGGTGGAGGTCCGCCCTCCGTGCGTGGTGACCTCGAAGCCGGAGGCCGTTGAGACACCGGAGGGGCACCGACGCGCATCCACGGACAGGACGACCACCTGGTTGCCGAAACGCTGTGCTACCTCCGTCAACAGCTCGGGACGGTTGATGGCCGCGGTGTTGATACCGACTTTGTCCGCCCCGGCCCGCAGCAGCTGGTCCACGTCATCGACTGAGCGCACTCCCCCGCCGACGGTCAGTGGAACGAAGACCTGCTCGGCAGTACGGCGGACCACGTCCAACATGGTGGAACGTCCCTCGTGCGAGGCTGAGACGTCGAGGAAGGTGATCTCATCGGCCCCCTGAGCGCCGTAGCGGGAGGCCAGCTCCACGGGGTCTCCGGCGTCCTTGAGACCCTGGAAGTTGACGCCTTTGACGACACGACCGTCCTTGACGTCCAGGCAGGGAATGATGCGGATGGCAACGCTCATGACTGGTCCTTGGATGTTGGGCCGGCGGAGGAGTCAGGGGCGGCGCTCGACTCACTGCTCGCATGAGCCCCGGATGCTTTGGGAGCCTGGGCGGGGTCCTTGGCCAGGACGTCGATCACGACGACGACTGGTTCCTTGCCCTGCGCCTGCTCAGCGGGCAGTGAGAGGACCACCCGGGAGCCGACCGTGATATCAACCAGGTTCTGGGAGACTCCCACCAGCGCGTTGCTCATGTCGAGCTGCTTGGGCCGCTCCTGGTATCCAAAGGTTGATTTCTCCAGGGGCTGTCCCGTGGCCCAGCTGACCATCGTGGTCCGAGCGATCAGACGGTCCTGGGCACCGATCTGGGGACCGGTGCCCTTGATGAGGATCTCTGTGGACACTCGAGTCGGTGCAGGTAGTCCAGCGCTGCTGACGGTGATGGAGCCGTCCGGTCCCTCAGTCACGGTGGGGGTACCTGCCGCCGGCTGCCTCGCCTCCCCCGTTGCCGTGGTGGGCAGGAGGTCGACAACGGTGATCTTCGTCGTCCGGGAGCCGTTGTCCTCCTCGGCCGGTTCGCGCAGGACGACACGGGCGCCTTCGCGCTGGCCGGAGACTGCTGTGTTGATGTAGTTGCCCACGTCGGGGCCGAGCAGGCCCTGCCAGAGCTTGTACCCCGCTTCGTTACCCGTCGTGTTGCGCCCATTGAGACCGGAGAACTGCGAGACCTGCAGGATCACTGGCGTTCCCTCGGAGACAGCGCGCCCCTGCCCGGTCTGGACGACGTCGGTCAGTACCGAGCCGGGAGCTGACAGAGAGGCGTCGCCGTTCAGCTCGATGGAGGGCGCCACCCCCGATCCGACCCGTCCGCTGACCTTCAGCAGCTGGCTGAGGGGGGCGTTGCCGTCCAGCACGGTCGACTGGGCCGCAGTGCTGGTGCCCGCACCGTTCCTTCCGGAGACGAGCTTGTTGACGGCCAGCGGCACCAGGATCATGGCAAGGACGACGACACCGATCAGGCCGACCGCCAGAGGACCCCTGGGCATGCGCCCCAGCGGGCCGCCCAGGGTACGTCGCCGCTGCGTCGGTTCCGGCTCCTGGGTTTCGGTGACCACCTCGTCGTGCCGGTGCCCAGGCTGATGAGGCAGATCGCGTCGATCAGCTCGTGCGGCCGGCATGTGCGCGCCGCGAGGATCATGGCTGCTACCCGGTATCTGAGGCTGTGGCTGAGGCTGCGGTTGCAGTTCAGTGCGCGGCGCCGGCGTGCCGGTTGCGGGTCGGGTGCCGGGGGACGCAGTACCGGCGGGGCGGGTCTGAACAGCAGGATGGGACAGTGCCGGCAGGTCCTGGGTCGCCGCCTCCTGCTGGGCCTGCTGAGCACGTTCGAGCGCACGGCGCTGACGCCGTGTCAGGGGCGTGCCCACTTCGGGATCCGGGGAGGAGGTAGTACTCATGTTGCGTCTTCCGTCTGTCGCCTTACCAGTGCCGTGAACCTCACTGTTCACACCCCGATGGGAAGGTCGGTTGCCGGGCGCTCCATACTCTCCAGGAGTGCATCGATGCGCTCGTCTACGGCACAGAAGGGATCACTCAGCGTAACAGGTGAGCAGACGCCGTCGTCGAGTCGAACCCCCACCCAGTCGACACTCACATCGCGGCGCAGGTCCTCAGCCCTGGCAACGACCGCGCCCCGTAGGCGCGCACGCGTGGTGGCCGGTGGGGTGTCCACCGCCCTCCGGCAGGTCTCTTCGTCAACGAATCGGCGCAGGAGCCCGGCACCCTCCAGCCGCTGTCGCAGTCCCCCACCGGCAGAGACGTCGTGGTAGGCCAGGGCCAAGCGCCTCACCCGGGGATCGGTCAGATCAGTGTCGTGCCGCTGGCAGTAACGGGTCAGCAGCCGCTGCTTGACCGCCCAGTCCAGCTCCGTGTCCACGAGCTCGGGCTGCTGCAGGCGCAGGGCCTGGAGTCCTCGTTCCCACAGATCCAGTGCGGCAGTGTGGAGAGCAGTGACCTCGATGTCCCGTGCGACGTGATCGCGGAGACGTCCCAGGTGCTCGGCCTGCATCTCCAACGGCGTGATGGTCCGCCCGTCGACTCGCTCCAGCAGCACCCCTCCACTCATGTCATGGCAGGTGTCGCGAATGGCCCTCATGGGATCGGCCAGGGCCAGGTCGCCAAGGTCTCCCCCGTGCTCCAGGTAGTCCAGGAGCAGGTCCATGCCCGCCACCTTGAGCAGGGTGGATCCCTGAGCGATGTTGGAGTCCCCGACGATGACATGCATGCGCCGGTAGCGCTCGGCATCGGCATGTGGTTCGTCCCGGGTGTTGATCAGCGGCCTGGCCCGGGTCGTGGCTGAGGAGACGGCATCCCACATCTGGTCGGCCCGCTGGGAGAAGACGTAGCCCCTGATCCCGTCACCCGCTGGACCGGTGTCCTCGTCGGCCGCGATATGGCCGGCGCCGACGAGGATCTGCCGGGTCACCAGGTGGGGTACGAGAGTGCGGGCATCGTTCCAGAAGTCTCCCCGACGACGCACGAGGTAGTTCTCGTGGCACCCGAAGCCGTTGCCCTCGGCATCGCGGTTGTTCTTCAGCAGGTGGATCTGCCCGGCAACGCCCGTTGCGGCCAAGCGGGTGTTGGCCTGCTCGGCGAGATCGGCCATGACGAGCTCACCGGCGCGGTCCTGTGCGAGCACGTCCTCAAGGCGGTCGCACTCGGCGGTGGCGAACTCGGGGTGGGAGCCCACGTCCAGGTAGAGGCGAGCGCCCCCACGAGTGAAGACGTTCGAGGAGCGCGAGCGCTGTACCACGGGATCGAAGAGCTCACGAGCGGCGTGGTCGGCGTCCATGGGAGGAGGGCCGTCGGTGGTGGGGGCACAGGTGATGCCGTACTCGGTCTCCACCCCGATGATGCGCCGCGCCAAGGGCCGTGAGCCACTCATGCTCACTGGCCGCCCTTCTGGACGAAGCCCTGGACGAAGGCTGCGGCGTTGGTCTCAATGACCGAGTCGATCTCATCGAGGATGCTGTCAACGTCACTGGCCTGCCCGGCCGACGCCGATGTCCCGGCGCTGATCGCCTGGTCAGTGTCCGCTGCGGTGGTCTCGACACCGCCGTGACGGACCTGCCCATGGGACTGACTGGCGTGCTGCGGCGTCATGTGCTGCTCCTTCACTCGTCCTGCCCAGCTGCGCACCGCTGGTGAGCGTGCTGCAAGGCTCAGTGTCTCTCAGGTTCTGCCCGGCGACCAATTTCCTCCAGGATGGTCGCCGTCTCATCGGGGCCGACGACCACGTCGTCGGGCAGGCGCAGACGCGCCAGCTCGGGGGCGCCCGGAACGTCGAGGAGGAGGCAGGTCCAGGAGGCACCCACGATCTGCGGGTGGCGGCGGATGGCGGCTCCCCGGATGGCGGCACGTGTGCCCTCGGGTGGTGTGTCGGCCGCGCGCTGGATCTCTGCCTCGGAGGCCAACCGGTGGATCCTGCCGGCGGCGTCGAGCCTGTCGACGACGGATCGCCCCGGGCGCAGATCGGCCCACTGGATGTCGAGAGCCGCCAGACGAGGATCGTCCCAGCCGGTTCCCGACCTGCGGCGCAGTCCCTCACAGAGCTCGTACTTGGCGACCCACTCCACCATCTGGGCGGCCGGGCCGGCTCCGTCGTGGCGCCACTGCTCCAGAGCGTCGAGGACCTGCCTCCACAGAGCCAGGGCGCGATGGGCCTGAGCGTTTTCCACACGTGTGACGGCTGGGCTGATGGCATCGAGGAAGGCGCGTTGAATCGCCAGGGCGGTCATGGACCCGGACTGGGTGCGCAGCTCGTGGGAGAGGGTGGGGTCGTGAGAGAGTGCCCAGTGCTCCTCGACGGGGTCACCGATGATGGTCAGGCGCCTGAGACGGGTCAGAGCCTCCGTGAACCGGTCGGAGCCCTCGGTGTACGCCTGCTCCAGGAACCACAGGAGCAGGTCGGTGGTGGCGATCTTGAGGTAGATGGGAACGTCGAAGCGGTTGGCGTCCCCGTTGATGACGTGAAGACGGCGCCAGCGGGCGTTGTCGGCGTGCGGCTCGTCGCGGGTGTTGATGATGGGGCGGTTGAAGGTGGTCTGCAGGCCGATCTCGGACTCGACGTAGTCGGCGCGCTGACTGATCTGGAATCCGGGGCGTTCACTGCGCTGTCCGATGCCGACCCGGCCGGAGCCTACGAGGACGGGCCTGGTGACGAGGAAAGGGGTGAGGACCTCGGCCAGCGCCTCGAAGGGCACGTCGCGCCGCACGAGGTAGTTCTCGTGGGAACCGTAGGCCGCACCCTTGCCGTCCACATTGTTCTTGTACAGGACGATCTGCGCCGGCGCATCGGCGCTACCTTCATCCAGGGCCTTCATGGCGCGCCGGGCGACCACCTCACCGGCACGATCCCAGATCAGGGCGTCGCGAGGGGTGAGGACCTCGGGTGAGGAGTACTCGGGGTGGGCGTGATCCACGTAGAAGCGGGCGCCGTTGACCAGGACCGCCGTCGTGGCCCGGGGCAGGGCCGCCTCGGCGGCACTGGGGCGGGCGCGCGACCCCCAGGGAGCCGGCGGAACGTCACCTGACGGCGCCGGGCGTGCGGGGTCGTCGGTGAGCTGGCTGGGGTGGGCGGCGGAACGCCGAAGCCTGCCGCCACGCAGATCGGCCAGAGGATCCTCGCCCTCGTAGTCCCACCGCGCCGTGGGCACACCGGCGCCGACGCTGTAGGCCTCCACCGCCCGGGTGGACAGGACCACGGGGTTGGCGTAGGCGTCGCCCGGACGCAGGACCCCGAACTCGGTCTCCAGGCCGACGGGTCGCGTCACCGGGCCGGGCTGAAAGCCGACGTCGTTCATGTGCTCTCCTTGCCGAGTCTGCGCACGCTGAGGATCTGCGAGGTGCGGGTGCCGATGAGCCGGGCCCACCCCTCGGGGGTGGTGGCGCCAGTGATCTCCTCGTTCTGCCGCGCCTCGCTCTCGACGGCCAAGCGGAGCCTGGCTGCGCTCAGCCCGCCCGCTCCCCCGGCGAGCTCATCCTTGATGGAGGCGGTCTTGGCGCGCGAGACGATGGCGGCCAGCATGGCGCCGCTGGTGAGGTCGGCCAGGTGAAGGACGCGGGTGGAGGTGCCGCCGGCCGCGTGGGCCTCGGTGATCTCCAGGACGGCGGTGGCGTCGTTGCGGGCGTAGAGGGCCTCGACGACGACGCGGCGCAAGGAGGCGGCGGTGGCCTCGTGGTCTCCCCCGTGGGCCGCGACCTCGGCCGGGGCCAGGGGCAGGTCGGCGGTGAGGTGCCGGGCGAGGATCTCCTCGGCAGCGGCCGCATCGGGCCGGTTGATGCGGATCTTCACGTCCAGGCGCCCGGGGCGCAGGATGGCGGGGTCGATCATGTCCTCCCGGTTGGAGGCCCCGATGATGACGACGTTGCGCAGGGACTCCACGCCGTCGATCTCCGCCAGGACCTGGGGCACGATCATGGTCTCGACGTCGGAGGACACGCCGGTGCCGCGGGTACGGAAGAGGGCCTCCATCTCGTCGAAGAAGATGACCACCGGCCGGTCCTCGGCAGCGGCCTTGCGGGCCTGGTCGAAGATGGCGCGGATCTGGCGCTCGGTCTCACCGACGAACTTGCTCAGCAGCTCAGGACCCTTGATGTTGAGGAACGCCGCCGAGCGCCCTGTGACGCCGCAGGCGCTGGGAGAGCCGGCCAGCGAGGTGGCCACGGCCTTGGCGATGAGGGTCTTGCCGCAGCCGGGCGGGCCGTAGAGCAACAGCCCCTTGGGGGCGCGCAGGCCGTAGGCGTGGAACAGCTCGGGGTGGGTGAAGGGCAGCTCGAGAGCATCGCGGATCTGCTCGATCTGCGGGCCCAGACCCCCGATGTCCGACCAGGAGACGTCGGGCGTTTCGGCGACGACCAGCTGCTCGACACTGGTGCGCTCGATGAGAGTCGTGGCGACGTCGGCGCGCAGGTCGGCGGCCAGGGTGTCGCCGGGTTTGAGCCCCTCGCCGGCCTCGGAGATGCGACGAAGAGCCGAGGACAGGGTGAGGATCCGGGTGCCTCCTGCGCCGGTGGTCACCAGGACCCGGGCGTCATCGAGCCTCTCCTCCAGGGTGACGGCCTCACCGGTGCACGGCTCGGGGAGGGTGGCGACGACGAGCATCTGGTCGTTGACGGCCACGAGCCGCCCGACCTGCAGCTCGGTGTCATCGACGCCGGGGTGGACGTGCAGGAGCATCTGGCGGCCGGACAGGCTCACGGCGACCTCGCGGGGCCGGGCGGCGTCGTCAGTGTCACCTACGGTGCCCCTTGTGCGGGGACGGCCGGTGAGCAGTCCCAGCGTGACCGGGGGGTGAGTGACAGCGTCGAGCTGTTGTCCGAGCTCGGTGATGCGCTCGCGGGCGGTGCCCAGAGCGGCCACCAGGCGCTCGTTCTTGGCCGCCAGGCTGACGGCCTGGGCGCGGGCCTCACGCAGCTGGTGGCTGGTGAAGTCCGCAGCAGGCATCCCCAGTGGCTGGGGTGTACCGGCGTCGGCGGCAGTCGTCTCAGACATGGTCAGTGCCGTCCTGGTCGTCGTCCGCGCTCCCGCTGAGAACGGGTGTGGCGTCGGAGGGCTGCTTGGCCTGGCAGTCACGCAGAACGCGGCGGACCTTCTTGTCGGTGCTGGTGCGCTCCTTGACGTCGTCGGGCAGCCAGTAGCCGCCCTCGTCGTAGGCGCCGCGGGCGGGCGGGCGCTTGCGGGTCAGGGGCCGGGAGCCTGCGGCCATGCGACGGGCGGTCAGCAGGAAGCCGGTGTGCGCCACCATGCGGTGGTCGGGGCGCACGGCGAGTCCGTCGACGTTCCAGGTGCGCACCATGGACTCCCAGGACTCGGGCTCGGTGAACAGGCCGCTGTGGCGCAGGGCCTCCACGGTGCGGGAGAGCTGGGTGACGGTGGCCACGTAGGCCAGGAAGAGTCCGCCCGGGGCCAGGGCTTGGGAAGCGGCCTCGACGTTCTCCCAGGGGGCGAGCATGTCCAGGACCACCCGGTCGATGCTGCCGGGTTCCACCCGGGCGGCGACGACGTCGGCGAAGTCCCCGGTGCGCAGCTCCCAGGCGGGATGGTGGCGGCCGAACCAGGCGTCGACGTTGGAGGCGGCGATCCGGGCGAAGTCCTCACGACGCTCGATGGACAGCAGGTGGCCGCCCTCCCCGATGGCGGAGAGCAGGTTCATGGTGAGGGCCCCCGAGCCGACGCCGGCCTCCAGGACGCGGGCGCCGGGGAAGATGTCGCCCAGGGCGATGACCTGACCGGAGTCCTTGGGGTAGACCACCTGCGCGCCGCGGGGCATGGACAGGACGTAGTCGGCCAGGAGCGGGCGCAGCAGGAGCAGCTCGTGGCCGGTGTCGGTCTCGATGACGCTGCCCTCGTCCATGCCGACGACGTCTCGGTGGTGGAAGGAGCCGCGCACGGACTGGAAGTAGCCGTGGGGGTCGAGCAGAAAGGTGTTCTTGCGGCCCTTGGTGTCGGTGACCTGGATGCGTTCGCCGTAGCGGAAGGGGCCACGGCGACCGGCCTGCCCCAGGATCTCCTGGGGAGCGGGGCGCTGGGAGGACTCCGTGGGTGAGTTCACCGTGTGCTCAGTCTGCTCGCTCATCAGGGCGAGTGTAGGACCCAGTGGGCGACCTCAGTGCGTCAGCACGACACTCGCCTCAGAGGTGTAAGGGAGGAAAGTGAGCGTCTCTTGGAGATAGAGCTCAATCGACTCGGCATCGTGTGAGAGATATCCGATGGAGAGGTCCTGACCGAGGTGCAGCTCGTAGTCGCCGCCCCGCGTGCTCAGCAGGACAGCGTCCTGAATGGCGGGAGCCCACAGGACCTCACCATCCAGGAGACGATCGATGTGCTTGCGGATGGGGTAACCGTCGTCAGTGGTCTCCGCGACGGCGGTCCACAGCTCGGCGGAGAGCAGGAGGGCGTAGGGGCCTTCGACTCCGGCGAGGCGGAGCTCCTTGAGGGCAGCAGCAACGGCGTCAGGAAGGTCCTTCGGCTGTGGGAGCGATACGGCAGGGTTGGAGCTTGAGGGAACCAGCCCCTCAATGCCCGCGCTCGCCAGCCCGTCGAAGACAATGCCGTCCTCGGCTCTGGCGATCTGAGCAACAGCGTCCTTCACGGGTTGCCAGTCGGAGTCCTGGGCTCCCCGGTCGACGGCGTCGACGGCCTCGCGACTGACCCGGAAGGGAACCCTCAGCTCGACGATCTGGCGGACCTGACGCTGGTGGGCCTGGACACCTTCGAAGGGGGTGTCCACGCGTACCTGGTGACCGGTGCGTACTGCCGCAAGGTCCTCTCCGTCGGGTCCGACCACGTCGACGACGCGTCGTCCAGCGATCCAGCGGATGAAGGTGCGTCGCGCCTCTTGGTCGATCTCACTCCAGGCGGCCTCGGAGATGGGGGCGAGCTGTCGATGCAGATTGTTCATACTCGGCCTTTCAGGTTTCCGATCCCAAGGGATCCGTCGGACGGTGCGGCAGTGGAACCCGCACCGTTGCTGTGGTCATCTGGTGTCTGGTCACGCGGCGCCTCAGACGATGCGTTGAGCCCTAGGTCCTTGGCGGCGCTCAGCTCAGTGGCAGGCTGGGTCGGGTCCTGCGGTCCGGCCTCAGGTCGGACAGAAGGCTTCGCGTACTGGTCGGCGTCGTCGAGGAAGGCGGCCGGCGGAGCGAAGAAGAGACATCCTGTCAGAGGCGTGGAGAAGTCGAGGATGCGGTCGTAGTTGCCCTCGGGCTCTCCCAGGAACATGCGCCGGAGCATGAGCTCGGTGACGCGTGGGTCTGCGGCGTAGCTCATGAAGAACGTGCCCTGCTCCCCGGAGGCCTCACCGAAGGCGAGATTGTCACGCACGATCTGGAGCTCGTTGCCGTCGGCGTCCTCAATGGTGTTCATGGTGACGTGGCTGTTGGTGGGCTGCTCGTCGTCAGGGAGCTGGGTGTCATCGAGCTTGGTGCGGCCGATGACGTGTTCCTGCTCCTCGACGCTCAATGAGTCCCAGGCGGTGAGGTTGTGGACGTACTTCTGCTCAATGATGTAGCTGCCGCCCGCCCAAGCACCCTCGTTGATGAGCGCGGCGGCAACGGCCGCCTGGCCCCGCGGGCTCTCAGTACCGTCGACGAAGCCCAGAGGGTCTCGATTATCGAGGTAGCGGAAGGCGTGAACCTCATCGTAGGTACTGACCGCAGAGCCCAGTCGGCGCATGATCTGGCGCGCCAGCTCGAAGCACATGTCGAGAGTTGAGGCACGCAGGTGGAAGAACAGGTCTCCCAGCGTCGAGGGGGCACTGTGCTTTCCTCCCTGAAGTGCCTCGAAGTCGTGCAGATACTCAGGCCGAGGCACGTCGAAGAGACGGTCCCACATGCCTGCCCCAATACCGACGACGCAGCTGAGCATCGTCTCGGGGTAGCGGAAACCAACGGCCCGGGTCAGCCCGGACACATCGGTCAGCAGAGCGATGACCGGGGACTCGCCCCCACTCCGTACGGTCACCGTGAGGAAGATCGATGCCTTGGCCGGCGAAGCCAGAATCTCTTGAGAGAGGTCCTGAGAGTTGACGTCGCTCATGGTTTCACCTTCAAAGATGACGCTGATACGGATGCCCGGAGGCACTTGATCCGATGCGAAGGTTATCATCCACAGCCCGTCCGGAACCGATGAGTGCCTGACAGATATCCAGCGTTTTCTCCTGCCAACCGCTGCCCCCTCGCAACATCCCGATATGGGATACGCCTCCTTCGTCACCATGATCGTGTGTCTGCGCAGATCACCGTCAGGCTTCCCGGCGACTTGGTCTCTTTTCTCGACGAGGCCGTCTCCGATGGACGGGTTTTGAGCCGCGCCGCGCTCGTGACTCAGGCACCTGAAAGAGAAATGCACCGGCAGGCAGCCGTCAACGGCGCGGGAGTCCTGGAGCGTCAAGGCATCTTCGATGAGCTCGACGAGCTGGTCATGGCCGGCCGGCGGGCGACAACGACCAGCTGGAGAGGCAGCATGTCGCGCATCGCCGGGTCGGTGAAGCGGTAGCCCTCCTCGCAGGGCCCCATGAGGTCGGGCCAGCGGCGCCAGGCACTCACACGGGTCTCGCTCACCTCCTCCAGGACGAGGCCCGCCCCCAGCAGCGCGGTAAGGATCTCCCCCACCGCGTGGTTCCACTGGTGGCTGCGGGTGTGGGCGATCGGCGCTGCGCCTTCGGGCGTCTCCACGTAGGAGCCTTCATTCTCCCAGGTCATGGGCTCGTGCCTCTGAAAGTAGGGCTCATGGAGGGTGAGCCCGTGGGAGGTGTCGTCTCCCACAGCCATGAAGGCGGGGTGGTCGTCACGCAGAATAAGGCGTCCGCCGGGGCGCAGCAGGCAGGCCACAACACGCGCCCAGGCGTCGATGTCAGGCAACCAGCACAGGACGCCCAGCGTGGTGTAGACCAGGTCGAAGTCACCGGTCACAACCTCACGGGCCGCATAGACGTTGGCCTCGACCAGCTCGATGCGGGCCTCGGCCCGACGTGCCAGCTCCCGGGCCCGCTTCAACGAGCGCGGGGACATGTCGAGGCCGACGACGCGTCGCGCTCCCAGCCGGGCCAAGCTGATGGTATCGAGCCCCAGGTGGCACTGGAGATGGATGACGTCGAGGCCGCTTATATCCCCCAGACGTCCCAGGTCATCGGTGACGTCTTTCGTGAGCGCTGTGGGCGAGGCGAGGAGCTCGGCGATGCCGTAGCCAGAGGCCTCGTGAAGGGTAGCGCGGTCGTCCCAGTTGGCGCGGTTGTCGGCGAAGTGGGAGCGGTGCGCGGCACTGGGGTCCAGATGATTCGGCTCTATCATGACGTTAGCCTAGCCGGGCAGTTGATCGCTGTGGCCCCCGCGACTGCTCAGCGCGCGCCGGTGGGGACCGCGCCGGCCAGGCTCCCCGCTTCCACGAGCACCAGCCAGCGTGAGACCTCCCGGGCTCGTTTCATGGCATCGGCGGCCGCCTGGCCGGTCAGGTCGGTGGTCACCGCCGCGGCCGGCAGCACCGTGCAGACCTGCCTGGCGCTCACCCCGTTCACGGGGGCCGGGCTCGCTGCGTCCGACAGCCCGAGCTCCTTGAGGGATGCCTCATCGATCGTGCCCACCAGCTCGGGCCCGTCAGTGACGAGGACGAGTACGGCTCCCTGGGCCAGCGCTTCACGCACCTGGGACACAGGTGTGTCGGGGCCGACGACGCGCAGGGGTCTGGACAGCTCGCGCAGGTCCAGCTTCGAGGCGGCCCGGGCTCCTCCCCCGAGCTCGAGGACCTGCCAGCTGGAGGCCACGATCGACCAGCCCACCATGACAACCAGGATGAGGCTGAAGGCGTCGGGCTGGCGGCCGTCAAGCACGAGGGGGCGCAGGATCCACCACCACACGACACCGCCGACCACCGCCAGCCCGCCCCAGCCGGCCACTTTGAGACCGAGCCGACGATTACCGGTCACCTGGACCACGAGCGCGGCCAGGGCGTAGCCGCCGTCGAGGGGAAGACCCGGCAGGGCGTTGAAGACGGCCAGGGCCAGGTTGACCAGGGTCACGGCCCATATGGTGAAGGCGACGGGAACCGACAGACTCACGAAGTCCTGCACCACGGTTCCGATCAGCCACAGGAGCAGGTTGGTGGCCGGTCCTGACAGGGAGGTGACCAGGTCCTTCCACGCGGTCCACTCGCGTGCCGGCCCGAAGGAGGTGCGCCCGCCCCACAGGTAGAGCTCGTAACGGGTGGGGCGCCTGCCCATGAGAGTTCCGGACAGTCCGTGGGCCAGCTCGTGCAGCAGAACCGAGGCCGCAACGCCCAGGACCGTGGAGACCACCACCAGCAGCACCGTCGTGGTCCCGAAGGCGCCCAGGGCTGAGGAGACCAGCGGGTACCAGCTGCCGGCGATGAGCAGGCCGAGCAGGAGAGAGGTCGGCGAGATGACGACAGGGGCGCCGCCGACGCGGGCGATGACCCACTCGCCGGTGGATGTGGAGGCAGGCATGGGCACGAGCCTAACGCCGTCGGCAGCGGGGCACCGCATCCACTCGGCGGCCACAGCCGCGGATGTCTCTCCCCACGGACGCAGCCTGTGGAGGAAGGCCGCTCCCTCCGTCCAGCTCCGACGCCGCCTCACCTCCTCACGGTAGCGTCATGCCCATGTCCCACGAGCCGCTCACCGCATCCAGCTCATCGCCCCAGACCGGCGTCAGGCCCACCGGTCCGGGTGCCAGTGGTCGTCCGGGGGGAGGCTCGGGCGGCGGACGCCGCGCGGCCCTGTCCCCCTCCCGGGCCAAGGACTTCATGCAGTGCCCGCTCATGTTCCGTCTGCGCACGGTCGACCGCCTCCCCGAGCCCGGTTCGCTGGCGACGCACAAGGGCACCGTGGTCCACGGCGTGCTGGAGCGGCTTTACGATCTTCCGCCCTCGGAACGCCTCCCACAGGCGGCCCTCGAGCTCCTGCCCGGCCAGTGGGCCTCCCACCGGGACAAGAACCCGGAGGTCATGGACCTGTTCGAGGACGCCGACCACGTGGAGACCTGGTTGGAGGAGGCCCGCGGACTCATTCGCACCTACTTCACCCTGGAGAACCCCCAGCGCCTGGAGCCGGCCGAGCGCGAGCTGTTCGTCCAGACCGAGACCGGTGGCGGCCTGCTCCTGCGGGGCTTCGTGGACCGTCTGGACGTGGCGCCCGACGGCGCCATGCGAGTGGTCGACTACAAGACCGGGCGCAGCCCCGGCACACGTTTCATGGAGGAGGCGCTGTTTCAGATGCGCTTCTACGCGCTGGTGCTGTGGCGCCTGCGCGGGCGGGCGCCGGCCCGTCTCCAGCTGGTCTACCTCAAGGACGGGCGGGTCCTGACTCATGACCCTCGCCTGGCCGAGCTGGAACGCACCGAGACGCGCCTGGCGCGCCTGTGGGACGAGGTCGAGGACTGCGCTCGCAGCGGCTCCTTCCGCCCCCACCGCTCCCGGCTGTGCGACTGGTGCGCCTTCCAGGCCCAGTGCCCGCTCTTCGGCGGCACCACGCCGCAGGTGCCCGATGACGGGATCGCCCGCCTCCTGAGCGCCCGCCGCACGGCTGCCTGATCTCGGCCATTGTTCAGGAATTGCCACGGCCAGAGGCCGTCGATTACAGTCCGTGACGGCTGACAACCGTCGCCACGCACTTCCCAGATCCTCATGGAGAAGCACATGAACGTCGTCCAGGCCAACGCAGCCCGCACCGCCTCGCGCGGAGCCGGCATGTGTATGCGCTGCCTGGTTCGGGCGTTCTGAGGTGGTCTCAGACAGATCGTTCTCCCCGGCTCCCGGCGCCCCTGAGACGGCGTCCCATCAGCCACGTCCAGCCAGGCCTCCACCTCACTCCCCCACCGGATGACGTGGCCTGTCTCTGTCTTTCCACCTGTGCTGCGTCACCGGTCCCCACGCAGGCTGCTTGCACCTGACAGCAGCAGCCGGACAAGGACCGCACCATGCCGTCACCCACCATCCTCACTGGGCTCATCGTTGGAGCCGTCCTCGGTTTCATCCTCCAACGGGGCCGTTTCTGCATCACCGGTGCCTTCCGGGACCTGTGGGTCTCCCGCTCCTGGCGCTGGTTCACAGCCTTCCTGCTGGCCATCGCCGTTCAGGCGGTCGGAGTCGCCGTCCTGACCTCAACAGGCTCCATCACCCCTGAGATCCCCAAGCTGTCGGTGGTTGCCACCGTTGTCGGTTCTTTCCTGTTCGGAGTCGGGATCGTCCTGGCCGGCGGCTGCGCCACCGGGACCTACTACCGCGCCGGCGAGGGCCTGGTCGGTTCCTGGTTCGCGCTCGTGGCCTATGCCACCACGGCGGCCGCGTCGAAGACGGGACTCCTGTCGGGGGTGACGAGCTGGGTCAAAGGACTGTGGGTCACCAACCTGACCACCATCCCGGCCACCATCGGTCTGCCGAGCTGGGGCGGCGTCGTCATCCTGGCCGCCATCACCGGGCTCGTTGTGCACCGCTTCATCGTTCTGGAGCGCAGCCGTCCCGCTCAGATCCAGCTGCCTGCCCAGCGCACGGGCCTGGCTCACCTGCTGCTGGAGAAGCAGTGGAACCCTCTGGCCACCGGATTCCTCGTGGGCGTCGTCGCCGTCATCGCCTGGCCCACATCCTGGGCCTCGGGGCGCCCAGACGGGCTAGGGATCACGACGCCGTCGTCGAACCTGGTGAACCTCATCGTCACCGGGGACGTCAAGCGACTTGACTGGGGCGTGCTCCTGGTCCTGGGCATCCTGCTCGGCTCCTACCTCGCTGCCAAGGCCTCTGGCGAGTTCCGCGTCCGCGTGCCCAGCGCCCAGGTCATCCAGCGCTCCATCGCCGGCGGTGTCCTCATGGGGATCGGCGCCGCCTGGGCCGGTGGCTGCTCCATCGGCAACGCTCTGGTGCAGACCTCGCTCCTGTCATGGCAGGGCTGGATCGCACTGGTCTTCCAGGTGCTGGGGGTCGGGGTGGCCGCCTGGTTCCTCCTCATCCGTCCCCGGCAGCGTCGTCGCGCCGAGCGGGCGGCCTCACGCGTGCCCGCCACCGTCTGAGGCCTCGCCAGAACCCCCGCAACCATCTCGCTGCCCCAACCGCCCCCGAACCCTCATCACATCGCTTCAAGGAGTCACTCATGCGCACTGTTCTGGAGACCACCGGTCAGGTCTGCCCCTTCCCCGTCATCGAGGCCGAAGAGGCCATGGAGGAGCTCAGCGTCGGCGACGAGCTCGTCATCGGCTTCGACTGCACTCAAGGGACTCAGACGCTGCCCGCCTGGGCCGCCGACAACGGCTACACCGTCACCGAGTTCGAGCGCACCGGCGACGCGACCTGGACCATCACCGTACGCAAGTAGGTCGAGCCGCTACGGTTAGGCCTATGGAGCACAGGAGACTCGGCCGGACCGGCCTGCGTGTGTCCTCCGTGGGCCTGGGCACGATGACCTGGGGCCGGGACACCGATGAGCTCGAGGCCAAGGAACAGCTCGACATCTTCCTCGATGCCGGGGGCACGCTTGTGGACACCGCCGCCTCCTACGGCGAGGGCGTCAGCGAGGAGGTGATCGGGGCGCTCCTGCGCGAGCACGTGGATCGCCAGGACCTCGTCCTGGTCTCCAAGGCCGGAGTGCGCACCTGGCGAACCGGGGAGCGGTCCTCGGTGGCTGACGCCTCCCGCGGCTCGCTGCTGGACACGCTCGACACCAGCCTGGCCCGCCTGGGCACCGATCACCTGGACCTCCTGCTGGTCCAGGTGCCCGATTCCAGCACCTCCCTGGAGGAGACGGCCCACGCACTGAGCCTGGCCGTCTCCTCCGGGCGCACCCGGTACGTGGGCATCGCCAACCACCCCGCCTGGGCTTCGGTGCGCATGCATGATCTGCTCAGCGAGTACGGCCGGGGCCCGGGGCTGGCGGCCGTCGAGGTGGAGCACTCGCTGCTCTCCCGAGGTATCGAGCGCGAGCTGCGGCCCGCCTCGCAGGCCCTGGGCTTCGGCATCCTCGGCTACGCCCCCCTGGGTCGGGGCGTGCTCACCGGCAAGTACCGGGCGACGATTCCACCGGACTCGCGGGCCGCCTCCCCGCACCTGCGCTCCTACGTGTCCCCCTACCTGGGCGAGGCGCACCGGGGTGTGGTTGAGGCTGTAGCCACTGCCGCCTCGGGCCTGGACCGTAAGCCGGCCGAGGTCGCGCTCGCCTGGGCCCGCGACGCCCCCGGGATCAGCTCAACCATTGTGGGTGCCCGCACTCCGGCTCAGCTCCAGGGAGTCCTGGCGGCCGACGACCTGGAGCTTCCGGTTCAGATCCGCCACGCCCTGGACGAGGTCACCTCCGTCCAGCTCGGCTACCCCGAGCGCTTCTAAGACTCCCGGCGCTGCTGTGAAGCGGCCGCTGGCGAGTATCAGCCCCAGACGAAGGCGATGCGCCTGCCGTCGATCTCATGGACCGGCACATCCATGCCGAAGACCTCGCTCAGACACTCTCGGGTCATGGTCTCCTCGGGGGTTCCTTGAAGGACGACCCGGCCCTCACGCATGGCGACGATCCGGTCCGACCATGCGGCGGCCATATTGATGTCATGCATGACAACCACGACCGTGCGCTCGAGCTCGTGGGCGGCAGCGCGTAGACGACGCATCATGGCCACCGAGTGGACCATGTCCAGGTTGTTGAGGGGCTCGTCCAGGAGCATATAGGGAGTCTCCTGGGCCAGCACCATGGCAACGAAGGCCCGCTGGCGCTGCCCACCGGACATCTCGTCGAGGTAGCGGTCGGCCAGCTCCGTCAGGTCCATCCACTCCAGGGCCTGATCGACGATCGTCTCATCGTGCTCGGTGGGACGTCCCCGGTTGTGCGGATAGCGGCCGAATCCCACGAGGTCACGCACAGTCAGTCGCACGGCGAGGTGGTTGTCCTGCTTGAGGACGGACAGAACGGTGGCGAGCTGGCGTCCCGGGGCGGTGGCGACGTTCAGACCACCGACTTCCACCGTGCCGGCGTCAGCTCCTAGGAGTCTGGCGATCACGGACAACAGCGTGGACTTACCAGCCCCGTTGGCACCAACCAGCCCGATGACTCCGCCGGCCGGCAGGTCGAGGTTGACGTCGGAGAGCACCTGACGCTCACCGTAGGACTTGGCAAGGCTACGAACTGCGATCATGAACGTCTCCTGGAGCTGATGATCAGGGCGATGAGGGTGAGCCCGCCGAGGAACTCGATGATGACGGACAGGACGTTGTCGGCGTCCAGGACATGAGCCAGCACTGTCTGTCCGGTCACCAGGACGAGCATGGCGACGAGTGCCGCCATGGGCACGGTGACCACATGGCGGTTGGTACCGGCGGCCCAGTAGGCCAGGTGGGCAACGAGGAGGCCCAGGAACATGATCGGCCCGACCAGGGCCGTGGACACGGATACCAGCACGGCCACCATGACCATCACGCGCCGGCTGATACGACGGTGATCGACTCCGAGTGCGGTGGCGACATCGGGCCCGAGAGCCACGACATCGAGCGCCCGCAGCTCCCGGATCGCCAGAATCGACACGGCGGCGGTCAGGACCAGCGAGAGCACCAGCAGATCGGGGTTGATCGAGCCGAAGGAGGCGAAGAGCCGGTCCTGAAGGATGAGGAAGTCATTGGGATCCAGAAGCCGCTGGATGAAGGTGGTCCCTGAGCGCAGGAAGGTTCCCAGCACGATGCCCAGCAGCACCAATGTGGTCACCGAGCGCCTGGCACCGAGCACGGCACCCATGAGCGCCACAGACACACCGATCATCACCAGAAGTGTCAGGACGAACGCACCCAGGTCCGGCAGCGAGGAGAGTCCCGCCGCCCCCAGCACGAGAAGAAGAACCACCTGCAGCAGGGCGTAGAGCGCATCCAGACCGAGAACGGAGGGCGTGAGGATCCGGTTGCCGGTGACCGTCTGGAACATGACGGTGGACACGCCACTGGCCCATCCCACACACAGCATCGCCCCGAGGGAGGGCAGCCGGTAGGGCAGGACCAGAAGCGGGTCGAAGGCGTTGATGACCAGGAAGACGCCGCTGGCCACCAGCACCAGGAGCAGGACGACCACCAGGCGGAGGACGGAACGCAGGTTCTCCCGGCGACGACGTCTGGACAGCGCGTCAACCACGTTCCACTCCTCGCAGGATGAGCACCGTGAAGACGCCGGCGCCGACGACCCCCATGATGACGGACAGCGGAACCTCGTAGGGGTAGCGGACCACGCGTCCGACGACGTCGCACCCCAGCGTGAGCACGGCACCACCGACGGCAATGACCGGAAGACTCCGGCGCAGATTGTCCCCCATGAGCCGGGAGACGATGTTGGGTACCACGAGCCCGAGGAACGGCAGGCTCCCGACCACGACGACGCTGACCGCCGTCATGACGGCCGCGGCCATGATCGTCAGGTTGATGGTGCGGTGATAGCTCAGCCCGAGCCCGGTGGCCGTCTCCGCCCCAAGGCTCGCCACAGTGAGGCGGTCGGCGGCGAGATAGAGCAGCAGGACGACGAGCGCCACCAGCCAGAGCAGCTCATAGCGGCCGGCCAGCACCCGGGACAGGTCGCCGGCCGTCCAGGAACCTAGTGACTGCAGCAGGTCGTAGCGCCAGGCCACGAAGGTGGTACCCGCTCCGACCACGCCACCGAGCATGAGGCCGATCAGGGGGACCGTGACGTCATCGGACGTGCGCCGGTGGGGCAGCAGTCGCAGGAGCCACAGGAAGACGGCCGAGCCCGCTACCGCGCATGCCGAGGCCACCAGCATCTTCACCAGAACACTGGTGCCCGGTGCGAAGAGAGCCACAAGCAGCAGCCCGACGACGGCGAACTGAGTCGTGCCTGCCGTGGTCGGGGACACGAAACGGTTGCGCACACTCATCTGCATGACGGCGCCCGCCACAGCGATGCCCGAACCGGCGAGGACGGCTGCCAGGGTGCGCGGCACTCTCGAGACCATGAAGAGGCGCATGGAGCGGCCCTGCGAACCGGCGCGAACCAGATCCACCGGATCGAAGTCCGCCACTCCTATACACACCGACACCAGTCCCAGGACGAGCAGAAGCAGAAGGCCACCGACCAGGAGCGACAGGCCTGACCGTTGCGACCTGCACCCCCAGGCCGCAACGGGGTTCCTGGGGCTCATGCGGACAAATCGCCCTTGATCTCCTTGGCCATGCGCAGACTGACTCCGAAACCGGCGCCCAGGAGGTACCAGTCGGGGCCGTTAAGGTAGTAGACCTTGTTGTTCTTCCAGGCATTGGTGGCGGTGACCAGCTCGTTGTCGAGAATCTCCTTGGCCGAGGAACCCTCCTGCCCGATGGTGGCGTCGCGGTCCAGGACGAAGAGGACGTCCGGGTTGGCCTGCCCGATGAACTCGAAGGAGACGGCCTCGCCGTGGGTCGCCGCCTCAATGTTCTCAACAGCAGGGGCGACACCGAACTCGTCAAAGATGACGTCAAAACGGGAGCCCTTGCCGAAGGCACTCACTTTGCCGCCAGTGGTCAGAAGACACAGGCCCTTGCCTGCGTTCTTGGCCTCCGTGGCCACCTGAGCGGCAGCATCGGTGAACTCCTTGACCTTGGCCTGCGCCGCGCTCTTCTTGCCGAAGATCGAGCCGAGGATCGTGGAGTGGCTGGTGAGGATCTCCGTCATCGACGCGGAGGGCTCGTTCTTCTTGCCCTTGTCTCCGTTGCCGCCCTGGCCACCCTGATCGGGGCTCGCGGCCGCCGTCGCACTCGCACCCTGCGGCTTGACAGTCATGTCGATGGTGGTGAACTTGCTTGAGAAGTCCTCATAGGACTTGGCGGTCCGGTTCGCCACAATCACCAGGTCCGGCCCGACCTCGGCGATGGCCTCCTGCTTGGGCTCCTTGAGGCCGCCCATATCCTTGTACTTATCGTCCTGGAACTGGGACAGGGACTTGGGCAGGTTGCCACCGGTCTTGGGGATGCCGACGACGAGGTCGGCCAGCCCCAGTGCAGCCATAGAGTCCAGGACACCGTAGTCGAGAACGACAACGCGCTGGGGCGCCGCCTTGATCGTGGTCTCCCCCTGGGCATGCTTCACGGTGACCGGGTACGTCACCGCCTCTGCGCTCGATCCGGCAGAGGCGGCGCCGGCCCCGGTGCCTGACGAGCTCGAGGACTTCGAACCACAGGCGGACAGAGCCAGCAGACCGGCTGTGGCCGCGGTCGCGGAGAGCAGCTGACGGCGGGACGGAGACATGGGCATCAGGATTCCTATCTTCGTGGGCGACAACCGAGTACGGGTCGCAAGCACACGATTACTAAGGGAAGGCTTACCTACAGTATTTAAGCGTATCATACCTATGCTAAAGCGGTGGGACCCACGCAGTTCGCGTGGGCCCCACCGCCGAGAGATGGGCTGAGGAACGTCGTCCGTCCAGTCAGGGACCTCAGTCAGTCCTCGTCGTCGTAGTCCTCATCATCGTCATCATCGCTGTCGTCGTAGTCGTCGTCATCCTCGTCGTACTCGCCGTCGTCGTAGTCCTCATCATCGTCATCGTCGTCCTCATCGTCGCCATCGGAGTCGAAGGCCTCGAAGGGCAGCTCGATGCCGTAAGCGGTGAACAGCGAGTCGTCGTAGGTGAAGAAGGCGTCCTGGAGGGCGTTCTCGGCCGCGACCACGGCCGGGGAGAGCTCGTCACCGGTCGCGGCAGCATCCAGGTGCGCCTCGAAGGCGGCAATGAGTCGGTTGAGCGCGGACCGCGGATCGTTCGTCATGTGGGACACACTACCGGCTATCCCCTGCGCAGCGCACAGGCGGACGGCGTTGCCCAGCAGCGTCGCGCCCAGTCGTACCCGATCAGGCCTCCGACTCGACTCCCAGCTCCTGACGGATGAAGCCCAGGAAGAGGTCCTCCCCCTTGAGCTTGCTGGTCTCCTCAGGGCCGACGACCACGCGCACGCCGTCATGCAGGATCTGGGAGGCACCGCCGTCGGGCCCCAGGGGCAGGATGATCCGCTCGGTTCCGGGCGTGTAGGTCGCGGAGGGCTCACGGCCCGCGATGATGTCGGCGATGTTGCTGGCGACGACTCGGGCATGGGCACGGGCGGCGTCGGCACGCTTGGACTCACGCACGTCGGTGATGTCTCCGATGGCCCAGACACCGGGGTGGTCCACCACGCGCAGGTACTCGTCGACGCGGATCGTGCCGTCGTAGTGGCGCACCTCGTCGTAGTCCTCACCGAGGAATCCGGTGGCGGCCGCTGAGCCGTAAGCGCGGAACCACATGTCGGCCTCAAGCTGGCGCCCGCCCTGGGTGGTGACCCGGAAGGGCGAGAGCACGCCGACATCGACCGGGGGCAGGAAGCTGAGGGAGTCACCGGTGAGGATCTCCACCCCGCGCTGGGCGAGCTGGTCGGAGATGGCCTCACGAATCTCCGGCTTGTAGTCGCCGGCGGGCAGGATCCTGTCGGCGGCCTCCAGCATGGTCACCTTGACCTTCGGGAAAGCCGAGGTGATCTCACCGGCCAGCTCGATACCGACGGCGCCGGCACCCACGATGAGCACTCGTGAGGACTGCTCGAGGTTGGCGTGAACGCGCTCAATACGGGCCTTGGCGATGACGGAGGAGGACTCCATGTGCTTGGCGGGGAAGGGGTAGGCGGTCCCGGTGGCCAGCACCAGGTAGTCGGCCTCGATCGGTCCGTGACCGGAGACCTCAACGGTGGTGCCTCGCACCGTCAGCACCGTTCCGTGAACGACGCGCCCGTTGGTGAGGAGCCGGTCATAGGGCAGGAAGATCTTCTCCGCCCAGTCACGGTCGACCGCCGCGCGCAGCGCCGCGGCGTGGCTGACGAAGGTGTCCTTCTGCTCCACGAGGGTGACCTCGGCGACGTCGTCGAGGGCTTTGGCAGCAGTGATACCACCGTATCCACCGCCGACGATGGTGACGCGAGCCATATTTATGTTCCTTCCGGTGATGAGAGGGTGAAGATGCGAACTGCGTCCATCAGGCCAGTCCGCGACGTCGAAGAAGAGGCAGGATGCCGGGGTCGCGTCCGGTGAAGGCGCGGTAGGAGACCAGAGGGTCTCGACAGTCGCCGCGGGAGAGGAACTCGCGGCGGAAGATCTCTCCGGCCTGGCGGTTCAGGCCGAGGTCGCCGTCGATCGCACCATCGGTGGTGAACCACTCGACGGCATCGGCGTCCATGACCTCGCTCCAGATATAGGCGTAGTAGGCGGCGCTATAGCCCCCGGCGAAGACGTGGGAGAAGTAGGTGGTGCGGTAGCGGGGAGGCACGAGCGCGTCATCGACTCCGGCCCGGGCCAGGGCCCGGTGCTCGAAGTCCTCCACCTCATCAATGCGCGTCGGGACCTCGCCGGAGGGCAGGGTGTGCCAGGCCTGGTCGAGCAGGGCCGCCCCCAGGTACTCGGTGGTGGCGTAGCCCTGACCGAAGGCGCCCTGGCCTCGCAGCTGCTCGGCGAGCTCAGGCGGGAGAGGCTCGCCAGTGTCCACGTGGCGCGCGTAGGAGGCCAGCACCTCGGGGTGAAGCGCCCACTTCTCGTTGAGTTGGCTGGGGAACTCGACGACGTCGCGGGGCACGGCTGTTCCGGAGGCCGAGGGGTAACGGGCCTGGGAGAGCAGGGCGTGCAGAGCGTGCCCGAACTCATGGAAGCAGGTGATGACCTCGTCCCAGGTCAGCAGGGCCGGGCCGGAGGTGGGCTGCTCGATATTGCAGCAGTTAATGACGACTGGTTTGCGGCCGGTGAGTGTTGAGCCGGTGACGAGACTGTCCATCCAGGCACCGCCGGACTTGCCCGCCCGGGCGTAGTAGTCGCCGACGAACAGGCCCAGGACCGGCGCCTGGGAGTCCTCGCCGTCGCGCACCTCCCAGACCTTCACGCCCGGGGCGTACATGTGCTCTGCCAGGTCCTCGCGCTCGTGGAAGGTGATGCCGTAGAGGCGGTTGGCGGCGTAGAAGACGCCCTTGGTGACCACGTTCCACAGCTCCAGGTAGGGGGCCAGGACCTCGTCGTCGACGCCGAAGCGCTCCTTGCGCTCAGCGGCCTCGTAGAGGGGCCAGTCGGCGGGCCCGAAGGTCTCACCGGCCTGGGTCTGCGGGTCGAGGTCCATGCGGGCGGCATAGACTCGCGCGTCTGCGCGGGCGTTGGCCATGGCCGGCGGAGTGAGTCGGCCGAGCAGCTCTGAGACCGCCTCGGTGGTGCGAGCGGCCGACTCCGCGGCCACGAGGGCGGCGTGGTGCGGGAAGCCCAGGAGGGCGGCCCGTTCGGCGCGCAGCCGGGCGAGCTCCAGAACGATGCCGCGGGTGTCACCGAGGGCGTCCTGCTTCCCCAGTCCTCGGCTCACGGACGTCTCCAGCAGAGCGAGCCTGGCGCCGTGGGGCCGGGTGGTGGCCAGGGCCGGCGGCACCGTGACGTTAGTGACCCCGGCGGCGTGCATGGCCTCGGTGACCAGGACGGAGAAGCGCGTCTTGAGCGCGTTGACGCGGGCGTTGATCTCCTTGAGCCTGTGCGTGTCCGCCTCGTCCAGGCCGACGCCGTTGCGTTCGAACTCCTCGACGGTCAGGCGGATGAGGCGGGCGGCCTCGGCGTCGATGACGGTGCCGTCGGCGTCGCGCGCGGCCTGCCCCTCAGGGGCTTGGGTCACCATCTCATCGAGGACCTTGAAGCGACGGTAAAGACGGGAGTCGAGGTGATAGGCGTCGGAGTGGGCCGCCTGCTCAGGGGCCAGGGCCTCCTCGAGCTCGTCGAGGTCCGGGCAGTCGGTGGCGGAGGTCAGAGCGTCCAGCACCGTCAGCGCCCGCTCCAGCAGCTCACCGGATCGCTCCAAAGCATCGACGGTGTTGGCGATCGTGGGCTGGTCCTCGTTGGTGGCGATCGCCTCCCACTCCCGGCGCTCAGCAGCCATCCCGGCACGGATGGCCGGTTCGATGTCGGCGTGGTCCACGGCCGTGAAGCCGGGCAGGCCGAGGTCGAGCGGCCACGGCTTGGCGAAGACGTTCGACTCCGGAAGGTCAGTGCCGTCAGTGGTCTCGCTCATGGGCCCATCGTGCCATGCACTGATGGTCTTCTCGTTCACAACAGGCCATCAATTCTAGGACTATGGTCGCACTGGGCGTAGCCTGATGGGGTCACTCGAATCCAGGATCTCCAGGAAGAGACGCATGAATGTCGCAGAACAGCTCGTGGCCCAGCTTGTCGATGCCGGTGTCCACAGGATATACGGCATCGTAGGGGACTCCCTCAATCCGATCGTCAACGCCGTCCGTAAGACTGGCGGTTCCGCCAAGGGTGGGATCGACTGGGTCCATGTACGCCATGAGGAGGCCGCTGCCTTCGCTGCTGCAGCAGAGGCGCAGCTGACCGGCGAGCTCTCCGTGTGCGCCGGCTCCTGCGGTCCGGGCAACCTTCACCTGATTAACGGCCTGTACGACGCACAGCGCTCGGGTGCCCCGGTGCTGGCGATCGCCTCGCATATCCCCAGCGTTCAGATTGGCCAGTCCTACTTCCAGGAGACCCACCCGGATCGCCTGTTCAACGAGTGCTCGGTCTACTCGGAGCTCATCTCCACCCCCAAGCAGGCCCCTCGTGTCGTCAACGCCGCAATCCGCCACGCTGTCAGCCTGAGCGGCGTGAGCGTGATCTCATTGCCGGGAGATGTCTCCGATGAGAAGGCCACTGCCGCCATCCCTGAGTATTCCAAGGCCAGACCAGCCACCCTGTCGCCCAACCCTGCTGACGTGGCCGAGGTGTCCGCCTTACTCAACAAATCCCGGAAGGTGGCGATCTTCGCCGGTGCCGGCGTCAAGGGCGCTCATGACGAAGTCATCGCACTGGCCGACCTGCTCAAAGCACCAATCGGTCATTCGCTGCGCGGCAAGGACTTCATCCAGTATGACAATCCCTACGACGTCGGTATGACGGGCCTCCTGGGATACGGGGCCGCCGCCGAGGGCATGAAGGATGCCGACGTACTGCTCCTACTGGGAACCGACTTCCCTTACGATCAGTTCCTACCGGACACCGTGACGGTCCAGGTGGACAATCACGCTGAGAAGCTGGGGCGGCGCACCGACGTCTCTCACCCGATTCACTCAGACGTCATCCCGTTCATCGAGGCTCTCATTCCGCATATTAAGAAACGCCGCTCCGACGCTTTTCTCAAGGCTCAGCTCAAGAAGCATGCCAAGATCATGAAGGCACCCATTGGCGCCTATACGCGCAAGGCGGACAGGATCAAACCCATTCACCCCGAGTATGCCGCACACGTGCTCAACGAGGTCGCCGCCAGGGACGCGATCTTCACTGCGGACACCGGAATGTGCAACGTGTGGACCGCACGCTACATCGACCCGCTGGGTACGCGCCGCCTCATCGGCTCCTTCCTGCACGGATCCATGGCAAACGCCCTCCCCCATGCCATCGGCGCACAGGTCTCCCACCCCCATCGCCAGGTGATATCCGTGTCCGGCGACGGCGGCCTGTCCATGCTCATGGGAGAACTCGTGACCGTCCGTATGCACAACCTGCCGATCAAGGTCGTGGTCTTCAACAACTCGACCCTGGGTATGGTGAAGCTCGAGATGCTGGTTAATGGTCTGCCCGACTTCGGCACTGATGTCCACGACGTCAACTACGCCGGAGTAGCACAGTCGATCGGTTTCCATGCCGAACGCGTTGACGATCCACGAGACTTGCGCAAAGCTTTTCAGAAGGCCTTCGACTTCAATGGCCCAGCACTGGTCGAGGTCATCACCGACCCCAACGCTCTGTCGCTTCCTCCAGAGATCACGGGTGAGCAGCTGATCGGTTTCGCCACAGCAATGAGCAAGATCGTCCTTAATCGAGGTGCGGGTGAGGCCGTGAGCATGGCGACATCGAACATGCGTAACATTCCCCGCTTCTAGAGGAGCCTGTCACTGCCGTCCGCCATCGCCGGCCTCACCGCGAGCCAGGGACACGATGAGGTCGGCGATGGCGGGCTCATCGGGGCCCTGCCTGTCAGTGTCGAAGGCGCGGTTGGCCCACCATCCGTCCACGGCCAGCAGCGCCACGCGTTGCATGGCACTGAGCTCACGGATCTCACCCAGCCACTCCCGGCGCAGCGTGTTCCAGGTCTCCTTGAGCATCTCCGCCTCCGGCGTGGCCGAGAGCATGAAACTGACCTCTCCAGGGAGGATCTCGCCGTCGAGGACGGAGCGCGTCAGGGCCTCGATGCGCTCGGCCCGGCTCGCCTCCTCCAGCGGCTTGCCCAGTGCTTCCAGCGCCGCAGCCCGCCACCGCTCCTGGAAGGCCGCAGCGATACCCTCCAAGAGCTCGGTCTTGGTGCGGAAGTGGTAGATCACTCCGCCTCGGGTCAGTCCGACGTGCTCGGCCAGGGCGTCGAAGGTGAGGGCATCGAAGCCGTCACGGTGGGCCAACTCGAGCGCCCCAGTGATGATGCGGTCGCGTTTCGAGGTTCTCATGAAGTCTCCTCACTCGTCGCCGGAACATGACGTGCGGCCATGACGCCCGCGCCCAGGAGGATGACGGCGGCGATGATCGCCGTGGCCTGCATGGCGTGAGTGAACGCCTCTCGGGCCTGAACCATCAGCTCGGCCTGCCCGGGGTCGCCCGGGTCGATGGCACCCGCCAGGGTGGCCAGGGACTGCTCGGCGGCCTCGGCCACGCGCCCCGGAAGTCCCGAGGGAACCCGCCCGAGCAGCAGCCGGTAGCCGACATCCTGAATCGTACCGAGCATCGCGATGCCCAGGGCGACGCCCAGCTCAAGACCGGTTTCGGAGATGGCCGAGGCCGCTCCTGCCCGGTCCGCCGGCACCGCCCCCAGGACTGCTCCGGTGGAGACCGTGAAGGCCAGGCCGATGCCTGCGCCGATGATGAGCAGGCCGGCGCAGATCACGACGATTCCACCGTAGGACTCCCCCAGCGCGACCACAATCAGTCCCACCGCGGCCATGAGCAGGCCGCTTCCGAGCGCCCGGCCATTGCCGAGCCGGCGCACCACCGCGGTGACGACCACGACGACGACGAGGGAGGCCAGCGATGTGGGCAGCTCGGTCAGGCCCGCTCGGAGCGTGGAGTAGCCCCGAACGAGCTGGAGGTACTGGGAGAAGAAGTACAGCAGGCCGGCCAACGCAAAGATCGCCAGGACTGTGGCCGCAATCGCCCAGGTGAATGCGGGTCGTCTGAAGAGCTCGACGTCGATCAGCGGCGTGGCCAGCGTGCGCTGACGCCTGATGAACAGCCATCCGGCGGCCAGGCCGCCCGCCAGTGCTGCCACTGCAATGACGGTGAGGCCGTCGTGCGCGAAGGACTTGACGGCGTAGGTGATCGGCACAATGGCCAGGACCGACAGGACCGCGGAGACCAGGTCCACCGGAGCTCCCTGGTCGTTCTTGGACTCCGGTAGGACCCACAGGCCCGTGACGATGACGGCCGCCATGACGGGAACGTTAATGAGGAAGACGCTGCCCCACCAGAAGCGTTCGAGCAGGACTCCACCGACCAGGGGTCCCAGGGCAGTGCCACCCGAGCTGCCAGCCGACCAGATGGCGATGGCGGTGGTGCGGTGGCGGGCGTCGGGGAAGATGTTGCGGATGAGGGACAGGGTGGAGGGCATGATCGTGGCGCCTCCGACGCCCAGAAGGGCTCGAGCGGCGATGAGGGCTCCCGCGCTGGGCGCGAAGGCCGCCATGATACTGGCCGCTCCGAAGCCGAGCGTCCCGATGAGCAGGAGGCGGCGCCGACCGATGCGGTCGGCGACATTGCCCATGGTGGCCAGCAAACCGGCCAGGGTGAAGGAGTAGATGTCACCGATCCACAGCAACTGGCTGGCCGTTGGGCTCAGGTCCGCACTCAGCGAGGGGATGGCCAGGGCCAGCACCGTGGAGTCGATGGCCAGCAGGGTCACGGCCAGGGTCAGGACGCCCAGGGCCGCCCAGGCGCGAAGTCCAGGAGTACGAGTCACACCCAGAACTGTACTTTACGTACAGTATAGTTATAGTTGTGTCGGCGGTCTCTTCTCAGCGCAGGCGGCGACTGCGCAGCACAGCCTCCACGTTCGGAGGGAAGTAGTCCGGCCCCTTGAGGACTTTGCCGTCCTCGCGGTAGACCGGCTTGCCGTCGGCACCCAGCTTGGACATGTTGGAGCGCTGCACCTCAGCGAGCACGGATGCCAGGTCGATCCCGGTCTCCAGGGCCATGCCATAGATGACGTAGATGAGGTCCGCCAGGGCGTCGGCGGTCTCGACGGTGTCGCGAGCGCCGTCGTCGGCGGCCACGGCGCGGCGGTAGCTCGACTCGATCTCGGCGCGTGCGGCCTGCCCGTAGACGGCGCCGACGAGCTCGGAGAACTCCTCGGCGATGAGACTCATGCGCATGTCGAGGCTCTCGCGCTCGAGACTGGCGCCGTCGGTCTGGATGGGAAGTCCGTAGACGTGGTGGAAGCGCCGCACCAGGGCCTCGGGGTCGTCGCCCTCCCGCTCTCCGACGCCGTCGTGAGCCACCAGGGGAAGGACGTCGTCTGTCTCAACGGGGCCGTCCCAGGGAGCTCGCGGCTCACGCGGGTCCTCAGGCAGCAGGGTGGCGATCCAGCCATCATGGAGCCGGCCGTCATTGGGCAGGAAGCGGCGCACTCGCCCTTCCCGCTGGAAGCCGAGGGACCAGACCACCTTCCAGGAGGCCCAGTTGGGTACCAGCCCGTGGCTCGTCTCGTGGATGTTGCAGCGCCACCTCAGCGCGGACAGGGCCAGGGGGCCGTTCAGGTCGAAGGCCGTATCGATGAGGGCAGCGACGGCACGGGTCATGGTGCCGCGCCCGCGCGCCGCAGCAGCGAGCCAGTAGCCGACCTCGCCGGTCCGAGCGTTCTCAGGGCCACTCAGGGTGATGCCAAGCATGCCCACTAGGTCCGGAGAGGCACCGGCATCGGCCTCGCGGATCGCCCAGGTGAACTCGCGTCCCTCGCTCCAGCCCTTGGCCACGACCTGCTCGACGAAGAACTGCGCGTCACTGCGCTGATAGTTGCGAGGGACGAAGGTCCACTCCTGAATGTCCGCGTCCTGGCAGATCTCGGTGATGCGGTCGAGGTCGTCGCCGGTCGGGACCGACAGGACCAGTGCGGGCAGGTCGCCGTCAGCAGCAACGGTCATCTCAAAGGAGTCCATGGAGGCCGATGCTAACGCCTCTGCCTCGCCTCACTCGTGAGGAGCCGCCCGAATTCCTCTCCCGGGTCATTTCATGGGCCTATGCTCGAGGATGATGTCCCCCAACGAGAAGAGCCTGAGTGACTACCGCCCCCACGCCTGAGAGCCGCCGCCATGGTCCCGCTGTTCCCCGCTGGATGCTGCCCTCGGTGCGAGTACGCAGACGCGGCGATGTCATCACGGTCGAGCAGCGGGTCCCCGCCCGTGTGGAGAGCATGCACACGAGAAGCACCTTCGACTCAGCTCATCGCGGCTACGTGGAGCACCATGACATTCCGAGCTTCGAGTCTGGCCTAGGGTCTCCGACCGGCCTTGCGCTCGTCAAGGAACGTTTGTCCATTCCGGCTAGTGCCGCAAGTGAGCAGCAGGTGCGGCAAGCCGTAGACCACGCCATCGCCGCCTACGACCCGGGCACGGCGGCGCTGTCCGTTCAGCTCAGTGGGGGCATGCTGCTGCGACTGCTGCAGACCGCCGCCTCACTGGGACTGGCGGGAATCGGCCTGTACCTCGCCATCTCCTTCCACCGAAGCCCCTCCATCGCACCCCCGGGCGATCCTTTCGCCGGTATCCAGAAGGTCTTCACAGTTCTTCCCAGCATCTTCGCCCTCGTGACACTCGCCATCGCGGTCACCTGCGCTCGCGGCGCATGGGCCCTGCGCACTCCGAGGTTCGTGGCCGAGGAGCAGTGGGGGCTGTTGCGTCAGACCCTGACCCAGCTGGCGGGGCAGGAGCCCGGCTCATCACGCCCCCTGGACATTGAGGCGGGCCAGCGCCGGGATCTCATCACTCACCCGAACGGAGTCTCCCTCACGCGTAGCGTCACCCGTGACGGGCGCATGGGTCCCCCATGGCCGGATGCCTACGACGTCGCCAAGCGCGTCAGGCAGGGGCGGCGCGCCCTGGCCGGCATGACCGTCTTCGCCTCAGTCTTCCTGCTCGTAGGGCTTTTGATCTTCCTACTGTTCATCGCGGCCGGGCAGCTCACACTCATTCCCCTGCTCTTCGGCGTCAGCGTCTTCGGCGCGATCGTCTCCCACACCTCCAAGCGGTGCGACCGTCTCCTCGTGTCTTATCCCAGCACGATGCCCGGAGGGGAGGAGCCGCGAGAGATCGGCTGGGAGGATGTCGACACCGCCTCCTTGCCCGCGTGGTGCGATGCGCGCCGGCGCGAGCGCTACTGGAACCTTGCTGCGATCGTGTTCCTGGTTGAGTTCGTCGTGGCTGTTCTCGCCATATTCGCCTCTGTGATGCTGAATCAGACTACGTTCTCGACCGGCTCCTCCTCGCAGGAGGCCCACACCCACGCACTGATATGGAACTCGGTCCTTGCACTGGTTGTCATCGCTGCGGCACTCGCCACCGTTGTGATTGGCAGGCAGTGGATTCAGAAGAAGGACAGCGAGCTGCGCCATCAGGCAGGACTGCTCTGAGTCCTCGCGGGCCTACGGTGCAGGACCGGCCAGCAGGTGACCATGATGAGGCCACCCAGTAGGCCGTAGGCCAGAGCCACCCACAGTCCGTGAACGTCAGCCAGCCGGCCGACGACCGGTGGTGCCAGGAGGCCCGCCAGGCGGGCCAGCCAGGACACGATGGTCAGTCCCAGTCCAGGAGGAAGCCCGTCAACGTCGTCGGCGGCGGAGTAGGTCACGGGGACGGCGACGGCGCATCCCGCACCGGAGATCGCCATCCCCAGCAGCGTCCTGGGAACGGAGGAGACCAGGAGGGCGACACTCATTCCGAGGGTGACCAGCGCTCCGCCCGAGGCGATCACGGCTCGCTGGCCGACAGCGTCGATGATGCGGTCGCCCACCAGACGCCCCACGATCATCGTTCCTTGAAGGGCAACCAGCCCCAGCCCGACGCGACCGGCGCCGGCGCCCTGTTCCGACAGGAGCAGGGAGGACCAGTTCATGGCGACGTCCTCAGGGAACATCGAGGCGGCGCACAGCAGCCCGACGACGAGGAGCACGAGTACCGTGACCGGCCGGGTGCGACGAGCCGAGGCCACCGGCCCCGCCTCGGCACCAGCGTCGAGCGCCTTGTTCTGGTCGGGGGCGCGATCAGCGCGGTCGTGGCCGGGCAGGAACCAGCCGGCGAGCAGGGGGCCTATCGAGAGGACGAGCAGCACCACCGCCGTCAGCACCATGTGAGTTCCCAACCCCACTCCGGCTCCCGCCATGGCCTGCCCCATGGCGGCTCCCAGGACCGCCCCCAGTGACCACGAGGCATGGAAGCTCGTCACGATGGAGGTGCCCCAACGGCGCTGAACCCGCAGCCCGTGTGCGTTCTGCGCGACATCGACAATGGAGTCCGTCCCGCCCACGACCAGCAGGCAGACCGCCAGGACGATCCACGAACGGGCCAGGCCCGCTCCAAGGAGAGCCAGGGCCACCACGAGCATGCCCAGGCTGGCGACCTTGGCCGAGGTCAGGCGGGAGATGAGCCATGACGCGGCCAGCCCCGCCACGAGAGCGCCGACGCTGGCTGCGGCCACCGCCTGCCCGAAGGCGCTCTTGCTCAGCCCCAGCGTCGCCACGATCTGTGGGAAACGCGGCACCAAATTGGCGAATCCCAGGCCATTGGCCAGAAACACTAGACAGACCCCGGCGCGCGCACGTAACAGCTCGGGACTGCGCCGCGCATCAGGAGGACTGCTCAGTGGGGTGGCGGAATGCATGACGGCCCACTCTACCGAGGAGGGTGTCCTGTGACCCGACATAGGGAGTACTTCCCACCGCACCTGGAAGGGGCCAACGTGACGAGCCCTCCCCTCTGCCCTTAGGCTGTGACTCGTATGCCGATCTGACACCAGAAAGCGCATCAGCCCGGGTGCTCTCAGCCATGACCGCGCCCGTCACTCCCTGCCCCGTCTTACATGGAGGATTCATGTCCTACGGAACCGGCCCCGCACCCTACGGCGGCCAGGCACCATACGGCGGTCCCACGCCCTATCCCGGCGGCCCCGCCCCCTACGGCGCACCCAACCAGTTCGGACAGTTCGGGCCCCCGCCTCTGACACCCGACATCGCCCCACTGCCTGGCGCGAGCTTCGGTGAGGCCGTCAAGCGCTACTTCCAGCGCTACGCCCAGTTCCGCGGCTATGCGTCCCGCTCCGAGTACTGGTGGGTTGTACTCTTCAACGGTCTCATCGGACTTGGCCTCTACGTCCTGCTGTTCATGGTCATTGGCCTTGGTGGGGCGTTGGGTGGTTCCTCAGACGATGTCGGGACTGGTACCGGTATCGGGATGATCGTCGTCATGCTTCTCTACTTTGCCTATGCGATAGCTATATTCATCCCGAGCCTGGCCATCGCGGTACGGCGCCTGCACGACAATGGAAAGTCGGGGCTCTGGTTGCTCATCGCTTTCGTTCCTGGCGGCTCAATAGTGCTCCTGGTCTTCTTCTGCTTGGAGTCCCGCCCCGACCTCTACCGCCCTGAGTGGAGTTAGGCGAAGCTCCCTGAGGGACAACGCATGATCCCCGGAACCTTCTGGTTCCGGGGATCATCTATTGGTGGTGTCCGAGGGGGGACTTGAACCCCCACGCCCGTTTAATAAGGCACTAGCACCTCAAGCTAGCGCGTCTACCTATTCCGCCACTCGGACTTGTGCTGTCTCCTCCGCCTTTCAGCGGCTTGGCCAGGAGCTCGCCCTGGCGACGCAGAGAAACTTAGCATGACGGCCACCGAGGCCACCAAGCCACGTTCAAGTGCTTCCCATCACACTGCGGTGCTCTCGACGCTCAAGGTCACCTGCATGGACCAGCTCGCCCCGGGCTCGATGGTGGGTGCGTGCTCTCGCACCGCCCCGCTTTCGACGCACACCATGGCAGGGAACTCGTCGTCGGCCATGTCCGGCAGCGGGGCGCTGTACGTGGACCAGGGGTTCCACACGATCGTTGAGGGCGCGTTGCGCTTGTCGATGCCGATGGTGCGCTGATGCCCAGGATCAGTGACGGTGATCGGCTCGGCGGAGTCATAGATGCGGTCCACGGGGCCGCCGATCGTCACATCGCCTTCCTGGACGTGGCGGGCCTCCTGGGGACTGCGAGCCAGGTTGTCACTGTAGGGGGCGCCTGCGAGCCCGCTGATGCGGCTGGCGGTGACGTCGTGGACCGAGAGATAGGTGTGGGCGGCCGCCTCCACCGTGCGAGGCTCGGTCCCCTCGTTGCGCAGGCTAAGTCCCAGGCGCAGAGTCTCACCGACCTCGACCTCGTAGAGCGCTGTCAGGCGGTCACGACTGACACTGAGAAGAGCTCGGACACCGCCGCCGTCGGTGGCGGTCACCGTTAGCAGCCGCCAGGGGGCGATGCGGGCCCACCCGTGCTTCGGTACGGCGTCGCCGTTGATGCCGACGCCGAACTCCGGTAGGCACAGGGGGATTCCTCCACGGATGGCGGTGGCGCCGTCGAAGACCGCCTGCCGTGAGGTGAAAATGATCTCTGAGGCGCCGCGCGGGACCCAGGAGGTCACGGTAGCGCCGTGAAGGTAGATCTCCGCCGCTCCGGCCGGGGCGTCAATAAGAAGCCTCTGCTGCCCTCCCCGTCCTGGCCCTAACGCAGCGGAGCGGGGCAGACGCATCTGGTTCATCACGGCGGGGTGCGTCGGATTGCCGACATTCGGGGCGGTCATGGGGCCACGCTAGTAGGCTGGACGTGTTTCGTCAGCCCGTTATCCAGCGAAGGACTGATCGTTCACCCCATGGCAACAAACAGCTCTCCGTCACAAGAACCGACTCAGGACGCGTCGGCCGAAGTCCCCAAGTCCTCCCAGAACCCCGACTCCCTCCAGACGGCTCAAGAACGTGACTCGGAGAAGAGGTCCACCCGAGAGATCCTCAGCAGCAGTGGCCTGCTGAGTCGGCTCAAGGGCGCCCGTACGGCGCTGGACCGGGGGATCGACTGGGCGGAGAGACGCAGGCAGGCTGACCGCGACTACCAGTTGCACTGGGAGTCGGACCCGGAGGAGGAGGCGACCAGGCCGGTCTCTCCCCCGGTATCCACCACCCATGTGCGCGTGGCCCCCTCGGTCTCCTTCCCCGAGACGGTCACGACCCGTTCCTCAGTCATGGACTCCCTGCCCTCCTGGCTGGTGCGAGGCGGCATGGGGGCCTGGCTGGGACTGGGCATCATCATTGTCATCGGCCTTGTCTTCTATGCCACCTCGCAGGTGATCCCGGTCTTCATCGGCCTGTTCATGGCACTGGTGTTCACTTCGATCCTCCAGCCGATGGTCAACCTCTTCGCCAGGATCATGCCCCGATACCCGGCGACCTTCCTGGCGCTGCTCGCCACCATCGGTGCGATCGCCGGGCTGGTCACGTACGTGGTCACCTCGGTCACCAGCCAGTGGAGCTCCTTGGCATCCCAGTTCGGTGATGGCCTCAACACCATCATGGACTTCCTGGAGAAGGGGCCGTTGCACCTGACGCAGCAGCAGATCTATCACCAGCTCCAGCTCTGGCTGCGCCAGGGGCAGCACTATCTGCAGTCCAACGCCCCGTCCCTGGCCTCGGAGCTGCTGTCCAACGCCAGTGCGGTCGTTGATGTGCTCACGGTCCTGGCCCTGGCACTGTTCGTCACGATCTTCTTCCTGGCCTCCGGGGGCAGGATGTGGCGCTGGTTCCTCAACGAGCTGCCTGCCACGATGCGGGAGTCGACCCACCGGGCCGCGGGCGCCGGCTGGTACACCTTCGCCGGTTACGCCCGCGGCACCGTGCTGGTGGCGCTCACCGACGCCATCATGGCCGGGATCTTCCTCCAGCTGGTAGGGATCCCGTTGGCGGCCCCCCTGGCGGTGCTTGTGTTCATCGGTGCTTTCATCCCGATCATCGGTGCACCTCTGGCGATGCTTGTGGCCATGGTGGTGGCCCTGGCCTCCGGGGGCTTCGTCACCATGATTGTTGTCGGCGTGGGAGTGGCCGGGATCGGCCAGATCGAGGGGCACATCCTCCAGCCCCTCATCATGGGACGTCAGGTCTCTCTGCACCCTGTGGTGGTGATCATCGGCGTCGCCCTGGGGACCTACGCCGCCGGCCTGCTCGGCGCGATCGTCGCGGTCCCGCTGATCAGTGTGCTCTGGTCCGTCTACTCCGAGCTGCACACCAAGGACGCCCCGGTCACGGGTGAGCTGCCCGCCTACTCCTCCCGCAAGGAGTGAGGGGCGCCGCTCTCAGCACCAGTCCCGGCTGCCGGTACCCGGGACCCCGGGAAGGACCTGGAGACGATCGGCCATGAGTGCGATGACTCCGTCACCCTTCTCAACGGTGCCGCGCACGATGAGAGCGACGGCGCGTCTGCCGATGCTGCGGTAGCGGCGCCACATACCGGCTCGGCAGGCGACGTTGAGCAGACCAGTCTCGTCCTCCAGGTTGAGGAAGATCATGCCGGAAGCAGTGTGGGGGCGCTGCCGGTGGGTGACGATGCCGGCGACGCGCACCCGGCTCCCATGCTCCTGATCCGCCAGGTCGGCTGCGCTGAGCACGCCGTCGGCGGCCAGTGAGGGGCGCAGCAGCCTCAGGGGCGAGCCCTGCGTGGACACTCCGGTCAGGCTCAGGTCGGCGGCCTGGCGCTCGCGGTCAGTCATGGTCGGCAAGGTTGGGGCCTGGGCGCCGACAGCAGTTCCCGGAAGCGTGGGCTGGCACCACGCGCCCCGCCCCTGTCGGGAGGCGCCACGACGTCGGCCGTGCTCATCGGAGAGGACTCCGGCGGCCCACAGGGCCTGACGGCGCTCCACACCTAGACTGTCCAGGGCTCCTGAGACGGCCAGTGACTCAAGGCGGGAGCGGCTCAGACTCACGCGTCGCGCAAGATCAGCCAGGTCCCGGTAGGGGCCGTGAGCACAGCGCTCGGTGACGATGGCCTGCGCGGCCCGCTCCCCCAGCCCCTTGATCGGGGCCAGGCCCAGGCTCACTGCGAGGTCGTCGTGGACGTCCAGAGCAGACGGGGCAGCAGGATGGGGCCTCAACGGCTCCCACTGGTCTGATCCGCCGGTATCCCGGTGGTCCTCCCTCCGCTCGACGGTGGCCTGAGCCAGTGAGCGGTTGACGTCCGCAGGCAGGACGCGCACACCGTGACGGCGAGCGTCGGCAACCAGGGACTGCGGGGACCAGAAGCCCATGGGCTGGGCGGCCAGGACCCCGGCATAGAAGTCCTCAGGCTTGCGTGCCTTGAGCCAGGCCGAGGCGTAGACCAGGTAGGCGAAGGAGAAGGCGTGGGACTCTGGGAAGCCGAACTCGGCGAAAGACCTCAGCTTGCTGTAGATCGTCTCCGCGGTGGGTGCGTCGATGCCCCGGGACCTCATTCCGGCCACGAGCTTGTCGCGGAGGGCGTCCATGCGCTCGATGGATCGTTTGGCTCCCATGGCCTGACGCAGGGTGTCGGCCTCGGCGGGGCTGAACCCCGCAGCGTCGACGGCGATCTGCATGAGCTGCTCCTGGAAGAGCGGCACTCCCAGAGTCTTGGTCAGGGCGGGCTTGAGGGACTCATGCAGGTAGGTGACCTCCTCGCGCTTCAGCCGGCGGCGGATGTAGGGGCTGACGGCGTCGCCCTGGATGGGGCCGGGGCGGATGAGGGCGACCTCGACGACGATGTCGTAGAAGGTCTGGGGGCGGAGTCGGGGCAGGGTGGCCATCTGGGCACGCGACTCGACCTGGAAGACCCCGACCGTGTCCGCGGCCGTGAGCAGCCGGTAGACGGCCGGGTCCTCCTCGGGCAGGGTGTGCAGCCCCCAGGGACGGCCGGACTGGGAGGTGCGCAGCTCTCCTTCCGTCACGGAGTCGGGAACGGTCTGTCCCCGCTGTGCCAGTGTGGTGAAGGCCAGTCGCAGTGCGGTGAGCGCCCCCAGGCCCAGGAGGTCGAACTTGACCAGGCCGGCCTCGGCGCAGTCGTCCTTGTCCCACTGGAGGACCGAGCGGTTGTCCATGGCGGCCCAGCGCACCGGGCAGACCTCGGTGACAGGGCGGCCGCACAGGACCATGCCTCCGGGGTGGACCCCCAGGTGGCGGGGCAGTCGCAGCAGCTTCTCCGCGATGTCGAGGACTGGCTCGGGGACCTCGTCGCTCTGCCCGGTCAGTCCTCCGGGGCGCACCGAGGTCCACCGCTCCATCTGTTTGGCCCAGGCGTCCTGCACGCCGGCGGGGTGGCCGAGGGCTCGGGCGGCGTCGCGGACTGCGGATCGGGGGCGGTAGGAGATGACGTTGGCGACCTGGGCGGCACGTTCTCTGCCGTATCGGGAGTAGACGTGCTGGATGACCTCTTCGCGGCGGCAGGCCTCGATGTCGAGGTCGATGTCTGGGTAGCCGGCTCGCCCTGGGGACAGGAAGCGCTCGAAGAGCATCTGGTGCCTGACGGCGTCGACGGCTGTGATGCCCAGGGCGTAGCAGACTGCGGAGTTGGCCGCCGAGCCTCTCCCCTGGCACAGGATTCCCGACTGTGCGCAGAACTCGACGATGGCGTGCACGATGAGGAAGTAGCCGGGGAATCCCAGGGACTCGATGACCTCGAGCTCGTGGTTGAGCACCTCCCAGGCCCGGGGGTGCTCCTGCGGGGTGCCGTAGCGGCGGGTGGCGCCTTGGCGGGTGAGCTCACGCAACCAGCTGGCAGGTGTGTGGCCCTCCGGGACATCGGCGTCGGGGAGGTCGGGGGCGATGAGGGACAGGTCGAAGGCGAGGTCTGCGGCGAGCTCGGCGGCCAGGTCGACGGCTCCGGGACTGCGCCGGTGGAGCAGCGCCATGTCCTGGGCCCCTCGTAGCCAGCGGCCGATGGCGGGCAGGTGACCGCGTGCTCCTTCCAGGTCGGTGACCAGCCGGGTGGCGGTGAGGACGTCGGCGAGGCGGGCGTCGGTGGGGCGGGCGCAGCGCACCGCGCCGGTAGCCACGAGGGGAAGCCGGTGAGCGTGAGCCAGTCGGGTCAGGGTCTCGGTGAGGGCGGCGTCGGTGGGGCCCCCATCCAGGGTGATCTCGACGGCCAGCCCCACAGCGGCGTCTCCCTCCACCTGTGTGTCACCGGTGGTGGTGCTGGTTGGGCGGCCACGGTCGGGAGCGGCGAAGAGCTCGGTAAGGCGACCCAGGCAGGCATCTGCCGCCGCCAGGTCCCAGGTTCCGGGCCGGTGGGGGTCTCCCAGGGCTCGGCGCAGAGGACCGTTGGAGGTGCCAGTGAGGACGAGGCAGGTTCCGCAGGCTCCCCCGGTATGGCTGGTGGGGGCGGCGCGAAGGGCCGAGGCGAGAGTGGGCAGGTCATGGGCGGGTTCTCGGCGTTCTCCGGCATCCAGGTTGTGCTGTGAGATGGCCGAGACCAGTCGGTGGTAGCCGACGGGGCTGCGGGCCAGGACGGGCAGGTGGGAGCCGTCGGCAAGGGTGAGCTCGGTGCCGTGAACAGTAGGCAGGCCGTGGGCACGACCCGCCTGAGCATGCTTGACGATGCCGGGAACACCATCGTGATCGGTGAGGGCGAGGGCCTCCAGACCGAGCTCAACGGCAGCCGATGCCAGGTCATCGGGTTCGTTGGCTCCGTCGAGGAAGGAGTATGCGGAGTGGGCGTGCAGCTCGGCATAGCGATGTCGGCTGGTCATGACTATCAGTGGCACCTGGAGCGTTAGAAGGGCGGGACTTGGTCGATGAGGGGTGCGAGTTGGAGGGTGTGGGCGGCCTGGGGGTAGGGGGTGGTCTCGTAGGCTCCGGGTTTGTGGCCGGGTTGGGGGCCGCGGGTCACGAGGCGGGCACCGCCGTTGCTGGGCTGGGTGTGGTTGAGGGCGGTGTTGAGTCGGTCGATGAGGTCGGGGCCGATCTGCTTGCTCAGGTCGGCTGGGACGACGGCGCCGGGGACGTGGTGCTGGTGGGGGCCGGTCTTGCGGGGCAGGCGGTTGATGGTGCCGTCTGGGTGGCGCTGGTAGACGGTCTTGTCGGGGGTGTGCCAGGACAGGGTCCCGGTGGTCTGGTCTTTGGTGAGTGCCCATCCGGGGGTTTGCTTGAGGCGGTGGTGGGCCTCGCACAGGACCACGAGGTTGTCCAGGCTGGTGGTCCCGCCCTGGCTCCAGGCGGTGAGGTGGTCGATGTCGCACCGTTCGGCGGGGGTCTGGCAGGTGGGGAAGACGCAGGCCCGGTCGCGGGCGCGTACCAGGTCGGCCAGGCCGGCAGGGGGACGGTACCTGGTGCGGCCCACGTCCACGACGGTGCCGCCCACCGGGTCGGTGACCAGGCGCCTCCAGGTCCCGCCGGTGGCCAGGGCCCAGGCAGTCAGGGCCGGCACCGCCGCGCTGCGCGCCCCGATGCGCACCTCCGCGACCTCAGCCGGCGTGGCGGACAACGAGGCGGGGAGCGAGGCAGCGGACTGGGAGACGGAAGCAGCGGAGCACGACGCGGCGGGCTGGGAAGCGTGAGCAGCGGAGAACAAGGTGGCGGGAGCAGCTGGGGCGGGTTCAGGCAGACTTCCCCCGCTAGAACCAGGCAGACTCCTCCCACTGGAACTGGGCAGACTCCTGGCGCCGGTGGTGGGCAGGCTTCTCCTGCCGCCTGGGGATGCTGCACCGCTGAGAGGATCAGGCGTGGCGGCGGCGCTCTTGCCGGGGCCTCCGTCTCCTGGATCGTCGCTGCCGGTGGGGCCGTCGTCGGGTGGAGCCAGACCAACCAGGCTGCTTAGGGGGACGGTGACCTGGACGTCGACATGGATGTTCTTGGGGAGGGGGAGGTGGCCGGTTCCTGAGGGTGTCCACCACGGGCTGGCGGACCCCACCAGGGAGCTCAAGGCCCCCAAGAGCCCTTCCAGAGGCACCCCGTCAGGCAGCAACCGTGCCGGGACAGCCGCTCCGGAACCATTAACCTCAGCCTGGGCCTGGCCACCATGCTCGGCTTTCTTCGGGGAAGGCTGGGCGAAGGCGGTCTGTTGGCTGGTGCGTAGTGTGGACAGGGTCATCGCGCCCAGCGCGTCGGCGCGCAGCTGGGCCGGGGTGCGCTGCTCGCCGGCTGCCCGGGCTGATGCGGCGATCGCGTCCAAGGTGGCGTCCAGCAGCAGGGCGTCCATGGTCGGCAGCAGCAGGCGGACCTGGGACATGCCTTCACCGGCGGGCCGGGGGCGCGACACGCACCGCCGCTCCTGGTTGACCCGGACGCGCTCGGCATGCCCAGTGGGGTCTGTCTCCATCAGGGCCCGCTCAATGTCGCGCCCTACCTGGGACACGCTGCGCCTGGGCGCCTGAGGCAGCACCCGCTCCTGAACGGCCAGCGCCACCGGGGCCGGCACGTCTCCCAGGCGGCGAGTCACCAGCGACGCCTTGGCTGCATCCAGCACCCCGCACCGCTCCATGGCCTCAGTGGGACCGAAACCCATGTTCATCAGGGCGCTGCCGTGATCGATGATCTGCTCGGCCCGGCTCCGCGAGACGCCCAGGCGGGCCGAGAGCAGGCAGGTGGCGTTGAACCTGCGCTCCTCATAGCCCACCACCTCCGAGACCTGACCGTCTGGCCCCCACTGGCCGGGATGGGTCGACAACTCGGCGCACCCGGTCAGGCACGCCGCCGCCAGGGACTCGCCCCACGTAGCCCAGGCCGCCAGCCGGTGACAGGCCGCCGCCAGCTCCCCCAGACCCCGCGCCCCCAGACCAAGCAACCCAGTGCCGCCGACCTCCTCCAGAGACACGACCCTGTGTCCCTCAGCACCAGCCACCAAGGCATCCTCACCACTCGCATCACCGCCGGACTCGCTGGTGAGCAGGGCCGGCACCGCATCACCATCAGCGGCGGAGTCCTCACCGTCACCACTTCCATCGCCGCCACCGTCGCTGTCGTCGTGGTTGTGGTTCTGGGCGGACACCAGCAGGCGGGCCAGCAGCCCCTCCACCACACCGGCCAGCTCGGCACCGGCGGTCAAGGACCCCAGCAGGCCCGCCACGTCCTCCGACGAGATCGAAGGCTCCGACGCCACGTCCTCGACGGGCGCGCCCAGCGCCCCGGCCGGACCACCGGCCGGGACACGAGGAAGCACACCACCTTCGAACATATGTACAGTATAGTCCGATCCTCCGCTCCCCGCACGCTGAAGCAGCCACCCAGAATCACCGACACAGCAACGAAAACCAGGACGCCGACCTGCCTGGCCGAGGGTTCGCGAAGACGGGACAGTCCTCGCAGCCAGGACTCACACCCACACCCCAAACCAGCCCACCCGAACCAGCCAACCGGTTTGGGTAAGCCGGTCCGGGAACTCGGGTCCGGGCGGCCTAGTTGTACTGATCGGGAGGGTTGGGTGCGGGGATATGGGGTCGGGAGAGCTGGTTCGGGTGAGCAGGTGCGGGCGGACCAGTTCAGGGATGCGGGTTCGAGGCGCTCGGCTCGGGCGATCCGGTTTAGGGTGCTCGGTCCGAGCGGGCCGGCTCAGGTCGACCCGACCCCACCTACCCGAACCCGCTCACCCAACCCCACCCCCTCCCCGACGTGACTCAGGCTAGGTGAATGACCACAGCACCCAAGACCGCCAGGATCCAGGAGGCGAAGGAGCCGATGAGGAACTCCTCAGCCTTCTGCCCCGCTTTGTCCTGACTGATCTCAGGAAATCGGATCACACCCTTGGCGGCAACAATTGCGGCGATAGCAGCGGGCGCCTCAACGGAGGCGAGCAGGAGAATGAGGATTCGCTCAAGCGGACCGATCCAGCGACCGCCGCGCATCGAGATCCCCGCCTCATCCTGCTTCCCGCTCTCCTGTGAAGGCTCGCAACCTGCAGCAACAACTTCCCCATTCCCCTGCGTGGAGTGGCGCGCAACAGCAAGAATGTCGGCGACGACTCGATTAGCGGGAACAGTCAGGAGGACAACAACTCCGACGACGGCGCTCATCTTGGCAGCCCGAGACCCAAGCGGCTGCGACGCGACGACGCAGAGCACCACGGCGAGGAGCAACAGCCCCGCGCAGGCAAGACGGATAAGCGGTTCCAGCTGATCCGCACCGGCCTCGGAGGCTCCCTGTCCCACCCGCTCCCGCTGGCGGACTCTCAACGACTTCTCCCACCAGGCCCGTGAAACCAGATCGCAGCACAGCCACGCAGTGGCTACCAGGACGCTGACGACGATGCCTCCCGCCCCAAGATGAAGAACGGGCCACCCGACCAGGACACCAAGAGCAACGACTGCAGATACTCCCACCAGCAACCTCACCCTGACGGGCATCCGGGACAACCTCCCACCCACCCGGCCGGAGCCATCAACCACGGAGGCGGAGGCAAGCAGAAGAAGGAGTAGGGCCGTCACTCTCCTTCACCTCCCCCACCCAACCCGTCGAGAAGCTTTTGAACCTCCAGCAAGGAGGAACCGGCACTACGAGCGAATTCAGAGACGGCTTGCTGACTCACCTTCTCCTGACGGGCGATCTCAATCTGGGTCACTCCCATGAGGAGTCCGGCCATAATGCGGCGCTGACGGGGCTGAAAGCGGAATATCGCCTGGTCACGCAGGATGAGGATGGAGTTGACGAACCTCTCATGCTCGCCCCGCTCCCCCCCGGATCCGCTAACCGCATCCGGATGGATGCGCAGCCAGGTGTGAATGAAGGACCTCCCCTCGTCCTGGAGATGGTGCGCCCTTTCAATGGCCTCGCGTGCGGCCCACCATGCCGAGCCGTCCTGGATCAGACGCACCGACGCGCCGTCCGCACTACTTCCCGCCGCGCCCTCAATCTCGGAGATCGTTCCGGCGCCGATACCGAAGCGCAAGCCCAAGCCTTCAGGCAGGAGGAGGTGCGTGCGCAAAGTGAGGGCGAGTGCGTCGGAGAGGGTCGCCGAGACCGCCTGCAGCTCATCGCCGACCGTGGCGTACGGGCGTTGCGTCAGCGCTAGCCCTTCAGCGGCTCGGTCCAGAGTCTCGTGGATGACGCGCTGAGCACGCCTGCGATCAGGGAGCTCGCGCGAGCGGATGATGTCTGCGATAAGTGCGTAGGAGACATTCACAGTTTCACGATAATGCTTGTAATACCCAAAATACAAGGAACATCTCGGAGCAGGGGCTGACCCCTCGCTCCAACCGTCCCCCTCGGTCAGCCTTGTACTCCCGCCGACACAAGCTCAGTCCCGGAGCACGACTCACCGGCCGGGAAGCCTCCCACCGGCGGCGAGGTAGCACTGGCCACACAGCGACTCGTACGTGACGTCCCCGGAGTCGATGGCCACCTGATCGCCGTCGAAGACGAAGGACTCCCCCACCTTGCGGGCATTGAAGATGGCCTTGCGCCCGCAGCGGCAGATGGTCTTGAGCTCCTCCAAGGAGTGGGCGATCTCCAGCAGCCTGCGCGACCCGGGAAAGCTGACTGTGCGGAAGTCGGTGCGGATCCCGTAGGCCAGGACGGGCACGTCGTCGATCAGCGCGATCTCCATGAGCTGGTCCACCTGAAGGGCCGTGAGGAACTGAGCCTCGTCGATGAGCACACAGTCAAGAACCTCACGCAAGGTCGCCGCCTCTCGCGGGACGCCGTCCTCGTCGCGGACGGGCCGCGCACCGCTCAGGGCCCGCCGGTGCACCAGGGCGCGCAGGTCGTCATCGGCGTCGACGAGGAGGTCGACGCGGCGCGACACCCCGAGCCGGGAGACCACTGAGTCCTCACCCTTGGTGTCGACCACCGCCTTGAGGAGCAGGACGCGCTGATCGCGCTCCTCGTAGTTGTAGGCGGTCTGGAGCAGCCCCGTGGACTTACCGGAGTTCATGGCGCCGTAGCGGAAGTAGAGCTTGGCCACGCGGGTCCTCCTGAGCCGGATCGAATCACTCGGGCCGGATGCTACCCGCCGAGCGCCCCGGGCACGGGCAAGACGTGACGACGCCGCTCAGCCACTCCATGGCGCACGCATAGCCTCATCCAGACCAGCCCGGATAACCTCCCCCTCATGCTCTCACTCGACCACCTGCCTCACACCTGGCGCACCAGGCAGGCCGGCACGTTGGCCGCGACCGCCGTCATCACGCTGTCGCTGTTCACCTGGCTGGCTCTGACCACGAGCTCCGGGACGGGGCTGGCGCCTCATGACCAGAGCGTCACCACCTGGGCCGTGGATGAGCGTCACCCCGCCTTGACCGTCATCATGCAGGTGTTCACCGCCCTGGGTTCCACCGTGGGGCTGACGATCCTGACCACGATCTGTGCCGTCCTCCTCTTCATGAGGGGCCACCACGTGCGCGCACTGGTCCTGAGCCTCACGATGATCGGCTCCAGCCTGCTGACGGTGGCGCTCAAAGAGATCTTCAGGCGTGCACGCCCCTCGACCGACACCCTTCTAGGCACCCCCGCCTCGACTACCTCCTTCCCCTCGGGGCACTCCTTCAACACGGCCGTCTTCGCCGGCCTGCTGGCAGGAATGGTTCTGACATCCACTGCGGTGACCCTGTACCGGACCTTGGCGATCATGGCGGCAGCGGGGGCGACCCTGCTGGTGGGGGCATCCCGCGTCTACCTGGGCTACCACTGGATGACCGATGTACTGGCCGGCTGGTCCCTGGGGCTGGCCTGGCTGTGCCTGGTGACGCTGGCGCTCCTGTGGCTGAAGGGACGACAGCGCCAGCCCCCATCCCTTGCGGCCACGCCATCGGACAGCTCCTCAGGAGTAGAGGGCATCGAGCCACCACCTACCTGATCGCACCAGCAGGCGGGGCGGCCCGACGTCGGTGACCACCTGGAGGTAGGCGCGACGCGAAGGCCCGCACGCGGTCCACCAGCCCTCGTCGACCGGCCAGGGCCCGGCCCACAGGAGCACGGACTCCATCTGGGAGGAAGTCCCCACAGCACCCTCATCAACACCACCTGAGCCGTCACCGACGCTGAGGAAGCCGGGGACGCCGTCGAGCTGACCGTGGATGTCGACGCCGAGCTCTCTCCCCTGAAGATCGGTGAGGCGCGCGGGGACCGGCCGGAGCAGGACGACGGAGGGTGAGGGCTCGGGCAGAGAGCCGCTCCAGGGCGCCGGTTCATCACCCGTGGACTCACCAACACCTTCGCTCTCCCCCCAGGGGATCAGGCGCACCCGCGAGCGCGGGTCGCGCCCGGGAACAACTCGGGGAACCTGGATGCTTCCGGCTCCGAGGAGGGACTCCACGCGCTCGGCGGCACGGCGTGCGCGCGCCTGGGCCTGGTGGCCCGGCGCTTGCCACAGTCCTGCCTGGGAGGTCGCGGCCGGGCTCGGCTCGAGGGCTGTCAGGCTCAGGTGGGTCAGGCCGGAGGAGGGTGGGCGCCCGGAGCGTCCGGAGAGCCATCCCTCGAGCTGCCAGCGCACGCGGTCGGTGAGCTCGGTGGGGGTGGGGGTGGCCTCCAGCATCCAAGTCCGGGACAGGTCAGTGCCGTCCTCGCAGCGGGCGGCAACGCAGAGGCGTCCGGCGGAGAGTCCTGCGGACAGGAGGCGGGCCGCCAGGTTCTCGGCGAGGTGCCGGGCGGCGAAGGCCGCGGTGTCCGCGCGCTCGACGGGAGGGTCGAGCTCGGAGGCGACGGTGATGTCCTGGGCCGGCCGGGGCATGGCGGGGGCCTCGTGGTGGGTGCCTGCGGCCAGGTGGTGGAGCCTGCCCCCCAGGGGGCCGAAGCGGACGGTGACGTCTTTTCGTGGCAGGGCCGCCAGGTCCGCCAAGGTGCGTAGGCCGAGTCGGGCGAAGGTCTCCAGCAGGGGGCGCGCGTCGCGCCTCAGGCGGCTGAGGGGCAGGCAGGTCAGGAGTGCCCCCAGGGGCCAGGGGGCGAGGAACTCCGGGGTCCGGCCAGGTTCGACGATGATTCCTTGGCGGGCGGCCAGGACGGCTCCGGACAGGGAGTCGGCGATGCCGACCTGGCACTCGACGTCGGCCTCCTGGGTGACGGTCTCCACGAGGGCTGAGGCGAGGGGTTCTTCTCCGCCGATCCAGGCGGCGGGTCCTCTGACGCCGGACAGGGCCAGTCCGGGGCGGGCCACCATGGGGTCCGCCAGGAGGGAGGTGAGGGCCTCCATGACGGTTTCGAAGGCTCGGGCCTGGCGCTCCTCCTGGGGAGGCAGGACGGTGAGCTCGGGGCACAGGGAGCGGGCGGTGCGCAGTCGCATGCCGGCGGTGATGCCGGCGCGTCGGGCCGGGGCTGAGGCGGCGAGAACTCCGCGAGCGCCGACGACGGCGACGGGCTCGGTGGCCGGGTCCGGCAGATGAGGGGCTCCTTGGCGCGCTCGGGGGTGTCGGCGCTGCTGGCGGGCCTCCATGGTGAGGGCGACGACGGGCCAGTCGGGGACCCAGATGGCCACGAGCCTGGAGGCGGGCGGGCCGGGCGGCGGGGTCGGTGGTGGCGGGTTCATCCGGCTGCCTCCTGTGGGGTGGGGGCCGAGTCGACGGCGTTGTGGGAGCCTGTGCGCAGTCCTTCGGCGGACAGTGAGAGCGTGAGGTCTTCGGTAGCGGCGAGCTGTGGGCGCTGCGGGTCGGTCAGGGTCCAGGTGAGGCGTCGCAGGTAGCCTGCCGGCATCTCGATGGCTCGCACTGGGGCGGGTGAGGTACCTCGCCCGATGGGGATGACGACGCCGTCGGTGGAGGGCTCTGCGGGGGCCTCCACCGGGTCCTGGGCGGGAGGCGTGTCCTTGGTTCCGGCGTCAGGGGCCAAGGGGGCGGCTTGGAGGATGCGGGCGTCTTCCCAGCGGGCGGGGGTCAGGATGAGGTGGCCGCGTTCGCGCGCTCGGGACAGCAGGCGTCTGCGGTGCTGGGGGCGCAGCCCTTCGGCGACGGTGGCGCCGATGAGGAGGGTGTCGACGCCGTCGAGCAGGGTGGAGGTGACCGTCAGGATGGAGGTGTCGTCGAGGAGGGGCGCTGGAACGGTGAGGACCCGGTTGAGGTCGAGGCCGATCTCGGTGGCTGCGCACCAGCCCAGCTCGTCTCCCCCGATGATGCCGCACCAGCCGGTGGCGCCCTGGCGCAGGGCGAGGGCGGCCAGGAGGAGGGTAGTGGATCCGTGGAGGGTGAGGACGCCGGAGTCCTGCCAGGCCGAGAGCGCCGTGGGGAATGCGGGGGATGCGGCTGGAGGCGAATCGGCTGATGCGCTCAGCAGGGCGCTGGTTGACGCCGAGGACAGGGCGCGCTGCACCGTCAGGGCTGCCGAGTCGCGCAGTCCGGTACGTTCCTCGGCCAGTCTCAGGGCGAGGCGGGCCCGGTTGAGGCGGTTCTGGGCCTCCGCTGGCGCGCGCGTGGTCGAGGTTCCCATGACACCCCCTCTCTGTACGTATGTTCGATGGGCGGGTTTCAGGATAGCGCTGCGCTGCGACATCAATCGGGGGCGTAGGCAACAAGAGGGTCTCAGGGTCCTGCGCGACGAGCCCACGGAGCTCCCCCACAGGATTTCCACAGGGACGGGTCTGTGCAGGGGCGTCTACAGTTGGGGCTGTGCCCTCATGGAAGGCCACCTTCCCTATCCATCACCTGCCTGGAGGTACACCTATGACAGCCGACCTCACTCGCCCTCGCCCGCCGGCCCCTACCGGCCTCCTGCCCTCGGTTCCCTCCTTCACGCTGACCTCTGCGGACCTGACCGAGCAGGGGCGGATCCCGGACATCTTCACCGGCATCCATGACAACATCTCCCCCGCCTTGAGCTGGTCGGGTTTTCCCGAGCAGACACAGTCCTTCGTCGTGTCCTGCTTCGACCCGGATGCTCCGACCATGTCGGGCTGGTGGCACTGGACCATCGTGGATCTGGACGCCTCGGTCACCTCGCTGGAGCGGGGTGCGGGGGCCAGCGACCTTCAGCTCGACGGCGCCGCCTTCCACCTGGCCGGGGACTCGGGCGACCATGCCTGGTTCGGCCCCTACCCGCCGGCGGGCGACGGCGACCACCGCTACGTCTTCACCGTCTCCGCCCTGGACGTGGACACTCTGGGACTGGATGACGAGGCAAGTCCCGCCATGGCGGCCTTCACCCTGGTGCCGCACTGCATCGCTCGGGCCACGCTCACCGCCACCTACTCCGTGCCCGGGGAGCCCGGGGCCGCCGCCTTCCTCAGGGACGGCCAGTGAGCCCACAGATCGCCCAGGTCGACGCCTCGTCCTCCAAGGCGGGCCGGCGTCGCCGTCAGGGGGAGTCCGTCCCCTTCACCCCCGCCCATGGTTTCACGCGCGCCGGTTCCGGCCGTCACCAGCGCCGCCCCATCGCCCTGATCACCGGGGCGACCTCCGGGATCGGACTGGCTGTGGCCAGGGACCTGGCCCGGGACCACAACCTCATCCTCCTGGCCCGCTCCGTCAATGACCTGGAGGAGCTGGCGCTCGCACTGGAGGAGGAGTCCCAGACGGCCGTTCTCATCTGCCCGGTCGACCTGACCGACGACACGGCCCTGGCCAGGCTGGTCAGCCGGATCGATATCGAGAGCCTCGACGTGCTGGTGCACAGCGCCGGCATGGAGGCACCCGGCACCGTTGACAAGATCACGCCCACGCGCTGGCGGGCGGTTCTGAACCTCAACCTGGTGGCGACGGCGTACCTGACAAGCCTGCTGCTGCCGGCGCTGCGGGAGGCGCGTGGGTTGACGGTGTTCATCAACTCCGGTGCCGGAGTGAACCCACGTTCGGGCAATGCCCTCTACTCCGCCTCCAAGGCGGGGCTGAAGTCCCTGGCTGACACGCTGCGCCAGGAGGAGGCGGGCAAGGTGCGGGTCACCTCGATCTACCCGGGTCGGGTGGACACCCCCATGCAGGAGCGTCTGCACGCCTTCAATGCAGCGCGCCTGCGCACCGAGGGGATCATGGCCACCCCCGCATACCGGGCTGCGGACCATATGGCGCCGCAGTCGGTGGCCGCGGCCGTGCGCCTGGCCGTCAACACCCCGATGGACGCGGTCGTGGAGGACCTGGCGATCCGCCCCGCCGGGATGCTCTGAAGCGGCGGGGCCTGGGACAGGATCTCAGGCTCCGCCGACGAAGCCCAGGGACCGCCAGGCCTCGTACAGGCCGATGGCGGCGGAGTTGGCCAGGTTGAGGGAGCGGTTGCCCTCTACCATGGGGATGCGCAGGTGGGCACTCACCCGCGGGTGGTCGAGGATCTCCTGGGGCAGACCGGTGGGCTCGGGGCCGAAGAGGAGGGCGTCGTCGCCGCTCCAGTCGACCTGAGTGTAGAGGCGCTCGGTGTGGGAGGTGAAGGCGAAGATACGCCCGGGGATCTGATCCAGGCACTCCTGCCAGGTGGCGTGGACGCGCGTGTTGGCCAGGTCGTGGTAGTCCAGGCCGGCGCGACGCAGCTTGGCGTCGTCCATGTCGAACAGGGGGGCCACGAGGTGGAGCATGGAGCCGGTGTTGGCGCTCAGGCGGATCGCCGCCCCGGTGTTGCCCGGGATGCGCGGCTCAAAGAAGATGACGTGCAGCACGGGGACAATGAGACCACATGCTGAGGGAGACCTCCTCCTCAGACTCAGATGATGTCGGTGCGTTGGCCCTGACGGAGTCGGGTGACGGCACGACGGGTGACGGCCAGCCCGATCCCGGCCCATACGGCGGCGACCGCGAGGTCGCGGCCCAGCAGGGCCGGAACGGCGGCTGCCGGTGCGTCTAGGACCGTCACGGTGCCGCTGAGCGGAACCAGGTGGGCCAGAGCCTGCAACCAGGTAGGGCACTGCTCGAGCGGTACGATGACGCCGGTCAGCAGCGGCAGGAACGTGGCGATGATCGTGGCACCCAGATAGGGATCGGGCAGGTTGACTCCGACACCGGCGGCCATGATCCCCATGAGCAGCCCGCACACGATGGTCGGTGCTGCCAGTGTGATGACACGCCCCAGCGCTCCAACGTCGTGCAGCGGTGAGAGCGCGAAGACGACGCCGATCGCGACGATGGCGGTCGAGGCGGCCAGGAGCGCCGGCACGACGGCGACGGACAGCCAGTAGGCGACGTCGAGGCGCCTGCGGGTATGGACCTCCTGGAAGACGCCCAGCATCCGGTCCGTGGCCACGGTGCCCACCACTCCGGAGGCCACCGAGACAGCCAGTGCCACCAGGGCCGCTGCGTATCCGGTGCGCACCAGGTCTGGCGCGGAGAGGTCCGAGCCCATGAGGACATCGAAGAGTACGTCCAGCAGCGGCAGCACCAGCAGCGTGACCACGGCCGTGCCCAGGGTCGCGAAGGCCGTCGACGAGGCCCACGAGACACGCACCCCTGAGGAGAACCGGTGGGCGAAGGCCAGAGCCCGGGCGCGCATCAGACCACCTCCAGGGTGCCGGTCCGTGTCGCCAGCCGCAGCGCCCGCCGGCCGAGGAAGGCGGCAAGCCCCAGCCACGCGGCTGTGCACACCAGCCAAGCGCCCAGCACCACTGCCGACGTCGCCCGGCCCAGCAGCAGCTCGAAGGGCACCGACAACGGCAGGAACCGACTCGCCACAGCCAGCCAGACGGGCGGCGTCGTCGAGGTGAACACGATGCCAGAGGCGACGAATACCGGTACCAGCAGCAGCCCCTCGTACTGAATCGCGTTGGGGGTGAGCACGAACAGCGCCGCGATGACCAAGCTGAGGGCCAGGCACCCAGCCAGCAGCATGACGGCGCCCAGAGCCAGGCGCACCCAGATCCCCCACTCCGGGCCTGTGAAGGACACCGACGCCGACAGCAGTGCCCACGTGCACCACGCCACAGGGAAGGCCGCCAGCCCGAAGGACGCCGCCGCGCACACCACGGCCGCCAACGACCTAAGCGCCCCCACCGGAGCCATGACCAGATGGACGAGCGTGCCCTTGTGCCGTTCAAAACCGATGATCCCCGCCGCGCAGGTCGTCGTCGTCCACATCCCGACGACGCCCCCGCGCACCCAGCCCTGCGTCGGGGTGATCCCACCCCAGGCCGAGGCCGCCAAGAACTGCACCAGCGTGGTGGCAGTCGTGGTCATGACCATGAGCTGGATGAAGTAGGGAACCGACACGAACTGGCGGACGTGAAAAGCCGTCATCCTCAGCTGACGCCTCATCGGGCGAGCCTGTCGGCCAGGGCCAGATAGGCCTCCTCCAGGGACGCCGGCCGCGTCAGCAGGTCCGACGGCGCACCCGCACCGGCCTTGCCTAGGACCTGGCGAACCCGCTCGTCGGCGTCGGTAGTGCCGGCAGCCTCGGTAGCCCAGTAGACCGTCACGGCCCACCGGGCCGAGGAGGCGCGCTGTTTCACCGTCGCCGGCGAACCCAGACCGCTGCGAAGCGCCTCGACGGCGCCCCCGTGGCGGGCCGGTAACGTGAAAGTCGTGGTGGCACTCACCCCGGCCAAGGCGGACACGTCCCCCACGCCGCCGCGCACGACGATCCGGCCCGCCCCGATCACCGAGATGATGTCGGCCAGCTCCTCGACCTCCGGCATCGAGTGCGAGGTCAATAGCACTCCCGTTCCCCGCTGCGCCAGCTCACGCACCAGATCGCGTACCTGCAGCGCCACGTCCGGGTCCAAGCCGGTGGTGGGCTCATCCAGCAGCAGGAGAGCCGGCGACCCGAGCAGCGCCCGGGCCAGGTGCAGACGCTGCCGCATCCCTCGAGACAGCTCGCCCGTCTTGCGGGACGCCGCCTCGGCCAGCCCCACACGCTCCAGGGCGTCCATGACCGCGCTGTGTCGCCGTCGGGCGTCAAGGCCCTGAATGTCTGCGAAGAACAGCAGGTTGTCGCGTGCCGTAGCCCGCGGGTAGAACCCCAGCTCACCACCCAGGACCAGGCCCAGCCGGGACCTGGCCCGCTCCGGATGGCGCACCGCGTCGATGCCATCGACCCAGACCTCACCCGACGTCGGAGCCAGCAGCGTGGCGCACATCCGCACCGTCGTCGTCTTACCGGCACCGTTGGGCCCCAGCAGACCATGGACCTGCCCCGCCCCGACGTCCAGGGACACATCCTCCACGGCGACGAAGGTTTTATCCTTTCTCCCGAAGGAGCGAACCAGGTGGGAGGCGCGCAGCAGCAAATCCTCATTAAGTAATACCATGGAGCCCTTCCACTCCCAAAGGATCACGATCAATAATTTCAGCCACTCTCTCAGCCTTATATTTTGACCCTAGTTTAAAATAACATGAGACTATAATTTCACGAACCGACTTCATGGCACTTAAAGACCCAATTTGTTGAAATCGCCAAAATGCATCTTGCCCAACCTCAAGCGCAGCATCATACTCCCCATTTAGGTACATAACATAGCAACATTCAGCCAATGCTTCAGGAAAATAGTCGTACGATTCTTTGTAAATGAATTCAATATTTTTCTTCAGAATCTCCAAAGCGTCGCGAGGTCTACCTGATGCCACTCGTAGTTGCGCTTGATTGATTGCTATCTGACTTCGATATCTTCCCGCCATTGACCATGTGTCTGCATCAAAATGCTCGCGACTTACGCATGATGAATCCACGCACTCGCGCGCTTTTTCCATGAACTTCACAGATTGAGGATCCTTCAGTTTAAGATACCCAAGAGCCATAAGATTATACATCAACGCCTGATCTAATTTTCGTCGAAAATTATTCGAACACACATACCGTTCACCAGCAACACTCAAACGTTGTAGCCCCTTATCGGGCGTCGAAAGTTTCTTTACCTCAAACGCAGCCGAACGGTGCGCCGCAGCGTAAGCTCTTGTTGGAGTATGTGCGACGCGTTCAGCCGCATCAAAATATGTTATCGCTTCTCCGTAACCACATGCACCATAAACCACCCCACAGTATATCAACAATTCATAGTCATCAGATCGAAGTATCTCCGCGGAGCGTTTACTGAGCACACAACATACAGCCTCATAGTCGCCAAAGAATAGAATGACTGCATCAATTTTATGCTTTAAATCAGCAATATCAGATCGATACACAAATTCTTCAAGAGCAGATCTCGAAATCGGTTCGATGTTTGCATGATTTAGGTGTGCGCCGTAAAACACACTTGGGTCACTAAATAGTCTGACACCCATATCTGTCACATAATAGGGGGCGCCTACAGACCTCTCCAACTGGACTGCTTTATTGTCGAGTACGCTCCATAGCACGCGTAACCTCTCAGGGAACGCCGGAGATACGGGACGACCACTCAAACAAGAATTTAACTCATTTAAATGATCGTGAATGTTCGAAATTCTCATACTCTACCCCGCATCTCCGACGTTTTCGGCGGTCATTCATGTGCATGAAGGCGTGCGTCATCCAACATCACTGCGGCGACTGCGCGCAGTGATTCCATCCCATCATCATGCCAGCAAACACTCGCGCCTTGTCATCCTCGAGCTTGTTGACGATTTCTTCAGCCTTCCTCATACGTAAATTCACCCCCTTCCCCTCACGCAAACGAAGCCACTCGGAGATAGGTCAAGATCACGCCATATGCAACCCAAGTGACGACGTCGACTATAGTGAAAAGTATCGTAACACAGTAATTTATCCCACCATATGATATACTTTACGTATCAAAAGTACGATTCTCAACACTTGACGTGTAGTCAAGATTCGAAGATGACGTACAGCACGAGGACAATGAGACCACATGCTGAGGCATCCCGACGACGTCCGTGCTCCGGCTGCCATGCTTGAGGCATGAGTACTACCGAGTCGCATGCCCCTTCCCCCGTCCTCACCTGTGGCGTACTGGCCGGTGGCATCGTGCATCTGGAGCCGCTGACACCCGAGCACGTGCCGGGACTGCAGCTGGCCGCCGAGGGTGCCGCGACCAGCCCCTTCGCCACGGTGCCGACACCGGGGACGGTCGGGGACTACGTGGCTCGTAGCCTGGCCCGTCGGGACACGGGCACCTACGCACCGTTCGCCCAGGTGGAGCTCGCTACCGGCCGCGTCGTCGGGCATACCGCCTACTTGACGCCCCGGTGGATGCCGGACGGGAGGCTCTTCGCCGTCGAGGTCGGCTCCTCCTGGCTCTCCCCCACTGTTCGCGGCACCGCCATCAACCCGGCCGCCAAGCTCCTGCTGTTCACGCAGGCTTTTGAGGAGTGGGGCGTGGACCGCGTGGACATCAAGACCGACGCGCGTAACCAGGTGGCTCGCGGCGCGATCGCGGCCCTGGGGGCGACCTTCGAGGGGGTCCTGCACGCCTGGCAGCCCTCCCTGGCACCCGGCGAGGAGGGGCGCCCACGCGACACGGCCATGTTCTCCATCACCCCGCAGCAATGGCCCGGGGTCAGGACCCGTCTGGTGGAACGCATCGAGAGGCGCTCGACGTCGTCGAAAGGATGAGAAGGAATGACTGAGCTGCGTGACCCGGCTGAGGTCTTCGCCGCGGAGATCGGCTGGCAGCCGGCGCTGGAGCGTACCGACCTGCTCGCTGAGCCCGTGGCCGCCGCGCTGCGGGCGCTGGAGGCGGCCTCGCCCGAGGGCGCGGGCCTGGCGCGTCAGGCACAGGTGGTGCCCATTAACCCGTCCCACTCCGACACCGACGCCCTCAACGCGCACTACTCCCTGGATCCTGAGGCGACCGGGAACTGCGTACTCGTGGCCGGTAAGCGCACCGGCCAGGAGCGCATCGCCGCCTGCGTCGTGCGTGCCACCGACTTCGCCGACGTCAACCACGTCGTCAAGAAGCGCATTGACGTGCGCAAGGCCTCGTTCCTGCCGGTGGAGCGGGCCGTGGAGATGAGCGGCATGGAGTACGGCGGGATCACCCCGGTCGGCCTGCCCGAGGACTGGCGCCTCTTCATCGACGGCGCCGTGGCGGACCGAGCCACGGTGCTCATCGGCTCGGGCGTGCGCCACTCCAAGCTCCTGGTGCCCGGGGCGCTGCTGGTGGCGCTGCCGGGGGCCGAGCGCGTCGAGAACCTGGGGGTACGCCCCGCCTGAGCGGGTCTGTCTCACCGTTCAGGCGGGGCCAGTCCTCAGGCCCTCAGCCCAGGGAGTCCAGGACGATGTTGAGTCCCTCGCTCATGGTGGGGTGGGTGATGACGGCGTCGCGCACCTGCTGCCACGTCAGGTCACCCAGCATCGCCATCTGGATGCTGGTGACGACCTCGCTGGCCTCGGCGCCGATGATGGCGGCCCCCAGGATGAGGTCGGTGCGGGCGTCGATGATGACCTTGAAGAATCCCTCGGTGCGGCCCAGGGTCTTGGCGCGCGGGACGGCCGCCGCCGGGGTCTTGGCGACGCGCACCTCGTAGCCGGCCTCGCGGGCCTCGGCCTCGCTCAAACCCACGTGCCCGAGCTCGGGCGTGGTGAAGACGGCCCACGGGATGAGGCGCCCGGTGGTGGAGGCCTCCTTGCCGGCGAAGAGGTCGCGCAGGACGCGGAAGTCGTTCCAGGAGGCGTGGGTGAACTGGGGCGTTCCGGCCACGTCACCGGCGGCGTAGACGTTCTCGGCGGTGGTGCGCAGGTGGTCGTCGACGCGCACGAAGCCGCGCTCGGTCAGCTCCACGCCCACGGCCTCCAGGCCGAGGCCGGCGGTGACGGGGGTGCGTCCCAGGGCGACGAGCAGGTGGGAGCCGCTCACCTCGTGCCCGTCGGCGGTGGTGACGACGACGCCCTTCCCGTCGGCCGCGGCGGCGACCTTCGAGGCGCGCGCACCGGTCAGGACCGTGACTCCCAGGGCCTCCAGGCCTGCGGTCACCTCAGCGGCGACGTCCTCGTCCTCGCGGTCCAGGATGTGCTCCCCGGCGTGGACGATGGTGACCGGGACACCGAGGAGCCCCATGAGGGAGGCCATCTCGACGCCGATGACCCCGCCGCCCAGGACGATGAGGCTACTGGGCAGCTCGGGCAGGGTGAGCAGGTCCTCACTGGTCCAGTAGCGCACGTCGGCCAGGCCCTCGATCGGGGGGACCGACGGCGTGGTGCCGGTGTTGATGAGGACCTTGGCGCCGCGGACGCGCCGCAGGCCGCCGTCATTCAGGGCGATCTCGACGGTGCGCTCCCCCACGAAGCGGGCGGTGCCCTTGACGAAGTCCATGCCGGAGGCGGGGAACATCTTCTCGTGGGCGGCCACCATGCCACCCACGACGGTCTCCTTGCGGGCGCGGAAGGCGGCCAGCTCGATGCGGGCCTGGGCCAGGGCGTCGGCGCCGCCGTCCTGCTCGGGCAGGATGACGCCGTAGGCCTGCGAGCCCTGGACCTCATGGAGGACGCGGGCGGCGGAGATGAGGGTCTTGGTGGGGATGCAGGCGACGTTGATGCAGGTGCCGCCCACCTTGTCCCGCTCCACCATGACGACCTTGTCGCCGGCCTTGGCGCGCAGCATCGCCAGGGACTTGCCGGCCTTGCCGCCTCCGACGACGAGAAGGTCGACCTCCTCGACCGGGACGTCTGTCTGGTTGGTGGCGTCGCTGTTGACGGTGGACTGGGTCATGGGTGCGCATCTCCTTCGGCGGTTGCCGCTCGGCGTGATCTGAACGCCAGGGCAACGGGAAGCGCAAGGCCGCTATTCCGGGGCGATGGCAGGCGTCCTCGGCGGATCGCCGACAGCACCCGGGGGAGCCTCACGCAGCTGTCGCCTCTCCCAACCGACCATTGAGGCGACTTATCCTTTCGTCCTCACTGATACCTGGTCGCCCTCCTGCTCGCCGAGAGCGACCAGGGCGGAGTCCAGGGAGTCGACGAGCGTGGCGAAACTCACGTCAATGGGCGCATCCATGGCGAAGCCACCGTGGACCTCGATATCCACGAAGCCGTGGAGTGACGCCCGGGTCATTCGCACAGCGTCGATGATCCGATCCTCGGGGATGCGGTAGCCGGCCAGCGCCGCGGTGACGATGGCAACCGTGCGTTGCGCAGCGGATGACCGTAGCGGACTCAGACTCCTGTCCGAGGCCTCGGCAGGGACCTGGGTCATCGGATAGAGCCCGGGGTGCGCGTGGGCGAAGCCTCGGTAAGCGTCGGCAAGGGCTCGCAGGGCATCAGGCCCGGCCAACCCCATGACGGAGGCCGCCAGACGGTCGGCGAGCTCATCCACCGCCCGCACGGAGACTCCTCGGACCAGGTCGCTCATACCGGAGACATGCTTGTACAGGCTCGGCGGCGCGACTCCCAGATCGGCAGCCAGCCGGCTCAGGGACAGTTCCTCAAGGCCGTGCTCGTCAACGAACTGCGCGGCCCGTTCCACCACACGTTCGGCGCTCAGTCCTGCTCGTGGCATCGTGCACTCCTCACCTCTCCCCCCGCCGGCCTTGCCTCAGCATTGCCGGCGATCATACGCCGGGCGAAGTCGACCACCTGTGGCCCAACGAGGCCGGGGCGTTCCAGCATCGGGGCGTGCCCCGCACCGGGAACGATGACAACCTCTCCCCCACCTCCACCAACAGCGCCTGCTACCCAGGCGGCCTCAGCCGCAGGCTCCTTCCAATCTGGATCCTCCTTCCCCATGACCACGAGGGCGGGACAGTCCACCTTGTCCAGCCACGGGGAAACAACGCGGTGATCGGTACGAGTCGTCGCCCAGAAGGCGCGCCAGCGCCCCGGACGGCGCAGCAGGCCCGTCAGACGCGCGGCCCGCTGCTGGGAATCAGGCAGACCGGGCCACAATCTGGCGGAGTAGCTGTTCCACACAGCAGGCCCCCAAGGGCGCATCAGCGCAGCCCCAAGCACGGCGCGCTGCACGAGTGTCCTGACTCGACTCTGCGGCCCACGTAGGAAGGGACAGACGAGGACAAGCCCGCACACCAGGTCAGGGCGACGCCCAGCGGCGATCACCGCAGCGGCTCCGGACATGGAGGCCCCCACAAGGATGGCGGGACCGGCGTCGATGGCCTCGATCAGGGCAATGAGATCGACTGCGGTGGCCTCGTCGCCATAGGCAGTGAAGGTCGCCGAGCTATCCCCGTGACCGCGCAGATCCGCGGTGACGACACGAAACCCCGCCTCATTCAGGGACTGCGCCAACGGCACGTAGACGTCCCGCACGTCCCCCATGGCCGGCGAGCAGACGACAAGCGGCCGGCTCGTTGCATCCGATCCGGCACTTGTACCGACAGGCTCGTGCACCTCGTAAGCGATGGTTCCGCCCGACACCTCAAGTTGGTTAATACTCATAGCTATCAAGTTAGTGTCTATAATCTCTGGGGGCAAGCAGCCCCTTCCAGACCTGCTCTCAGGCCAAGGAGGCTCTCGCCATCGCGCCCATCAACAGCAAGGCGGGGCGATCGCTGATCTGCGATCGCCCCGCCTTGTCAACGCATGAGGTCTCAGGAGCTGGCGAGCTGGCGCAGCACGTACTGCAGGATGCCGCCGTGGCGGAAGTAGTCGGCCTCGCCGGGGGTGTCGATGCGCACGACGGCGTCGAAGGAGGTCACCGAGCCGTCGGCCTTCTGCGCCGCGACCGCGACGGTGCGCGGGGTGGTGCCCTCGTTGAGCGCGGTCAGGCCCGTGATGGAGAAGGTCTCGGTGCCGTCCAGGCCGAGCGACTCGGCGCTCTGTCCGGCCGGGAACTGGAGGGGCACCACGCCCATGCCGATGAGGTTGGAGCGGTGGATGCGCTCGAAGGACTCGGCGATGACGGCCTTGACTCCCAGCAGTGCCGTGCCCTTGGCCGCCCAGTCGCGTGAGGAGCCCGAGCCGTACTCCTTGCCGCCCAGGACCACCAGCGGGATGCCGGCGGCCTGGTAGGCCTGGGAGGCGTCGAAGATCGACTCCTGCTCGCCGGTGAGGAAGTTGCGGGTGTAGCCGCCCTCGACGCCGTCGAGCAGCCGGTTGCGCAGTCGGATGTTGGCGAAGGTGCCGCGGATCATGACCTCGTGGTTGCCGCGGCGCGAGCCGTAGGAGTTGAAGTCCGCGCGGGCCACGCCGTGCTCGGCCAGGTAGCGCCCGGCCGGGGAGTCGGCCTTGATGGCGCCGGCCGGGGAGATGTGGTCGGTGGTCACCGAGTCTCCCAGCAGGGCGAGCACCCGGGCGTCCTTGATGTCGGTGACCGGGGTCAGCTCCATGGACAGTCCCTCGAAGAAGGGGGCCTTGCGCACGTAGGTGGACTCCTCGTCCCAGGCGAAGGTGTCCCCCTCGGGGGTGTCCAGGCCCTGCCAGCGCTCGTCACCGGCGAAGACGTCGGCGTAGTCGCGCGTGTACATCTCACGGTCGATGGTGGCGTCGATGACGGCCTGGACCTCGGTGGGGTCGGGCCAGATGTCTGACAGGAAGACGTCGCGACCCTCGGGGTCCTGACCCAGGGGCTCGGTGGCGAAGTCGATGTCCATGGTCCCGGCCAGGGCGTAGGCGATGACCAGGGGCGGGGAGGCCAGGTAGTTCATCTTGACGTCGGGGTTGATGCGCCCCTCGAAGTTGCGGTTGCCTGAGAGCACCGAGACGACGGCGAGGTCGGCGTCGTTGACCGCCTGGGAGACCTCGGCCGGCAGGGGTCCGGAGTTGCCGATGCAGGTGGCGCAGCCGTAGCCGACGACGTTGAAGCCCAGCTCGTTGAGGGCGGGCCACAGCCCGGCCTTCTCGTAGTAGTCGGTGACGACCTGGCTGCCCGGAGCGGTGGAGGTCTTCACCCAGGGCTTGGAGCGCAGGCCCCGGGCGACGGCGTTACGGGCCAGCAGCCCGGCGGCCATCATCACCGAGGGGTTGGAGGTGTTGGTGCACGAGGTGATCGAGGCGATGGCGACGTGCCCGTGGTCGAGCTCGGTGGTGGTGCCGTTGGCCAGGGTCACCGGCGTCGGCTTGGAGGGCTGGGAGGCGTAGGTGGGCAGGATCTCCTGGAAGGACTCCTTGGCCCGTGACAGGACAATGCGGTCCTGGGGGCGCTTGGGGCCGGCGATCGAGGGCACCACGGTGGACAGGTCCAGCTCGAGGTACTCGGAGTAGACGGGCTCGCGGGACGGATCGTGCCACATGCCCTGGGCCTTGGTGTAGGCCTCCACGAGACGCACGCGCTCCTCGGAGCGGCCGGTCAGGCGCAGGTAGTCCAGGGTGACCTCGTCGATCGGGAAGATCGCGGCGGTGGAGCCGAACTCGGGACTCATGTTGCCGATGGTGGCGCGGTTGGCCAGCGGCACCTCGGCGACGCCCTCGCCGTAGAACTCGACGAACTTGCCCACCACGCCGTGGGCGCGCAGCATCTCGGTGATGGTCAGGACCACGTCAGTGGCGGTGGCGCCGGCGGGGATGGCACCGGAGAGCTTGAAGCCCACGACCTTGGGGATGAGCATGGAGACGGGCTGGCCCAGCATGGCGGCCTCAGCCTCGATGCCGCCAACGCCCCAGCCCAGGACACCCAGGCCGTTGACCATGGTGGTGTGGGAGTCGGTGCCCACGCAGGTGTCGGGGTAGGCCTGGGTGACGCCGTCGGCCTCGTGGGTGAAGACGATGCGGGCCAGATACTCGATGTTGACCTGGTGGACGATGCCGGTGCCCGGCGGGACGACGCGGAAGTTGGACAGCGCCCCCTGCCCCCAGCGCAGGAACTGGTAGCGCTCGGCGTTGCGCTCGTACTCGCGCTCCTTGTTGCGCTCCAGGGATCCGGGCAGGCCGAAGGAGTCGATCTGGACGGAGTGGTCGATGACCATCTCGGCGGGGTTGAGGGGGTTGATGACCTCGGGGTCGCCACCGAGGTCGGCGACCGCCTCACGCATGGTGGCCAGGTCGACGATGCAGGGCACACCGGTGAAGTCCTGCATGACGACGCGGGCCGGGGTGAACTGGATCTCCGTGTCGGGCTCGGCGGCGGGGTCCCAGGCGGCCAGGGCTCGCACGTGATCGGCGGTGATGTTGGCGCCGTCCTCGGTGCGCAGCAGGTTCTCGGCCAGCACCTTGAGGCTATAGGGCAGGCGCTCCAGGCCGGGGACGGCGTCGAGGCGGTAAATCTCGTAGTCGCGGCCGTCGACGTCGAGGGTGCTGCGCGAGGCGAAGGTGTTGAGGCTGGTCACCGGGGCTCACTTCCAGTTGTCGTACCGTTCCGGCCTCCTGCACCGCCTCAGGCCTGTCACGCGGACGCGTGGCGACAGCCAGGCGGAGGGCTGCGCGGATGCTCCGGTGTGGACCGTAGTCCACGGCGTGTCATCCGTTGTCAATACGTAGGGAAGGCTGGCCAAACTCGAAGGCCGACGTGGATACCGACACAGCAATTAGGCAAGGCCTGACGCACACAAGGGGGACGGAGGCCGTCGTCGGACGCACGGAACCAAGGAGGCTGCGCACACCCGAGCATCCAATCGCCAAATATACCAATACAGCAACATAAAGGTTACAAAACGCAAACTACGCTCTCATTATTAGAGGTAGCACCATAGTATCTCCACGGATTCCTGTAATTCCCCAAAACGCAGGATTTTCACCCCATGAAGATGGAGATAACGAATGCACCTACAGCACCTCTCTGTGCATCGCAAGTACGTGGCGACTCTGCTCGCCGGCGTACTGCTGGTCGCACTGGGTAGCTTTGTCGCGCTATTAGCACCTCATGCGAGCGCGAACCAGAATACCGGAGTGAAGGTCTCCTTCAGTCCTCTCATCCTCGCAGACAAGGATGGAACGGAATTTCCGGGCAAGCCTGCGCATCTCGAGGACCCGGTTCGCATGAAGTTCGCCTGGGACGCCTCTGACGCGAATCCGCAGCCGGACGAGTCCTTCAGCATCGGCCTTCCGGCGGAGTACCGGTTCCGTGAGATCGGTCGACACGACGATCTTGTTCTCGGGAACGGCACCAAGGTGGGCGACTGCGTCACGACCACCGAGACCCTCACCTGCACCTTCAACGCCGCGATCAGCGCAGCCTCCGAGCTCAAGGGATCGGGCAACCAGATGATCGTGGCCCAGAAGGTGACCCAGGACAACAAGACCACCTTCGACGCCAACGGCACCGAGGTCGAGGTCTTCCACCCCAACAACGAGCGGATTCTACCGATCGCCTGGGTTGAGAAGGACCTTGGCAAGTACGCCAACTCCCTCAAGCGCGAGTCCAACAGTCTGACCTGGCACATCCAGTTCAGTGGTGCAACCATCGCCAAGCACCTGAATGCGGAGGAGGGTAGCGTCAACACCGTCACCTTCAACGACGTCTCCGGGGGCGGGCAGAAGCTCAACTCGGATCTCGGCTCCTGGTACGTGCGGGTCAACCCCGAGGAGTTCGGCGGTGGCGCCGACGGCTACTTCGACGTCGCCAAGGCCGATGGCACAGCCATGAACACCGACCACGGGAAGTTCACCCTGAAGCCGACCATCGGCGCCGACGGGACCACTGCGTCCATCACCCTGTCCCGTACGGACGGCAACTTCGCCAAGAACGCGAACTACGAGATCGTCTACCAGTCCCTGGCCGAGAGCGGCAAGATCGTCCCGGGCAAGGTCTACACCAACAGCGCCACCCTGAACGGCGGTAAGAACACCACGGTGTCCGCACAGATGGCCTACAAGGACCCGATCTCCTACGACGTGCAGCTGACTCAGGGCTTCGGATCCTTCGGGGTCAAGAAGTACGTCACCGGCGCTCACCAGAACGACGTCCCTGCGGACATCAAGATCCGTGTGAACGTCGCCTACGAGCTCCCCAACGGTACGACTGAGGCGGACTACCCGACCTGGTCCAAGAAGCCGGCGTCGAACCCCTACACCGTCGAGGTGGCCGCGGGCCAGCAGCAGGCTGGGGACACCCTGCGCGAGTTCCCCAAGGGCACCAAGATCACGCTGACAGAGGACACATCCGCCGCGGCCCTTCCTGAGGCCCTTGGCTGGGGAGGCAAGACCTTCTCCGTCAACGGTAGTGAGACGCCGGACACCGCGACGTTCTCGGTCGATTCCTCCGTGCAGGCTGTGGGCCTGTACAACGAGGTCATTCAGAAGACCGGTTCCTTCTCCGTCGTGAAGAAGGTCGAGGGAAGCAACAAGGGCGCTTTCTCCAAAGAGACGTTCCAGATCACCTACGCGTGTGAGAACGGCTCCAAGGGGACCCTTGACGTGAAGGGCGACGGCACGCCTGTCGATGGCCCGTCGGTACCGGTGGGTACCACATGCGACGTCACCGAGAAGGAAAAGCAGGCTGACGGCGGCGCTGAGCGCGAGGGTTACACAGTCGACACCAAGATCGACAACGGAACCTTCACGATCAAGGAGGGTGCTTCCAGCGCCACCCTTGTCACGGTGACCAACACCTACACGGAGGTCCCGAAGCCCACGCCGACGCCCACTCCCACCGAGGAGCCCACGCC
>NZ_MSKS01000005.1:3271-3651 GCF_001937445.1 Actinomyces oris | reverse complement strand
CAGGCCCGTCAGGTCGGCCCCGGTTCGCTTTCGTTGCCAGACGGCCATCTGAAGGGCGTCCAGGGCCAGGTCGGTGCACACTGGCCGGTAGGTGGTCTGCCAGCCGATGATCCTCCGCGAGAAGACGTCGGTCACGAAAGCCACATAGACCCACTCGGAGAAGGTGCGTACATAGGAGGGGGTACCCCCCACGCAGTGGGGGAATGTCGGCGACCCACAGCTCGTTCGGCCTGAACGCGCTGAAATGCCTTTTGACGAGGTCGGCCGGGCACTGCTCTCGCGGCGTGCTGCGCGTGGTGCGTGGGGACTTGGCGCGGCGGACGCCGCGCAGACCCAGGTCGCCCATGAGGCGCACGGGCGGTACAGCGGGCCACGTGACC
>NZ_MSKS01000005.1:0-3223 GCF_001937445.1 Actinomyces oris | reverse complement strand
AGCACCGAGTAGCTGGTTCTTGTGGACCTTGGATATCTCCGCCTTGAGGATCTTCTCGTCGCGCAGGCCCCTGGCACTAGGGCCTGTTATGTAAGTCGTTTGAGCCAGTGGTCGATGCTGGCGATGTGGATGGTTGCTCGGTAGCGTACGGCGAGCTTGTCGTAGCGGGTGGCCAGGGCCCGGTGGTGCTTGAGGTGGCTGAAACCGCGTTCCACGGCGTTGCGGTCCTTGTAGGCGGCGGCGTCGAAGGCTGGTGGGCGCCCGCCGCGTGGGCCCCTGGCCTTGCGGTGGGCGGCCTGGTCGGCCTTGACGGGGATCGTGGCGCGGATGTGGTGGGCGCGCAGCCAGGCCCGGTTGGCCCGTGAGGAGTAGGCCTTGTCGGCCAGCACCCGCCGCGGTCGCCGGCGGGGCCTGCCCGGGCCATGGTGCGCCAGGCGGATCGCCTCCAGCACCGGGACCATCATGGGGCAGTGCGCAACCTGTCCCGCACTGAGCACGCAGGCGAGCATCCCGCACCCCGCATCGACGGCGGCGTGGATCTTGGTCGACCACCCGCCCCGGCACACCCCCAGGGCGTGGTCGTCCGGCTCACCGTCCACCGTGCGGGGGCTGTCGCGGCGGGCGCCGGCGGCGTGCACGTGGGCCCGGCAGACGGTGGAGTCCACCGACACCTCGTCCCACACCGCCTCGGGTCCCTGGGCGGTGACCACCGCGGATGCCAGCTCGCGCTCCAGGTGCTCCCAGACCCCGGTGACCTGCCAGGAGCGGAATAGTGCGTAGGCCCTCCACCAGGGCCCGTAGCGATCCGGGATGTCGCGCCACGGGCACCCCGTCCTGGTTCGGTAGCGCACCGCGTCGACTAGGGCCTGTTGCGAAAGTGGGGTGAAGCGTCCGCGTGTTCGTACCTTAGGGCGCGCGTTCGTACCCTCTACCCCTCCGAACGCGAACCCTAAGGTACGACCGCGATGTCGGCCACTGGCGAGAACCGGTCTCCGCCCGGACATACGCAACAGGACCTAGGCCACGCAGGCCGTAGGTGCGCGGCCTGCCGGTGGTGGGCAGCTCGGGAAGCAGCGGCGCCAGCAGCTCCCACTGCGCATCGGTGAGGTCATGACGACCTTTAGCGTGTGCGTCTATCCTGGGCACCTGAGGCCTCCGGTTTGATCACGTGATGACTTGACACCACCCGTGATACCCCGGAGGCCTCACCCAGCCCAGCCACCACGCCGCCAACCACCACCCCTTCCGCAACAGGCCCTAGAAGGCCGGCTACGGCGAGCGTGAGTCAGGTGCTCGGGGCGATCTTGACTCCGGCGCCAGTGAGCACCTTGCAGATCGGCCAGGCCCCGAACTCCTCCTTCGTGGTCTCGATGTACTGGCAGATCAACGGGACGGGCGCTCACACTCCGCCGCGATAGACAAGCCGACCGTGCTCTTCAGGATCGCGTTGGCTCTTCGCAGCTCCCGGCTCTCTTTCTCAAGCTCCTTGATCCGCTGTGCCTCGTCGGTGGTGGTGCCGGGCCGGGTGCCCTGGTCGATCTGGGCCTTCTTGACCCAGGTGCGCAGAGCCTCGGGGTGGACACCCAGCTCCTCGGCGATCCGACGGATCGCGCCCCTGGCCCGTGCTGGGTCAGCCAACGCGTCCAACGTCATCCTCGTGGCCCGCTCGCGCAGCTCATCGGGATACTTCCTTAAGTCCCATGACAGTGATCCTTCCGTGTCATCACTGCCTCCATCAAACCCGGGGCGATTCAGGGTAGGGGCGAGGATCTCGCAGGATCGGTGCTGCTAGAACCGTTTCCTCGCGCTGGGAGCTTGAGAAAGTGGACACCGACTGGAGACCCTCGCCACTGCACTGTACGTGAGCCTGTTCAATGGTTTGTGTAAGCCCTTGTGGAAGGACTGACACTGATGACTGCTACTGATGATGACAACAGGGCTCCTGCTGGTGGGCGGGATGTGGTCGACCAGCTGCGCTCGGCTGGGGCTCTGGATGGCTTGTTTGAGCAGACCTGGTGCCGGGCAGGTGAGCATGACCGGGACTGATGGCCTGCTACCGGCCCTGGTCAAGGAGGCCCTGGAGAGGGGCCTGGCCGCTTGGCTTGAGCGAGCACCTGGGTTACGACAGGGGCGAGCCAACCTCCCAGGCGCGCGGTAACGCCAGGAACGGGACCACGTCCAAGACGGTGGACTCGTCAGGATGGGGCCCTTTGAGACCTGTGGTGCCCCGGGACCGGGCCGGGACCTTCACCCCGCGCCCGGGTAGCGCCAAGGGTCAGCGCCGCCTGGACGGCCTCGATGCGTGTGAATCACCAGGCCTGATGCGCCGGTGGAATTGAGAAGTGCGGGATATCCAGCACCACCTGGCCTCCACGCTCAGCGCGGGTGCTCAGCGCGGGGACCATTTCGAGGATCACCGACGCGGTAGCCGATGCTGTCCCGCGTGTGGCAGCACGCGTCCGCTGGAGGAGTCCTCTTCCCGGTGGTCTACCACAGGCGCGATTCGGGCCGATGGTCCGCGCCTGTTCACCGGGTCGCCTCCCGCTCGGCTCACATCGCGGTCGGGGCGGGGCATGGACGGCTGTCAGCACGTGGCTTAAGTATCTGGGCCCCGGGCCCGGGGAGGGAGCCTCCTTGAAGGGCGGCTCGTGTGCGCTGAGCTGGCCAACAGGGGCGTCAAGGACGTCCTGATCGTAGAGGGGGCACCTCCCGCACGGGAGCGAAGCGCGCGGGGGAATGTGACGGGCTTACCGGCCTCCCCGAGGCGAACACAGGCAGTCCTGGGCCCCAGGCCACGGTCCCCACCTGTGTGGTCCACCCGGTTCCGTGCCCCGATGCGGTTCGTCTCTTACGGGGAGAGCCGGAAGGTCGCGGCCGCTCTCAAGGCCGATCTGCACCGCCCCGAACCAGGAGGCCGCCTGGCAGGCTCTGACCGACTTCTCCGAGTCCGACATGGGGGTCAAGTACCCCCAGACGGTGGCGACCTGGGAGCGGGCCTGGGAGCGATTCACTCCCTTCCTGGACTTCCCTCCGATGCTCAGGCGTGTCATCTCTCCCCCACTTCGTGGGAGGTACCCCCTCCACCAACACGATCGAGACTGCGAGCTACCAGCTGCGCAAGGATCACCGATGAACCGCGGCCACTTCCCCTCCGATGAGGCGGTGATCAAGCTGCCGAAAGCTGGCGATCTGCGACACCTGTGGACAAACGAGCCCGAGAACG
>NZ_MSKS01000004.1:6964-25002 GCF_001937445.1 Actinomyces oris | reverse complement strand
CCAGGTGGCTTCGTGCTCGGCGGTGGTTCGCATCCCGATGGCGGAGTGTGGCCGGGTGGTGCCCGTACCAGTGGACCCACTCGGCGGTGGCGACCTCGACGGCGTCGATGTCCTCCCAAGGGCCCTGGTTGCGGATCAGCTCGGCCTTGTACAGCGAGTTGAGCGCCTCGGCCAGAGCATTGTCGTAGGAATCCCCCTTAGAGCCTACAGAGGCGACTGCCTCGCAGTCGGACAGGGCCTGCCCATAGCGAATGGACCGGTACTGCACCCCACGGTCGGAGTGGTGCACCAGGCCCGTCAGGTCAGCACCGGCTCGTTTCCGCTGCCAGACGGCCATCTGAAGGGCGTCCAGGGCCAGGTCGGTGTACAGGCTCGTGGAGGTCTGCCAGCCCACGATTCGCCGCGAGAAGACATCGGTGACGAAGGCGACGTAGACCCACCCGGAGAACGTACGCACGTAGGAGGGGGTACCTCCCGCTTGCGGGGGAATGTCGGCGACCCACAGCTCGTTCGGCCTGAACGCGCTGAAATGCCTTTTGACGAGGTCGGCCGGGCACTGCTCTCGCGGTGCGCTGCGCGTGGTGTGCGGGGACCTGGCGCGGCGGACGCCGCGCAGACCCAGGTCGCCCATGAGGCGTTCGACGGTGCACCGGGCCACGTGACCGGCACCGTGACGCTCGGCGGCCTCGGGTCGGCCCCGCATCACGTGCATCTTGCGGGCCCCCAGCACCGAGTAGCTGGTTCTTGTGGACCTTGGATATCTCGGCCTTGAGGGTCTCGTCGCGCAGGCTCCTGGCGCTAGGAGGCCGGCTACGGCGGGCGTAGTAGGTACTCGGGGCGATCTGCACACCAGCCTCGCTGAGCGTAGTGCAGATCGGCTCGACCCCGAACTCCTCCTTGCGGGAGTCGATGTACTGGCAGATCAACGGGATGGGCGGTCGAGCTCCGCCGCGAAGAAAGCCGACGCACTCTTCAGGATCGCGTTGGCTCTTCGCAGCTCTCGGACCTCTTTCTCAAGTTCCTTGATTCGCTGCGCCTCGTCGGTGGTGGTTCCCGGCCTCAGACCACCATCGACCTGGGCCTTCTTGACCCAGGTGCGCAGAGCCTCGGGATGGACACCCAGCTCGTCGGCGATCCTGCGGATCGCGCCCTTGGCCCGCGCCGAATCCTCCAGCGCCTCCAAGGTCATCCTCGTGGCCCGCTCGCGCAGCTCATCGGGGTACTTCTTCTGTCCCATGACAGTGATCCTTCCGTGTCATCACTGCCTCCATCAAACCCGGGACGATTCAGTCCTTCCAACGGAGGGGCTTACACATACCATTGAACACGCTCGGCCTGCCCGTAGCGGATGGACCGGTACTGCACCCCACGGTCGGAGTGGTGCACCAGGCCCGTCAGATCAGCACCGGCCTCCCGCCCGAGCGAGCGTCTCAGAAGCGAGGAGACAGCACATGAGACGCACCGCCCCTGAGAAGCACCGCGCAGCCCGTGAGGCCTTGAATGACAAGGCTGAAAGAACACCGCTGTGGTTCATCCACATCTGTGGACACAGGTGTGGAAACACAAGGCTGTAGTTATCCACAGGCCTGTCCACACATGGGGAAAGTCGACGTGGGTTGTGGGGAGCCGGTTGTCCACGGATCCACAGACGACCTGGGGAGGAAGGAGGAGCGGGCCGAGCCCCTGGCGCAGGGTCGTGGGGATACGCAGTGGCTCCGGCTCGGGTCCCCTCCTTGGGACGAGCCCCTCGACGATGCGATCAAGCAGCTCTGTCAGCCGGCTCAACCCGCTCCGTCGATGCCCCGAAGTGTGGAGACACCGCTCACGACAAGGCCCCCGAGCCGGTGCTCGGGGGCCTACGCGGATGCCTGATCGCGGGAGTGTCTGAAACCTGTCACTTCCAGCGCAGCAGACCGAGGAAGCCCGACATCATGATGAGGAAGCCGATGTAGAGGTTGCCATTGAACAGCCAGTCGCCGCCGTGGTGCTCGACGAAGTAGGGCAGCGGGTACTTGCCCTGGAAGAGGTAGGTGGCGACAACCCACAGCAGCCCGATGACCAGGAGCGTCACCATGGTGGGGGCGTACCAGCGCGGCGAGGCAGTGTCCTTGATCTTCTTGGGGGTGCGCGAGACTCGGTTCGCCGCGGCGCGCGACTCCTCCTCGAGGGCCTTGGCCGCCTTGGCCGGGTTGCCGGAGCGCTTAGGGTGCTTCTTCTTCGACGACGACGAGCTCTTCTTCGAGTCCTTGTCCGCCGTGGTCTTCTTCTCCGTCTTCTCAGAGGCGGCAGAGTCCTTCGTCGAGCCCTTGTCCTTCTCAGCGCTCTTCGCGCTGTTCTGCTCCGAGCTCTTCTTCGAGACCTTCTCCGAGCTCTTGTCGGCGTCGTCCGTTGTGGACTTCTTCTCCAAGGCCACCCTGGGTCTCCTCACTGGTTGGGGATGGTGGCATGAGACCACCGCAATACATCCGGGCCTAGCCTAGGACATGCTGTCAGGCTTCCTCACGGTGCACCTTGTGATGAGTCCACCACTCCTGGCTGGTCATGTGGGGGGTGTACCCCCTTAGACTGGCCGTTAGCCCGATGATGTCCCAGTTCTGAGGAGGGGCGATGACTGGAGGAGGTCTTGTGCGACACCGAGCACCCGGCCAGAGTCGTGCTGTCCGAATCTTCAACGGCACCTTGACCGGAATCGGTGAGCTGCTCATCACCGCCGGCCTCGTCGTCGCCCTCTTCCTGTGCTGGCAGCTGTGGTGGACCGGCATTGACGCCAACGCCAGCGCGCAGGCGGTGGCCACCCAGTTCCACCAGAAGCAGGTCCAGTCACCTCAGAAGGCCGGCACGGAGCACTATGATGCTCCGCCCGTCATGGAGCAGGTCGGCTACGGCGAGACCATCGGGATGCTCATCGTCCCCAAGTGGTACGGCATCACCAACAACAACATGCCCATCATGGAGGGCACCGGATCCGACGTCCTGGACCAGGCCGCGGCGGGCCACTACACCAACACCCAGCAGCTCGGCGAGCTCGGCAACTTCGCGATCGCCGGGCACCGCCGCACCTACGGCAACTCCTTCCGCCGCATCGACCTGCTCCAGGAGGGCGACGAGATCATCGTCTCCACCGCCAAGACCTGGTACGTGTTCAGGGTGACCGGCCACGAGATCGTCCAGCCCGAGCAGGTCGAGGTCATCGCCCCAGTCCCCAACCAGCCGGACGCTCAGCCCACCGACCGGTACATCACGTTGACCACCTGCCACGGATCGACCGCCGGCGAGTTCGGCAACGACCAGCGCTGGATCGTCCACGCGCAGTTCAAGTACTGGATGGATCGCTCCGAGGGACGTCCGAAGTCCGTGCTCAACGACCCGGGGGTCAACTGATGTACGGCTTCATCTGGCGGCACCTTCCGGGCCCCGCGTGGCTCAAGGCCATCGAGTCGCTCATCCTCATCGCCGGAGTCGTCTACGTGCTCATGCAGTACGTCTTCCCCTGGGCCAACGCCACCTGGCACCTGTCCGGCAACGCCGACGTCGGCTGACCACAACCGGAAGCCGCGGGTCTTCGCCGCTATCGGCCGTCATTGATGCGGAACGAGGGGTCCCGACCGTCACCAGACGGTTGGGGACCCGGCCGCATGCGCGTGCGTCGTACTGCTTAGCGCTTCATGAGTCGCCTGACGAGCTTGCGCAGCTCGTCGACCCACAGGACCAGGGAGGCCATGATGACGACCACCGCCCAGTGGGTCAGGTCCAACGACCTCGTCGAGAAAGCCGCCTGCAGGAAGGGCACCTCCACCACGGCGACCTGAAGCACCAGGGTCAGGCTGATCGCACCCCAGAGCCACTTGTTGACGAAGAGGTGACTGAAGGCGCTGACCGTCTCCGAGCGCGAGTTGAGCGTGTTGAACAGCTGTGCCAGGACCAGCGTGGAGAAGACCGCTGTGCGGGCGGTGTCCAGGTCGTCGGTGGACAGGGAAGTCTCGATGAGGCCGCCGGGCAGGAAGAGGTCTAGCGTCGCCAGGGTCGAGACGGCCATGACCGCACCGATCAGCAGCACGCCGCTCCACATGGCGCCGTCGACCACTCGTTCCGTGGGCTTGCGCGGTGGGCGGGCCATGACGTCCTCCACGGAGGGGTCCACGCCCATGGCCAGGGCCGGTCCGGAGTCGGTGACCAGGTTGATCCACAGGATCTGGGTGGCCAGCAGCGGCAGGACCACGCCGGACTCGCTGTGCCCGCTCAGGCCGATGACTCCCGAGAGCACCACGCCGCCAAAGACCGTGAGGACCTCACCCATGTTGGAGGACAGCAGGAAGCGCAGGAACTTCTTGATGTTGTCAAAGATGCGCCGGCCCTCACGCACGGCGTCGACGATGGTGGCGAAGTTGTCGTCCGCCAGGACCATCGTGGCGGCCTCCTTGGTCACCTGGGTTCCGGTGACGCCCATGGCCACGCCGATGTCCGCAGCGCGCAGGGCCGGGGCGTCGTTGACGCCGTCGCCGGTCATGGAGACCGTGTGGCCCTGCGACTTCAGGGCGCCGACGATCCGCATCTTGTGCTCGGGGGCGACGCGCGCGTACACGCTGGTGGTGGCTACGGCCCGGGACAGGACCTCGTCGTCCATCGTCTCCAGCTCCCGGCCGGTGAGGACCGGGGCGCCCCGTTCGACGATGCCCAGGTCCGCTGCGATGCGTCCGGCGGTGGCCGGGTGGTCGCCGGTGATCATGAGGACGCGCACGCCCGCCCGGTGCGCCTCGGCCACGGCCACGGCCGCCTCGGGGCGCGGCGGGTCGATGATGCCGACGATGCCGGCCAGTACCAGATCCCGCTCCAAGTCCGACAGGTCCGCCTCGCCGTCGCCGGCGGCGGCCTCGCGCACGCGGGCGGCCTCCTCATCGGTGAGGAGCCGGTAGCCGACCCCCAGGGTGCGCAGTGCCCGGCCCGACATGTCCGCGATGCGCTCGGTGAACCGGGCCCGGGCCTGACCGGTCAGCTCGGTGGAGGCCTCGCCCAGGCGCATCTGCGTGCAGTGCTCCATGAGGATATCCGGGGCGCCCTTGGAGACGATGATCGTGCCGTGCTCGGTGTCGGTGAGCAGCACCGACATCATCTTGCGCTCGGAGGTGAAGGGGACCTCGCCGACGCGCTCGAAGCGGCCCTCGCGCTGGCCATCGGTGCCGAGCTTCCTCTCCGCGACCAGGAAGGCGCCCTCGGTCGGGTCACCGACGACGCTCCACACGTCCTCGTCGGCGCTGAGCTCGGCGTCGGAGGCCAGCGCCCCGCCGGAGAGGACCACGGTGACCTCGTCGCGCAGGGGCCCTTCGAGGGGATCGGCGTCGGGGCGACCGTCACGGTCGGTGTCGGGGGCGACCTCGCCGTCGGGCGCGTACCCGATGCCGGTGACCACGCAGGTGCCCGAGGCCGTGACGACTTCCTGGATCGTCATCTCCGAGCGGGTGAGGGTACCGGTCTTGTCCGAGCAGATGACTGAGGCCGAGCCGAGGGTCTCCACGCTGGTGAGCCTCTTGACCACGGCCTTGTGGGTGGCCATGCGCTGCACACCCAGGGCCAGGACTACCGACAGGATCGCGGGCAGGCCCTCGGGCACAGCGGCCACGGCCAGCGAGACGCCCAGCAGGAGGGCGTGGACGATCGTGTCCGGTGTGCGATCCCGCGCCAGGAGCAGCAGGGTTCCCACAACCACGACGGCGATGATGACGACGACGATCCCCAGCATCGTGGAGATCACGTGGATCTCCTTCTGCAGGGGCGTGTCCTCCTCCTCGACGGAGTCGAGCATCTGCGCGATCGCGCCCATCTCGGTGTCGGCCCCGGTGGCGACGACGACGGCGCGTCCCGTCCCCTGGGCCACGGAGGTGCCCCGGTAGACCATGCAGGTGCGGTCAGCCAGGTCGGTGTCGGTGCCGACCGCCTCGGGGGTCTTGATGACCGCGTCGGCCTCACCGGTGAGGGAGGACTCCACCACGCGCAGGGCGGCGGCCGAGACCAGGCGGGCGTCGGCGCCGACCTGGTCTCCCTCGCCCAGGACGAGGACGTCGCCGATCACGAGCTCGGAGGAGGGGATGACCAGGCGCGCGCCGTCGCGCAGCACCGTGGAGGTCGCCTCGGTCATGGCGGACAGGGCGGCGACGGCGTCGGCGGCCTTGTTCTCCTGGACGAATCCGAGGATGGCGTTGAGGGTGACGACGGCGACGATGACGATGGAGTCCACCGGCACGCCCTCGGCGCCCTCCAGGACCCAGGCGATGGTGGAGATGACGATGGCGGCCAGCAGGAGGTAGACGAGCGGATCGTTGAACTGGCCCAGGAAGCGCAGCCAGGCGGGCGTCGGCGGCTTGGAGGGCAGCTCGTTGGGGCCGTTGGCGGCCAGGCGGCCGGCCGCGACCTGCCGGCTCAGACCGCAGGAGACATCGGTGCCGAGCTCGGTGGCGACGACGTCGGCCGAGCGGGAGTAGGGGCGGGGCTGCGTCGATGGCTCTGTGCCGGCCGGATCGAACGAGGTGTCCATGGCGGGTGCTGTGGGCATGGACGCTATCCCATCAACGGCGGATTGCTTTGACAAGCTCTGGGAGAGATCTACGGGCTGAGACAGCCCAGGGGAACGACGAGGACGCCGTCGTCGCGCTGATAGGCCGTCGCCGTACCAGTGAGCACCATGAGGAACGAGGGTTCTCCCAGGGTCCTGGAGTCGACCCGGTCAGCCAGCTTGCGCAGGTTCGCGGCGGCCTCGTCGATCTGGGCGCTGCCGAGCTTGACCTCGACGAGTGCCCATCGGCCGTCGTCGAGCGCGATGACGGCGTCGGCCTCAAGACCCGACTGGTCCCGGTAGTGGAAGACGCTTCCTCCCAACGCCCCGCTGTAGATTCGCAGGTCGCGGACGCACAACGACTCGAACAGTAGCCCAAAGGTCTCGGGATCAAGGAGCAACCGTTGCGGGGTGAGCCTCAGGACGGCGGCGGCGATGGAAGGATCGGTGAAGTGGCGCGTCGGACTGGTCCGGATGGCGGTGCGCGATCGCAGTGAAGGGCTCCAGGCGGGAAGATCCTCAATGACGAAGGACTGCGAGAGTAGGTCGAGGTAGGGGCGCAGTGCATTCACCGAGAGGGTCTGCTCATCCTCCTGCATGTCGGCCCGCAGGGTGGTACCTGCGGCCTGTGTTGAGATATTGCGGGCGTAGGCTCGCAGGAGCGCCCGCATACGCAGACTCGACCGGTTGACTGAGTCGACGCGCGAGAGGTCCGAGTCGACCAGGGCGTCGACATAGTTTCGAGCGTACTGGATGGCCTCGGTGTCGTCCGGGTCCCGTACTGCCTCGGGCCACCCTCCACGGCATATTGCCTGGGCGATGCCGTCCACCGTCAGATCGGACAGGGACGCCGCGTCATGATCGCCGTCGAAGAGTGCTGTGAGTGAGACTGCTCGGTTGGACTCGAGGGACTCGGTCAAGGACATGGTGCGCATGACCAGCCGCTTGATGCGTCCGACGCCGGAGTGCGCGGGCTCAACGGAAGGGGTCGATGAACCGGTCAGGATGAACTGGCCGCGTGCCTGGCGGCGATCGACAGCGAAGCGCACGGCGTCCCACACCTGCGGAGCCATCTGCCACTCGTCGATCAGGCGTGGCACCTCTCCCTCGAGAAGTGCGGAGGGCTTGAGATCCGCCAGTTGAAGGTAGGCGGCGCTGTGGTCGGGGTCCTGGAGGTAGATGATGCTCGCAGCTGCCTGGGAGCCCGTCGCGGTCTTGCCGCACCACTTGGGGCCTTGGATGAGGACGGCCCCGGAGGTGCGCAACGCCGCAGACAGTTGCTGGTCCGCAACGCGGGGGAGGTAGTCGCTGCTGTCGCTGGGTTTCATGGATGTCCTTGCCGACGGAGGCGTGTCGTCACTCTATCCCAGTGTGAAGGTTGAAGCCATTTCAGTGTGAACTTTGGTGAGTTTTGAGTGTGAAGGTTGAAACGGCCTCGCGCACAAGGACGGAATCCGTGTGGGGGAACAAGGTGTCCTGTTCCCCCACACGGATTCCGCGTCCCCGTCAGCGGGGGAGCGTCGACTCAGGCCAGCGAAGGCTGGAGGCCGAGCGAGCCCACGAGGTGCTCGCGGTAGGCCGGGGAGCTGACCTTGTCCAGCCAGGCACGGGCCTCGGCCAGACGGCCCTCGATGCCCAGGCGCTCGACGACCTCCTCGTTGTTCTCCGCGGTGTAGAAGCGGGTGAGGTCCTCGATGGCCTGGTGGGCCTGGCGGGTGTCGCGGGCGACCTTGGCGTCCAGGCGCTGCGCGTACCACGACGAGCTCAGGATGTTCTCGCGCTCGAACAGGGCGCGGAACTCCGGGCTCGTCAGGTCCCAGCCCTCGCGAGAGGTGCCGTCGATCATGATCTCCAGCAGGGCCCGCAGCGGCGGCACGGCCCACTCGATGGAGCCGTCGGCCCGGTAGTGCTCGGCCACCACCTTGTGGGTGGTGACGATGATGTCCACCGAGTCGGCGAAGACCGCCTCATCCTGCAGCTCGGGACGCAGCATCTCCTCGGTGAAGACGACGTCGGGGTGCAGGAAGATCCGGCCGAAGAAGGTCGAGGCGAAGGACTGGTTCATCCGGTAGCCCAGGCGCGAGGCCTGGACGGTGCGGCCCTCGTACTCGAAGTCCTCGATGCGCTCGAGGTAGCCGCCCTCGATGAGGTGGTGGGCGTCCCGCTCCTCAACGCTCATGCGCGAGAAGATCTCCGGGATGAGCAGCGAGATGTCGTGGGCCACCTGCACCTTCGGGCCAATGTAGCCGGCCGAGGACAGCCAGCCGTCGTAGCCGCTGAGGGCGTAGGACAGCAGGGCCGCGTTGAGGTCGTAGATGGCCGGCAGGGCGTTGAACGGGGCCTTGGTGAGGGCCCCCTCGCTGCCGGCGCCCGTCGTCGAGGGGGACTTACCGGTCATGGAGGAGATGAACTCCATGAACAGCTCCGGCAGCTCCATGTAGTGCAGCGGGTTGTAGGCGCACAGCGGCGGAACCCCGTCCTCGGGCGGGTTGTTGCGGCGCCCGGCGGCGACGATGTCGACGCTGTGACGCAGCGCCTCGTCCAGGGGGACATCCCGGAAGAGGTGGTTGGTCAGGTCCGCCAGCGCCACATCCTTCGGGTTGGCGATGTCGGGACGCACCTGGAGGTAGCGGGGGTTCTTGGTGGGGGTGCCGTTGACCAGGCGCGGGTTGGCCGTGGAGACCCAGTAGGTCTGCTCGGCGGGGTCCTCGGCCTCGGGCAGGGCGGCGGCGCGGGCCACCAGGTCCTGCATGGGCTGGGTGAAGCGGGACAGGCCGGGGGCGTCGGCGGCCATCGCCCGGGCGTCGGCGGGCGTGAGCGGCTGGAAGTTGGAGATGAACAGGTCCGCCTGCGGATCCGACATGTCCGACTCGGTCTGCTTGTCGTAGCCGCGCACGATCGCGTCGTCGGGCCGCTGGAAGAGCAGGGACTCGCAGTTGGTGACGAACTTGCGCGACAGCTGCGAGTCCGGGGTGGAGACCAGGCCGCCGGGGGCCACGATCGAGGCGGTGATGTCGTCCTCGGTCTGGACCTTGGCCGCCGGGGAGAAGTCCGGGCGCAGGGACAGCAGGCGCCAGGCGCCGTCGTCCTCGAAGCCCACGCGCAGCATGTTGACCTTGATGACCTCACCGTCCAGGCGCAGGGAGTTGCCCTTGCGGCCGTTGATGATGCCCACGGAGAAGTGGCTGCGCCAGTCCTTGCCCCAGCTGGGCTGGTAGAAGCGCTTGACGGTGAAGATGAGCTCCTTGATGTGGGCCGGGATCGACTCCAGGAAGGCGTTGTACTCCTCGGTGTACATCGACGACGGCGTCAGCAGCTTGATGACGCTTCCCAGCGAGCGGCGCTCGGAGAGGATCGAGCGGTGGTGGGCGCTCTTGTTGGCCGGGTCGACGAAGCGGTCGGCGTAGTTGCCGTCGAGGATCGTCTGGACGGTGTCGAAGTCCTCGTCGACGTCGCCGACGTAGGCCTCACCGAAGACGAAGGCGTCCAGGAGGGCCTTGGAGATCTCTGACTTGCCGCCGCCGGAGACGGTGGCCGGCTTGTGGGCCTGCGTAGACCAGGGGGCGGTGCCCACCAGGTGCCACTGGGTGGCGTCGCCCTCGCGGTGCTTGGCGTGGACCCGGTAGCCGTTGGGGGCCACGTAGGTGTTGCCCACCAGCAGCGGGATCGAGGCCTCCTGACCGTCGGGGCGGGTCCAGGTGATCGTCTGGTTGCGCATCGAGTAGTGGGCGCCGGCGGGCACCAGCACCACGGTCGGGTCGTCGATGGCGACGGCGGAACCGTCCTCGCGCGTCTCGAAGCGGCCGGGGTTGCGCTCGATGACGTGCTCGAGGGTCAGGCCCTTGGGGGTGTGGACGTCGGTGTACTCCTGGCTCAGGTTGTAGCGCGGGTAGGCGACGGCGCCGCCGGCGTGCTCCTCCTCCACGCAGCCGAAGAGGTTGGCCGAGTACCCGATCTGGGTCTTGACCTCCTTCTTGCAGTAGCCGAAGTAGTTGTCCGCGATGATGGTGACGATGACGCCGCGCTCATCACGGGCCACGCACTTGAAGGCCTTGCCGCCGTTGTAGAGCTCGGCCTCGTCCTTCCAGCACTGGCCGTCGCGGCGCTGGCGCTCGGTGGCCTCCTCCCAGGAGGGCAGGCCCAGCTCCTTCTTGGTCAGGGTGGTCAGGTGCGGGGCGAGGATGACGCAGCCGGTGTGGCCGGTCCAGGACTCCGGGGCCAGGGAGGAGTCGTTCTCCGGCAGGTAGGGGTCACCGCCGTTGCCGAAGATGCCCTCGACGAAGTCCAGGTTGGAGACCAGGCCGCCGGGGGCGATGAAGCGGATCTCCATGGAGCGCTCGGCGGAGAAGCCGGGAACCTCGGGCACGACGACGGGGCGCAGCAGCAGCGACACGAAGCAGCGGGCCGGGTCCTCCTGCCGGGAGGCCCACGGCAGGGTCAGCAGGTCCTCGGGGGGCTCGACGGCGTGGGCCAGCAGGCGGGCGAAGACGTCGCGCGAGACGGCGATCTTGTCATCCGGGATCGGCAGGCCGCCCTCGGCGACGTGGAAGACGCCGGCGGTGGTGCGACGGTCGTTGCGGGGGTTGTGCAGGACGCCGCCGAGCACCCGGTAGCTCTCGACGTAGTCGGAGGTGAAGCTGGTGGAGTCTGCCGGCAGGGACAGGGCCCGCGCCAGGCCCGGCTGGTCCAGGACGAAGGTGGAGCGGGGCAGCCGTGGGGTGACGGCCGCGCCCTCCAGGTAGGAGTCGAGGAAGGTCTGGATGCGCTGGTCAGCCGCACAGGGGCGGTGGGCCAGCCGGCGGGAGAGCTCGCGCTGGCGTGCCAGGATCGGGGACATGAGACGATCCGCCTCACTCTGCTTGACCTGTGCCGGGGCGGCGATCCCCAGCAGCTCCAAACGCAGGGCGATGGCGGAAGTGGTGGCCGCGTCTGTAGTTGTCATGGCACGAGCCTAGACAGAACAGACGACACGGTCCTGTTACGTTCTGCCCAGAAGACCGACTTCAGTGGCGTGTCTGACATCACACTCGCCGGCCGGGTCGTTCTGAGTCGACCGCCGGTGCGACGTCGAGCGTTCAGGACAGGAGCATCTGGGACAGTGCGGTGCCCACGATGCAGGAGGTGAGGACCCCGATGAGCCCGGGCACCAGGAAGGAGTGGTTGATGACGTACTTGCCGATGTGAGTGGTGCCGGTGGGGTCGAAGCCGATCGCCGCCAGATCCGAGGGGTAGGTGGGCAGGATGAAGTACCCGTAGGAGGCACCGATGAACCCGACGACGATGACGGGGCTCACCCCGAGTGACAGGGCCATCGGGGCGACGATGAGCAGTCCGGCCGCCTGGGAGTTCACCAGCTTGCCGATGATGAACAGGACGATGGCGTACATCCACACGTGGTGGGACAGGACGCCCGAGAGACTGTGCTCCAGGTTCTCCAGATGGGCGTGGACGACCGTCTCAGTCATCCAGGCGACCCCGAAGATGGAGAACATGGCAGTGGCCCCGGCCTTGAACACGGTGGTGGAGGCGATCTTGCCGGCCTGTACCTTGCAAGTCAGCAGAATGAGCGCTCCGGCGGCGAGCATGACCATCTGGATGACCAGGTTCATGCTCAGGCGCTCCAGCGCGCCGTCGTCGCCCGTGGGGAACTGGGGGCGCAGCACCTCGAAGGCGCCCAGGACGACGACGGCGATGGCGCCCAGGAAGATCCAGGTGGCGCGGTAGGCCTCGGGCGGGAACACCTTGCCGACGAGGGTCTCGGAGCTGGAGTGGACGGCAGCGCGGAACTCCGGGTTCTCCAGGCGCTTCTGGTACTCCTCGTCCTGATCCAGGTCCTTGCCACGGCGCATCGACCACAGGGCGGCCAGGAGCACCCCGCACAACGACGCCGGGATGGAGACCGCCAGGATCTGCAGGACTGACCAGTGCCGGTCGGTGTTCTTGGCGATGATGGAGACGATGGAGACCGTGGCGACCGAGACCGGCGAGGCCGTGATGCCCATCTGGGCGGCGACCGAGGAGGCGGCCATGGGGCGTTCGGGCCGGATGTCCTTCTTGATGGCGATGTCCGCGATGATCGGCAGCATCGTGTAGACGACGTGGCCGGTCCCGCACAGGACGGTGAGGAACCAGGTGACGCACGGCCCCAGGATGGTGATCTGTTCGGGATGTCGACGCAGCACGCGCTCGGCCATCTGCATCATGACGTCCAGTCCGCCTGACTGCTGGAGGGTGGCCGCGCAGCCGATGACGGCCAGAATGGTGAGGATGACATCGACCGGGGCCTCGCCCGGCTCCAGGCGGAAGCCGAAGACGAGGATCAGCAGCCCGATCCCGGCGATGAGGCCGAGGGCGATCCCGCCCTTCTTCGCCCCGATGATGAGGCAGGTGAGGATGATGACGACTTGAAGGATGATGCTGAGGGCCTGAAGGGCTGAGCTGGCGTCCATGGCGGATCTCCCCGGTTGGGCGGGACGGGCGAGGGTCGGCGCTGGCCTGGCGGGCGAGGAGCCGATGCGTGAAACTGACCACCTGTCTGGATTGTGCCCAGTGTCTCATCAGCCGTCGGGGACTATTGTCCTGGTGGGTATCGGCTGTTTTCGGAGTACTTCGTTGACGGCTGGGCGCGAACTCACATTCTGGCTCCGGTAGCGCCGTCACCGGCCCTCAAAGCGCATGAGTGCACTGTTCGGAGCGATTTAGGTGACAACCGGATAACGTGAGTCGGTGGCGTCATGGCTGGTTCCCAGGTCCACATCGCTACCATCACGACCCCGTGTTCCCTCATACTGGACGCATGTCGACGCCCAATGCGGCTTGTCCGCAGCGATCACTCCGATCGCCGTCGACGGTCCTGCTGGACGGTGACCGGTTTGTGAGTCGGCGCCAGCAGCCAACATCGGTCATGATGAGGACCTCATGTCGCAACCGGAGCGTTATCCCCCGCACCGTCGCGGCACCCAGTCACCTCCATGACAGTCAACCGAAACGAGGAGCGCGTGGCAGAAGGCACGAGTGGGAGCGGACCCAGCCGCCCCGTCGGCAACAAGCTGAGCCAGGTGGCCAGCGCCGGTCGCCAGTCCCTGGGCAGGATCTCGGGGGCCGGTAAGAAGCCCGGAAAGGGGCGCAAGCGGTCGACGGCCGAGCGTTCCAAGGACGCCGCCTCGGGGCGCAAGCGCCGTTTCTTCAACTACCCCCGCGCCGGCAAGGGGAAGATCCACCGCTGGATCCCCAGCTGGCGGTTCGTCCTGGGCGTCTTCCTGCTGGGGGTGCTCAGCGCCGTCGGCGCCTTCATGTGGGCCTACAACACCATCAAGGTGCCCAAGCCCAGTGAGTTCGCGCTGGCTCAGAGCAGCACGGTCTACTACGCCGACGGAACCACGGAGATGGGGAAGTTCGCCGAGATCAACCGGCAGTCCGTGGACGCCTCCACCCTGCCGGACTATGTGGGCAACTCGGTGGTGGCCTCTGAGGACCGCTCCTTCTACTCCAACAAGGGCGTCGACCCCAAGGGCATCGCGCGCGCCCTGATCAACAACCTGCGCGGAGGCGATACCCAGGGCGCCTCGACCCTGACGCAGCAGTACGTGAAGAACTACTACGTCGACACCACGAGCTCCTACTCCGGCAAGTTCAAGCAGGCCATCATGGCCATCAAGATCGACCGGGAGAAGCCCAAGAAGGAGATCCTGGGCGACTACCTCAACACGGTTTACTACGGCCGCGGCGCCTACGGCATCGAGGCCGCCTCGCAGGCCTTCTTCGGCCATCCCGCCAAGGAGATGACCCCTTCGGAGGCCGCGCTCCTAGCGGGGATCCTGCCGTCCCCCAGCGCCTGGGACCCGGCCGAGAACTCGAAGAAGGCCGAGGAGCGGTGGGGACGAGTCCTGCAGTTCATGCTCGACGACGGCTACATCACCCAGGCCCAGTACAACGAGGCCAAGCAGGCGGGGATGCCCAAGACCGAGGAGTCCCAGACGAAGCAGATCTACGCTGGCACCAACGGCTACCTGCTTCAGATGGTGCGCGCCGAGCTTGAGAGCAAGGCCAAGATCTCGCCCGAGCAGATCGACACCGGCGGTTTCAAGATCGTCACCACGATCAACAAGAAGGACCAGGAGGCCGCCGTCAACGCGGTCAACTCCCTGCCTCCCGGCGCCTCGCCGAACCTGCGCAAGGCGCTGGTGTCCATCGACCCCAAGACGGGCGGTCTGCTGGCGCTCTACGGGGGTGATGACTACCTGACCAGTCAGGTCAACACCTCCACTGATGCCATCGCGCAGGCCGGCTCCACCTTCAAGCCCTTCGCGCTGGTGGCCGCCCTGGAGAACGGGTGGTCCTTGGACAGTGGTTATCCGGCCACCTCGCCGATGACCATTGAGGGCCATCAGTTCCAGAACTTCAGAAACGTCTCCCTGAAGTGGGCCAGCCTCACCCAGGCCACGGAGCAGTCGCTCAACACCCCCTACCTCCAGCTCAATCAGGAGCTCTTGAATGCCCCGGACCTGCAGAAAGAGAAAGGGGTCACGGCCAAGGTGGCGAACCGCGCCGGCTACCCGGAGAACACCGAGGGGTTGAAGACCACGGAGCAGCGGACTCTCGTCCAGAACGTGCTCGGGTCGGCCTCCCCGCACACGATTGACATCGCGACGGCCTACTCCACCTTCGCCTCGCAGGGCATCCGGCACGACACCCACATCGTGGCCTCCCTCAAGAACTCCGACGGAACGAACCGCTACACGGCGGACACCAAGGGGCATCGAGAGTTCGATGAGGACGTCATGGCGGACACGACCTACGCCCTCCAGCAGGTCGTCTCCGGCCCGAATGGAAGTGCGGACAAGGTGGCAACCCACATGGATCGCCCGGTCGCTGCGAAGACCGGATCGTCGTCGGACAACAAGTCCGCCCAGTTCGTGGGCTTCACTCCGCAGGTGGTCACCGCGGTGACCCTCTACCAGACCGGGACGGACGGCTCGGAGGAGTCGATCGAGCCCTGGGGCGAGTACGACGAGATCACCGGGTCGACCTACCCGGCGGACATCTTCATCGACTACATGACGGTCGCCCACGAGGGGCTTGCGGTCGAGGAGTTCCCGCCGCCGGCTGAGCTGCTGGCCACCCGTGGCGGGACGGTTCCGCAGACCGCCAAGCCCACCGGCCAGCCGGAGGAGGAGTCGACCGCGGCCCCTACCGGCCAACCGGAGGCGACTGCGGCCCCCACCCAGCAGCCCACCGCCGAGCCGACTCAGCAGGGCACGCAGCCCGGCAACGAGGGAGTCCCTTCGCAGGAACCAACGAGTAGCAGCGAAATCCAGCCGGGGGCGACTGCACCGCCAGATGATCAGAAGCCCCCGGATCAAAACCAGCAGCCTCCTAACAGACAACCACAGGAGGAGAAGCAGGCTGTCCAACAGGGTGGTTAGTAGCTGCTGCATGATTGACGCCTGCCTCTTGACGGACGCCTGACGGTGGGCCGACGACGTGTTGCATGGCACGTCGTCGGCCCACCGTCTCGGCTTTCAGGGCCACCCGGTTGTCCGGTAGTGTGGCGAACTGGCTGCGCCGTCAGGCGGAAGGCGGAATGAAGCCTGTTTCCGCCGGATGGTGCGCCGCACGCATCACCCTCCTGTCACGGAAGGACCGTGACCGCCATAGACCAGAGGAGGTGGGTACCAAGCATGCGTCACTACGAGATCATGATCATCCTCGACCCCGAGACGGACGAGCGCACCGCCAACGCGACGCTCGAGAAGCTGCTGCAGGTCGTCCCCAGCAACGGGGGCACCGTGGACAAGGTCGACATCTGGGGCAAGCGCCGGCTGGCCTACGACATCAAGAAGAAGTCCGAGGGCTTCTACGCCGTCGTGGACATGACCACCACGCCCGAGATCGCCCAGGAGCTCGACCGCCAGCTCGGCCTCAACGAGACCGTCCTGCGCACCAAGCTGCTGCGTCCCGAGGCCTGAGCCTCTACCGGGAACGGAGACAACGCCATGGCCGGAGACACCATCATCACCATCGTCGGGAACCTCACCGCGGACCCCGAGATGCGCTTCACGCCCTCCGGGGCAGCGGTGGCCTCCTTCACGGTCGCCTCCACGCCGCGCACCTTCGACCGCCAGGCCGGCGAGTGGAAGGACGGGGAGACCCTGTTCATGCGCTGCTCGATCTGGCGCGACGCCGCGGAGAACGTGGCCGAGTCGCTGACCAAGGGCACGCGCGTCATCGTCCAGGGCCGCCTGGTCCAGCGCTCCTACACCACCCGTGAGGGCGAGAACCGCACGGTGGTGGAGATGCAGGTCGACGAGATCGGCCCCTCCCTGCGCTACGCCAAGGCCCAGGTCACCCGCCAGCCGCGCGGCGGCGGCCAGGGTGGCTTCGGCGGAGGCCAGGGCGGCCAGGGCGGCGGCTTCGGCGGCAGCCAGGGCGGTCAGGGCGGATACAACCAGAGTGGCCCCCAGCAGGGCGGCTACAACGGCGGTGGCGGCTTCGGCGGCCAGGGCCAGTCCGGGTACAACGCCCCCGCCGGCGGCGCCGCGGACGACCCGTGGGCCACGGGCGGCTCCACCTCCTTCGGTGACGAGCCCCCGTTCTGAGTCGCGACGTCGTCGATCCGTCCCCTCACACATAACACTTTTCATCTCGTAGAGCGCCCAGGCGCTCAGACCAAGGAGTACCACCATGGCGAAGCCCCAACTTCGCAAGCCGAAGAAGAAGGTCAGCCCCGTCAAGGCCATCAAGGTCGGCACCATCGACTACAAGGACACCGCCACGCTGCGGAAGTTCATCTCCGACCGCGGCAAGATCCGCGCCCGTCGCGTCACCGGCGTCTCCGTCCAGGAGCAGCGCAAGATCGCCAAGGCCGTGAAGAACGCCCGCGAGATGGCTCTGCTGCCCTACTCGAGCTCGGCTCGCTGATCGGAGGCACGCGCAATGACCACCAAGCTCATCCTCACGCACGACGTCTCCCACCTCGGCTCCGCCGGCGAGGTCGTGGAGGTCAAGGACGGCTACGCCCGTAACTACCTCCTGCCCCGCAAGCTGGCCACCCCGTGGACCAAGGGCGCCCAGCGCCAGATCGACCAGATGGCCGAGGCGCGCCGCAAGCGCTCCATCGAGTCCCTCGAGCACGCCCAGGCCGCTCGCGCCTGGCTGCAGGAGAACGTCGTGACCGTCTCCGCCACCGCCGGTGACAACGGCCGCCTCTTCGGCGCCGTCACCACCGCGACCCTGGCCGACGCCGTCAAGGCCGCCGGTGGCCCCGCCGTCGACCGCCGCAAGATCCAGGTCGTGCCGCCGATCAAGTCGACCGGCCGCCACAGCGCCTCCGTGCGCCTGCACGCCGACGTCGTGGCCCCCCTCGAGGTCAACGTCGTTCCCGCGCGCTGAGCGCCGGGCATCCTTCCGCCGTCGGGCCGGGTCCTCCCCGTGGGGACTCCGGCCCGACGGCGTCGTGCTGGGTCGTGCCGGCTGTCCGGTTCGTAGGGTA
>NZ_MSKS01000004.1:5293-6889 GCF_001937445.1 Actinomyces oris | reverse complement strand
AGGCATAAGGTACGAACGCGTGGTCGGCGTCGGCGATCATGTCCACAGGTCTGCCACAGGGCGCGCACTGCGGACGACGGTGGCGGGGAAGAGAGCCAGGATCCGGGCGCGCAGGACGTCGAGGTGCTTGAAGTCCGCCCAGATGAAGCGCTCGATGCGCCAGCCCATGTGAGTGAGGGCGTCCTGGCGCTGCTTCTCCTGCCACAGGCTCTCAGGGGCCTTGTACTTGATCCGCCCGTCGAACTCCGCCAGCACCCGGTACTCCGGCCAGGCCTCGTCGGGGAAGTAGAGGCGGGAAGCATTCTTGATCGCCATCTGAATGCGCGGAGCCGGCAGGCCCAGGGCGCGCACGAACCAGTGCAGCAGCGACTCACCCGGCGATTCGGTGAAGGCCGAGGCCATGGCGACGACGGCGCGTGCGCGCCGTGCCCCAGCACGTCGGCCCTGCGCCGTGACGGCGGCCTGGATCTGATGCCGCGCGGCCTCAACCCGACGGCTCGACTGCGCGTACTGGTATCGTGACGGACGAGCGATAGCGCGAAGCGCCGACTCGACCACGCAGACCGAGTCATGGGCGGGAAGGTCGAAGGCGCAGTCGACCGCGGTCCGCCCCAAGGTGCTCACCGGTAGGCCCGAGACGGTGGTGATGTCCTTCTGCGGCATGCTCAGGCGTCGTCGGCGCAGGTACACAGGACGCTGCGCGCCCGGCGGGAGGGGAAGCTCCTGGTGGGGATGGCGTGGCCGAGAGGGGACGACGACGCTGACATCCGGCTCACGCTCCCGCAGCCACAGACCGTGAACGAGGGCCGCGGACTCGTGGCTCAAGCAGCGTGCGGACTTGACCTGAAGGCAGGCGGCCGCGCAGCGAGCCAGACTGAGGCGCTCGCCGGCCTCCCAACGGGGCAGGTCCTGCGCGCCGACATCCCCATAGACACCACGAAGGAGCCTGACGGGGTTGCGCATGGCGGCCGGTGGGCCGGCGGACGCGACAACGGGTGGAAGCTGAGGCGGTTCGGGATAGGGCTCCATGCGGCAAGCGTGACGGGCGGGCGGATGAGGTGGCCACCGCAGCATCGGGGCCCTGTGGATGCAGCAGGGCGCAACGGCACTGTGGCCACTGGGTGACGGCGTCGTGCAGGCTGTCCGGTTCGTAGGGTAGGTCTCGCGTTCGTACCCTGAACCCCCGAACGCGAGGCATAAGGTACGAACGCGCGGTCGGGAACCGGCGATCAGTGGCGCCAGGCGGTGCCGCGCGAACGCAGGTAGGTGGTGGCGCCGCGGGCGGCCATGAAGACCCAGGCGAAGGCGATCCACAGCAGCACCAGGCCCGACCTCGCCCCATCGGCCCCCGGCAGCACGCCGCCCCCGATGAGCAGCGCGAGCGGCACATAGGGCACCAGCGTCACCAGGCCCGCCCGGGCCAGGTAGCGGCCGTCGCCGGCGCCCATGAGCACGCCGTCGAGCAGGAAGACGACTCCGGCGAGTGGTTGCGCGCTCGCCGCGACCAGGAGCGTCGGGGTCGCGGCCGCGATGACGCCCGCGTCGGAGGTGAAGGCGCGGGGCAGCCAGGCCGCGCCCGCCGCCATGAGCGTCCCG
>NZ_MSKS01000004.1:0-5263 GCF_001937445.1 Actinomyces oris | reverse complement strand
CCGCCATGAGCGTCCCGATGAGGACCCCCGTCCCAGCGCCCCAGGCCAGCATCCGCTTGAGGAGCTCGTCAATGGACCAGCCGGCGCTCGCCGCAGCCGCCCCGGCCTCCTCCTCGGTGAGGGCCTTAGCCTCAGCCTCCGGTGCGTTGGAGTCCGCGTCCGCCCTCTGGGCCTGTCCCAGGGCGGTGCCGATGAGGGCCTGCGCCGCCACGGCCAGCGCGTCCAGGGCGAAGGCCGCGAAGCTCCACAGGGCGTTGACCACCTGGTGGGCGGCTAGCGACACCTCCCCGAGAGCGGTCGCCGCCCACACGGTCGCCAGGATCGCCACGCGCAGGCTCAGTGAGCGGATGAGCAGGGGCACCCCACTGCCCAGGGACGCCCGCAGGCCCCGGCGGTGGGGGAGCAGTCCCACGCCGGCCGCCCGGGCCGCCCGGGTGATCGGAGTGGCCAGCGCCAGCGCCATGGCCGTCTGCGCGATCGCGGTGCCGGCGCCCGAGCCCGCGATCCCCATCCCGACGCCGTAGAGCAGGATCGCGTTGACGACGACGTTGAAGACCGCCCCGCCGGTGGCCACGACGAAGGGGGTGCGCGTATCCAGCAGGCCGCGCAGCACGCCGGTGGCCGCCAGGACGACGAACATGCCGGGCAGCCCCGGGCAGGAGGCGCGCAGGTAGGCCACGGCCGCCTGAGCCATCGCGCCGTCGGCGCCCATCGCTGCGGTCAGCCAGGGGGCCGTCAGTCCCAGGAAGGCGCCCGCGCCCAGCCCCAGCAGGAGCGCCAGCCACATGCCGTCAACGCCGGCCCGCAGGCCCTCGGTGCGTCGGCCGGCCCCGAACAGACGCGCCGTCGCCGCCGTGGTGGCGTAGGCTAGGAAGACGAACAGGCCCACCGTCGTCGTCAGGATCGTCGAGGCCAGGGACAGGCCCGCCAGGCTGACCGCGCCGAGGTGGCCGACCATGGCCGAGTCCGCCAGGACGAAGAGCGGCTCGGCAATCAGCGCCCCCAGGGCGGGCACGGCCAGGGACAGGACCTGGCGGTTGAGGCTGCTGGAGGCGGGACGGCTGGTGTCGGGCACGGCCCCCATTGTGGACCAGGGGCCGCGCCTCGGCAGTCCTCACGACCAGGTTGAGGATGAGGTTGAGGATGAGGTTGCCGGGCTGGGTCGTGGACGTGACTGAGGCTATGCATCGCCGGGATTGTCCTGGGGGATCACACAACTATTCGAACCCAGGGAAAGTACTAGAAGGCTGAATATTTGCTGGAAATAAGCCTGATGAAGCCGATGTTCGGCCGAGATGGCGGGGTCTGGGGATAACTGGAACGGACCACCCTGTAGAGGAACCACAAACGGCGTGGATCTCAAGTCGAAGATGATGTTTGTCCACAGGTTTACCCACTTGTCCACAGACCACATTGTGATGTCGTGGGAAGAACCTATAGGAAGCCTGAACCCTTCGATCGCCGCGATGACGCCGAAAAGTCGCCCACTGGTGAGGGGGTCGCGCCAGGTGCGCACATCTGTGTCCACAGCGCACCCACGTCTGTCCCCAGGCTCCGGGGGTCTTCCCACAGTGGCGGTGCGGATATCCCCAGGGTGGGTGAACTTGAGAGTTTGCGGGGCCTGCCCGATGGCGTTATGGTCACGCGCGCGCTCTACGCGGGCGAGCGTCTTCCTGACGCGGCGGGCCGTCGTCGGAAGCAGTAGGACGAGCCGGGACCAACCGGCGTGACAGTGCGGGAGGTGGCCGGATGGATCACGGCATGGGCGCTCAGGCCGGCTCGGGCGGCGCCGACGGCGGAAGCGTCCGCACCGACAGCTCCGCCTTCGACCGACTCCCGCCCCAGGACCTCGAGGCCGAGATGGCCACGCTCGGCGGCATGCTCCTGAGCAAGGAGGCCATCACCGACGTCATCGACGTCCTGCGGGGCCCGGAGTTCTACCGCTCGGCCCACGAGTCGATCTTCGATGCGATCGTCGAGGTCTACAACCGCTCCGAGCCCGCCGACCCGCTCATCGTCGCCGACGAGCTCTCCAAGCGCGGCGAGCTCGAACGCATCGGTGGCGCCCCCTACCTGGCCACTCTCATGGCCACCGTCCCCACTGCCGCCAACGCCGGCTACTACGCCCGCATCGTCAAGGACAAGGCGCTCATGCGCGGCCTGGTCCAGGCCGGAACCCGCATCACCCAGCTGGGGTACTCCACCGACGCCGGCGACATCGCCGAGCTCGTCACCCTGGCCGAGGCCGAGGTCTACTCGGTGGCCCACCACGAGGGGGAGAAGGAGGACTACGTCGCCGTCTCCGAGCTCCTGGGGGAGGCCAACCTGGAGATCGAGGCCGCCCAGAACCGCGACAACGGGGCACTGACCGGGGTCCCGACCGGCTTCATCGAGCTCGACGAGCTCACCGGCGGGCTCCACCCCGGCCAGATGATCATCGTGGCCGCGCGCCCCGCCATGGGCAAGTCCACGCTCGCCGTCGACTTCTGCCGCTCGGCATCGATCCACCACGGGATCACCAGCTGCTACTTCTCCCTGGAGATGGGGCGCATGGAGCTCATGATGCGCATCCTGGCCGCCGAGTCCAGCGTGGACATGAACAAGCTGCGCGGCTCGCGCCAGATGGAGGACCGGGACTGGACCGACGTCGCCGTGGCCTACAACCCCGTCTCCAACGCGCCGCTGTTCATCGACGACTCGCCCAACCTCACCATGCCGGAGATCCGCTCCAAGGCGCTGCGCATGAAGCAGCAGCACAACCTGGGGCTCATGGTCATCGACTACCTCCAGCTCATGAGCTCGGGCAAGCGGGTCGAGTCGCGCCAGCAGGAGGTCTCCGAGTTTTCCCGCTCCCTCAAGCTGCTGGCTAAGGAGCTGGAGATCCCGGTGATCGCCGTCGCCCAGCTCAACCGCGGTCCTGAGCAGCGCACCGGCAACAAGCCCCAGATGAGCGACCTGCGCGAGTCCGGGTCACTGGAGCAGGACGCGGACATCATCGTCCTGCTGCACCGCCCGGAGTACTACAACAACGAGGAGCGCCCCGGCGAGGCCGACATCATCGTGGCCAAGCACCGTAACGGGCAGACCCGCACCATCCCGGTGGCCTTCCAGGGGCACGTCTCGCGCTTCGCCAACATGGCGCGCGACGTCACCCCCGAGCCCGCCTACGAGTAGGTCGCCCCGGCAGGGGACGGCGCCGGGAGGCCGGCTGAGTGTTGAGACCGGCCTGCGGCGGCGTCAGTGGTGGATGGACGACGACGTCGCTATGGGCTCCCTGCGGGCAGCGGGCGGAACCTTGATGAAGGCATGAAGACTCCTATCCAGAACCTGCTGCCATCTGTATCTCGGTTGTGTAACGTTATACCCATGCCCCACGACTACTATCTCTTGTCCCCGAATGAGCCGCCCCAGCAGACTGCTCCGCCGAAGCAGAGCATTCTGCCGCAGGACACCGAGACCCCACCGATGAGTGAACGAAAGCGGGAGCTGCCGATGCCTCCCGTGGTCTACGTGCCCTGTACACCTGGAGACGATGGGATCAATCATCTGGCCTACAGGAATCTGGATGACGGCCGGGTGGCACTCCTGGTTTATACGGCTCTGGATCGACTGATTGACCTGGCCGGCGATGTTCACTGGGCGCTGTTGGACTGGGATGCTCTCCAGCAGGCGCAGGATCTGCAACACTACGACATTATTCTTCAGGACATCAGAATTCCGGAGGATCGGCGATGAGTGGAACGGTAAGGATTGATAGCGCCGCAGCAGAATCTGCTATCTCAAGCCTGAGGGTTGCTCAGGATTTAATCAGCGCATGTCGCGGTAGTGGTCCCGCAGAAGTTGATGCAGGGGATGTGTCTGACGCGATAGTGGGCGCACTCTTGAAGGTGACTGGTTATACGGATGAGATAAGTAGTGGAATTGATGGTTTCTCCAACAAGCTACGTGGAACTGTGGAAGGTTTCTCAGCGACAGACCAGCAAGTTAGTGACGGTGTCCAGGCCTTGATGTGGGGAAAAGAGTAAACGATGGCTATTGAGACGAAGGTTGAAGGAAAGCCAGAACAAATTACTAGTTTAGCCGACTGGTTGACTTCGTCGTTGGAACCAGCAGTAAGTGCGTCTGGAGATAGATTCTCCTCAGCCAGGACGACCCTTGGGTCGGAATGGCAGGGCGAAACCGCCGAAGCGATTGTCAGCTGGTTGGCTGATGCTGTGGGCGCCAGTGACTCCCTTTCGACTCGTATCACAGACATCGCGACGGCACTCACGACCTATGCATCGATTCTTCTTTCAGTGAAGACTGAGGCGGAGTGCGTTAGAAGTGATGCTACGGCAGGCGGCCTTGTGGTCAGTGGTACAGTAGTGCAAGAACCAAAGGACACCGCGGATACAAAAAAACCGCTCTCTACTCAGGTTTGTCTGTACGTATGTCCACGGCGAATTCTAAGCTTGCTACTGGCCAGCAGGACCTTCGCACCTCGCTGACACAAGATGATATCGATCAAGTGAGGAACGGCCACCTAATCTTTAATACTGTTGCCGAATTTGCTCGGACTGGTGCTCCGACGCTTTGGACTATATACACCAGAAATTTTCTTGCTGCGGAAGCAGTGCGCTTGATCAATATGGCAGCTGATATCCGTGCGGGAGTTGTGTCGAGCTTGCCTCGGGGTGTTCTAAACTCAGGTAATGCTCGTTCGGCAAACAAAGCGTTAAATTACTCGCGAGCGTTGGAAATGAAGGGTAACAATATGTTATCCAAATCCAATACCTATACGGCATTCGGAAAGGGAACGAAGGCGGCAAGAGTCGTTAAAGGCGCCGGAGGCGTTCTTTCAGTAGTAGGGTTTGTGGTCGGATATTGGGGTGATAAGCAGGAAGGAGAGTCTAATGAACAAGCAGCGGTCTCCAATCTTGCTGCAGTCGCGGCAGGAACAGCGGCAGGGGCTGCAATCGGTTCGGTAGTGCCTGGGTCTGGCACCGCGGTCGGCGCCGTAGTCGGATTCACTGCGACTATTGCAACAATGTTTGTAGCATCAACGTTCACGGATGCGGCTGTCGATTCATTGTATGAGGATCATAAAGGTATCAAGCATGCTCTGGCCGAAGGTGCAGATGCTGTTGTTCCAGATTTCATTTCGGATGATGTAGGACGCGATTTATCGAAGGTGAGTGATACGATGAAGCAAATGGACGAAGATGTCCAAAAAGCATTCAGAAAATGAACCTCGTCGACAGTGGGAGGCTTATTCATAGGGGTG
>NZ_MSKS01000003.1 GCF_001937445.1 Actinomyces oris | reverse complement strand
GCACGGTGATGTTGCCGCCGAGCGACTCCGCCGCGGCCCCGAGGGCCTTGTTGACCCGGGACTCGGAGATGTTGGGGTGGAAGACGAGTACGAGAGTGTTCACGGAGGACTCCCTGGTGTCGTTGGACTGTGAGGCGGGGGATGGCCCCCGTGAGGCGCCGTTGCTCCCGGCGCCGGACAGGACGTCGCTCAGGCTGGAGAAGCCGCCGATGATGACCTCAAGCTTGGGAGCCATCGCACCGCGGTCCAGCCAGGACTCCTTAGGGCGGAAGGGGACGCGGTCGGTGTCGTCGCCGCTGTGCAGCTCGTTCGGCCCGCGCATGCCCAGGGCGGCGCTCGAGTCGCCGAAGCGCTCGTCCCACATGCGGGTGGCGACGTCGATACCGCGCTCGCTCCGACCCGGATGACGGTCGGACTCAACGGTCTCGGCCATGGCGACCGCCTGCTGGTGGGCAGTGAGAACCGTCGAGAGGGTGTAGTTGAGCGCCAGGTAGGCGTCCTCGCTGCGCAGGCCACCGGAGACCAGGGCGTTGTGGGCGCGCTTGGCCACCGACATGAAAGGCACGTAGGCCCAGGCCAGGTTGATGAGGGTGTGGTCCAGGCCGGGATGGGCGTCGAGCACGTCCCACAGCGAGTCGGAGAGCCGGCGCAGGTAGTCCTGCCAGCTCAGGCCGGTGGGAGGCAGTGTGGCGTCGGCGGACACACGCTCCAGGCAGGCCACGAGCAGGTCGTCGCGCGAGCTGACGGTGCGTCCCAGATCAGCCGTACTCACCCCGAGCCGACGCGCCACCTTGCCCATCGTGAACCGGTCCACACCGATCTCAAGGGCCGCTGTGACGACGTCATCCCTGGTAAAACCGGCATTATGCTGCATTGAGCCTCCCGGGTTGGGTCATACTCGTCAGCGTAACGAACCAGTAACAGGCCGCCAAATCGAAGGCGCCTATCCGTGCGATGACCGAAGCCGTTCTTCCGCAATATAACGAGAAAAAACCCGCTTCTCCCCGCAACGCCCGCACAGCATGGGATCTCACGGCGAGGTAACGACTCGGCCCACACCCGGCGGCCTGCCGAGTGGCGCGCCCGACGACGGTGGAGTCTCACCGAGCCCGCTCCCCCGTTACCGTGGTGCCATGAGCGAGACTCCCCGCCCACAGCGCCCCGTCTTTCCGGAACCGCCCGCGGCGCCCTCACCGGCAGCGGCGCCTGCCGCACCGACGGCGCCCCCGACCAAGCAGCGGCGCTGGCGCGATGACCTGCACCTGGCACACACGATCGCCAACAAGGTGGACAGCCTCACCCTGGCCCGTTTCGACGCCGGCAACTTTACCGTGGAGACCAAGTCGGACCTCACGCCGGTCACCGAGGCCGACAAGGAGGCCGAGCGCGTCATCCGCGAGCAGCTGGGGCGGGCGCGCGGGCGCGACTCCGTCCTGGGTGAGGAGATGCCCACCACCGGGCACTCCTCGCGCCAGTGGGTCATCGACCCGATCGACGGAACCAAGAACTTCGTGCGGGGCGTGCCCGTGTGGGCCACGCTCATCGGCCTCATTGAGGACGGCCAGTGCGTCGTCGGGCTGGTCTCCGCCCCCGCGCTGGGGAGGCGCTGGTGGGCCGTATCCGGCGGCGGGTCCTGGACCGGGCGGTCCCTGAGCTCGGCGCAGCGGCTGTCGGTGTCCGGTGTCGACGACCTCACCCGGGCCTCAATGTCCTACTCCTCGCTGTCGGGGTGGGCCCAGACCAAGCGGCTGCGCGGAATGCTGGGGCTCATGCAGTCGTGCTGGCGCACCCGTGCCTACGGGGACTTCTGGTCCTACATGCTCGTGGCCGAGGGCGCCGTCGATCTGGCCGCCGAGCCCGATCTCGAGCTCTACGACATGGCGGCGCTCGTGCCCGTGGTCACCGAGGCGGGCGGACGCTTCACCTCCCTCGACGGCGAACCCGGCCCCTTCGGGGGCAACGCGGTGGCCACGAACTCGCTGCTGCACGACGTCGCCCTGCACCACCTGAGCACCGAGACGGACTGAGCCGGCCCCGGTTGAGCCGACACCCCCTTCCGCTGGACATCAGTGCGCCCCGAAGTTATAAAAGATCTAAAAGATCTAAAACGCGCAAAAGTGGAGACGATCACACATGGCCAACCCCTTCAAACCGACAGCGGGCGCAACGCCTCCGTTGCTTGTTGGCCGCAACCGCGTCATTGAGGAGTTTCTGGAAAGCCTCGACGACGGCCCCGGAGCGCCTGGGCTCTTGGAGCTCATCACTGGCGCCAGGGGCGTCGGGAAGACCGTCATGCTCACCGCTCTGGGAGACTCGGCACGAGAGCGCGGCTGGGTGGTCGTTGATGAGACCGCACGAGAGGGGCTCATGGACCGACTCGCCGCCGAGTTCACTCGCCAGCTGTCGCAGCTCGCCGGCAAGGAGCGCTCACGGTTGACCTCCTTGAGCCTGAGCACACCGCTTGGTGGCGGTAGCGCAACACTCGAGCACGCGCCCACTCCTGAACCCTCCTGGCGGCAGAAGGCGCGAGCTCTGACCCAGTGGCTCGCGGAACACGGCACCGGTCTGCTGCTCACGATCGACGAAGTGCATGCCATTCCGCGCGAGGAGCTGCGAGCCCTGTCCGCAGAGGTGCAGCACCTCATTCGCGAGGGGGCTCCCATCGGCCTGCTCATGGCCGGCCTCCCCAAGGCCGTTGAGGAACTCCTCAATGACGACATCACCACCTTCCTGCGCCGGGCCGAGCGGATCGAGCTCGGCGAGGTGGCCATCGACGACGTCTGCGAGGCCCTGAAGTCGACCTTCGACGCGGGCGAGAAGGCGTTGAGCAACGACCTGGCTCAGGAGTGCGCGACTGCGACCGGCGGCTACCCATTCATGATCCAGCTCGTGGGGTATCAGGTGTGGAAACACAGCGGCGATGGCCCAGTGACCCAGCCAGCAGTCGCCGCAGGAACGACCGCCGCCCGACTGCGCCTCGGCAACCTGGTGCACGCTCCGGCACTGCGCGACCTGTCCGACGTCGACCGCACGATGCTCGTGTGCATGGCCAAGGACGACGGCCCGTCACAGATCGCCGACATCGCCGAACGCATGGACCGCCCCGCCAACTACGTGTCGGTCTACCGCAACCGACTGCTCGCCGCCGGAATCATCAAGACCGCCGGCTACGGCAAGGTCGACTTCGCCGCCCCCTATCTGCGCGAGTACCTGCGCGAGCACGCAGCACACCTCGTCATGGAGTGAGTCGCAGCAGCCGACGGCCGCTCCTCGGCCACACGCAGGGATCACACGGGCTGGACTTGCCACGCCTCTAACGTTATAAAAGGGGCACAAACTGATACGCGGCCACAGAGTTGGGCCTTTGCCCCGGTGTCGCCGCACGGCTGAACCGCCACCGCTGCGGCGGGTACCACAGTGGCCCGGCCGTTTCCCCACCTCGTGCGCCGGTAACCTGCCGTGAGTCCACAACCCATCCACCCCAGGAGTCCCTTTGAACTGGCTGCACGCCGTCCTCCTCGGCATCGTCGAGGGCATCACCGAGTTCCTGCCGGTGTCCTCCACCGGGCACCTCAACATCGTCGAGAAGCTGCTCGGCCACGACATCACCGAACCAGGCACGACCGCCTTCACCGCCGTCATCCAGGTGGGCGCGATCCTCGCCGCCATCATCTACTTCTGGGCCGACATCGTCCGCATCGTCACCGCCTGGTTCAGAGGCCTGAGCAACAAGCAGGCCCGGCAGGACCCCGACTACACGCTCGGCTGGGGCATCATCCTGGGCTCGATCCCGGTGGCCGTTGTTGGGCTGCTGCTCAAGGACTTCATCGAGGAATCGGTCCGTTCCCTGTGGGTGATCGCCGGGGCCCTCATCCTGTGGTCGGCAGTCATGTGGCTGGCCGACCGCCAGCAGAATCTCACCAAGGGCATGAAGGACGTGACCGTCAAGGACGCCCTCATCATCGGTGCGTTCCAGGCCCTGTCCCCGGTACTCCCCGGCATCTCCCGTTCCGGGGCAACGATCTCGGCCGGCCTGTTCCTCAAGTTCGATCGGGTGACGGCCACGCGCCTGTCCTTCTTCATGGGGATTCCGTCCCTGGTCGCGGCCGGCCTGCTGGAGGCCGTCACCGAGGCCGGCGCCATCAGTGACACCGTGGGCTGGACGCCCACCATTATCGCGACCGTCGTCTCCGGCGTCGTCGCCTACGCGACCATCGCCTGGCTGCTGCGATTCGTGTCCTCCAACAAGTTCACGTCCTTCCTCGTCTACCGCGTGCTGCTGGGCCTGATCATCATCGTCCTGGTCTCTGCAGGCACCATCGCCGCCTGACGCCGAGTTCTATTCCCCGACGTCGGCGTTCCTCGCGTGCGCATGATGCCTTTGAAACTAGGTATCGGCTCTATGTCAGGACATTGGTGACACGTTGTGGAACCCGGGAGTGAGACGCACAGCCCGGATTCGAGGGGGCGACACCCTCCAACACACATCACACATTTGTTACATTCCACTCACACAATCATCGCGATAAGATAAAACAAGAGAGTCACTCACAGGCGCGACGGCCACCCAAGCCAACATCCTCACCCCTAATTTCGTCCTGCGATCAGACCCTTCATTCCCGCAAACCAACCACGCAAGAAGGGACGCAAAGTGGAAAAAGCGGAAGAGGAACGCGCACAAACTAAAGAGAAGCGCATGCAGACTCTCGGGTGGGTCGCAACTGCGATGTCAGTGATGATGTACGTGTCGTACATTCCACAAATTATCGGCAACTTGCACGGTAACAAGGGAGACTTCATCCAGCCATCCGTAGCAGCAGTGAACTGCACGTTGTGGGTCATTTATGGACTGTGCAAAGAGAAACGCGACCTGCCGCTGGCTGCAGCTAACTTTCCGGGAGTCATCTTCGGGTTGATTGCAGCCAGCACGGCTCTTATCTAGCAGTTCTTGGGAGGTGACCACTTTCCAGCCGCTCCCAGGATGCTGACGACTGACGCCGCAGGGCGTCATCATTGATGTCAGTAGGCTGTGAGGCAGTGTCTGCATGTGGATCTTCTCCACGCTTTCAACTAGCACCGGGGCATACCTTCCACGGGTGGCGTGCTCAATGACGCGCACGCCGCCTTCGACATCACCGCACTCAAGCAGCTCATGGCCGAGCAGGAACAGCTTCCCCTGGGGTAAGCACAGCCTCACGAGCCGCTGAGGACGACACCCAAGGACATCGGGGAGATCCGCAACATGACCACACGCCACCCATCCGCTTCTCCTAGGCGAATTCGCTTCGGAAGTCGTCCCGCGATCGCCGCAGGTTTCGTCAAGCGGCAGGAACAGGATGAGCTCTTCGACGCCGTCTTCACTCGCGCCGAGCCTCGCACAGTGCTGACGGGGATGCGGGGAAGCGGCAAGACTCAGCTGGCCGCTGCGGTTGCGGCCAGGTGCGAGGAGGAGGGCTGGCCCCTGGTTGCGTGGATTCGTGCGACCTCACGTAAGGAGATCATTGTCGGCCTCTACGAACTCGCGCTGCGGATCGGTATCGACGCACCGAAGAACATTCCTCTGGAGGTCATTGTTCAGCGCCTCCTGGATCGGTTGCGCTCAGCAGAGGCGGCAGACCGCCTCTTCGTCTTCGACAACGTGGAGAACCCCGACGACCTGAGAGACCTCATCCCCGAGGGAGCGGGAGTCCGGACCCTCATCACCACCACGCGCCACCTCGACTGGGACGGCCCGGGGTGGCGGCGGTTGACGGTGGGTGCCTTCGATCGTGAGCAGTCGATCTCCCTCCTGTGCGAGCACACTGGCGACACTCACCGCGAAGCTGCTGACCGGATCGCGGATGCGCTGGGCGACGTGCCCGTCGCCATCACCCAAGCCGCCGCGACAGCACAACAGGGTGGATACGCCTTATCCGGCTACCTCGACAGGCTCAGTCATCACCCGCTCGAGTCACGCATCAGTCGCCTCGAGGGTGCCAACTACCCCGACGCCGTCGGCATCGCACTGCTCATGGCCTATGAACAGGTCTTGGAGCAGCTCAGAACCAAGCATCCTCAGCAGGAGAGGATCGCCGTATCGCTCCTCGACGCACTGTCCCTCCTGGCTGCTTCCGGAGTGCCGACTCACTGGCTCTTGAGGCTCGACGGCGACTCCGATGCAGTACGCGACACCTTGTCTTTCCTGAAGAGCGCCGCTATCTTCCAAGAGTCCAGCGACGGCGACAAGACCATTATTCACTGGCTCCAGGGACACGTGTACAGGGAGACCTACCTGAATGACCAGAAGAAGCTCGGTGAGGCGCGTAGGTGCTCTGCAACACTTCTCGGCGGGATTGACATAGACCGCCTAGAGGATGGTGAACAGCGGCGAGACGAGACCCACCATCTCATCGAGCAGTTTCTCTCAGTCACATCACAGGACTACTCTCATTCATTATTTTCTGAGCCACGGGTGTCTTCAAAGCTCGCCGAGACATTGCACGACGCAACCAGTCTTGGGATGTCGCAGCTAGCCCTTGGCCTCACTGACTCCGTGACCCAGGCCTGCGACGTCTTGGGCCCCCACCACCCCGACACCTTGGCTTCACGCAACAACCTCGCCGGCACTTACCGGGCGAGCGGCAGGCTCGATAAGGCCATCGCCCTGTACGAGCAGAACCTCGAGGACTCCATCCGCGTCCTGGGCACCGACCATCCCAGCACCCTGACCTCACGTCTCAATCTCGCCGGCGCCTACCAGGCAGCCGGCAGGCTCGATCAGGCCATCCCCCTGTACGAGCAGGTTTTCAGCGGCCGCAGCCACGTCTTGGGCCCCGACCACCGCAGCACCCTCATGTCACGCGACGAACTGGCCGGAGCCTACCGGGAGGCGGGCAGATTCGACGAGGCCATCACCCTGAAGAAGCAGATCCTCGCAGACGCCATGCGCATCATGGGTCCCGACAGCCCCGGCGCCTCGGCCGCACGTAACAGCCTCGCCGCCACCTACCGGGATGCGGGCAGGCTCGACGAAGCCATCACCTTGTACAAACAGAACCTCGACGACGTCGCCCGCGTCATGGGCCCCCACCACCCTGAAACCTTGGCCTCACGCCACAGTCTCGCCGGCGCCTTCCGGGATGCGGGCAGGCTCGACGAAGCCATCTCCCTGTACAAGGAGAACCTCGAGGAATTCACCCGTCTCGCGGGTCCCGACCATCCACACACCCTCAGCGCACGCAATCAACTCGCCGGCATCTACCGGGATGCGGGCAGGCTCGACGAAGCCATCTCCCTCTTTGAGCGGAACCTCGAAGACCGCACCCGCACCCTGGGCCTCGACCACCCTGAAACCTTGGCCTCACGCCACAGTCTCGCCGGTGCCTACCGGGATACGGGCAGGCTGGATGAGGCAATCGCCCTGTTCGAGCAGAACCTCACCGACTTCATCCGCATTCTGGGCCCTGACCGCCCCGACACCTTCACCTCACGTAGCACGCTCGCCAGTGCCTACCAGGCAGCCGGCAGGCTCGACGAGGCCATCGAACTGTTCGAGCAGAACCTCGAAGACCGCACCCGTACCCTGGGACCTGCTCACCCTGTCACTCTCACCTCGCGCGGCAACCTCGCCAATGCCTACCAGGCAGCCGGCAGACTCGACCAGGCCATCTCCCTGTTCGAACGGAACCTCACCGATTTCATCCGAGTCCTGGGCCCCGACCATCCTGAGACCTTGGCCTGGCGGGACAAGCTCGCCGGCGCCTACCAGGCGGCCGGCCGGCTCAACGAGGCCATCCCCCTGTTCGAGCGGAACCTCACCGACTTCACCCGAGTCCTGGGTTCCCACCATCCTGAGACCTTGGCCTCGCGCGGCAATCTCGCCGGCGCCTATCAGGCAGCCGGCAGACTCGACCGGGCCATCCCCCTGCTCCAGCAGAACCTCGAAGACCGCACCCGTATTCTGGGGCCCGACCACCGCGACACCTTGGCCTCGCGCAACAATCTCGCCGGCGCCTATCAGGCAGCCGGCAGGCTCAATCAGGCCATCCCCCTCTTCGAACAGGCCCTCACCGACCACACCTATATCCTGGGTCCCCACCATCCCGACACCCTCAACACGCGTAACAACCTCGCCGGCGCCTACCAGGCCGCCGGCAGGCTCCACGAGGCCATCCCCCTGTTCGAGCAGACCCTCACCGACCACACCTACGTTCTAGGCCCCCAGCACCCCCTTACCCTCAGCACCCGTAATCACCTCGCCAATGCCTATCTTGCCGTGGGGAGGTCCGAGGAGGCGAGGAAGCTCTTCGGGACGCCGTGAGAATTCTGTTTCGGCACCGCTGACCGCTTGTACGATAGTGGCATGGCCGATCCCCTCTCCCTCGCTGTCCTGTCTGCCAGCATCACCGGGCTGCTCATGCGCGGAGCTGCTGTGGCCGTCGATCCTTCGTGGAGCAGCGCGGCATCGCTGCCTGGCGAGGCCGTCAACACATGGCGCAGCATATGGAGCCTGATGCAGGCTCGAGGTGGACAGGAGAATCCGCTGGAGGCGTCCATCAAGGCCCGCCTTCAGGAGCAGGTGGATGACGCCAGCGAAAGGTATGAACTGGCCGGAATCAGTCGATTTGCCTTGGCTGGGGCCGTCACCGAGATGGAGGTGGCGCTCACGGAGCTCAGCGGGGACGACGACGCTGTCGTTGAGGCGGTGCGGTTCCCGGACAACTTCGAGACATACCTCCGACGGCGGACGGCTGGTCGCCGCCGAAACGTCGAGGCGGCAGCTGAGCCTTTCTTCGATGACCTGACCCGCATCGTCGCCGACGAGTTCATCCGTCACGCTCCAGGCTCACGGGCTTTCGACATTGCTGCGCTCAAGCAGCTGCTCGCAGGCCAGGAACAGATACGTGCCGGAGTGGAGCAACTGCAGGGGGCGCAAGCAGAGACTAACGAACGTTTGACGGCAGCGGCTACGGATATCCAAGAGATCCATAGAGCGGTCACTCGAAACCAATCCGCCTTGCCCACGCGGATTCGCTTCGGTAGTCGCCCCAGAGTCACCTCAGGCTTCGTCGAGCGAGAAGGTCAGGATGAGCTCTTCGATGCCATCTTCACTCACGCTGAGCCTCGCACAGTGCTAACGGGGATGCGAGGATGCGGCAAGACTCAACTGGCCGCTGCAGTTGCAGCTAAGTGCGAGGACGAGGGCTGGCCCATCGTCGCATGGATCAATGCAGCCTCACGTGAGGAGCTTGTCGCCGATCTCTACGAGCTCGCACTGCGCATTGGTATGGATGCACCGAAGGACATTCCTCCGGAGACTATTGTTCGACGCTTCCTGGATCAACTGCGCTCAGCAGATGCGGCGGACCGACTTTTCGTCTTCGACAACGTGGAGAATCTCGACGACCTGAAGGGTCTCACTCCCAAGGGCAGCGGAGTCCGGGTCGTCATCACCACCACACGTCACCTTGACTGGGACAGTTTGGGATGGCTTCCGTTGAAAGTCGGCGTCTTTGATCGCGAGCAGTCGATCACGCTTCTCTGCCAACGCACCGGCGATACTCGCCGCGATGCGGCGGATCAGATCGCAGAGGCTCTTGGCGACCTCCCTGTCGCCGTAACCCAAGCAGCTGCGACAGCAAAATGGGGTGGATACACCTTGCCCGACTACCTTGGCAGGCTGAGCAATCACCCACTCGAGTCAAGCATCAGTCGCCTCGAGGGCGATGACTACCCAGAGGCTGTCGGCGTCGCGCTATTCATGGCGTACGAACAGGCCTTGGAGCAGCTCAGAACCCAGCACCCTCAACAGGAGAGCATCGCTATATCACTTCTCAGCACGATATCCCTTCTTGCCGCTTCTGGCGTACCAACCCGCTGGCTGTTTAACTTTAGCGATAACCCAAAAATCGTCAGAGATGTCACCTCATTTCTTATCAGTAGATCCATCTTCCAAAAAACACATGACAGTAGGAAAATTTTTGCACATCGTCTTCAATGTCAATCATTTCGGGAGAATCAGTTCGGAGACAAAATAGTTGAAACTAGGGCGGTCAACACAGTAATCAGCCTTCTCAACAACGCCAGAATTAACGACCCCAAGAATATTGAAGAGGGTCGCGAAGACACACTTGACCTAGTAGAACAACTCCAATCCATTACATCACAGTACTATTCACAAATTATACTGTCTCACCCCGGTATCGTGGAAGTGGCAGCGAGAACCCTTAACCATTTGTCAGATGACTGGATGCCGCAAGTAGCATTCTCTCTCGACAAAACGGTAGCAAAAATTACCAGAATACTGGGAAGAACTCACCACTACTCCCTCATTTTGCAAAACAATCTGGCTAGCGCCTACCAGGACGCCGGTCGTCCCGACCTTGCCTCCCCCATATTCAAGAAAAATCTTCTAGTTTATGTCTCACAACAGAATTCAATGGAAGTCTCGGGCACGTTAAATAACCTGGCCTCCTCTTACGAATCTCTCGGAATGATCGACAAGGCCATCAACCGCCAAGAACGCAGCATTAAAGTACTCGAAACGACCTCCCAAGACAGTGCAAAAATTCTTGCAGTAAAAATTAATCTTGGAGACTCCTACATGCTGGCCGGAGGGTTTGACGATTCTGTTCGCCTACTCGAATCCACAATGAAAGAATGTCGCAACGACCTTGGGCCGAACACTCCTGAGACAATTAGGTGCAAAATTAAACTGAGCATGGCCTATCATCATGTCGGCCAGAACACGAAAGCACTCGGCCTACTCAAAGAGTGCGCTAAGGAAGCCGCACGCACAACACTCTTGGATAAAGTCCTATGCCTCACAATTCAGGAAGGTCTAGCATCGTGCAATCTAGCAGCCGGCAACATTTCAGAAGCCATCCAGCTGCAAAAAGCAGCCCTCTCTGAAGGTGAACGAATTCTACCTGCAGAATCTCCTACGCTATTTGAATTACGCACCAATCTCGCCGTATTTTATAGTAAATCTGGAGAGTACAGGAAATCCGCCTCCCTATTAGAGCAAAATCTTGCATCCTTCGCACACATGCAAGGAGTAGCGACATCGAATGTTATTGAGACTCGCGTTAACCTCGCCTACATGTATTTCCTTGTAGGCAGACAACTTGAAGCTATAGAATTAAACAAGAATACATTAGAGTTATGCAAAATATACATGGACCCCCTGCATCCAAGCCTATTATCTCTGCACCACAACCTCGCCTTTGAATATTTTTCCACAAAACAAATAAATAAAGGAATTTCACATTGCAAGCTTGCCTTGCAAGGTCGCAGTCGCATTCTCGGAACTAGACACCCTGATACCTTAGAGACACAGATTTTACTCGCTGTAGCATATCGCGCCGCTGGAAGAATTGAGGATGCGGAGAAACTCTTTGAGACGCCGTCGGACTCCGAAGAGGATGAGCAGAACGGCACCGAGGAGGACCTGGACCAGGAAACCGGCGACTGACCGCCACAAGGTGCCGTCATTGATGTCGGTGGGCTGTGAGACAGTGTCCGCATGCGGATCCTCCACACCTCCGACTGGCACCTGGGGCGCACCTTCCATGGGCGCGTGCTCGATGACGCGCACGCCGCCTTCACCGACCACCTCGTCGAGCTTGTCGCCGCCGAGTCGGTCGATGCCGTCCTCGTCGCCGGGGACGTCTACGACCGCGCCATCCCGCCCAATGATGCTGTCGCTCTCCTCGATGAGACGCTGCGCCGCCTGACCGAGCGCACCCGGGTGGTCCTGACCCCCGGCAACCACGATTCCGCCCGCCGCCTCGGCTTCGCCGCCGACCTCATGCGCGAGGGCCTCATCATCCGGGCCCGCACCGCCGGCCTCGACCGCGGCATCATCCTTCCCGACGCCGAGGGCAACGAGGGCGCCATCGTCCACGCCCTGCCCTACCTCGACCCCGACGCTGCCCGCGAGATCCTCCCGCTCCTCCTCGCCGAGCGCCTCGGCGAGGAGACCCCCGCGAAGCACACAGCCGGAGAGGACCAGGCCGAGAGCGGGGATACCGCCTCTCAGCCCGTTCAAGCGGAGCACCCGCGCCTGCCCCGCTCCCACGAGGCCGTCGTCTCCGCCGCCCTGCGCCTCGTGGCCGCGGACCTGGACCGTCTGCGCTCGGCCCGCAGTCGGCGCCTGCCGAGCTTGCTCATGGCCCACGCCTTCGTCGTCGGCAGTGAGGCGTGCGAGTCCGAGCGGGACATTCGCGTCGGCGGCGTCGACTCCGTGCCCTCCGGCGTCTTCACCACCCTGGGCGGCTCGCCCCTGGCCGAGCGCAGCGGCGGCCTGGACTACGTGGCCCTCGGCCACCTCCACCGTCCCCAGGAGCTCACCCGGCCCGCCGGCCCGCGCCTGGTCTACTCCGGCTCGCCCCTGCCCTTCTCCTTCGACGAGGCCGAAGGCGCCCGCAACTCCGCCACCAAGTCCTCCGTCCTGCTGGATCTGGGCGCCGACGGCGTCACCGGGCTGGAGCGCATCCCCACCCCGGTCCTGCACCAGGTGCGCACCCTGACCGGCACCATGCCCGAGCTCCTCTCCCCCGCCTTCGACGACGCCACCGGCGCCTGGGTGCGCGTCATCCTCCAGGGCGAGCGGCTACCCGGGGCGTTGGCCACCCTCAAGGAGAGATTCCCCAGCCTCCTGGCCTTCCAGCACGAGGCCCCCACGCGCACCGCCCGCGAGCGCATCACCGTCACCGCCGCGGCCGACCCACTGCGCATCACCGAGGACTTCTTCGACGACGTCTGCGGGCGCGCCCCCAAGCCCTCCGAGCGCGGCGTCCTGCGCAGCGCCTACGAGTCCGCCCTGGCCAGCGCGAGGAGCGAGCGATGAGAATCCACTCCCTGACCATGACCGGCATCGGCCCCTACGCGGGGCGGGAGCACATCGACTTCGACGCCGTGGGGGCCTCCGGCCGCTTCCTGCTCACCGGCCCCACCGGCTCAGGCAAGACCACCATCATCGACGCGATCGTCTTCGCCCTCTACGGGGACGTGGCCGACTCGGCCGACTCCTCCAAGGAGCGCATCCGCTCCACCCTCGTGGGCCCGCACACCGAGAGCGTCATCGAGCTCGTCTTCTCCACCGGCGCCGGCGTCTACCGGGTGCGCCGCACCCCCACCTACGAGCGGGCCAAGCGGCGCGGCCAGGGAACCACCACCCAGAACGGCACCGTCAAGCTCTGGCACCTGGCCGAGGTCGGCGGTCAGCCGCTCGACGAGCCCGTCACCCGCGTGGGCGACGCCGACGCGGAGATCGCGCGCGCCGTGGGCTTAAGCCGGGAGCAGTTCACGCAGACGGTCGTCCTTCCGCAGGGCAAGTTCGCCCGGTTCCTGCGCGCCGACTCCTCCGAGCGCCAGCACCTCCTCAAGGACGTCTTCGGCACCGGCATCTACGACGCCATCCAGGACGCCCTCATCCAGGCCTCCCGGGACGGGGCCCGGCGGGTCGAGCAGGCCGCGGCCGACCTGCGCGGGCAGGTCGCCTCCCTGGGACGGCACCCCCTCCTCACCGAGGCCCCCTCCCCCACTAGAACCACAGATGCCGGCGAGGAGGCCGACGACGCCGCTCAGGCGGTTCACCCGGAGGACTCACCGCAGAAGGCCCCGCCCGGAGGGACCCAGGAGGCACTGCCGCTGCCCATGGAAGACGCCGACCGCGCGGAGCCTCAGGAGGCCGACGACGCCGGTCCTGCCCAGGCACCGGCCCAGGCCTTGGAGACGGCGATAGCGGGCACCGCCCCGGACCTGGTGGCTCTTCGCCGCATCGGGGCTGAGGTTCTGGAGGCCTCCCGCAACCGGGTCGCATTGGCCGACGCCCACGCCGAGGCCGCGGGAACGACCCTCACGCGGGCGCAGTCGGCGCGCGAGGAGGCTCAGAGCCTCCACGACCTCCTGGAGCGACGCCGGGCCCTCATTGAGGAGAAGGAGCGGCTGGCTGAGCGCGCTGAGCAGGAGGCCGACGATGCTCGGCGTCTTCAGGCCGCCGAGCGCGCCTCCCAGATGCGGCCCTACCTGGTCGCCGAGCAGGCCGCCCGTCGCCGCGCCCAGCAGGCCGTCGCCGCACTGGCCGCCCGCGCCGACCAGAGCGGGCTGGCCCACCTGGCCGAACAGGCCGGAGTCACCAGTGCCGGCAGCACGGAGGAGGCCACCGGCAGCAACACCCACAGTCATGGTGCCGCGGTGACGCCCGCTGCTCTCGTCGAGCCCCTGGTCCGTGAGGCGCAGCGCCAGCTCACCGCCCTCGAGGATGAACCCAGCGAGGCGAGGGCCGGCAATACCGAAGTGGACACGGCCTCGCAGAACTCCGAGGTGGCAGAGACCCCTGTGGCGGCCGATGTCTCCGAGACGGACCGCGCCGAGGCCCTGAGCCCCCGCAGCCTTGACGACCTGGCGCACCACTGCCGTCGCGAGCACGGGCAGCTCGAGACCCTCGTGGACCTCGAGGCCGGCCTCCCTGAGCGCGAGAGTGCCTTACAGCAGCGGGAGGCGGAGCTGCAGCACTCCGCCGGCCAGTTGGAGCAGCGCGCGGAGAAGCTCGCCGAGCGCCCCGCGCAGCGCACCGCCCTGGTGGAGACGCTGGAGGCTGCGCGCGCGGCCCACGAGCGCCTCGACGGCCTTCAGGACCGCCGGGCCCGGGCCGAGGAGCGTCACCGGGCGGCCCTGGCCGTCGAGCAGCTCAGCGCCCAGCTCGCCCAGCGAGACGCTGCCTGCACTGAGGCGGCGACGCTCGCGCGGGAGGCGACCGAACGGGTACGTGCCACCCGCCTGGCCTGGATCTCCGGGACCGCCGGGGCACTCGCCGGTGAACTCACCGAGGGCGAGCCCTGCCCCGTGTGCGGCTCGACCACGCATCCCTCCCCCGCCACCGCCGGCACCGACGGCGCCACCCGCCAGCAGGTCGAGGCCGCTGAGGAGTACCAGCGGCAGGCCGACGAGGCGCTCAGCGGCGCCGTCCGGGAGCGCGACGCCTGTGCCACCCGGCTTCAGGAGGCCCAGCGCGCCAGTGACGGCATGGATGCACTCGCCGCCAAGGAGGCGCTGGAGGCGGCCGCCACCGCCCTGGCCACGGCGCGGGCCGCAGCCGACGGCGTCGAAGAACTGGTGGAGCGCCTCGAGGCCTTCGATGCCGGCACCGAGCAGGAGCGCGCCGCGCTCCATACCGCCCGCTCCGCCCAGGAGTCCGCCCGCAGCCGCCTGGAGGCCGAGCGCGAGACCCTCGCCCAGGACCAGCAGCGCTGCCTGGAGGCGCGCGGGACCTGGCCGAGCGTCACCGCCCGCGCCGCCGCGCTCCTCGTGCGGGCCAAGGAGGCCGAGGACGCCTCCCAGGACATCGACACTGCCCGCACCGCCCTGGCCCAGGCCCGCACCGCCCTGGCCGACCTGGCCACGGCGCTGACAGAGGAAGGCTTCACCGGCGCGGCCCAGGCAACGGCGGCCCTCATGGAGCGCGGTGCCATCGAGGCCCTGTCGGCCGGCGTGCGCACCGCCGCCACCGCCCGCGAGCGGGTCCGCCTGGGCCTGGAGGACCCGCAGATCGCCGCCCTGAGCGGCCAGGAGGAGGACCGCCTCGAAGCTGCCACCGTCGAGCTCGCCCAGGCGGACGCCGCCGCCAGGCAGGCCGCCTCCGCTCAGGCACGCACCGCCGAGTCCCACGAGCACCTGCGCCGGGCCGTCGACGGCGTCGAGCAGGCGGCCACCGCCTATGAGGAGGCGGCCGGCTCCAGCGCCGACCTCATCCGGGTGGCGAACCTCGCCCGCGGGGAGAACCAGGCCAGCACGCCCCTGGCCACCTGGGTGCTGCAGGCCCGCTTCGAGGAGGTCCTCGTCTTCGCCAACGAGCGCCTGTCCCAGATGTCCTCCGGGCGCTACGAGCTCATCCGGGTCGCCGAGGAGACCAGCCAACGCCGTCGCCGCAAAGGACTGGGCCTGGCCGTCGTCGACCACCTCGGAGACGAGCGCACCCGCGACCCCCGGACCCTCTCAGGTGGAGAGACCTTCTACGTCTCCCTGTCACTGGCCCTCGCCCTGGCCGACGTCGTCTCGGCCGAGTCCGGGGGCGTGAGCCTGGAGACCCTCTTCATCGACGAAGGCTTCGGCACCCTGGACGCCGACACCCTCCAGGCCGTCATGGCCCAGATCGACCACCTGCGCGCCGGCGGGCGCACCGTCGGCATCGTCTCCCACGTGGCCGAGCTGCGCGACCAGATCGCCGAGCGCATCGCAGTGCGGCGCGTCTCCTCGGGCGGATCCACCCTGAAGGTGACCGCCTGAGACGACGCGCCGCGAACGCATCCTCCTGGCCGATGCCGACCCAGCAGCCGGCACCGGCCAGTCGCCCTAGAAGACGCTGCTGCTGGACTCGATCGTGATGGTGGGCTCACCACCGCCCTCCGGCAGCTCCACCTTCCCGGAGAAGGTGAACTTCGCCTTGCGGGGGCTGGGGTTCTTGTCGAAGGCCGTCGGCTTGGGAGACCCGGAGATGCTGATCTCGTCGGAGGTGAAGGACAGGTCATTGCTGTCCTTGGAGAACTCCACCTTCGTAGCGTCCTTCTCCACCGACAACGAGGTCATGTCCGAGGAGGTCTGGAAGGGGCAGGTCTTATCCGAGTTCGTCGGGACGGTCGCACAAGTCTTCGTCTGCTCCTTGACCTTCTCCAGCGCCTTGGTCTTGAGCTCGTCAGTGGGCGTGGCATCCACCGTCTGGGTGCCCACCGACTCCGCCTCCGCGCTCACACCCTCACCCGAAGGAATCAGGGTGAAGGAGGTCTCCTTGGCAGTGAGGTACTTGCTGACAGAATCCGGCGCCGCCACCGGGTAGACACCCGGGTAGACGACCTGGGTCGAGCGATACCCACTCAACCCGTCTTTATCCTTGGCCATGTCGATGGCGACCCCTGCGACCTTCAGCCCCGGAAGCGAGGAGGAGCTGAAGTCCGCGGAGACCACGAGGGGCTTATCCACCTTCCAGCTGTCCAGCCCGAAGGAGCCCGACGTCTTCGAGGCGGTGAAGTTGTACTCGAAGGCCTTCCCGTCCAAGGACAGGTGAGCCTTGATCGTGGCGGTGTCACCGGAGATGGTGGGCTTGTCAATCTTGGTGACCTTGATCCTCGCCTTGGCGGCCTTGAGGGCGTCGTCGGTCAGCAGCTTGCGCTGGTCGTTGGGGACACCGGGGTCCACCATCTTGGTGGCCTCAGCGGCCTTCCCCTCCGACAGGAGCGTCAGGTAGCTCTCGACCGCCTTGTCAGGGCCGCGCATGCCGTTGACGATATTGAGCGCGACGACGCCGGCCACCACCAGTGCCACCACGACTCCGAAGGCGGACAGTCCCAGAATGACCTTCTTGCGCGAGGCCGCACTCATCGGGGCGGGCTCGGGCAGCTGGCCCGAAGCAGGCGCGCCTGCGGCCGCGCCGCCGAAGCCGGGAGCCGGGGCCTGTGAGGCCGGCGTGGTCTCCACCCACTGGCCGGTCGCCGGGTCCATGGAGAAGACGGCACCGGTGGCCGGGTCCGTGGCGATGCTGGCCCCCGTGGCCGGGTCGGTGCTGTACGCCCACTGCTGGGACGACGACGTCGGACTCACGCCGGAGGTGCCCGCACGCCAGGCCGCGCTGGCCTTCTTCCCGCCGGCCAGCTGCAGCACTGCCGGGAAGGAGGAGTAGACCCACAGGGGGAGCAGCTCGGCCAGCACCGAGATGATCGCCGCGACGATCCCAACCATGAGGAAGGTCAGGGCGTTGGGCTGCATGCTCAGCGACATGTAGTGGCCCGATCCACCGCCCGAGGAACGCATCGGGGTGTCAGCGCCTGAGAAACGCAACGGAAGCAGCCCGTAGAAGACGATCGCCCCCAGGGCCAGCGACACGAGCGGAAGCTGCCAGACGCGCCGCCACTCGGTCCGCCCCGTGCGGGCACGCCTGACACCCACGCGCAGCGCCGCCGCCACGATGGCCACGATCATGGCCGCGAACAGCAGGATCGACCAGCTGCCGAACCAAGTCCAGGCGTAGGCGTCGCCGCCGTCCTTGCCGCCCAAGGACGGCAGGAAGTAGGCCAGGGCCGCCGCGGCCTCACTCTTGTCCAGGGTGATACCTCCCAGGGACCCCATGCCCAGGGCAAGCAGCACCAGGTTCGGCAGGAGCACCGGCAGCAGAAGAATCGAGGCGAAACCCGACCCCTGGATCAGTACCGCAGCGATGTAGGCGACAATGATGAAGATCCCCAGGACCACACCCAGTGCGGTGCTCAAGGCTCCCAGCTCACGGCCGATCTGCACCACCGGGCTCGGCAGGCGCTCAAGCAGCGCCCCGCCACTGCGAGCCACCATCAGCGCCACGAAGACCACCACAGTCACCAGCAGGATCGTCATCAGCGCGGAGGAGGAGACCGTCATGACCTTCAGGCCCATCATCTTGGCGGTCATGGAGAACGGGGCCGTCACCAAGCAGGCCACCAGCGCCACAGCCAGAGCCTCGGCTCCGGCCCGCGCCAGAGTCGGGACCAGAGGGGCCGCCGACCCGTCAACCGCGGCCCGGCGGCGCGCCAGCCAGAAGACCCCGATGCCAGCGGCGGTCAGCGCCCCCATGGGCAGCAGCGTGAAGGTCAGGGTGATGGTCTCGTACTCGTTCGACCCTGACATGACGAACTGCCCGCCCAGGCTCCAGCCCATGAGCAACGGCAGCGTGGAGAAGGTCGTCGGGAACGTCTTCGTCGAGTCCGTGGTGGACATGGCCACCATCGTGAGGATCGCGCTGATAGCTGCGGATCCGAGCACGATCGCCAGGCTCAGGGCCGTAGAGGTCAGGCCCGGGCCGCGGAACCAGGCGGTGAAGGTCTGCGCCAGGGGCGAAGGCTGAGCGGCCTGCACGGGCTGCACGAACCCGCCTTGAGCCTGCGGCGCCGGCGCTCCAGGAGCGGGGGCGGCGGCCGGGACGCCCATCGTGTTCGGGGCGGCCACGGCTTCTCCTCCGGGGGCGGCGGCCGGGGGCGGCGGAGGAGCCCCGGCCGCACTGGGCGCCTCAGGCACGGGGGCGCTCGGCGGAGGCGGCACGGGCACAGCGGGGAAGCTACCGGTCTCCGGCCCCGACGTCATCGGGGGCGCAGGGACTGGAGCCTGACCAGTGCCATACGAAGGGTCGGGAGGAAAACTGCTGTTGGACACAGGGCTGCCTTCGATAGGGAATCAAACACGGCAGTCTTACCCTACAGAAACCGGCCGCGCACCAGTTTCGTCACCCAGTCTTGACATGCGATCAGCACCGCCCGCGAACAAGCACTGACAGAGCCGCCCTCGGTGCGCCCAACGTCCCACCGCGCCCGAGGCTAGCCCTGGCCGCCGTCCGAGTCGCCCTCACCCTGCTGGCCGTCCCCGCCGTCCTGACCGCCATCATCCTGGGAGCCGCCGTCCTGGGAGCCGTCCTGCTGGTCCCCGGACTGGTCGGTCCCCTGCGAGTCCGTGTCCGACGGGGCGACGCCCTGCTCGGCGGCCTTGTCCTTGACCGTGTTGAGGATGCTGATGAGGTCGTCCCGTCCGGGGAAGGAGGCGCCGGACTCCAGGGCCTTGAGGGCCTGGTCGACGTTGCCGATCTTGATCTGACCGGAGAAGCTCTCCGCCTCGGCCAGGGTGTGCGTCTTGAGCACGCCCGCCCCGTAGTAGACGCCCGCTCCTGTGGCCACCAGGGGCAGGAACAGTGCCGCCAGGACCAACAGGACGGCAGGCCCCTTCGGCTTGGCTCTGGCCAGGGCCGAGCAGGACACGAGGAAGGCGAAGAAGGCCAGCACCGCGCCACCGCCGGCTGCACCGATGGCGGCCCAGTTCGGTGTCCAGCTCCGAGTCGAGAGGATCTCGAAGACGTGCAGCGTGCTCAGCAGCGTGTAAGTCCCCCACCCCAGGGCTCCGCAGGCCACGAGCACCATGATCGTCCCCACCGGCAGGGCGGCGGTGCGACGGCGCTCAGGCGGACGCGGAAGCTGCACCGGGGGCTCCGGCTCGGGCTCGCTCCAGGTCTCCTGCACCGGCACCTGGGAGACCGTGCGCCTTGTGGGCTCGGGGGTGACGTAGACCGGCTGGACCGGCTCGGCCGGGTAGACCGGCTGCGTCTCCATGGCCATCGTCTGCGGCGCCGCGGGCATGGGTTGGAGGACCTGGGTGTACTGGCTGCGCTGGTCCGGGGAGGCGGCCAGCTGCGGGGTCGACGTCGACGGCGGCAGGTACCCCCATCCTTCTCCCCCCGGCGGCATGGCGATGGCCTCCGTAGCCCCCGGCAGCGCCTCCATCTGGTCAAGGTCGATCCGCTCGGTGGGACGTCCGCGGTCAATGCGATCGGTACGGTCGACGGCCGCGTCCGCCTCTGCGTCGTCGTCGAACTGCGGTCCACGGGAGAGAGGACGAGACACGATGAGGCTCCTTGCCTGAGGGTACCGATGGGGTCGCTACGACCCCGAGGCTACGCCACCGGCGCCCCGGACACGAGGAGCCGACGGCCTTGCCGAGTGCGTCACAACGACAGCCCCCTGACGTGCATGCCCCACAGCACCGGATCGAGCACCCTGAACGGGGAGATACCTCGTTCGGTGAGCCGCCCCTTGTGCCGCGGAGACTCACCGACCGCAGACACGGCAAAGTGCCGATACTCATGGATCTGCCGGTTCGCCTTCGCCTGCTCAGCCAGGAGCGTCACCGACTTCTCTCCGATCAGCTGGAACAGCGACCTCACCTCGGCGTCCAGGAAATCGAGGTCGTCCATGAGCGCCCTACCGGCGTCAGGCTCCTGCATGCCGGCCAGGATCATGGTGTCATCCCGGTTGATGTGTGCCGCCGGGTTGGCCAGCGCCGGCGCCATCGGGCTCATCGCCTGGGGCAGCTGATGCAGGGAGTCGAACTTGGAGACCGTCAGGGCCAAGAGCGCCCGACCGGACTCCATGAGCCCCAAGATCGCCGGCAGCACCTCCCCGGATCGCGCCCCCAGTCTCCCCTTATCGACGTCCGGAATGATGCCGGAGAGCACCTGACGCACCGAGTCCAGCAGAATCGGGTCGAAAAGGAAGATGACCAGGTCGGCTCGATCGTGGAAGCTGAACGCGGGCGGCCGACCAGTGAGGTTCTCCATGTCCTCGCCCGGAACATCACGCATCACGATATACAGACGCCCCGATCGAGCCCCTGAGACCTCCCAGATAAGAGGATCGCTCTCGAAGGAGGCCCCCACACCCAGCGGGTGGGTGCCTTCCATGGCCACATTCTCTTTGAACAGCGGCCGATAGTACATGGCATTGTAGGCATCGTGGGTGCGGCGCGTGTATGGCTGCACCGTGCACGCCCTCTCCTGCGCATATCGACGCAGCACATTGACCATGACGGCGATGTAGACGGATTTTCCCGCCCCTCGCGCTCCCGTGATAGCCATGGTGAACACGTTGGCATCGCGCCAGCCCTGTGGAAGGTCTCGATGGCAGACGCCGCAGATCTCCTGCACGCACATCGACTGGCAACGCCGACACTTCACAGCGCTCGGAAGAACCTTGACGTCCTGCCTCAGAGTCTCCCGGTAGAAAGGAGTGCGATTCATCTCATAACCGGCGTAGGCAGAGGCCTGAGGATCTGGGACCTCAGCACACCCTCCGATGCACCTCAGGAATATCTCGGACGGAGAGATCGGAGTGAAGCAGTACGGGCACGCAGAACTCATGATGACGTTCCAATCGACGCATTAGATGAAGCGGGCTGAGAGAGCCAGTCCAGAAGGGGGTCCATGGTGGCGAGAGTCTGCGAGGTGAAAGCCGCATCCTCCCGCAGAAGCTCGTTCCACGCATCACCATTGGGCACGAAGTAGGGCGCCCCGCTGTGGGGGGCGAGCGCACGAACGATCTCCGGGCTGCCAAGGACAAGGCACTCGCAACGCCCCGCCTCCAAGGGAATGTCAGTCACGACGATGCGCCTGCCCCGGGCATCGGGGTCCACCTGCACCGAGCCGACCCCGCCCATCCCCCTTGACGAGGCATCGACCGAGCCACCGACACTGAGGGAACGTACATGAGGTGCAGCGACGCCGAGAACCGCGTACAAGTCGGCCACAAAGTCCAGGAACGACTCCACGCGGGGCCGGTGCTGCACCATGGACGCGGAGGCGTCAACGACGACCTCCGTGACCGTCGGCACCAAGGACGCCCCGGACTCCTGCCTGCGCTTGGCGCACCAGCCCCCCAGCCCGAGCGTCGCCGCACCTCCCTCACCTGGACGGACACGAATCGCCCCACCCTCCAGCGTGAGCTGGAGGAGGGGGGCACTGGCCTGGCCCGCCACCGGGATTGCCCTGATGAGGTAGGCGTGCTCCCCGCCGGCGGCGTCGAAGGACAGGTCGACGACGCAGTCGCCGGGGAAAGCCTCCTGGGATGACGCGTTGGCACGAACGATGACGGGCCGCTCAGCCGAGACCGCTCTTCCGGGGAACGCGACGGCATCGCGCGAAGCCCCGAGATACTTCGGAGCACTCGAGGTGCCCACGACCTCCAAGGTGGCGGGCACGGGAGCGACCAGACCGATCTCAAGAGCGCCTCGATTGCTCACCGAGAACTCTTTCCACTGTCCACTGGCGAGGATGTCAGGCATTGGCTTTCCTTTCCCACGGCAGTCTCAGTATCATCTCAGTATCCTCCGACGACTTCCGGAGCCACGCCCCGCAGCCGACAGCAGGGTCTTATCGACCCAGCGGCGCGCCCCGGCATCATTATTGAACAGGCCATAAAGAATCGGTCGTGACAGCTCGACCCCCCTAGCACCACCGCGAGCGATAACAGCACGAGCTGTCGCTAAAGCCGCGTCGTCCTTACCTGAGAACAGGGCGGAGGACTGCATTTCAACTCGCTCCAGCTGACTCACCTGCGCATCAACCAGGGCCCCCATGTCTTCGGACATGCGAACGCCACTGCTGAAATAGAGGTTCCGAACCAGGGGCGGTATCAGTACACCCAACCCGTTATCCTCGTCGGCGACCAGGTACTCCGGGTGACGTTGGAGAACATCAGGAAGCTCCGTCATCACCTGCTCCAGCTTCTGATTCACCAACCGAACCTCGGGACCGTTGCCTCTCAAGACGACGTCCTCAAGAACGACGCGCCTGCCACCCCAGACTCCGGCCAGCAGCACTCCCAGGGCCTTGATCATCGCCTGATGCACCGATTCGCGGTTGAGGTCTTGACGTTGAGCCGCCAACGCACAGATGGCGATCAGGATGTTTCCAGCGTAGGTCAGGGCGGCATCGACGCCCAGCTTGCTCATCAGAGGCATCTTCCGACTGAGCACGACCAGGCTCATGGCAGCAGAAGGGGAGAAACGGTGATCCAGCCTGGTAGTCAGGGAGTGATCGGTGAATCCGCGGCGGTTGAGGTAGGTCCGGGCCACCTTGTCCACATTCTTCGAGTCATAGCTCCTGGCCAGGACCTCGGTGAAGATCTCGTGGAAGTTCTGACAACTATGAGGGAGGTGCTGCACCATGTCGGGCGTCGCCCGCTGTGACAGCGCCGTGACCACCGTGGGTTGAAGCCTGAAGAGGCCTCCCAGACGCTCCAGCGCGCGACATGCCCGGCCGACGTCATTCCCACCAGCGGCAAGCCTCGTCAAAGCGACCTGGGCTTCAATCTGTACTCGATTTCCGGGCTCGTTGTCCTGGCTCAACCAGTCCAGGACCTCGGGACTGAGACTGGGCAGGACCCTCAGTCGCCCAGAGTGCTCCTCACTATCGAGCTGCCAGTTCACCCGGTCGGCCAGCATGCTACGGGTGAGCGATATCGCCGGCACAGCAAGAATCTCACGCTGCTCACGGGAACCGTTGGCGGCCGGCTGCATCATGTCGGCGTCTCCTTGCAGGAGAACATCGCATGTCCTGGTTGAGACGTTGACGTGCTCGCGGAGCATGCGATCCAAGACGCGCAGGCTCCCAGCAGTTCCCGGCTGCTCGGCCTCGACACGCTCTTTGGCGTGCGCAAGTGCCGCATCGACCGCGGAGCGATGCTCCGGCATCCCGCTCCACTCACGCAGGCAACGGTTGGCCTGCTCGGAGACGGGGCGCTCGAGGTCGGTCAGCCACCGGACCTCACGGCACGCGGCATCGAGGTAACGTTCGCAGAGCCCGCTGACGAGTCCACTCACTGGCGCCCAGCGGGGAATCTGAGAGAGTCGCTCATACCAGGCGGCAGGGCTCCGCGTTGATGAACCGAGTACGCGATCAGTCACCACGGCCGCGAGGTAGTCGTTACCGACCATGGACCTGGGATAGCACGACACGAGCTCAACCTCGATGAGCTCCGCCTCGTCCTGCGTGCGCGCCGCCACGTCCTGTGAAGAGCGCGGCGTCCCCTCCTGCTGAGGCCCGAGGAGCCCAGGATCGCAGGCCTCGGCCGCGGCCAGCGGCCACCCCGGGCTGAGATCGGAATGATCGGGCAGAAGGCTGAGGACGTCCTTCATCCCTTCGTAGGCGGCGACCCACGCTCCCAGATCCTGACTCATCAAGGCCACCAGGCGTCCCCACGACGTCGTTGGCGCCGGCTCGACGGCGCCGCCCTCGTTCGGGTCGATGACGATCAGGCCCGCTCGAGACTCCCCCATGTTCTTCAGGTCCTGTCTCGGAACGCAGGCCACGTCGATACGAGACTGCACGAGCATCTCGACGTCCGAGGGCGTCAGGATCCTCTGAAGGACGGAGTAGCTCAGGTACCGCCCGGTGGCTGGGGCACAGGTGCGCAGCAGCGCGCCGATCCACAGGGCGGCTTCATCGGTCGAGGACACTGCGAGGATCACGGTGTTCCTCCTGCTTGACCGGTCAGACGGGAGGCCACCATCCCATCGGGCACGGATCGCCTGGAGCAGCCCCGGCTCGAGAGCATCGGCCATGGCGACGAGGGCCGGGCTCCGTGAACCGTCGGAGAGGAACTCGGCCACCGTGTCATCGTCGACGCTGGCGCCGGGTTGCAGTGACGCCGGGTCGGGCAGCTCCGCCTGCCTCACCTGCTCGGGCCCGAAGGGAGTCACCCATCCGAGTGATCTCCACAGGTCAATGGTCCGCAGGTCGGGCGCCGGTTCATGGTGCTTGACAAGCACCACATGAGTCATGGTGTTGGGCCGTCCCGTTGTGTCGTTCCCCGCCGGGGCGGTGTGGACGAGTACCAGGCCCTTGTCCGTCGAGAACTGCGCCAGGCGTCGATCAGCTGCCGCCACCTCCTGCTCCGTGGGGAATCCGGACAGGGGCGTCACGGGGGTGAGGGTGGGGTCGATCAGCGTATACAGCGTGCTTGCATCGTCTTCGCTCAGGCCGGGAGAGTGCGCCATTGTCTGCCACCCCGAGCGCTCTACCCCGTCAACGACATGATCGACATTGGTGTAGAGAAGCTGCTCGCATCCCGACATCAAACCGACATTCGGATCAGAGTCGTCTCCCACAAGGGTCACCCCTTCTTGATGAGATCCGAGAGTGACGGATCGACCAGACCGAAGTGCTCGAGCGCCAGATGCCGAGCCTTCTCGTCAATGGCGCTCAGCGGATAGGAGTCGACAACCAGCCGGAAGTATCCGGCAGGGAATTTCGAGTGATCGAACCATAGTGACAGCGGTTGTCCGTTAGGCGGCACCTGGACAGACGTTTCAGCCTGCGGGTGGTTGTCCTTGGTGGGGCGCTCCAGGAACAAGCCGACCCTCTGCCCGTCGGCGGCGTGGAGAGGAAGGTGCGAGGGGTTGTGCAGCAGCGTCAGCCCGATGGCTCCTGACTGATCAGGAACCCCCCTGAGGGCCTCAACGGTGACCTCCACGACGGTATGCCCGAAACGCGCCACCGCTTGACGCATGAAACCGCCCATGACCTTCACGTCACCCGGCCACTTGAGAGAGTACTGGTAGGTCCACAATGAGGGAACCTCGATACTCACTGGGGGTGAGGAGATCTGGGTGCCGGACATGTAGGTGATCGCATTGAGGTGGAGGCACCCGCCGGGAGCGGGCAGGCCGTTCTTGATGACGCAGCCACCATCAGCCTGGTAGTCCTCATGGGTCACGGACATGAAAGGCGTTGTCGAGGCATCGAACGGGGCGTCCGGAGCCGTCATGCGCAGCTCCACAAGAGTCGCATCGCCCGGCCAGGTGAATGTCACCAGATCCCAGTTCAGACGGCGAGTCAGCGTGACGTTCTCGATGCTGGTGGCGCGTTTGCGCTGGGCGGTCGTCCCGATCGTCACCTCCCCGTCACCGTGGAAGGTCACCGGGGTGAAGTAGATGGTGTCCCACTCGTGCCCATCAGGCCATGGAACCGCAGAGATCGTGCGCAGCTGCCGGGCGGGAGTGTCGAGCTCCTCGATGCCTGCGGCCGCGGTGATAGCCGCATCCTGGGGAAGGCCCGCGCTCGCCAGTGCCTCCTCGGGAACCGTGGCTCGATCGGATGCCGCCGGGTCCACGGGCCTCTGAGTGCGGTAGACCGTCACGGAGGACTGAGACAGCTGGGTCCACGTGAGTCTCAGAGCCGATCCGCGCGCCGGGTCGCCCCCTTCGTCGTCAGCGATGGCCAGGTCGACGATCTTCTCGCGCTCCACCTCGGGAGTGATCTGCTGGCGCATCGGCGTGGAGGTGTAGGTCTCCCCCGAGATCTGGGCCTCGACGGCGGCAACGTAGTTGTACTGCTTTCCCCCCACGAGATTCTCAGAATCCTGAAACCCTGCTCCATTATTCGGGATCTCGCAGCTGAGCCAGGCGCTCCCGCGCAGATAACGCCCTACGGGTTGTTCCAGAGGAAGGCGGGCGGTACGCACCTTCACCGTGGCCCCGGGGGGAGCCACCGGAGGTTCCCAGGAGGCGTCAACGCACCGGGACTCGGAGTTGAAGCTCAGGGACCACTGCGCCACAGGGTGAACGACGACGCGACTGGCGACTCGCCGGCACTGCCCCAGATACTTCTCGCCATCGCCAAGGCGCTCGTAGCCCCATACGGTGACGAAGCGCACAGCCGTTGTCCACGGGGCCGAGTCCAGTGCGTTCAGCCCCTCGGTAACAGCCGCCTCGTCGAAGTCATCCGGGCTATAGGGATCCTCCAGGTCCGAGATGACCACCCGATAGACCTCGGACTGTCCCGCGTCGGGCCAGGTGTAGCGCAGGCTGCCTCCGACGTCACTGACGGTGACCGGGACCCGCCCTCCTTCCTCAGGCCGGTCAAGATCCTCGCGAGAATAGTCGTAGGCGGGAAAGATCCAGTCGATCGTCTCCTCATCGGAAGGGGCCTGCGAGGCCTGGTCCGGCTGCGGCGTCGGCTCCTCGTTGGTGGCCTCCTGCATGCCGTGCGCGTCAGGCGAGGGGGCGCCCTCGGGCAGAGGGTCACCGACGTCGGCCCCCTGCTCCTCCACCTGGACACTGATCCCGTTCTTGGGACCGAACCTCCTGTTGAGCATGAGCGCAACCGGCAGGGCCACGGTCATGGTCAGCTCATCGTTCCCGTCCAGCACGCGGTCGACGATCTCCTGAGGGGAGAAGACCGTTCCGCCGTCGACATCCTTGCCGGTGAGCATGAGGGACTTCCATGACGAGGCACGGAGGTTCTGCTTGACCTCCTCGGGTGCCTCGGTCATCCATTGCGTCATTGCATGCGTGAATTCACGAAAAGTGATAGCCATAATGAGTGTCCTCAGGATCGGTATGTGAGGGGGCAACGGGCTCAGTGACGCCGCCACGGTCGATGTGCTCGGGCGCGGCCCGTTGCCCACTAGTACTCGAGAGGACCGGACAAGGATTCCGGCCCTGTGGGCGTATCGCCCGGAGCCCCGTTGGAGGAGGAACCGGCGCCGGCCGGAGGCGCCGTCTGGTCCCGTCCGACGTTGAAGTAGTCCATCCCGGCGAGCGGGCCACTCGGGCTCTGGTCATGATCCGGGTAGATGAAGTCAGCCGGCGCAATCGGGTTCGTGGTTTCGACCAGCACCATCGTGGGAGACAGCCCGTCATTCCACTGGCTGAGCCAGGACTGGTCGGGCACTGTCAGGGACTGCGGCCCTGAACGGGCCACCGGCCCGAGAATATCGAGCACCACTGATCGTGAGCCCCCGGTCGTCAGATCGTGGCAGTAGGCGGAGACCTGACGCCGCTCCCCCGAGGGAGTCACCACCGTGAGCCGGGGGTCGGGGCCCTGGTCCCCCGAGAGGATCGCCAGGCACTTCTGCCAGATACGACCCGCCTGGCCCGAGCGCACCCCCTTGGTCTGCAGACCCTGCGCCCAGTTGCTCAAGGCGCTTCCCGCCTCACCGGACTCCGCCGTCAGCACCAGCTGCCGGGTCGCAAGACGGTTGCGCTGCTCAGGGTCCAGGTCCGCGCCGATGCCGGCCCGCATCGTCTCCCAGGCCTGGGTGAGCCAGCCGACGGTGAAGACGCTGGTGCGCAAGGAGGCGGCGGCATCGGCGAGGTGCTCGGGCGAGGCTTCTGCCTCGACCCGCTGGATGGCCTCAGGGAGCGCAACCTTCTGCGAGGTTCGGTTAGGTCCTGTGTCACGTGCCCCGAGCGGGTCGTCCAAGAAGGCGGAGACGATCGTCGCCCAGCGCCTGAACTGTGAGTACGCGGCCCCCTGGGCGGCGAGGTCCTCCACCGCCAGACGGAGGTTCGCGGTGAGCAGGGGGATGCGCTGGTCGCGTTCCTCGATCCTGAACAGGATTCGGAAGACCTCGCGCTGCTGCGACACGAAGGTTGATATCGAGATGGCCAGCCACCCGATGATCGTCACGACCGCAAGGAGCGCGAAGTACAGCCAGCCAATGCGGCCCATGGCCTTGCTCACCACCAGAACCACCAGGACGATCGCGAGGACCAGCAGGAACAGACGCAGAATTCTGGCCAGCCTGCGCTGACGCTGCTCCAGCTCCCCGCCGGGCTCCTGCCCGAGAAGCGACTGGAGCTCGTGGGACAGGGCGGCGACGTCGTTCCTGGTGGAGGTGAAGCAGCTGGAGAGGACGGCACCCAGGCGCGGGAGGAGGCGACGGCTGTTGTCGGCTCGCCACCGGTCTATCTCCGCAAGCCGGCGTGCCGCCTCTGGGGCCTGGGAGTGCTGGGACTGAGAGAGCTGCTGCAGATAGGTGCGGACGCGGTCGACCTCGAGCTGGTCCCAGGAGTGGAGCACGGTGCCGGCCGGCAGGTCGCCCAGTGGCTCAGTGAGCTCGATGCGACTCCTCGGGCCGGGAGGCGCAGCGATGGCGTCACGCCGCGGCAGGTACCCCTCGTAGGCCTGGATGCCCAGCGACGAGTGGGCCGAGCCGTCCAGCAGGGCGATCGTTCCTGAGACCAGGTCCTGCCACAAGGCCCCGAAATCCCGTTGGACGGGTTGACCCGACCGCGGGAAGTCCGCGGGCAACGTGTCGCTGGCGCGCCTGGCCGCATCAGTCAGCTCGTTCCAGCCAACGGTCCGCCCGTTGGAGTCCACGCCTCCGACGACGACCCGCACCGCGGATCCTTCGCCGAAGACCGCCGACGCCACTGCGGAGGCTATCGAGGCCTTGGCGGCCCGCACACGACTGCGGAGCCATTCGCCAGGAGCTCCGATGAGCGCCTTGGCCAGGAAGGAGAAGAAGAGCTTGAGCGCCTCGAGGGCCCCCATGCGGCGCGCACCGGCGCGTTCGGGCATCGGCACCTGAGGACGCCTCAACGAGTGGATGTGGCGCTCCTGCCAGGCCTGTGCCACAGCGGCGACTCTGGCCTCGGGATCCGCGTACGCCGGGACCCGGACACCGGTGTCGGCGCGGGTGGGTTGCGGGAAGCTCTCTCCGACCTCAGTGACCTGACGGCGCAGCTGGTCCTCCACGCTGTGGGCGTCGACGATACGGACGAAGCTGCGCACGACGTTGATGTCGTAGGAGACGTCCTCACGCTGTCCGTCATGCGGCGCTGCATTGACGGCCCCGCACAGACCGGCCTGCACCGCCAGACCGACCGCTGCTGCTCCCGGTATCGTCTCCGGCCTGGTCCACCACGGGATGGCGCTGTAGGCCGGATCGGAGGTGGACTCCGGGGAGAGCATGATCTTGCGCCAACCGATGCGCCCCAGCTCGGCGGGCAGCGGCTGCGCGGAGTAGGGGACCATGACCCGCAGGCTCTCCCGGCGCGCGTGCTGCGGCACCCCCAGGAGCTGATAGAACTGCTCCGCGCTGGCGGGCAGGGCGTCCTGAGCGGGATGCCCCACAGGAACGACGACGAGCAGCCGGACCGTTTCCAGGTCATGACGGTTGACGATCCGGGAGAAGGTGCTCACTGCCACCTGCCCGTGATCGGCCCGCACGGCGACGGGGTCGTAGCGGTCCGCAGCCTTGTCCGGCTCGCCGTCGCTCTCGATCCAGGCGAAGGGAGCGAGCAGCCCGGCGGCGGACAGATCGACCAGCGCGGACAGAACAGGCCGTTGGCTCGGCGGAGCAACGAAGACCGATACAGACCGGGACTCGGCAGGCCCTGATGATTCCATGTCAGTACTCGATTCCGGATCCGAATGATGTCGGCGAGGCGCCCAGGTCCGAGGCGGGCGGAGCTGAGGCGACAACGCCACGAACGCGACTGAGCTCGTCGTGCATGTCCTGGGCGAGATCGATGGTCAAAGGCGTCGTCTCCACCAGGGAACGTCGGCGGTAGTTGGTGAAGTGCCCGGGTTCATCGGCCTTTCCAGGGCCAGGCAGGTAGTTCTGCTCCAGGTCGCCGAGGATCACGTCGCAGTAGCTCAAGAGCTTCTCACGTCGAAGCTCGGGATCCGTGAGCTGATCGATTCCGGCGGCCGGAGTGAGACCGTCGACCTGTCCCCGTCCCAGGAGCGTTGATACGGCCTCGTCCACCGGGGTCGTCACCCCGAAGGCGATCTGCGGCTCGTTGACGGAGGCGTCGGCCCACCGGCGCAGCACCCGCCAGGGCCTGAAGGCCTGCAGACCGTCCTCGCCCACGCGCAGGTACGCCAGAAGGGATGACTCCAGCACCGCGGGCAGCCAGGCGTTGGCGGTGATCATTCGTGACGGCGGAGTGAGCATGGGAGCGGGGAAGGCCACCCACTCCTGCTCCTCGGTGTCCCAGACACGCACCGGCTGGGTGTCGGAGTGGCCGCCCCACGGCGCCCGTTCGATCCCGCCGGCCAGGGTGGCCGTCCACCAGCCACGCACCATGGTGAGGCGTTCCGCGTCGCCGAAAGGCAGTCCTCCGCTGAGGGGACGTGCTCGCCTGAACCGCCAGAACGCGTCCCTGGCTCCCGCCGAGCTGTGGGCCCGGTCCCAGGACTCGCGCACGGAGCGCAGCAGGCCGGAGTACGCCACGGGAAGGGTGCGGGGGTAGGAGCCGAAGACGTCAATGCGGGCGACGTCCTCGTCCCCCAGGGCCTTGTCGACTCGGTCGTGCACCAGCTCACGATCGATGGTCGACTCCTGATCGAGGTAGTCGAGGAAGTCCTGGGCGACGCTCTGATTGCGCAGAGGGATGGGGGAGAAGGTGTATGCCAGCGCGGGCGTATCACCGTTGTGAAGAGAGCGGTAGGTCTCGGTGCTGATCTCCACCAGGGGCCGCGCCATCTCCAGTGTCCGTTTCAGACCGGTGAGAACGGCCTGCGAGCGCTGGGACCGCTCATGCTCCCCCACCGTCTCGTCGGTGAGGAAGCTGCGCAGGGACTGGCTGCAGAAGACCTCGAAGGCCTCACCGCGCCGTGCGACGAACGCTCGGGCGCGGCCCAGGACCTCCGAGGGGCGCAGACGCAGCTCGTAGCGGGCGGGTGTGGGAAGGGCGCTTCCGGTGGCGCCCTGGAGGCCGGCGGGGACCCATGCGGTGGTCACGGTGAGCAGATCCTCCGGAGGCTTGTCCCCCGCCCCCTGCTCCCAGGTCCCGGAGATGACTTCCTGGACAGTACGGGAGTAGGCCTGGTGGAAGTCGCGTTCACCGCCGACGGCGTCGACGATGTGCTCCTCGAACCGTCCGGGATACTGTTCCACCGGCATGAGGACGACCTCGTTGTGGGCGGTGGCGAACCGCTGCGGCACGATGCTGCCGTCGGCCTGGCCGGGTTGAGGCTCCTGGGGCCATGCGCTGTAGACGTCCGTGGTGACGTCGGCGATGCCCTGCTGGCTGGCGCGGATCGCCCGCGCGTCCACGAGGACCTTGCGGGCGTCGTCCAGGACATCTTCCAGGGGCTTGACAGCTGAGGTCATCATGTCGCGCATCGCCGTGGCGAGGTGCGCGGCGGTTCGCGCGCTGAGCCAGTGGAACGCCGACTGCTGCAGCTCGGACTCGAGCTTGCCGGTCACTTCCCCGAGCCCTGCTCCACCGAGAACGGCCTTGCCCATGCCGCGCAGCTGGTTCAGGAGGGAGTCGGGGAAGGACAGGGGGTGCTGGGGCGCCAGATGCTCCATCGCCGCGACCCGGGGAATGAGCGTGTCCAGGACGCCCCCGGGCTGGCGCAGCCGCCCCAACAGATACAGGGCGTAGGGAAGTCCGAGGTCGGCGATCGCCTGCCGGGTGGTGGCCACGAGGCGGTCAGCCATCTCCTCGACTCGTTTGAGCGCGTAGTTGAGGCTGGCGCGCTCGAGCTCGGAGACGAAAGCCGCCTCCTTGGAGGTGGTCAGCCACCGGTTCATCCCGTCAGCCCATTCGGTCACCGGCATTCCCTCGGCCTGGGGCCGTTGAGCCAGCACGGCCTTGACCGCGTCCTTGGCATGGCCCCCCAGGACGGACTTGTTGACGGTCGAGGAGACCGTATCGCTCAGGAACCAGTCGATCGTGGCCTGGTCCACCGCCGAGCTTCCCGCCAGGACCGGGGAGCCGGAGGAGGTGGGAAGTCCCAGGCTGTGCAGCTCGCTGTCCTGACGATGCGCCCACAGGTCGGCAAGTCGCTGGGTGTCACCGGTGGTGTCGCCCACCAAACGGAATCCGTCCAGGCTGTGGTCGACGGAACGCCGAGCAATGCGTTGGGCGGCGTACTCGGCGTACCGGTCCCGCCCGGTGCTCAGCGACGCGTAGCCGAAGGAACCCCACGCCGTATCCGTGGGGTCCACTCCCCAGCTGGTCATGTCCCGTCCCGGAATGGAGACCTGGTTGGCGATGTCGTAGGAGACATAGTCGTCGAAGGCCGACGACGAGATGTAGCGGGCCAGGCCGCGCCCCATCCCCCGGAAGACGCCCTCGGTGGTGCCGTCCCCGAAGACCGCGCCGGAGCCCCCGGCGCGTAGACCGATCGGGGTGACTCGCTTGAAGGCCCGTCCCGCCCGATTCGTCAGCCCGAGCGTCTCGTAGAGCCGCTGGTCGAGCGCGGCCGCGGCGCCGTCGGCCCCCGCCTGGGCGGCCACGATCTCCCCCAGCATGGCCAGGGTGTTGCCCGGCATGCCCGAGCGCATGTGCGCCGGCACCGAGGCGAAGGCCTCGGCGGTGTAGAGGAACACCGAGATGAGCTGGGGGTCGATCGCCGGCGTCGAGTTGACTCCGGCGATGAGGCGACACACATCCAGGGTCATGGACGCCCCAGACCCTCCAGCCATCGAGGAGACGACGAGCACCAGGGGCGGAGCGGTGGTGTCGGGAGCGAAGCCGGCTCCAGGCACCACCTGCGACACCAGGGCCGCCTGCTCCTGAGCCTTGGGGCTCACCATGCGCGTGAGAGCCGACTGCACGGCCTGTGAGATGTCACGCAGCCTCGTCAGAACGAGTAGACGACCGATCCCCCGGAACTGTCCGGCACCCACTGTCACGGGGAAGGCGACGTCCTTGGGTCGGCGGGGCATCCAGGTGGCCAGCTGTCGCAGCCCCTGACTGCCGTTACGTTGAACCGACTGGGTCAGAGCCTCGTCGACGACGCGGTACTCACCGTTGGCGACGCCGCAGGCCACATAGGAGCCTCCTTGGCGGCTCACCGAGGCCACGGCCTCGCCCTGCTCCTCCTGAAGGGGGGTGTCAACGTTGAGGAACTGCCAGCAGCCCGGTACCTCATCGATACCGTGGACGGCCAGGTCCGCGTGCAGCTGGTCCAGCATGTAGGACAGCGTTCTGGCGCCCGACCCACCGCATCCGACGACGAGGACCTTGTGCATGGTTCGATCGTTCCTTTCTGCCGGCCTTCGGCATTATATGAGTGGCTGTATCACCGCAGGTCACGGACTGATAACCACCATGATTCCGGTGCGCTCTCTGCGCAGGCGCGTCCCACTGACAGGACGCTATAACGTGGGGAGGGCGGCCGGAGGGTCCTGGGGGTCGGAGTTGGACGGGGGACGCTTCGTAGCCTCCTGCACCTCAGAGCTGGATGCCCCCTGAGACGGCGCGCCCGGGCTGGTCGGGAAGCCGGCGAAAGGACTGTCGTCGACGGGGTCGAGGGAGCCGAAGCCACCCCCGGCGTCCGGCACCGACGTCCCCACCGTGGGCAGGGCCCCGGTCCGCCCCTCGGCTGCTGTGGTCGATGCCCCGGCCGGCTTGGTGGGAAGAATCGAGTCGACACGAGACGCAAGATGGGCGCGGGCATCGTCCACAACCTTGGCGAGGACGGCGTCGTCCAGTGAGGCTGCCAGCACGATCAGGGTCACCCGCCGCGCATCGTCCGCCTGCGACGGCTGGTCGGCAACCGCGATCCACTGACCCCGGACCCCCAGGGGCACGACCGCCCGCCCCCCGCGTGATCCAGGGGTCGCCCCGGAGACCGATGGAGCATCCGGCTCGACGAGCTCAACCCGGGGGACTGCGGTAGGAGACAGTCCCATGATGGCGCGCAGGCGATAGCCGTCCATCTCAAAGGTGCGCGTACGGCCCCGAAGGGAGTACATCCTCATCCGTTGGGAGGGCAGCTCGATCCTGGGAGAGGTTCCGTCACTGGGAATGTCCACGACGGTCGTACCCACGACCAGTGACCCTGAGGGGATCACCGCCGACAGGTACTTGAGGAGGTAGAGGACTCCGATCGGGATCAGCACTCCGCACAGCAGCGCGATGATGAATGCCGTCCATGCGGTGCCGACGTTGAGCGGGCGGCGCATATCGGCTTTGAAGGGGACGGCGACGCTTTGGGGCTCTCCCTGGTTGTTCAGCGGAGCCACCGTGACGGTCACGGTTCCTGTCACCGCGCCGTTGGCGTGCTCCTGAGTCGCCAGCTTGACCGGCACGGTTCCCGTCTTCCCCTCCTCGACCTTGACGCACGTGTCCTTCGACGACGCCTGGGCCGAGAGCGTGACGGTTCCGGCTTCCTTCGGAGAGCCGGTGAGCGTGGTCTGACCGTCCCCGATCCAGACGCAGCCCGGGCCGGTGACCTTGAGGTCGGCGCTGGCCTCGGTCTGACCATCCATGCGACCGAAGTCGATCTGGTCGCCCAGGGTCGGATAGTTCGACGGCGGCGAGACAGTCACCGCGGTCGAGGCCAGCGATGGCGAGAGCGTGGTGCCTTTGACCGGTGAGCCGCTGGCGCTGGTGGCGTCGCCTGTTGTCACGGTGAGGCTGGTGGTCACGGTGCCGCTGCCTAGGGCGGCGTCCTTGGGAATCGTGATCCGTTGTGGCGTGGACAGTGAGGCCGGGTCGGTGCTCGTGAAGAGGGCGTGCTCCTTCCCCTTCGCATCCTTCAGCGACACGTTCAGGGAGACTGGACCGGTGAGATCGGAAGCAGGAACCTCAGGGCCTCCCACGCCGTCAACCAGCTTCAGGTCAGCGTTCGACACCGTCTCCCCTTGGCGCAGGGTCGTCTGCCCCAGGTTCTTCCAGGCCATCGACAACGGCGAGCTGAGGTGGAGATTGACATGAACCTCATGCCCTGCCGACGCTGCCCGCCTGTCGACGAAGACCAGGCGCCACTGCCCTGTCCATGCGGCGGCGTTGGCGGAGTCGAGGTCGATTCGTAGTGTCCGCCCTGTCATCCACTCGTACGAGACGCCTTGCTTGTTCTGCGGCCCACTGGAGTCCGATGTCATCACGATGGGCGTCTGAGAACCAGGAGCGTAGAGGTCGGCCTCCAGTCCTTGCGTATCCGAGGAGGCCAGAATGTGTACGCTGCGCAGCGAACGGTCCAGGACGAAGCTGGTCTCTCCGTCGGAGCACACGTCGCCCTGACAGATCTTGGTCGCGCTGCTGGAGACCGAGCGTCCCGGAGCAGAGATCGAGTCGAACGCCATGAGCAGCGAGTCGATATCCGTCACGGGATAGAATCCACCCGGAGGATCGGAGACATTGCCGCACGACTCAACGGAGTTTTTAGCGGCATTCACCCCTCCACCCAACGTGATTCTCTTCATGAAATCGAAGTTGGAGTCTCCGCTGCTCAATCCAATGCCCAGCAACGTGATGTGGGAGGAACGCAGCTGGTCAGCGAGTCCGGTCGGCCGACACATGTCCTGCTTTCCTGCGGACTCGGCCGTCTTCACGCCCGACTCGTCAGTCAAGGCGGAGCCAGGGGCATAGGGCTTGGTGGTGCCGAACTCCTGCTGGGACTGCTCAGAGTCCCGCACATCGAGGTCGTAGGCGCCGTCCGAGAACCAGGCCACCGCCCGGCACTCTGACTGATCATGTCCCGCCAGGTCCTGACGCGCTCCCTCCAGAGCGGTCCAGTAGTCTGTGTCGTAGTCCTTGAGATTGTCCCCGGCCGCGGTGATCTGCTTGTCGACCTCAGCCAGGGAGCCTGAGTTGATCGTGACCCAGTCGCCCAGTGCGTGATAGTCGGAGGCGAATCCCGCGACCCTCACCTTCAACGTGACCTTGGAGGAGTCGGCGAAGGCCGCAAGACGCTGCGCGAGGTACTTGCTCGCCTTGACTCTCGCCTTCTCCGGATCCGACTGCCGCAGGGAGCCTGACTGGTCCATCAGGAGGACCAACGACCCCTCGCCTTTACCTGAGAGGCAGGCTCCGAAGGCACTGAGAGGCCCAGGGGTCTGATCCTTCTGGGGTGCGGCGAGGGCCTGAGGAGCAGGAGACAGAGTGCCCCCTGCGAGCAGGAGGATCGTGACGCCCAGAACTGCCAGGACGTTGACGGCCAACCGCCTCATTCGATGGATCAGTTCACAGCAACTGTGACGCGGGTTCATATGCCACTCACATCCTACCCACGAACAAAGCGATTCTGACAGAGGTGGCCGCAATGGCCAGGAAGCATAGCAGCACCGACAGTCGGTACAGGAGCTGGGGGCGCGAAGAATAGAGATACCATGGGCTTGTCTGGCGCTTGGCGTTGCGAACAACAAAGACCGTAGCGGCCCCCAGTCCCACCAGTACCGCAAGCACCCAGCCGATGCCCGCCACAACCACTGACTCACATAGCGCGGACAGGGCGATCGCGACAACGGCCGCTGTCAAGGCGACGTAGAGGAGCCCTTCGGGGGCCTTGGTCACGTGGATCGAGGAGCTTTCAGAACGCCAGATCGAACCATCGGTCCCCGAACCGAACCCGACACCACTCCTCGTACCGGCGTCACCCGATCGGAGGCTGCCGGATGCCTCCTGCATCCCACCCGTCCCCGAGGGCGAACCCCCCGTGCTGCTGACGTCCCCTGCGGAGGGCTGCTTCGTCCAGGAGCCCGCGCTAGGAACCTTCGGAATCTGCGCCATGATCGTTCATCATCCTCTCGTCTGCTGGACACCGCCGGAGCAGATCCACACCATCACGTTCGTGGTCCCGCGACACTTCTCACCGTCTTGAACACGATCAGGAAGCTCCTTCCTTGCCCTGGCGCAGCAGCTCGACAAGATCGTGGCGCCAGGACAGAGGAATCCCCATCGACTCCACCTTGGCAAGGACTGCATCGACACTCTCGGGGCGCACGTCGCCGGCATAGTGGCGAGCCTCGATGAAGGTGTTCCTCCGTAGCGCCTCAACTCCCGCATAGCCGGCAGAGCCTGCCGCGATCGCGGGCAGGACCACACCGCACAGGAGGACGATCGCGGCGAGTGTCTTCGGCCTGGATCTCACGATCGCGATGATCGCCATGACGACGGCGACGAATGCCAGCAGAGCCCCCGCAATCACGGCGATGACCGCCTTCCAGCTGACGAGTGTCGCGCCATCGAAGACGATGGCGAACACGCGGATCGATGTGAGGAGTGCGTAGACGCCCCACCCGAGTAGGCAGCATCCGATGACGGTCAAGACAATACTGGCTGACATCGCCCTGCTGCGCCGAGCTGTCTTCACCGAGGGCTCAGGTGACGACAGCTCAGCCTCAGCGGGTGAACTTCCCTGGAGCATACTCAGGGAGGAATCTGCAGGCGGCTCAGACAATGACGGAAAGCTCATCCTCAGTACCTCTCAGCAACGAAGGAAGCACAGCCGCCCCTCACTGCACCAGCAGCGTTCCGATCCTCGCCGTCAGAAGAGCTCATATGAGTTCCTGTTCAAGGTGAATCCTTTTCCTGTCCATTGATTCCAGCACTTCACTCCGTCCTCGCTGGATGAGCAGGCGTAGTTCCCGTCCGAGCTCTCGCTCGTTGTCCCATACTCCAGGGTTTGCATGTTCTCACCCTCATGTCCGTCCAAGATGAGTCCGCACGCCAACGCAGCGTCCGCCTTGCCGACGCTCAGGGCGAACAGAGTGTCATCACAGTCCTGCTGGCCGTTGTCAGCATAGAAGCGTTCATTGATGAAGCAGTTCAGCTGACCATCCACGACCTCGCACACGATGTTCTTCGAGGGGGTTTGAAAGAGATCCGTGGTGATCGAACCCGCAGGCGCCGGGCTTGCCTTGTCCGGCGTCGCACTAGCCTCCGACCCGGAATGCGAGGAGCCGAGCTTATCGACGGCGTGGATGCAGCCGTACATCAGCGCCATGACGACCACTGAGATGACGAGGCAACCCAGCGCCATCGCCCCGCATGACGAGTTGGCGCGGGAGTTTGCTCGCACGGGTGCTTGCTGCATCCCCTGAGGCGGGACCTGCATCGGCACCGGCGGCATCTGCTGGGTCTGGTGCGCCTGCACCGGAATCGTCTGGGTGGCCGCCTGCCGGGTCTGGTGGCGACTCCATGCCTCCGCCGCCTCCTTGGACCCTCGCTCCTCGATGATCCACTGGCGCAGCTCTGGGGGGCATGAGGGGTTCATGACGATGAGGGCGTACAGCTCGGGATACAGGTCCGCCAGCTGCTCCAGCCTGTCTGCAGAGGTCTCTGGATCGCGAGCCTCAGCGGCTTCAGGAATCTCTCTCATATCGTTACCTCAACCGAACGATGACGCTCCGAGAGTCACCCAGTATCAGCGCCCCTCGGCAATCAGTACGGGCTTCATCGTCTCAACAATGTACTGCCGCGTTTGACGCGCCGGCGACCTTCACGCAGGCACAGCCACACCTGTCGACTAATCCAAGAATACGTGCCACAAATGCCTGGCAACCGAGAAGACCAGCGCGGGAATACCAACCATCACAGCCAAACCGAATTTCACAATGTACAGAAAGTAAGGAAAGAGTAGCATCAAATAAAATATAAGCGGAATGTCAACCCTTCCCTTGGACTTGAAAGAGAATCTCAGTGAATTAATGACGGGATCCATGAACGACAACGCGCGCCATCCGAAGGGGAATCCAGCACCCATGCCGAAGAAGATCGCATAGCTGGATAGCTCATCAAAGGACCTGGTCACAGCATAGAAAATTCCCATGCCGGCAAGCGCTCCCAGAATCATCATGATGGCATCCTTCATGATGCTGTGGGAGATCTCCGGTGTCATGTTCATGCGAGAGCGGAGCGTCTGACGTCCGACCGGCTGCGCGGATGGCACCGCCCCTTCGGTGTACGCATAGGGATGCGTTGTCGGCAGCTGGTTCATGTAGTACTGCGACGAGTCTTCAGGGATGCCGTTGGGAATCGTCATAGCGACAGTGTAGACGCCGCCACCTTCGTGTGATGTCCTGTTGAGCAACTACCTTGTAGTCAACCCCATGACGCCGCACCACCGCTGAAAGCTCACCACCAGGCGCTTTCGATCCCCTTACTGCCTCACGTCAGGGTTGTGCTCGAAAAGGAGGTCTGAGCGCCCGGCGGGCGGTGCACCACGACTCCGGCCACCTCAGCGGCCCGGTCACTCCGGCCACCTCAGCGGCCCGGTCGGAGTGGTTGAGCAGGAAGAGAACGTCCCCACGCCGCTGGGCCTCGACGCCGTGGACACGAGGAACCCAAGGCCCCTCCGAGAACCTCACGACCACCGCCCCTCGCACGGCAGCACCGTTACGACACGATGTCCTTGGCTGAGCGAACGGTCTTGATGATCTCATCACGCCAGGGAATCGGGACGCCCAGGGCCTCGACCTTGCCAAGCACCGTGTCGGCCTGCTCGGGCTCCACCCTCCCCGCGTACTTCAGAGCCTGATCCATCGTGTGGTCCTTCAGCGCCGAGGTGCCGTAGTGACCTCCGGCCGTCATCGCGGCGGCGGGGAGAACCAGTGACGCTAGGACCAGGACAGCCGCCATGGTCCTGGGGCGGGTCCTGACCATTGCGACGATGGAGATGACGACAGCAACGAAAGCCAGGAAGGCACCGGTCACCACCACCGCGACGGACGGCCAGCTGATCAGGCCGGCCCCTTGGAAGATCACGTCGAATACACGGATCGAGGCGAGGAAGGCGTACGAGCCCGCCCCCAGAAGCACACAGGCCAGGGCCACCATGACGATACCCGCCCAGAGTGCCCGGGAACGCCGGGGCTCAGGAGACGTGGTGACGGCTGTTCCCGGTGCGAGCCGCGCAGACATGTCAGGGGCGGCCCTCGCCTCTTCTTCCGAGCCAGTGACCTGAGAGCCTGCAAGAGGCAAAGGCGATGACGACGGTGAGGAGGAAGCAGACATGGGACGCTCTTTCGGAGGTGAGGCACGTCGAACCTGAACGGCGCCGACGTCATGAGTGTGGCGTTCCTTCGGCTTGCGAGGAATGGAAAGGCCTCCCCATGAAACAGCGTCGGGGAAGCTCTAACGCACCACGAGTGCCGAGCGCGGGGGCACGATCACGTGGCCCGTGCAGGACCCACCGGTCAGCAGGTCGGTGCCCACGACTCCGGTCACCTCAGCGGCCCGGTCGGAGTGGTTGAGCAGGAAGAGGACGCTGCCGCGCCGCTGGGCCTCGACGCCGTCGGGCAGGTCGGTGACCACGGGGCGCAACCGGGCGTGTGCGCACACCAGTGTCAACAGGGCGGCCCGGCTGAGGGCGTCGAGGTCGGCGGCCACGTACCAGCCCGCTCCTGCGCCCTCAGCCACCCGCCGGGTGATGGCGGGCCGCCCGGCCAGGTCCGCTCCCCCGCCGCGGCCGTCGAAGACCGCGACGACCTCGACCGCCTGGCGGCCCTGACCGGCCTGAGCATTCTCGGCCGCCTCTTCAGGCGCCTCGTCGATACGGAGCTCCTCGGCCCAGCCGCCGGCACGCAGATCGGGGGCGGGCGTTCCCATCCGGTCCAGGACGCGGCGCAGGGGCTCGCTGACGGCCTCCAGTCCCGTCCATGTCTCTGCACCGGGTGTCCCGACGGCACGGCTGAGGCGGTTGACGAGCGCGCTCCGGGGATCGGGCTGCTGGACCTGACCGGTCAGGGCGGCGTGATCGGTGACCCGCACCCCCAGCAGCGGCCGCAGGGAGCCCAGGTAGCCGCCCAGGACAGCGCCGGCGTTGGCGTCGACGACCCCGGTGGGGCCGACCACGATGACCTGAGCGCCCGCGGCGACCGCCCGCTCCAGGTGCCCAGCGAGCTCGGGGCGGTCGATGAACACAGCGGGAACGATGATGAGGCGATAGCCCTCCAGTCTCCGGCCCACCGGGACGATGTCGGTGGCGATCCCGGCCTCCCACAGGCTGCGGTGCCAGGCACGGGCCGCCTCGAAGCGCTCGCCGACCTCGACCGGGCCGATGGCGGTGCTCAGGGCCCACTGGCTCTCCCAGTCCAGGACGAGGGCCGCCTCGGCCGACACCGGCTCACCCAGGACCGGCCCGAGGCGTGTGAGCGCTTGCCCGGTGCTCACCATCTCCTCCCAGGTGCGACTGTCGCGCCCGGCGTGGGGGACCATGCCGGAGTGGAAGGTCTCGGCGCCCTGGCGGGACTGTCGCCACTGGAACTGCAGGATGCCGTCGGCGCCGTGGGCAACGCGGGCCAGGGACCACAGGAGGAGCTGGCCGGGGCGCTTGGGCGAGTTGCGCCTACGCCACTGGACGGCGCTGGGCGCCTGCTCCATGAGGATCCAGGGGCGCCCTCCGGCCAGGCCCCGCATGAGGTCACCGGCCCAGGCGACCTCGTGGGCGGCGGCCGGGTCGGCGGGGTCGGGGTAGGAGTCGTCGGAGACGATGTCGAGGGACTCGGCCCAGCGCCAGTAGTCGGTGGCCGGGAAGTCGCCCATGAAGTTGGTGGTCACCGGCCGCGTTGAGCGCTCCCGCAGGATGCGGGCCTCGGCCTCCATGAGGCTGCGCAGCTGGTGGTCGCTGAAGCGCCTCCAGTCCAGCATCTGGGCGGGGTTGGGGAAGGTGGGCATGGCACCGGGCGGGGTGACCTGCTCCAGGCTCGCGTAGCGCTGGGACCAGAAGTCGGTGCCCCAGGAGACGTTGAGGCGCTCGACGTCGCCGTAGCGCTCACCCAGCCAGTCCCGGAAGGCCTGGGCACAGGCGGGGCAGAAGCACTCGGCGGTGTGGCAGCCGTACTCGTTGCCGATGTGCCACATGACGACGCCCGGGTGGTCGCCCAGGCGTTCGGCCAGCGCCGTGGCCAGGGCGGCGGAGCGCTCCCGGTAGACGGTGGAGCTGGGGCAGTACTGCTGGCGCGAGCCCAGGCCCAGGCGCACGCCGTCGGCGTTCATCGGCAGGGACTCGGGGTGGTCGGTGGCCATCCAGGCGGGCGGGGAGGCGGTGGCGGTGGCCAGGTCGATGGCGATGCCGGCCTCGTGGAGACGGTCGACGATCTCCACCAGCCAGTCGAGCTCGTAGACGCCCTCGCGCGGCTCGAGGCGCGCCCAGGAGAAGATGCCGAGGGAGACCAGGTTGACGCCGGCCTCGGCCATGAGCTCGAGGTCCTCGGCGAAGGTGGCCTCATCCCACTGCTCGGGGTTGTAGTCGCCGCCGTAGGCGGGGCTGGTCAGTCCCAGCAGCTCGTGCGGGGCGCGGCGGGGCGTGGCGCCACCCGGTGCCTGCTCGGGCCGGGTCGTGGAGGCTGAGGGCGAGGGGATCGTCATGGGTTGATTCTCCCCCACCTCTGCCCCACCCCGTGCATCGCGGGCACCCGGGTCGGCGGGGCCGGGCGGGCTCAGCTGATGGTCGAGCGCGAGCTCGTCAGCCAGGCGATCGGCACAGTGGTGAGGAAGAGACCCTGCCACTCGCGCTCCCACAGCAGGGCGATGTCGCCGCTGGGCAGCTGGGCCATGCACTGGTAGACGTAGTGGCGCGGGTTGACGACCCGGTTGTGGGGCCAGGTGGCGCCGTCGTCGTAGCTCAGGCGCAGGACGCCGCAGCCGCGGAAGGGCAGCATCCGCGAGGCGTTGGCGAAGACGATCCCCCGGCCGGCCGCACCCTTGACGCCGTCAGTGACGCCATTGCCGCCCTCCCCGGCCGCTGCGCCCTCCAGGCCAGTGACGGCGATGGCGTTGGGCTGGGAGAAGATTTCGGGGAGCTGCTCGTCGTAGTCGACCTCCCCCCAGGTGACGCCCCCGTCGTGGGAGACGGCGTGGGCGACCCTGCCCGAGGGGTGCTGGTTGCGGGCCCACACGTGCACGGCACCGTCGGCTCCTTCGACGAGGACTGACTCGTACAGGCTGGCCCGCTCATCGGCCAGGTCCCGGGAGTGGACGACGGCGCCCAGCACCTCGCGTCCGTCATTGGGTGAGGCCCCCAGGATCCAGGTGGCCCCGCCGTCGTCGGAGTAGATGGCGGCGCAGGACAGGTAGCCGGTGCCGCCGGCCTCGTGGCTGTAGTAGACGGGGGCGAGGATGCGTCCGGCGTGCTCCGGCGCACTCAGCTGGATGGCGTTGCCGGGCCCGGTGCCCAGGAAGCACATCCAGTCGGCCTTGACCTGGGCGGTGATGTCGATCGGCTCGGACCAGGTGGCGCCGTCGTCGTCGGAGGTGAGCATGAGCAGGTGGGAGCCGCGGTGCTGGAAGAGGCAGTTCTCGGGGGCCTGCTCGTGGGCCAGGTAGATGCTGCCGGCCGCCCGGCCGCCCAGGAGCACGTCACCGGCGCAGACTCCTGCAGCATCGTCGCCGCTGAGGACGACGCGGTAGTCGGTGGCCTCGCCGGCCTCCGTGACGACGCTGCCGTCGGGCTCGACGGCGAAGAGCTCGCCGGCGCGGTTGTGCAGCACGCGGCGCTCCTGTTCATCGAAGCCGGTGCCGACGGTCGCGTTGGGCTGGCCGATGCCGCCGGGGAACTGGTCGACCAGGCAGATGACGCGCCCGGTGGAGCGGTCCTGGACCAGGACGGAGTCGATGAGGCTGGCGCCCAGCGCCCCGGTGCCCGGGAGGCTGAGCAGGGTGCGCATCTCCTCCCAGGTGGCGCCGCCGTCGAGGCTGCGGCGCATGACGAGGTTGATGTCGTTGGGGGCGTCGTTGGGGATGGAGACGCGTTGGTCGGCGCCGGCCAGGATGACGCCGCTGTCCAGGGTGAGCAGGGAGGGGATCCGGTAGGACCGGGCGCCGTGGTAGCCGGTGTCGAACAGGGCGCGCGTGGGCAGCGGGGCGGCTGCGGCCAGGCGCTTGACCTGGGCGTCGGTGAGGGCGGCGTCGTAGATCATGGCGGTCTGCGCCTCGCCGAAGAGGCGCCTGCCGTCCAGGTCGGCGCCCACGACGACGCGTGTCACCGGCGCGATGTCGGCCAGGAAGGCGCCGCCGGGGACCAGGGCGACCTGGTAGCCGTCGACGTGGATCTCCACCGCTCCGCGCCCCGAGGTGACCACGACGTCGTGCCAGGTCCCGTCGTCCCAGTGGCCCGGGGCGCGCGCCTCGATGAGGGGCTCGGTCTCGGGTGAGTCCTCGCCGGGGAGCACCCGGTAGCTCAGGCCTCCCGCGTCAATGTCGAGGTGCAGGGTGCCGCCCTGGCCGCTCGCGGCGATGATGGTGCCGCCCTGGCCGCGGCCGCGGGTGCGCAGCAGCGCCCGGATGGAGCCGGTGGCCAGGGCTCCGGTGCGGCGGGCGTCGCGGGCGGAGAGCTCACTGGCCGCGAACTGGACCAGCGGGGTGGCGGCCAGGGACTGGGCCATGACGGCGCGGTCACTGAGCGGCTCGTCCCAGGCGGCCAGGCGGGTGACTGCGGCAATCCCGTCGGGGTCGATGCGCACGTCGGTCAGCCCGATCTGGGAGAGGAAAGCGGTCAGCGTCGTGGAGAAGCACTCGTAGCCGTCGGCGTAGAGGTGGGTGCCGGTCTCGTTGACGGTCACGGCGATCGTGTGGGGGCGGCCGTCGTCCAGGCCCAGGGCGTCCTCGGCGTCGAGGACCCGCCGCTGGATGTCGCTCTCTCCCCCCGCTCCGGGGCTCTCCTCCGGCAGGCCGACCGCTCCGAGGACCTGCTCGCCGTCGAGGCGGCCGGCGCGAAGCGACAGGGTGATCCGCCCGTTGGTGCCGGTGAGAGCGATGAGGGTGGCGTCGGCGCGGGCGGCGACGTCGAGAAGGATCGTGCCGCGCTCGCAGGCGGCCAGGGCGGCGACATCCTCCTCGCTGAGGCTCAGGGGGGACGTCTCAGATGCGATGAGGTCGACGAGCATGGGGAGATCCTTCGTGGCGGCAGCGGCTGCCCACCGGCGCTGGACGACCGGCAGTGCCGTGCGCGACGGTGCGCCACCACACATCCAGTCATATGATGTCTGATGTATCGCACACTGTAGCACGATCCCTGAACCTCAAGGAGACCACATGTCCGCCACCTCAGAGAATCGGACTGACACACCCGCCCAGCCCCGCACCGTGCCCTTCGTCGTCGGCGCCTACCCCATGCTTCCGCCCGACGACGAGGACCGCAGCGGTGCCGCCGCCCTGTACGCCGCCCTGGGCGACCTCGGCTGGGTCGACGGCATCGAGCTGCCCTTCCGGGAGGCCCTGGACGCCCCCGAGCCGTGGCTGGCCGAGCAGCTGGCCGGGCGCTTCGACCAGTGCGTCATCACGGCGATCCCGGGAACCATGGGGCGCGCCGGAGCCGATCCCGTCTTCGGCCTGGCCTCCCCCGACGACGACGGACGCGCTCAGGCACTGGCCTACACCCGCTCCCTGCTGGAGACCGTCGACCGCCTGCACGAGGCTGCCGGCGAGCAGCTCGTCACCCGGGTGGAGCTGCACTCGGCACCGCACCACCAGGCCACCCCTGAGGCCTTCCATACCTCCTTGAGCGAGCTGAGCGAGGACTTCGCCTCACGCGGCCTGGAGATGATCGTGGAGCACTGCGACGCCGAGGGCGGCGTGGGCCCCTCGGAGAAGGCCTTCCTGACGCTGGCCCAGGAGATCGCCGCCTGCCGGGACACCGCGGCACTCATCACCGTCAACTGGGGGCGCTCCGTCATCGAGACCCATGACCCGTCCACCCCGGAGAGCCACGTGCGCGAGCTCGTGGAGGCGGGCCTCCTGGGTGGCGTCATGATCTCGGGCGCGGGGCCACAGGAGACGCAGTGGGCCTGGGCGTGGGCCGACGCGCACTTGCCGCTGGCCGAGCACGAGCCGACCAGCTGGCTCACCCCACAGCGGGTGGCCGCCACGATGCGGGCCGCCGACGGCGCCCAGGTCTACGAGGGCCTCAAGATCAACACCCCGGCGAGCGCCTCCCTGGAGGACAAGCTCGCCTGGGTCAGCCGTGTCCGCGAGACCATGCTCGGTGCCTGAGCACCATTCCTCTAAGCCCGGCTCCTCCAAGCCCGGCCTCTGACGGCGTTCGGCCCGCTCCCCTGCTGGGGAGCGGGCCGAACGCTATCCGAGCCTCAGGTCCCGTGGACCCGGTGGCGGCTCGCTCAGAACTCGACGTCCTCACTGCTGGAGAAGCCGGTGCGGAAGTCGTCGGAGAAGTCCGCACGCAGGTCCCCGCCGAAGTGGAAGTCGTCCAGGGCGACGGGCTCGCCGAAGACGCCGTCTCCCAGGTCCACGCGGGAGAAGACCTCGGCCTTGACCTCCTCGGTGGGCTCGACCTCGATGTCCGAGTAGCGGGCCAGGCCCGTACCGGCGGGGATGAGCTTACCGAGGATGACGTTCTCCTTGAGGCCCAGCAGCGGGTCGGACTTGCCGTTCATGGCGGCCTCGGTGAGCACGCGCGTGGTCTCCTGGAAGGAGGCGGCGCTCAGCCAGGAGTCCGTGGCCAGCGAGGCCTTGGTGATTCCCATGAGCTCGGTACGGCCGGTAGCGGTCTTGCCACCCTCGGCCATGACCCGGCGGTTCTCGGCACGGTAGTGCATGACGTCCACGAGGTCGCCCTGGAGGAGGCGGGTGTCCCCGGAGTCCAGCACGGTCACGCGGCGCAGCATCTGGCGCACGATGACCTCGATGTGCTTGGAGTGGATGTCCACGCCCTGGGAGCGGTAGACCTCCTGGACCTCCTCGACGAGGTGGCGCTGGGTGGCGGCCACCGAGCGCAGGCGCAGGACCTTCTTGGGGTCGACCGGTCCCTCGGTGAGGGCCTGGCCGGGCTCGACGTGGTCGCCGTCGCCCACCAGCAGGCGCTGACGGCGCGAGACCGGGACGATGACGTCCTCCTCGCCGTCGTCGCGGGTGATGACCAGGCGCTTGCCGTCGGCGTCGTCCTCGATCTTGAGGGTGCCGGCGGCCTCGGCCACGGCGGCCTCGCCCTTGGGGGTGCGGGCCTCGAAGAGCTCCTGCACACGGGGCAGACCCTGGGTGATGTCGGCGGCGCCGGCCGCACCACCGGTGTGGAAGGTACGCATGGTCAGCTGCGTGCCGGGCTCACCGATGGACTGGGCGGCGATGATGCCGACGGCCTCACCGATGTCGACGCGCTTGCCGGTGGCCAGCGAGCGGCCGTAGCAGGCGGCGCAGGTGCCGACGTTGGAGTCGCAGGTGAGCACGGAGCGCACCGTGATCTCCTCGATGCCCGCGTCGATGGCGGCCTGGATCTCGGCGTCGCCCAGGTCGGCGCCGGCCTCGATGATGAGGTTGCCCTCGGCGTCGATGGCGTCGCGCGCCAGGGTGGTGCCGAACACGGTGGTGCCCAGGATCTCCGAGGGCTCCTTGATGCGCTCGTCGCCGGCGTCGATCCAGGAGAAGATCCGCTTGGTCAGGCCCTTGCGGGTGCCGCAGTCCTCCTCGCGGACGATGACGTCCTGGGAGACGTCGACCAGACGTCGCGTGAGGTAGCCGGAGTCGGCGGTACGCAGCGCCGTGTCCGCCAGGCCCTTACGGGCGCCGTGGGTGGCGATGAAGTACTCCAGGACGCTCAGGCCCTCGCGGTAGTTGGACTTGATCGGGCGCTCGATGAGGCGCTGCTTGGGGTCGGCCACCAGTCCGCGCATACCGGCGAGCTGGCGGATCTGGTCCCAGTTGCCTCGGGCCCCGGAGACCACCATCTGGTAGACGGTGTTGCGCTGCGGGAAGTTCTCGCGCATCGCCTCGGCGACCTCGGCGGTGGCCTTGGTCCAGATGTCGATGAGCGAGGCGTAGCGGTCGTCCTCGGTGAGGGCACCGAGCTCGAACTGCTCCTCGATCTCGGCGGCCTCGTTCTCGTAGCGCACGAGGATCTCCTGCTTGGCCTCCGGGGAGACGACGTCGGCGAAGGCGACGGTGATGCCGGACCAGGTGGACCAGTAGAAGCCGTTGGCCTTGAGGGCGTCCAGGGAGGCGGCGACCTCGACGCGCGAGTAGTTCTCCGCCAGGGCGTTGACGATGTTGCCCAGCTGCTTCTTGTCCACGACGTAGTTGACGTAGGGGAAGGTCTCGGGCAGCGAGGTGTTGAACAGGGCCCGGCCCAGCGAGGTGCGCAGGGTGATCGGGTCGCCCTCGCTCCAGCCCTCGGGCGGCTGCCAGCCCTCGGGCGCGGCAATGCCCTCCTCGAAGCGGATGTCGCAGGCGGCGTTGACGTGGAGCTTGCCGAAGTCGTAGGCCATGACCGCCTCCGCGAAGGAGGAGAAGGCCGGGACGACCTCGTTGCCCTCGGCGTCGCGCTCGACCTCGACCGCCGGGTCGGGGTCGGAGGTGAGGTAGTAGGTGCCGATGATCATGTCCTGGCTGGGCATGGTCACGGGGCGCCCGTCGGAGGGCTTGAGGATGTTGTTCGAGGACAGCATGAGGATGCGGGCCTCGGCCTGCGCCTCGGCGCCCAGCGGCAGGTGGACGGCCATCTGGTCGCCGTCGAAGTCGGCGTTGAAGGCGCCGCACACGAGTGGGTGCAGCTGGATGGCCTTGCCCTCGATGAGCTGGGGCTCGAAGGCCTGGATGCCCAGGCGGTGCAGGGTGGGGGCGCGGTTGAGCAGCACGGGGTGCTCGCGGATGACCTCGGCCAGGACGTCCCAGACCTTGGGGTTGGCGCGCTCGACCATGCGCTTGGCGGCCTTGACGTTCTGGGCCTCCTTGAGCTCGACGAGCCGCTTCATGACGAAGGGCTTGAACAGCTCCAGGGCCATCTGGCTGGGCAGACCGCACTGGTGGAGCTTGAGCTGGGGGCCGACGACGATGACGCTACGGCCGGAGTAGTCCACGCGCTTGCCCAGGAGGTTCTGACGGAAGCGGCCCTGCTTGCCCTTGAGCATGTCGGACAGGGACTTCAGCGGGCGGTTGCCCACGCCGGTGACCGGGCGGCCGCGGCGGCCGTTGTCGAACAGGGCGTCGACGGCGTCCTGAAGCATGCGCTTCTCGTTGTTGACGATGATCGTCGGGGCGCCCAGGTCCATGAGCCGCTTGAGGCGGTTGTTGCGGTTGATGACGCGGCGGTAGAGGTCGTTGAGGTCACTCGTGGCGAAGCGGCCACCGTCGAGCTGGACCATGGGGCGCAGGTCCGGCGGGATGACCGGGATGTTGTCCAGGACCATCGACTCCGGGGCGGTGCCGGTCATGCGGAAGGCGTTGACGACCTTGAGGCGCTTGATGGCGCGGGTCTTGCGCTGGCCGGTGCCGTTCTCGACGATCTCGGCCAGGGCGGAGGCCTCGGCCTCGAGGTCAAAGCTGCGCAGGCGGGCCTGGATGGCCTCGGCACCCATGGAGCCCTTGAAGTAGATGCCGTAGTCGGCAACCATGTCGCGGTAGAGGACCTCGTCACCCTCCAGGTCACCGACCTTGAGGCTCACGAAGCGGTCCCACACCTTGTCCATGTGCTCCAGGGCGCGCTGGTTGCGCCGACGCATGGCCGTGATCTCGCGCTCGGCGGTCTTGCGGAGCTTGTCGCGCTGAGAGGCCTCGGCGCCCTCGGACTCGAGCTGGGCGAGGTCCTCCTCGAGGCGCTGCTGGCGCGCCTCGACCTCGGCCTGGCCGGACTCCTCGAGGTGCTTCTTCTTGACCTCCAGCTCGTTGCGCAGCGAGGGCAGGTCGTCGTGACGGCCCTCCTCGTCCACCTCGGTGACCATGTAGGCCGCGAAGTAGATGACCTTCTCCAGGTCCTTGGGCGCGAGGTTGAGCAGGTAGCCCAGGCGCGAGGGGACGCCCTTGAAGTACCAGATGTGGGTGACCGGCGCGGCGAGCTTGATGTGGGCCATGCGCTCGCGACGCACCTTGGAGCGAGTGACCTCGACTCCGCAGCGCTCGCAGACGATCCCCTTGTAGCGCACGCGCTTGTACTTGCCGCAGGCGCACTCCCAGTCCCGGGTGGGGCCGAAGATCTTCTCGCAGAACAGGCCGTCCTTCTCGGGCTTGAGGGTGCGGTAGTTGATGGTCTCGGGCTTCTTGACCTCGCCGTGGGACCACGAGCGAATGTCCTCCGCGGTGGCGAGGCCGAGCTGGATCCTGTCGAACACGTTGGCGTCGAGCACAGTTCCTACTTCCGATGGTGAAATCTCATCAGGTGGTGGTCTGGGGGCGTTCCGTCGTCGTTGTTCCATGACTCCGACGGCGCCTGCGAGCCTGGTGGGAGGGCGGGCGGCGGGCTGGCCGCCCGCCCTCAACCGGGGCTCGATGAAGTTGTCACGAAGTCGTCACCAGGCGGTGGCCACTCAGATCTCGTCAACCGTGGAGGCCATGGCCCCGCCCGGACGCCGGCCCAGGTCGAAGCCGAGCTCATCGGCGGCGCGCGAGCCGTCGTCGTCGGTGTCGTCCAGGGCGATGGCAACGCCCTCGGCGTCCAGGGCCTCGACGTTCAGGCACAGCGACTGCATCTCCTTCATGAGCACCTTGAAGGACTCGGGGATGCCGGGCTCGGGGATGTCCTCGCCCTTGACGATGGCCTCGTAGACCTTGACACGGCCGTTGACGTCGTCGGACTTGACGGTGAGGAGCTCCTGGAGGGCGTGGGCGGCGCCGTACGCCTCCATGGCCCACACCTCCATCTCACCGAAGCGCTGACCACCGAACTGGGCCTTACCACCCAGCGGCTGCTGGGTGATCATGGAGTACGGACCCGTGGAACGGGCGTGGATCTTGTCGTCCACGAGGTGGTGGAGCTTGAGGATGTACATGTAGCCCACCGAGATGGGGTACGGGAAGGGCTCACCGGAGCGGCCGTCGAACAGGCGGGCCTTGCCGTTGGGCTCGACCAGCTGCAGGCCGTCGGAGGTCGGCAGCGTGGAGCCCAACAGCCCCATGAGCTCGTTGTCCCGCACGCCGTCGAAGACGGGCGTGGCCACGGGCGTACGGGGCTCGGCCTTGATGCCGTTCTCGGGCAGGTTGGCGGTCCAGGCCTCGCCTACCTCGCGGGCGGCGGTGGCGTCCCAGCCGCGGGAGGCGACCCATCCCAGGTGCAGCTCGAGGACCTGACCGACGTTCATGCGGCTGGGCACGCCCAGCGGGTTGAGGATGACGTCGACCGGGGTGCCGTCGGCCAGGAAGGGCATGTCCTCCACGGGCAGGATCTTGGAGATAACGCCCTTGTTGCCGTGGCGGCCGGAGAGCTTGTCGCCGACAGTGATCTTGCGGCGCTGGGCGATGTAGACGCGCACCATGCGGTTGACGCCCGCGGGCAGCTCGGCATCGTCGGAGGCGGCGTCGATCTCGCGCACACCGGTGACGATGCCGTACTCGCCGTGGGGCACGCGCAGGGAGGTGTCGCGCACCTCGCGGGCCTTCTCACCGAAGATGGCGCGCAGGAGGCGCTCCTCGCTGGTCAGCTCGGTCTCCCCCTTGGGGGTCACCTTGCCCACGAGGATGTCACCGCTGCGGACCTCGGCGCCGATGCGGATGATGCCGCGCTCGTCGAGGTTGGCCAGGGTCTCCTCGCTGACGTTGGGGATGTCGCGGGTGATCTCCTCGGCGCCCAGCTTGGTGTCGCGGGCGTCGACCTCGTGCTCCTCGATGTGGATCGAGGTGAGCATGTCCTCGGCGACCACGCGCTGGGAGACGATGATGGCGTCCTCGTAGTTGAGGCCCTCCCAGGTCATGAAGGCGACCAGGAGGTTCTGGCCCAGGGCCAGGTCGCCCTCGTTGGTGGCGGGGCCGTCGGCCAGGACCGTGCCGACCTCGACGCGCTCGCCCTCGGTGGCCACGACCCGCTGGTTGTAGCAGTTGCCCTGGTTGGAGCGGCGGAACTTGGCGACCTTGTAGACGATCTCGGTGCCGTCGTCGTTGGCCACGCGCACGAAGTCCGCGCAGACCTCGGTGACGACACCGGCCTTGTCGGCCACGAGGACGTCACCGGCGTCGACGGCGGTGCGCCGCTCCATGCCCGTGCCCACCAGCGGGGCGTCGGGGCGGATGAGCGGCACGGCCTGGCGCTGCATGTTGGCGCCCATGAGGGCGCGGTTGGCGTCGTCGTGCTCGAGGAAGGGGATGAGGGAGGTACCCACCGACACCATCTGGCGCGGGGAGACGTCCATGAGGTCCACCTGGGAGGAGGGCACGAGGGCCGGCTCGCCGCCGGTGACGCGGCACAGGACGTGGTCCTCGGCGAAGTGACCGTCCTCGGTGAGGGTGACGTTGGCCTGGGCGATGACGTGGCGGTCCTCGTCGTCGGCCGTCAGGTAGTGGGTCTCGTCGGTGACCTGGCCGTCGACGACGACGCGGTAGGGGGTCTCGACGAAGCCGAAGGGGTTGATGCGCCCGAAGGTCGCCAGCGAGCCGATGAGGCCGATGTTGGGGCCCTCGGGGGACTCGATGGGGCACATGCGCCCGTAGTGCGAGGTGTGGACGTCACGGACCTCCATGGAGGCGCGCTCACGGGACAGACCGCCGGGGCCCAGGGCGCTCAGGCGGCGCTTGTGGGTCAGACCCGCCAGCGGGTTGTTCTGGTCCATGAACTGGCTGAGCTGAGAGGTGCCGAAGAACTCCTTGATCGCGGCCGTCACGGGCCGGATGTTGATGAGCGTGTTCGGCGTGATGGCCTCGACGTCCTGGGTGGTCATGCGCTCGCGCACCTGACGCTCCATACGGCTCATACCGGTGCGCACCTGCGCCTGGATGAGCTCGCCCACCGCGCGGATGCGGCGGTTGCCCAGGTGGTCGATGTCGTCGTACTCGACGGCGATCTCGGTGATCTCGCCGTCGCGCACGCCTTCGACGGTCTCGGCGCCGGAGTGCAGGGCCAGCAGGTAGCGCAGGGCCGCGACGATGTCCTCGATGCGCAGGGTGGACTCGGTCAGGTCCGAGGCCAGGCCCAGCTTCTTGTTGATCTTGTAGCGGCCGACCTTGGCCAGGTCGTAGCGCTTGGGGTTGAAGTAGAAGTTCTCCAGCAGGGTGCGTCCGGCCTCGACGCTCGGCGGCTCACCGGGGCGGATCTTCTTGTAGATGTCCAGGAGCGCCTCGTCCTGGGTGGTGATCTTGCGGTCCTCGTCCAGGGCGGAGGTCAGGGCCGGGAAGTCGGCGAACTCCTTGCGGATCTCCGACTCGTCCATGCCCAGGGCCAGCAGGAAGACGGTGACGTCCTGCTTGCGCTTGCGGTCGATGCGCACCGCGACGCGGTCGGACTTGTCGATCTCGAACTCGAGCCAGGCACCGCGCGAGGGGATGAACTTGACGTTGTAGACGTACTTGTCCGTGGCCTTCTCGGTGGTGCGCTCGAAGTACACGCCCGGCGAGCGCACCAGCTGGGAGACGACGACGCGCTCGGAGCCGTTGACGATGAAGGTGCCCTTGTCGGTCATGAGCGGGAAGTCGCCCATGAAGACCGTCTGGGACTTGATCTCACCGGTGGAGAAGTTCTCGAAGTCCGCCACCACGTAGAGCGGGGCGGAGTAGGTGAGGTCCTTCTCCTGGCACTCCTCCGCCGTGTACTTCGGCTCCTCGAAGCGGTGGTCGTGGAAAGACAGGGCCATGGTCTCGCCGAAGTCCTCGATCGGGGAGATCTCGTCGAAGATCTCCTCCAGACCGGAGGTCTCGGGCAGAGAGCCCGGGTGCGCCTTGTTGGCGGCGGTCATCCGCTCGCGCCACCTCTCGTTACCGACGAGCCAATCGAAGCTCTCGGTCTGAAGGGCAAGCAGATTCGGAGCCTGCATGGGCTCGGCGATCTTGGCAAAGTTGATACGACGCGACGCGGTACGGGCGGCGATGTCAGCAGCAGTGGGTGCGGAGGTGCGCGAGGCAGCCAAAGGGGGATCCTTCCCTCAGATCGGGGATCACACAACGCACACCGCGAGCACTGGGTTGAGTAGAATCTGCGTTGCCGGGCTCACGCCCGCCAGGGTTCCGACGGGTCGGGGCCCGCGCGGAGGGCAGATACTCCTCGCACCAATACACACAATGCACGCAAAGCGCTAGCGTACACGGCCCACGTCAAGGACTCCACGCCGATCCTCACCGGATCCTTGCGATTCCCACCACAGTCGCGCATACTGCCCCACCCGTGTCCACCGCGTGACCTGAGTCCCTCAGCGGGCACCATCCTCTGAGCGGCTGCCGGGCCGCCTTGCGCCCGCTCCTTACCGCCCCTGCGCAGCCAGCCACAACAACGCCTGCACGTCCCTGTCCGGCCCCGTTCCCCCGACCGACACCGTTGCCGACGTCGGGGACGTACTTTCGGCGCGGCGACTGCGTTCTCCCCCAAACCACTGGGGACGGACCTCAGTCACCTGCAGGACATCGCAGTCCTCGACGCACATGTACGTCCCCGATCCCCACCGCCCCGCCAGCCCACCGGCACACCCTCCGATCCCACCGGCACACCCACCGTCGCCAGCCCGACGCCGTCGCGACGAGCACATCGACCCCGCCCCTTCGACCAGGACTCCGAAGATCAGCGGCCACCCCGGGATCCACAGCGAAGTCCTCCGGCAGTCAGACACCACCGATTCCACACCCTTGGAGCTCTGCGCTCGTCACGACCCGTTCCTCTTGAGAAGACTCGCTGCATGAGCCCCCTCGCAACCACCGACAGTCGCCCTGCTCCGATCTGCCCGGTCCCGGCGCACCTTCGACCGACCATCATCTACTCGGGCCGCCGCAAGCACTTCCAGCCATCACGCGACCCTGATCTGCTACGACTCATGCCGGGCGCCTACCTGCGCCCAGTCCCGGGCAGACGACGCTGGGAGCAGCGGTTCATGGTGTCTTTGGCGCGAGCGATCGCCGCCCAACAGCTCCTGCCCTCCGCCACCTGCCTGTCTCACACATCTGCCGCCCTGATTCAGGGGCTGGCGATGTGGACACGAGAGCCGGACGTCTACCTCGCCGTCTCCGGTCACCCGCGCCTGACCACGACGACACTGCCCGCGTTCCGGTACCCATCATCGGGGCTACCGGCCCCCATCGAGGCGACGCCCTCCGAGGCCGCTCCGGTCCGAATGCACCGTCGCCGGCTTCAGCTGCGGGACGGGGAGATCGAGGTGGTCGGAGGAGTTCCCGTCACGTCCGTGCTGCGCACCGCCTTCGACTGCGCCTGCGACGAGCCCCCGCACAACGCGCTGTCCATCGCAGATGCGGCCCTGAACCGATACTGCCGACCTGATCCGTGGCACCGTGACTCCTGCGCCACGCGGCTGCGCTCGGCTCACGCCTGCTGGGAGGAGCTCATGGCACGTCATCGGGGGCGCAGAGGGATGGAGCAGGCACGTGCGGTACTCGCCGCTGCCACTCCTTGGGCGGTTTCGCCCGGGGAGAGCGTGCTGCGGTGGATGACGCTCGTGGTGGGGCTGCCCGAGGCCATTGCTCAGTACCCGGTTCCGGGGCTGTCCAAGGACCGGTTCCTGGACCTGGGCTGGCCCGATCACCATGTCGTCGCGGAGTTCGACGGCCGGACCAAGTACCACACCGAGGAGGACGTCTTCCTCGAGAAGCTCCGCCAGGACGAGCTCGAGTCGCTGGGGTGGAGGTTCTTCCGGGCGACGTGGCCCTCGCTCAGCGACATGCGCACCCAGGCGGACCGGTTGCTGTCGATGTTCCCCCTGGAGGTGGTCTCCCGCCTCTCGCCGGTAGCCGGGCTTCAAGGTGGCGGACTGTGGGGTGAGCGTCCGCCTGGAGTGCTGGTCCCGTGAGGTCACTGCTCCCGACGTCGCCTCCTGGCTCATCGACCGCATCCACCGATGTCGAGGACGTACTTCCGGCTCGGCGACTGCGTTCTCCCCCAAATCACTGGGGGCGGAGCTCAGTCATCTGCGGGATATCGCAGTCCTCGACGCACATGTACGTCCCCGAGCCCCACCGGCCGGCCCCGGCCCGAGCCCGACGCCGTCGAAGCGTGCCGACGCCGGGCAGCGCCGGGGCTCCCCGGAACGCGACCGGGTCCCGCCCACCTCATGGTGGACGGGACCCGGTGATGCTGCGCCCCCCAGCCGCCGGCGGTCCTCAGGCCGCGTCAGGCAGCGGGGAGAGACTCACTTGAGGGTGACGGTGGCGCCGGCGCCCTCGAGCTGCTCCTTGGCCTTCTCGGCGGCCTCCTTGTTGGCGCCCTCGAGGACGGGCTTGGGAGCGCCGTCGACGAGCTCCTTGGCCTCCTTCAGGCCGAGGGAGGTCAGGGCGCGCACCTCCTTGATGACCTGGATCTTCTTGTCGCCGGCGGCCTCGAGAATGACGTCGAACTCGTCCTTCTCCTCGGCAGCGGCGTCGCCACCGGCGGCGCCGGGGGCGGCGGCCACGGCCACGGCGGCCGGGGCGGCGGCGGTAACGTCGAAGGTCTCCTCGAAGGCCTTGACGAACTCGGACAGCTCGATGAGGGTGAGCTCCTTGAACTGCTCGATGAGCTCTTCGGTGGTCAGCTTCGCCATGATGGGCGTTCCTTCCTTATCAGGTTCCTGCGCGCGCAGGGTTGGTGGATGACGCGTGCGGCCTCAGGCCGCGGTCTCCTGCTTCTCGCGCAGGGCGTCGACGGTGCGCACGGCCTTGGAGGCCGGTGCGGCGAAGAGGTACGCAGCCTTGGACAGGGACACCTTGATGGCGCCCGCGGTCTTGGCGAGCAGCACCTCGCGGGACTCGAGAGAGGCAAGCTTGTCAACGCCGTCGGCGGACAGCACGGCGCCGTCCATGACACCGCCCTTGATGACGAGCTGCTGGTTGTCCTTGGCGAAGTCACGCAGAGCCTTGGCGGCCTCGACCGGCTCACCGGTGACGAACGTCAGGGCGGAGGGGCCCGTGAGGTCGTCGGCGAAGCTCTCGAGCCCGACCTGGCGGGCAGCGATCGCAGCAAGCGTGTTCTTCACCACGGTGTACTCGGCGTTACCGGCGAGGGAACGACGCAGCTCCTTGAGCTGGGCGACGCTCAGTCCCCGGTACTCAGTCAGCAGGACCGCGTCAGCCTGGCGGAACTTGTCCGCCAGCGCAGCAACGGCTGCTTCCTTGTCAGGCCGTGCCATGGGCCCTCCTTCCGTGGTATGCCGCAGGGGTCCATTCACTGGAAAAGCCCCGCGCCGGTGGGCACGGGGCTCGGTCTCGGGCACGCCCGAAGAAGTCTCGTTCTCACCTGCGCCGGCCCCACCTGGCGTGGACTTGGTCCCGCCGAAGCGGGCGACCTGCGGTCTTTGGCAGAAAGCACCATACCCGGCAGCGGGCTGCGCTGCGCAAGGCAGCAGGTCGTGGAACTGGTCACGTCACCGCGAATGCTCGTCAGAAGCGACCCCGGCTGCGTCAGACACCGAGGCTCTCGGCCAGCGCCTCTCGCTCCGTGACGTCGTACCAGAGCAGGTCGGCCTCGGCGGCACGCTCGAAGGCGTCCTCGTCGCCGAACCGGGCGGCTCGCACATCGGCCTCCGCCTCGGGCTCATCCACGAGCAGAGCGGCCACGTCCTCCCAGGTGATCTCGCCGGTGACCTCGATCGTGCCGGGCAGGACGTCGCCTTCCACGGGAAGCTCGCGCACGTTCTCGACCTCGACGTCGGCCGCGATGACGATGCGCCGGTCGGCCAGCCCCGCAGCCTCGGGCTCGGCCAGCAGGAGGACGGAGGCGTCGGCGGCACACAGTGAGGCGGAGACCTCCAGACCCTCCTCGTCCTCCTCCGGCAGGGCGCGGGCGAGAGCGGGGGTGGCGGCGTGAGCCGTGAGCGGCTGGTGCGAGGAGCCCAGGACACTTGCGCGCAGGTGGGCGGCGGTGGCGGGCAGGTAGATGCGCATGCCCCCAGTCTGCCCTACCACCACAGTCGCCCTCCCACGAAGCGCGCGGAGTCCGCGCCCGGCACCGCTCGCGCGCGCCGGGTCTCAGTAGCGGTGTCGCCCGGTTCCCGGCGGCACCGACGGAGGGCCGCTCGAGCCCCGATGATCATCCCCACCCGGGTCACGGCCGGCCTGTGGTCCTGGAACCGCCCCCGGGAGCGCCCCTGCGTCCGGCGCTGTCCCCGCACTGGGCCACGGCGCCACCGAGGACCAGTGCGGCGAGCCGGGAACCGGCCCTTGCTCCGGTAGCGGCAACTGAGCCGGTGGGCTGCCCGGAGGCGGTTCCAGCGGCCGCCCCTGGGGCTGGTTCGCCGGCTGATTCACCGGCTGATTCACTGGCTGATTCACTGGCTGGATCGATGGCGGCAGGCCCGCAGAGGTCTGCGGCGGGGCCTGGGTGAGTCCGCTGGGCACCTGGGGAGCCGGCGGTCGCTCACCGACGGTCTGTCCCTCGCCCCCACCTCTGCGGCGGCGCCCCGCACCTGCGCCGCGCGCGCTCGAACGACTCCTGCCTCCGGCGGCTGCGGCCTGAGCCGCGGAGTCCCTGCGGTCCCGCCGCCCTTTGCGCCTCTTGGAGCGCCGCAGCAGGGAACGACGCGGGGAGGTGGCCCTACGAGCCGCTGCGACCTGCGGATCGATACGGTCGACCAGCGCGCTCAGGGCCTTGCCCAGTGCGCTGGCGGGCGCCTGCTCCAGGACAGTACAGCCCCGGAGCAGGCAGGCATCGGCCGTTGCCGCGTCGTCGGGCAGGAGCACGATGTCCTCCAGTCCACCGAAACGCGCCAGCGCTTCTCGCAGAGCCTGCTGGGGAGAGGGTCCTGCGGCCGAGGCCCGCACCCGGTTGATGACGACCTCGACCCGGCCGGCAGGGTTCATGGAGGCCCCCATCTCATCGAGGAGCTGGAGCAGGCGGCGCACCCCGACGGGGTCGGCCCCGCCGACAACCAGGATGACGTCGGCGTGCGACACCAGGTCGGCGGTCACGGCCCCGCGCCCGGGCTCGAGGGTGAAGTCGTCGACGTCGTCATCGGCGGGCCCGCCGGCGACGTCGACGACGGTCCAGGCCACGGCCCGACGGCACTGCGCCCACACCTCGGTCATCGAGGCCGGTGGCAGTTCACGCCAGCGCCCGGACCTCCCCAGGCCGCCCAGCAGGAAGAGCCCACCGCCCACCGGCGCCAGGACCCGTCGAAAGCTCTCGGCGTCAAGCCGGCCATGGGTGGCCAGGCGGGCCGCCCCGGCCAGGGCCGAGGAGTCCTCCGGCATGCCGAGGAGCTGAACGAGGCTGGGAGCCTCGACGTCGGCGTCCACAAGGATCGCACCTCCGCAGGCGGCCAGGCCGTGGGCGAGGGAGGCGGCGACCGTCGAGCGTCCGGGAGCGCCGTGAGGCCCCCACACCAGGACGATCCTCCCGTCACACTCGTTGCCCGCTGGGCTCGTCACAACCGGAAACGCGGGCCCCGGCATATCCGCGGCGGCCGGCTCCCGGTCCTGCCGCAGGCTCTGTCCCGAGTTCTCCGCGTCTCCGGTCTCGTTGGCGGTCGGGGGCGGCTGCGAGAACGCCGTTCCACCCTCGGGGGAGCCTGGCGACTGGCGCCACAGCTCTTCGAGCCAGGCGGTCTCCTGGGCGGCGGCGTTCGGGCCCACCGAAGCGGGGGTGGCGGCGCTCAACCAGTCGGCGCCTACGTCCGCCGGCCCGGTCGCGGCCTGCGAGACGGCGCCTCCTGCAGCGCCGCGGGCCGGCCCCGCCCCGGTGGACGCCGCGCCGGAGGATCCGCCACGACGCACGAGGTCCTGCAGCGCCGAGCAGATGCGACCAGGCTCCGTGTCGCGCCTGAGAACCGGCCATCCCGCACTGCGCCAGCGCTCCTCCTCGTGGGTCTCCACCAGGAGCAGCCCGCTCAGGCCGGCGCGCGCGAGTCGATCCAGGACGGTGCGGTCGATCTCGTCAAAACCGGTGTCCAGCAGGGCGAAGCTCGCCAGTCCGGCCATCCCCGCTGAGAGCAGCTCGGGCAGGTCGGCGCATCGGCGCACGACGCACAGCCCGCTTCCCGATTGGCTCAAGGCCCGCAGGATGTCGGCGTCATCGCCGCTGAGAGCCAGGAGGACTCCGGCCCCCGGGACGCTCACGAGGCCTTCTCCGCGGGCGCTTCCTGGCCGGTGGGAACCAGGACGAGCGACCCCTCCTGCCCGACGGCGCTGAGAACGGCAGCGAGGGAGGCCTCGGGAACCTTGACCTCCACCCCGGTGCCGGGTCCGGAGATCAGCCCCTTACTGGTCTCACCGACCGAGGCAATGACCAGCCCTGTGGCCACGCGGCGGGCTCCGGCCCCCTCGACCTGTCCCGACTGGTCGCCTGGACCGCTTTGAGCGCCTTGTCCGTTCTGTCCGGGCTGCGCGGTGGCGGGGGCCTGGGCCGTGGGCCGGCTCGCCACGCCCTCCTTGGGCACGACCCACAGATCGACGTAGTCGCCGACCTTGGTCGAGGCCGGCAGGTTGGAGGCGACATTGAGGACTACCGGCCGCAGGCCCTGCTCCCGACCGCTGTTGACGGCCGCCGTGGCCAGCAGCTCCCCCTTGCGCATGGAGCGTGTGGACACGGCGCCGTCCGGCAGGTGCCCGGCCTCAACGTAGGCATCGGTGCCGGGATGGGCCTCGACCACCGTGAGGACACCGTCGGCAGTCAGGTCCGTCCCGGGAGCGACGTCCTGGGAGAGCACGTAGACGCGAGTGGTGTCAGCGGCCGCGTCGACCGCCCAGGCCCCCAGGGCCACGGCCGCGGCCACCAGGACCACTCCCCCGGCCATACGCGGGTCCTTCCAGGCAGGACGGCGCCAACGACTACCGCGGGGACGCTCAGGACCGGTCAGGGATCGGCTGCGGCGAGATGACATCACGGGAATCCTCCTTGATCTCCTGTAATCATCGTTAGGATAAAATAGTACCTCAAGGTTATCCACAAGTGCCTTTAAGAATTGTGGAGAGGATCCAGCAGTGGGATCATCGTGGTATGAGCACACGATTCCTGACCATCGCCGACGTCGCCGAGCAGCTTCAGCTGTCCGCCCAGGCCGTGCGCGCCCTCATCCGCACCGGCGACCTCCCCGCTATTCAGGTCGGCGCCCGCAAGCTCTGGCGCATCGAGGACCAGGCCCTGGAGGACTACATCCAGCGCCAGCTCGCCTCAACCAGGGCCATGGTCGCGGCGGGCTGGAACGAGGACGAGGCGCCCTGAACCTCCCCGTCCACCAGCCGACGTCAGCGACTGCGCATCACCTCGATGGCAGCGGTCATGACACTGATGACCCCCGCACCGCCCGCCCCGGGAGCGCGACGCGAGCGGATGCCGCCCTCAGGGTCGACGGCGACATCAACGTGGTCCGCCCCGACCCGGACCAGACGCCCCACCACTTCTCCGGAGCCCATCACCATACGCACCCGCGCTCCCCGCCGGGCGACCTCACGCATCAGAGCCGTCAGCGTGGGCCGGCGTCGACCGTCCCGGGGCGCCGGACCGGCCAGCGACATCACCGTGGCCACCGCACCCGCCGGGACAACGGCCTGCAGCCCCTCCCCCTCATCGATGAGGACGTAGGAGGGCTCCGCCCGGCAGACCACGCCGTCGACGGGAACACCACTGCGAGTGCGCAGGTGGATGAGTCGGCCCACCGAGCCTCGCAGACGGTCGACGACCTCGATGGAGGCGTGCTCGGCCTCCGCGAGCTCGACACTCTGCGCCACCAGGTCCGCACGGCGCTCAGCATCGAAGCTGCTCTCCAGGTCGGCAATCATCACGTCCCAGTCCATAAGCCCACCTCACCACAGTCCACCCGCCGAGGAAAGTACTCCGGAGCGGCTCAGTCCACGCTCCACCACCGCCTGCACCCTTCCACTACCACACCTCAAAGCCACGACATACCACATCGCCACTATTGACATCATCACATTATTGGAGTATACCTAACATCATCAAACAACATCATCGATGATGGAGGATGACATGGGGGCTCGTCAGCGGCTGGTTCTCCTGGCCGGAGTATCAGGGACTGTCCTGATCCTTCTGGGACGCACAGCCCACGGCGCCGCGGAGCAGCTCGCGAAGGTCCCGCCGCAGTCCTGGGGGCTGAGCGAGCTGTCGGACGCCGTCGTCGCCGGGACCTGCGCATGCGGGACCCTGGGGGCCTTGTGGCACGTGGTCTCAGCCCTCCTGGCCCTCATGACGCTTCCCACCGCGCGCGGCACCACTCCCCTCCGCCCAGGCGGCGCCTCCGCGCTGGCAGCCAGAGTCCTCCAGGCCTGGGGAGCGCCAGTGGTCAGACGCATCACCGCCTCCGCACTACTCGTCTCCCTGTCCTCGGCGCCCGCGCTGGCCGCCCAGGAGACCGGCGGCGGGGACGATCTGGGATGGCGCCCCACCAGCTCAGCACCCGCCTCACCACCGTCACAGTCCTCGACGCCGTCGGAGCCCGAGCAGTCCCCTTCGAGCACTTCGACCGGTTCGGGAGACTCGGACGGCGCGAACCGGTCGGCGGACTCGACTCCGCCGAGCAGCCAGATGGCGCGGCCCTCCACCGACCCCGGCTCCCCGGCCCCGTCGGGGCCCACGCATACTGTCACGCCCGGCGAGAGCCTGTGGTCGATCACTGCCCGTCTGCTGCCCGCCGGCTCCGGCCCCGCACGGATCGCGCAGGCCTGGCCGGCCCTGTATCGCGCCAACTCAGGGGTGATCGGCGCCGATCCGTCCTTGATCCGGCCCGGCACGGTCCTGAGCATCCCGGACTCCCTGCCCGCACCGGGCACGACGACAGGAGGCCAGGCGCCATCACGATGAACCGCCACGCATCAGCACCAACGCCCTCCACCGCCGACATCGAACGCCGCCCCGACCCGCCTCACACTCCGTGCCCGCCGGGCACCCCGCCCACTGTCAGGAGCCCGCTATGACCGCGACCGCCACCGCTCAAGCCATCCGCCCCGCACGCCGCAAGACCGGCGCTCAACGTCGCAGCCGGCCCTCACCGAGTCACCCGACGCCGACTCGTGCGGTTCCGCACAAACCCTCCAAGCCCGTGAACGACTCCGGAGCCCTCGCACGGGAGGCCTCCCTGACACGACGGCCCGTCGCCGGAGCCGACGCCTCACGCACGGCCGCGATCGTGGTGACTGCCGCCAGCGAGGTCCTGGCCGGGCTGCGCCCCGTGGACCACCTGGTCCGCTGGACCAGCCCCTCCCTGTTCGAGGCCCTTGCCCGCCGGGCGGGCCTGGCCGCCCGGATCCTGGGGCGCCAGACGAGCCCGCGGCGGCCACGCATCCGCAGCGTGCGCACCGAGCTGACGATGTCGGGGGCCTGCGAGGCCACCGTCCTGCTGGAGGAGGGCGATCGGGTCCGGGCCGCTGCGGCCCGCCTGGAGCTGCTGCGCGAGCGCTGGATCCTCACCGGCCTGGAGATGGCGTGATCCCGCCGGAACCGGCGTGGTCGCCGGGTTCTGACGGGATCCATCGACAGTTGCGCCAGCTCTCGCTGAGTCTCAGTGCCGGCGCTTCTTCTTAGAGCGACGGCGCTCGGCCCGGTTGCCGCCCGAGCCGGCGCCGGATCGAGAGGCCTTGCGCGAGGAGGCCCCCGCGGTCTCCTCCTCGCCGGACTCGCTGGGGCCGGAGTACGTGACCCGCTGCTCCATGGATGCCTGACCGGTGTCCCCCAGAACCGTGCCGCGCCCCTGGCCGCCGGCCTGGCCCACGCGGATACCGGCCGCAGCCGTGGCGTTGGCCTTGGCGACCGCCTGCGCGGCCTCGACGGTGCCGTCCTCGGCGGCGCGCTGGGCGGCGGCGTCGAAGCGGGCGACGTTGGCGAAGATCTGCTCGACGGTCTCCTCGCGGATCCCCTCCATCATCGCCCGGAACATGCGGGCGCCCTCGTTGGCGTACTCCACGAGCGGGTCGCGCTGGGCCATGGCCCGCAGACCGATGCCCTCCTTGAGGTAGTCCATCTCGTAGAGGTGCTCCCGCCAACGCTTGTCCACCACGGCCAGCAGGATGCGGCGCTCCAGGGTGCGCATGGGCTCCTCGCCGAGCTGGACATGGGCCAGGGCGTTGGCCTCGATGCGGGCCTCGGCATCCTCGTAGGCCACGGCGATGTCCTCACTGAGCTCCTCGATGAGGCGCTCCGAGGTCAGTGCGTCCTTGCCGCCCAGCGCTTCGACGATCTCGTCCTGGGTCAGGCCCACCGGGTAGAGGCTGCCGAGCTCGCCCCACAGGGCGTCCAGGTCCCACTCGTCGGGGCGGCCCTCGGCCGTGCCGGCCTCGACGATGGAGGTGACGGCCTGGGCCCGGAAGGCCTCGATCTGGGGCTCGAGGTCCTCGCCGTCCAGAACGCGACGGCGCTCGGAGTAGACCTTCTCGCGCTGCTCGGTCATGACGTCGTCGTACTTGAGGACGTTCTTGCGGATTTCGTAGTTGCGCGACTCCACCTGCCGCTGGGCCCCGGCGATGCCGCGGGTGACCATCTTGGACTCCAGGGGGACGTCGTCGGGGTAGGCGCCCGAGGACATGATGCGCTGGGCGAGCCCGGAGGCGAACATGCGCATGAGGTCGTCCTCCATGGACAGGTAGAAACGGGACTCGCCCGGGTCCCCCTGACGGCCGGAGCGGCCGCGCAGCTGGTTGTCGATGCGCCGCGACTCGTGGCGTTCGGTGCCCAGCACGTAGAGGCCGCCGAGCTCGACGACCTCGTCGTGCTCGGCCCGGCAGGCCTCCTTGGCGGCCGCAAGGGCCTGCGGCCAGGCCTTCTCGTACTCCTCGGCGTTCTCCTCGGGGTCCAGGCCGGCCTCCTTGAGGGCGGTGACCGCGATGTGCTCGGCGTTGCCGCCCAGCATGATGTCGGTTCCACGTCCGGCCATGTTGGTGGCCACGGTGACGGCGCCCTTGCGCCCGGCCATGGCCACGACGGCGGCCTCGCGGGCGTGCTGCTTGGCGTTGAGGACCTCGTGAGGGATGCCCTGCTCGCGCAGACGCTCGGAGAGGATCTCCGACTTCTCCACGCTGGTGGTGCCCACCAGGACCGGTTGGCCGAGCTCGTGACGCTCGGCGATGTCGTCGACGACGGCGTCGAGCTTGGCCTCGACAGTGGTGTAGACGAGGTCGGGCTGGTCCTCACGGATCATGGGCTTGTTGGTGGGGATCGGGACGACGCCGATCTTGTAGGTGCCGGCGAACTCGGCGGCCTCGGTCTCGGCGGTACCGGTCATGCCCGAGCGCGAGCCCTCGGGGTAGAGGCGGAAGTAGTTCTGGAGGGTGATGGTGGCCAGGGTCTGGTTCTCGGCCTTGATCTCCACGCGCTCCTTGGCCTCGATGGCCTGGTGCATGCCCTCGTTGTAGCGGCGGCCGGGCAGGACGCGGCCGGTGTGCTCGTCGACGATGAGGACCTCGCCGTCGCGCACGATGTAGTCCTTGTCCCGGTGGAAGAGCTCCTTGGCCTTGATGGCGTTGTTGAGGAATCCGATCAGGGGGGTGTTCTCCGATTCGTAGAGGTTGTCCACCCCGAGGTAGTCCTCCACCCGCTCGATGCCGGCGGCGAGCACGCCCACGGTGCGCTTCTTCTCGTCGACCTCATAGTCCTTGCCCGCGCGCAGGCGCTCGGAGATCGTGGCGAACTCCTTGTACCACTTGTTGACGTCGCCGCTGGCCGGGCCGGAGATGATGAGCGGGGTGCGGGCCTCGTCGATGAGGATGGAGTCGACCTCGTCAACGATGACGAAGGCGTGACCGCGCTGGACCAGGTCCTCGGGGCGCTGGGCCATGTTGTCGCGCAGGTAGTCGAAGCCGAACTCGTTGTTGGTGCCGTAGGTGATGTCGCAGGCGTACTGCTCACGGCGCTCAGCGGGCGTCTGGCCCACGAGGATGCAGCCGGTGGTCAGCCCCAGGAAGCGGTGGACGCGCCCCATGAGGTCGGACTGGTACTCGGCGAGGTAGTCGTTGACGGTCACGACGTGGACGCCCTTGCCGGTCAGGGCCCGCAGGTAGGAGGGCATCGTGGCCACGAGGGTCTTGCCCTCACCGGTCTTCATCTCGGCGATGTTGCCGCGGTGGAGGGCCGCCCCGCCCATGATCTGGACGTGGTAGGGGCGCATGCCCAGGACGCGGTCGGCCGCCTCCACGACCGTGGCGAAGGCCTCGGGAAGCAGGTCGTCGAGGCTCTCCCCGCCGTCCTGGTAACGCTCCTTGAGATCATTGGTCATCTCACGCAGCTCGGCGTCGGAGAGCTCGCTGTACTCGTCGGCGAGAGCCTCCACCTGGTCGGCGATGGCATCAAGCTTCTTCAGGGTGCGGCCCTCGCCAATGCGAAGGATCCGGTCCACGATCGACACGCTGCATTCTCCCTTGGGACGTCAGATTGCGAAGAGCGACGATGAGACGCAGGCCGTATCGGTCGAGTCAGCCGACTCGGAATCCACTCGGAATCGACTCAGGATCGGCTCGGTATCGGCTCAGGTCTCACCGGCTACCTGCCTCCGTACTCTAGTGGACCTCGCTGGGCGGCGGTCTTTCCAGCACCGAGATTCTTCCCACCGAGGACGCAGGCGGGGCGCGGGGCCACAGGGGGCGACGACGAGGGCCGTCCCGTTGCCATGTGGACCGCGAGCGCCGCCCGGAGCGGGAAGGATCGGTCTGCGTCACAGTGAGGACATGGAGCACCATCGTCGCGGGCCCCGCCGTCCCACCGCGCTTGGCCCACCGCTGGGCCTGTCGGAGTATTTCTCCTCGACCCTGTCGCTGGGGCTGCCGGCCAGCTGTGCGGGCTGCGGGCGCTGGGAGACGACGCTGTGCCCGCGGTGCCGGGAGCTGTTCGAGGCCGAGCCCTTCGCCGTGGAGCACGCCGACGCCGCAGGTGACCTGGACATCTGGGCCCTGGCGTCCTACACCGGCCCGGTGCGCGCCATGGTGCTGGGGTGGAAGAACGGTGCCCGGGAGGACCTGTCGGAGGTGATGACCCGCTCCGGTCGGCGCCTGGGGCGCCGGTGGGCGCTGGCGCACCCGCCCGCGGAGGTCTGGACCGGCTCTCCCCGGGGCGCGCGGGTGCTGCTCGTGGTCCCGGCGCCCTCCGGGATCATGCGCCGTCTGCGCGGCCGTCTGGTGGCGGCCCGCCTGGCCGACGCCGTCACCCGGGGGATCTGCGCGCAGTGGGCCGGGCAGGTGCCCGCAGCGCTCGTGCTGAGCACGGACCTGCTGCGCCGTCGGGGCGGCGGGGCGCACCAGGCGGGCCGATCCGCCCGTCAGCGGCGGGGCAACCGCGCCCAGGCCCCACGCCTGCTGGCCGCCGTCACCGACCTGCCGATCCTGCTGGTCGACGACGTCGTGACCACCGGGGCCACCCTGGGCGCCTGCGCTCGGGCCCTGCGGGCGGGCGGCGGGCGGGTCCTGGGTGCGCTGGCGCTCAGTGCCGCCCCGCCTCCGGCGCATGCGCGCATCTCGGTACCGGCCGGTCCCTCCCGCCGGTCACGGGACGCCACGGCATCCGCGTCGACAGGTGATCCGAGAGCTCCGGGTTTGTCCGCCTGCGGCGATCAGGAGGCTTCTTCCAGGCGCGGCGCGCACGAAAGGGAGGCGTGAACAGCCCCACATGGTGTACCTTATGTGGCACAACGCACAGGCGGTTTCCGACGTCGACAAGGACAGTCGACCGGGTTCCCGTCTCGGTGCCTGAGGGCCCTCACGAGGTGATCAGGAGGTGATGACACCAGTCCCGAACCCGCCGTGAGACGTGGCGGGTACTTGTCGCACACGGCCCGTCAGGGCCGGCCCACGAGCCCAGAAAGAGGTTCCACCATGGATATCACCGTCGTCGGTCGTAACGCCGAGATCAGCTCTCGCCTGCGCGACTACGTCGAGGACAAGGCCGTCAAGGTTGAGCAGTTCGACCCCCGGGTCCAGCGCGTCGAGGTGGAGGTCACCCACGAGCGCAACCCGCGTCAGGCCGACACCGCCGAGAGAGTGGAGATCACCGTCGTCTCCAAGGGCCCGATCATCCGGGCGGAGGCCTCCTCCTCGGACCGCTTCGCCGCTTTTGATATCGCCATGGGCAAGCTGACCGAGCGCCTCCGCCGGGCCAGGGACCGTAAGAAGGACCACCACCGTCGGCACACCGTGGCCGCACCGAATGAGGACCTCCAGGCAGCACCCGGCGCGGAGGAGCCCCTCGTCCCCGACACCGGTGACGCGCCGATCGAGGACTCCCCCTCGGCACCCACCGAGCCGGGTGTCGCCGTTGAGGCGCAGCTCGGCGACTCCCCAGTGGTCGTGCGTCAGAAGCTGCACGAGGCCAAACCGATGACCGTTGACGAGGCCCTCTACCAGATGGAGCTCGTGGGACACCCCTTCTACCTGTTCATCGAGAAGTCCTCCAAGCAGCCCTGCGCCGTCTACCACCGTCACGGGTGGACCTACGGCGTCATCCGCCTGGACGCCCAGGTGCTGTAGCCCCGTCACCCCGTGGCGCGGGGCCCGCCCCTGATATCCGGGTGCTCCACGGTCTTGAGGGACCGGGAGCACCCGGAGCTGCGTGTCAGGGGTGTCATCGGGGCACGAGCCTGGCAGCGGGCGCAGGACAGGCCGGTCAGGGCAGGGGGAAGGAGGGGTCGGTGACCTCGGAGGTGAGCACCCGCCACATCGCCCCACGGCGCTGCCAGGTCTGCCCGCCCTCGTCGATGATGAGGAGGGACTCCTCGGAGCGGTCGGAGATGACAGAGCGGGCCCCGCGCACCCCGACCAGGGTGTTGACCGCCCCGCCGACCTGGACCAGACGCACCTCCGGCACGCCCCCGCCCTCGGTACCGGCAGCGGCCAGGACGCACACGGCGTTGGGGGCGCACCAGGACAGTCCGCTCGTGCCCGCCCCACTGGCGCGGGGCATCTCCAGGGCCGGTCCCAGCCCGGTGGGACGGCCGTCCTGGTCCCTGATGATGATGGCGACGGCGACCCGTCCGTCGGTTCGCCGCACGGCGATCCGCTCGGACTCCACGGACAGGTCGAAGGCAGTGACCGCGCCGTCCTGCAGCCAGGAGGACTCCAGGGTGGCGCGCTGCCCCGAGCCGTTGACGGCGGTCAGACGCCCCTCGGCCAGCAACCAGGCCCAGCCGTGCCGGTCGCCCATCGGCGCCCCCAGCCCACCGGCGCCCGCGGAGGGATCGCCCACCGAGAGGATGACGCTGGCGGACTCCTGCCCCGGGGGCAGGCGCAGCAGGCTGGAGGCCGACAACGCGTAGACGGCCCCGTCGGCCCCCAGGCTCGGGCTACGGGCGTCACTGGTCCCCAGGACCCGGTCGCTCGCCAGGGTGATGCGCCTGGCCCCCGTGCCGCGCACGACGGAGCCCTGCGACATCCCCACGATGCCTCCGACCTCGGGGGCCATCGGTGTCAGCTGGGCGGGGGCGCCGAGGTCGACGGTGCCGGCGAGCACCCGCACGTGGTCGATACCGCTGATCTGCACCAGGCTCTGCTCGATCTGGGCCACCATGAGGCGACGGGTGTCCTCCGAGGCGGGGTCGGAGTCCGCGCTCAGGTGGACGGTGGCGGTACCCGCCTCGACGACGACCCCCCGCCCCGCCCGCTCGGCGTTGCGCGGGATGAGGCTGGAGGCCCCCTGCGCAAGCCAGTCCGAGGGCCCGGCCAGCAGTCCGGAGACCAGGGAGTCGGCCTGCGAACTGCGTGGGTACCACCGCAGCTCGGGAACGAACCTGGACCGGTCCCGGGACAGGAAGGCCAGGGAGCTGACCGCGAAGTTCTGCATGAGTCGGGAGAAGGGCAGCAGGATGCCCTGGGGCAGGCCGACGATGCGCCACTGACCGGTGGAGTTGGTGGCCAGGGAGAACTCGCCGGCATAGGTGCTCCCCTCCGGGGCGGGGGTGAAGACGCCCAGGGAGCTCAGCACCCCAACCTGCCCGGAGGTCACCGTGAAGGAGCCGTTGGCCGCCACCGAGACCTGGGGCTCGGTCGACCCGCTGTAGGCGCTCACCGTCTCCAGGGGCTTCCACTGCGCGACGGCGTGATCGCTGAGGAACTGCTTGGCGGTGGCGAAGTCGTCGGAGAACCCCGCGATGGTGGCGCGCAGGAAACCGTTGACGATGTCCTCGGCCGAGTCCCCCTCATTCGGTCCGGGCGCGGTCTCGATGAGGGCGTTGGTGTCGGAGGCGGCCACCCCGGAGCGGGTGACACCGCTGGAGCTCGGAAGCGCCGTGCAGCCGGTCAGCACGCCAGCGGCCGCGGCCGAGAGCAGTCCCAGCGCACCACGTCGCGACAGGCGGGACGGGGGCATCCCGAGGGGGCCGACGGAGTCGGTGGGCTCGGTGGGCTCGGCGGACCTGCGCCTCTGGGTGAGCGCGTTACGGTTCATTGGCTGCGTCATCGGCGCCACCCATCTTCGTCGGTCTCCTCGGGTGTGCGGGTGGCGGGCTCCTGACCGGGAAGGACGACGACGACCCGGCCGACGTCCTCGGTGACCGCGTCATGGCTCTCCCCGGCCAGGGGGATGTCGCCCAGGACGACGCTCTGGCGCGCCCGGCGGGTTGCGGGCGCAGGCCCCAGGGGGCCGACCGGGGAGAAGGAGGACTCCTCGTCGATGGGGATGCCGGCGCGGGCCACCGCGGGCGCGTCCTGCGGGACGAGCTCGAGGGGCCCGGGGCCGCTGAGCCGGCCGGGACCGCCGTCGGCCCCCTGGGTGCGGGGCAGGACCAGCAGGAAGGAGGAGCCGTCGGCCGGCCACCCCCATGCCGACAGGCGACCGCCGTGCAGGCGGGCGTCCTCCATGGCGATGGACAGTCCCAGGCCGGTCCCTCCCAGGCTGCGCTTGCGCGAGGGGTCGGCGCGGTAGAAACGGTCGAAGACCTTGGTGACGACGTCGGGGCTCATGCCGATGCCGTGATCGCGCACCCGCACCGCCACCGCGTCGGCGTCCACGGCGACGGTGACGTCCAGCGGCTTGCCCTCGCCGTGCTCGAGCGCGTTGACCACGAGGTTGCGGATGATGCGCTCGACCCTGGTGACATCGATCTCCGCGGTGGCCGGCTCCTCGGGAAGGTGGAGGCGCAGCTCGGTGCCGGTGGCGTCGAAGTGGAACTGGGTGGTCTCAATGACGGTGTCGACCACCTGGGCGAGGTCGACCTCCTCCAGCCGAAGCTTGACGTTGCCGGAGTCGATGCGGGAGATGTCCAGCAGGTCGGTGAGCATGGTCTCGAAGCGGTCCACTGAGTTGGACAGGACCTGGATGCTGCGCAGGGCGAAGGGATCGGAGATCTCCTCTCGCGCGTCCTGGATCTGTTCAGTGGCCAGGCGGATCGAGGCCAGCGGGGTGCGCAGCTCGTGGGAGACGTCGGAGACGAAGAGGCGCTGCACCTTGGACAGGGACTCCAGGCGCTCGATCTGGTCCTCCAGCGAGGTCGCCATGTGGTTGAAGGACCTGGCCAGGGTGGATATCTCGTCCTCCCCCTCGATGCTCAACCGCTCGGCCAGCAGCCCGGAGGCCAGCCGTTCCGCGGCCCGGGCGGTGTGCCGCACGGGGCTGAGCACCCATCTGGTGAAGGCCCACACCACGACGATGAGGATGGCCAGGAAGCCCAGCCCCCCGATGGTGATGTTGCGCGAGGCCAGGGAGACGATGCGCTGCTCGCTGGCCAGGCTGTAGACGAGGTAGAGGTCGTACTCCCCGGCCAGGGGCAGACTCACCCGGGTCCCTACGATGAGCCCCGGGTCGGTGCCCCCCTCATCGTTGGGAACCGCCACCGACTGCCAGTACTGGGCGCGCGCCCCGCCCTTGTCGAGGGCCTGGGACATCTCAGGGGTAATGAGGGAGCGCAGGCGGGTGTCGGTCTCCAGGTCGTTGACGACCGTCGTGGAAGTCTCCTCCTCGTTGCGCAGCATGAGGACCCCCACCCCTCCGGAGGAGGAGATCGAGTTCTTGGCACCGTTGACCTGCTGCTCCGCCGCGGCCGAGACTTCGTCAACGGTGACTGCCGTAGTCGAGTCGAACTCGGCCTGGGCGACGCTGGCGCGCAGCGCGGCGTCGGCGAGGATGACGTCACGCTGATCGGCGAACACCTCGGAGCGGATGCGGTCGGTCACGAAGGTCAGCAGCAGTACGATGAGGAGCAGACCGATCACGGTGGCGGTGCACACCATGCGCACCTCGAGGCTGCGGCGCAGCAGTCCCGGCAGAGGCAGACGCCGAACCAGCCGCTCCTCCGCGGTGCCCACCGATGAGCCCATCGACGTGCCCCCTGAATTACGCATCGGGTTCATTGTATGGCGCCCGATGCGCCGTCGCTCACGCGGATTCGCCGACCCTGTAGCCGACACCGCGCACCGTCACCACGATCGAGGGGCGCTCGGGGTCCTTCTCGATCTTGGCCCGCAGGCGCTGAACATGAACATTGACCAGACGGGTGTCGGCCGGGTGCTGGTAGCCCCACACCTGACTGAGGAGCTCCTCGCGGGTGAAGACCTTCCACGGTGAGCGGGCCAGGGTCACCAGCAGCTCGAACTCCAGCGGCGTCAGGGAGATGACCGACTCGCCGCGCTTGACCTGGTGGCCGGCGACGTCGATGTCGAGGTCCCCGGCACGCACGTGCTCGGCCGCACCGGGGTTGGTGCGACGCAGACGGGTGGAGACGCGGGCCAGCAGCTCCTTGGACTTGAAGGGCTTGGTCACGTAGTCGTCCGCACCGGCCTCAAGACCGGCGACGACGTCCTGGGTGTCGGTGCGCGCGGTCAGCATGATGATCGGCACGTCGGACTCGGAGCGGATGAGCCGGCAGACCTCAACGCCGTCAAGCCCCGGAAGCATGAGGTCGAGCAGGACCAGATCGGGGGTGACCTCGTGGAAGGCGTCCAGGGCCTTGGCTCCGTCATGACAAAGTGTGGGCGTGTAGCTCTCCGACTCCAGCATGATGCCGATCATCTCGGCCAGGGATGCATCGTCGTCGACGACCAGAATGCGCGTGCTCATAGCCCGTATCTTGGCATGAGCCCCAGGACCCGAGGGACATCCGGGCCACCGAGGTGGCGCCCACAGTTTCCCCAGGAAATTAAGAGAATCCCCTCAGTTGCGGGAAAAACCGGCGTCAGCGCACCCAGAAGCCGGGAATATTGCGGCCGAACCGTGATCTTCGAAGCGCCCCCGAACCCGGCCTGAGGGCGCGCACGGAGCCTCCGCGGTACGAATTCCTCCTTCAGGGGGAGGGCCAGACGACGGCCGGGCATGACAGCATGGACTTATGAGTACCGACTTCCCCCCTGACGGCAGCGGTCCGAGCGAAGTTCCGGGCCGCGAGGCTCCCGGCGCCCCCGGCGGCGGCTTCGTCGGAGGCGACCAGGACGGGTGGCAGGCCCCCGACGCCGGCGCCTTCACAGGAGCCCCCTCCTACCCGGCACCGGGCACAGCACCGGGCACAGCACCGGGAACCCAGTACCCCGGCTACGGCGGATACCACACGCCACCGGTGGGCCAGCCGGGCTACGCAGGCGCCTCAGGTCCCGGTAACCCCCCTTATCCCGGTGCCCCGGGAGGCCCCGGCGCTCCGGGCGCCCCCGGGTATGGGTACCCGGGTTACGGCGGCTACACGTCGGTCCTGGCCCCCAAGCCCTCGATCATTCCGCTGCGTCCGCTGTCGATCGGGGAGATCCTCGGGGGAGCCTTCGAGTCCCTGCGCGCCAACCCCAAGGCCATGTTCGTGCCCTCGCTGGTGGTGATGAGCATCGTGGGGCTCATGTCCGCCGGCAGCCTCGCCCTGTTCATGTCCCGGCTCGACCTGCCGAACCTGGCGTCCGGGAAGATTGAGCTCTCCGAGGCCGAGACCAGGGCCCGCCTGGACCAGCTCGGGTCATCGTTGGTGGGCCTGTTCGTCCAGCTCGGCGTGACCAGCGTGCTGAGCATGCTGGCGACCTCGATCATCATCGGCCTGCTCATCGTGACCGTCTCACGCACCATTCTGGGCCGTAAGGCGTCCCTGAGCGACGTGTGGCGGCGCACCCGGCCACGAATGTGGGCGCTCATCGGCCAGACGCTCCTCATCGAGCTCATCCTCGGCGTCATCACCGCCGTCTTCGCCGCGATCGCCGTCGGCATCGGCTGGGCTCTCCTGGGCAGCATCATCGCCAACGGGGCCGATGAGGACTCCGCCGGGACCATCATCCTCGCCATCCTGGCGGTCCTGGCGGTGATCGCTGTGCTCGTGCTGGCGAGTTTCGCGCTGATGTGCAAGCTGTGCCTGGCACCGGCGGCACTGGTCCTGGAGAACATCGGCGTCCTGGAGGGGATCTCCCGCTCCTGGACCCTCACCCGGGGCTACTTCTGGCGGATCGTCGGCATCCGCCTGCTTTCTTTCATCATCGTCTTCGTCGCCACCCAGATAGTGTCCCAGGGCGTGTCCATCGTCACGCAGGGGATCGTGTACGCCGCTCCGAACACCACGATCGCGGTCCTGGTGGTATCGACGCTGCTCAACAGCCTCATCCAGGCCGCGATCCTGCCCTTCGACTCCGCCGTGGTCGCGCTCATGTACACCGACCTGCGGATGCGCTCCGAGGGCCTGGACGTCGAGCTGCGTCACGCCGCCGGGGTATGAGCCGGCCGTGACACCTCTCAGGACGATCAGCGCGCAGGCCCCGGCGACCCCCGACGCCGACGAGGCCCGGCGCGCCGCGGGCAGGGAGCTCTCCCGACCGATCTACCACGATCATCGCGATCTGTGGGACCAGCTCTGGAGCTGGCTCCGGGGGCTCTTCGATGCCGACGGCCTGGTCCCCGGGGCTCCCCCCTGGGTGTCGACACTCATCGTGGTCCTCGTCGTCGCCGCCGGCCTCGCGCTGCTGATCCTCCTGCTGACCAGGTTCTCCTCGGCGCGCCGGGTTGCGACGCCGCCCTCGCTGTCGGTGCTCACCGACGACCGCGATGCCGACACCCTGACCCGGGCCGCGGACGCGGCGGCTGCACGGGCCGACTTCGCCACCGCCGTCGTCGAGCGCTTCCGCGCCATCATCCGTTCCCTCGACGAACGCGGGATCATCGACGAGTACCCGGGCATGACGGCCCTGGAGGCGGTCGCGCTCACCCAGCGGGCCCTTGGTGAGCACCGGGTCGTGTCCCCGCTGTACGAGGCCGCCCACCTGTTCGACGCCGTCCTCTACGGTCGGGTCGTCTCCACCAGCGCCCAGGACCAGCAGATGCGCGAGCTCGCCGATCAGATGGCCACGGCCTCCCTCCCCGTCGGACAGGCCCTCGTCGGCGCCTCGACCCAGGACCCGGGGACGCAGGCATGAGCACCTCCACGACGACGTCGCGGCCCTCCGCTCCCCCGCCCTCCCCGGTCGAGGCCGCCGAGACCCGGGGGACGGCACCGTCCTGGTCCCGGCGCTGGCGCCGGTGGCGCCCTGGTGTCATCGCGGTGGCCCTCATGCTCATCCCCGTCCTGGTGACCGTGTGGACCCGGACCGTCACCTCCACGACGCCCCTGGCCATTGACAACCCCAAGGACTGGGGAACCATGGCGCTCGCCGAGCTGCTGCGCCACGAGGGGATCTCCGTGAGCAAGGCGGGCAGCCTCACCGAGGCCGTGGACGCCAGCCGCCAGGGCGCGACCGTTGCCGTGGTCAACGCCGACCAGCTCAGCGACCAGGACAGACAGGACCTGGCCCAGGCGGGCGGAGACGTCGTCGTCATCGGCGCCAACGGCGGCAGCGACGCCCTCAAGGCACTGACGGGCATGACCGCCAAGGGCACCGCGGCGACGGCTTCGGCCACCCTGGCGCCGCAGTGCGACGACGCCGACGCCCAGGCCGCCCGGAGCCTTGCCGGCACGCGCGCCTCCGTGTCCCTGCAGGGCGATGGCGACGCCGTCGGCTGCTTCCCGGTGGGCGAGGACCGTTACGCCTATGCCACGGACTCCCTGCCCAGCGGTGCCACGCTGCGGGTCCTGCCCGATCCCGCACTGGTGACCAACGCGCACCTGGCCCAGGAGGGGCACGCGGCCCTGGGAGTACGCGCGCTGGGTCATCACAGCCGCCTGCTGTGGCTGGATGGACAGCACAGGGAGGCGCCCTCCGTGTGGAACTCCCCCTCCACACCCCCCTGGCTACCGGTCCTCATCTTCCAGCTCCTCGTCATCGCCGGCGCGCTGGCAATCGTCCAGGGGCGTCGCTTCGGCGGCATCGTGAGCGAGGATCTGCCCGTCGTCGTGCGCTCCACCGAGACCACGGTGGCACGCGGGCGTCTCTACCGCCAGGGCTCGGACCGGCCCCGGGCGGCTCAGGCCCTACGCTCGGGTACCGCGCTGCGTCTGGGCGCCACTCTGGGTCTGCCCCCCGGGACCTCGCGCCGCGACGTCATCGCCGCCGTCTCCCTGGCCTCGGGCATCGCCCCGGGCACGGTGGACTCTCTTCTCTACGGTTCACCGCCCTCCAGCGACAGTGCCCTGGCCACCCTGGCAGTTCAGCTCGACCAACTCGAGAGCGAGGTTCACTCCACATGAGCACGGACAGCACCGAACCCACCCGCGCCCCGGGCGTCGCAGGCGACGCGGATACCGGCGCCCCCCGCCCCCAGGCCCCTGAGGGCCCCGGCGCCTCGGGGACCCACAGCGCCCCCCAGGTCTCCTCGCCCTCCCCCCACGGGGAGGCCGGCTCCGACCCGCGCAGGCGCCTGGTGGCCGTGCGCAGCGAGGTGGGCAAGGCCGTCGTCGGCCAGGAGGCGGCTGTGACCGGGCTGGTCATCGCCCTGCTCGCCGGCGGGCACGTCCTGCTCGAGGGCGTCCCCGGCGTGGCCAAGACCCTCCTGGTGCGGTCGCTGGCCACCGCGCTGGACGTGGAGACCAAACGCATCCAGTTCACCCCCGACCTCATGCCCGGAGACGTCACCGGCTCGCTCATCTACGACTCCCGCAGCGCCCAGTTCTCCTTCCGGGCCGGCCCCGTCTTCACCAACCTCCTGCTGGCCGACGAGATCAACCGCACCCCGCCCAAGACGCAGTCGGCACTGCTGGAGGCCATGGAGGAGCGCCAGGTCTCCATCGACGGCGAGCCCCGGGCCCTGCCGGATCCGTTCATGGTGATCGCCACCCAGAACCCGGTGGAGTACGAGGGGACCTACCCGCTGCCGGAGGCCCAGCTGGACCGTTTCCTGCTCAAGCTGGTCCTGCCCCTGCCCGAGCGGGCCCAGGAGATCGAGGTGCTCTCCCGCCACGCCTCGGGATTCGATCCGCGAGACCTGCCCTCGGCGGGGCTACGGGCTGTCGCCGGGGTCCAGGATCTGGCTCAGGCCCGCGCCCAGGTGAGCACCGTCGGAGTCACGCCGGAGGTGCTGGCCTACGCGGTGGATCTCGTGCGCGCCACCCGCTCCATGCCCTCGGTGGCCCTGGGGGTCTCACCGCGTGGGGCCACGGCGCTCCTGGCCACGTCACGGGCCTGGGCCTGGCTCGCCGGCCGCTCCTTCGTCACTCCCGATGACATCAAGGCGCTGGCCCTGCCGGCTCTGCGCCATCGCATCAAGCTGCACGCCGAGGCCGAGATGGAGGGCATCACCCCTCAGTCCATCATCGAGGCCGTACTGAGAACCGTTCCGGTCCCCCGCTGAGGCGTCGGCCGACGACCACGAGCACAGAACCGATCACCTGACCGACTCACGACAGGAGTGGCATGTTCCTGACGATGCGCGCCGTGTGGGCGATGCTTGCGGGGATCGCCCTGGTCCTCATCGCGCCGCGCCCGGCAACCGTACTGGCCTGGGCCGGCGTGGTCATGGTCCTCGTCGTGATCGATGTGGTGAGCGCGCCCTCGCCGACGGTGCTGCGAGCCTCGCGCTCCGTGAGCCACGGAGTGCGGCTGGGCGAGTCGATCACCGCGACACTGACGCTCACCAACACCGGTCGGCGCACGGCCCGCCTCCTGCTGCGCGATGCCTGGCCCCCCAGCGCCGGAGCGACCCACGAGCGCGGGACGATGACGCTCCCACCGGCCCAGCGCCGTCGTCATTCCACGGTGCTCACGCCCCGACGCCGGGGGGATCGCGAGGCGGGACCGTTGACCGTCAGGGTGATGGGTCCCCTGGGCATCGCGGGACGGCAGGCGTCATTGGATGTTCCTGCCTCCGTCCGGGTCCTGCCGGCCTTCCGCTCACGTCGCCACCTGCACTCGCGTCTGGCCCGGCTGCGGGAGATGGACGGGCGCAGCGCCGTCATGGTGCGCGGGGAGGGGACCGAGTTCGACTCCCTGCGCGAGTACGTCGTCGGAGACGACGTGCGCTCCATCGACTGGCGCTCCACCGCCCGCCGGGGCGAGGTGCTGGTGCGCACCTGGCGCCCGGAGCGTGATCGCCGGGTTCTCATCATCATCGACTCGGGCCGCCTGTCCGCCGCCCGGCTGGGAGACGCCCCCAGGCTCGACGCCCAGATCGAGGCCACCCTGCTGCTGGCGGCCCTGGCCTCCCGCGCCGGCGACCGGGTCGACGTCCTGGCCATGGACCACGCCGTGCGCGCACAGGTGCGGGGCAGCGCCGGACCGGTGCTCATGACCGAACTGGCCGAGCACCTGACCGACGTGGAGCCGCACCTGACCGAGCTCGACTGGACCCTCGTGGCCTCCCTGGTGCGTACCACGCTCTCGCAGCGTGCGCTGGTGGTGGTCATCTCCGCCCTGGATGGCAGCGCCGGGGACGCGACGATGATTCGGACGCTGGCGGCTCTGGCCCGGGAGCACACGGTCGTTCTCGGCTCGGCCCTGGACCCCGAGCTGGAGGAGCTCAGGTCGACGCGTGACGACACCGACTCCGTGTACGTGGCCGCCTCCGCGGAGAAGGACCTGGTGGAGATGCACGCCGTGCGCCGCCGTCTGAGCCGCGGTGGGGTGGAGGTCGTGGAGGCTGCGGACCAGGGGCTCGCTCCGGCACTGGCCGACTGCTACCTGGACCTCAAGGCGGCGGGGCGGCTATGAGGCGCATTGCGACAACAGCCTGCTCAGCCGGCCTCGGGCTGGACGTAACCGGCTTCGTCCTCCTCGAGGTCGCCCGTGGCTCCTGCGGCGACGGCGGAGCGGCCCAGGATGAGGGTGTAGGCCCACAGCAGTGCCAGTGCACCGGCCCCGATGGTGATCTTGACCGGCCAGGCAATGGGGGCCGGAGTCACGAAGGCCTCAATGACTCCGGCGACAGCCAGGGCGGCCGTCAGGCCCACGGCCACCGTGATAAGAGCGCGTCCCTCGGCGGCCAGCGCGGCGGCGCGGCTGCGCCGGCCGGGGACCAGCATCGTCCAGAAGATCTTGAGTCCGGCCGCGCCGGCGATGAAGATGCAGGTCAGCTCCAGCAGGCCGTGAGGCGAGATGAGCGAGAGGAACACGCCGAGCATGTTGTGGTCGGCCATGATCGCCCCGGCCTGTCCCACGGCGACGGCGTTCTGGTACAGCATGTACAACGGCAGGAACCCCGTGATCCCTCCAGCTACGCAGATCGCTGCGATACGGGCGTTATTCGTCCACACCGCAGCGGCGAAGTCGGGGGCGGAGTACGTGGAGTAGTAGGACTCGAAGGCCTCATGGGCGTAGGCGTCCAGCTTCTCGGGGCTGCCCAGGGCGGCCATGGCCTCAGGACTGCGCAGGGTCCACACCCCCACCACCAGCGCCAGGGCGATCTCGGCGACCATGACTCCGCAGGTCCACCACCGGATGCGGTAGAGGGCCGCGGGCACGGACTGGAGAACGAAGCGGCGCACCGAGTGGCTCCTCACCTCCCGCGTTCCGGTCAGGCGGCCGCGGGCCGCGGCAACTCGGGAGGACAGCTCGGCGATGAGCTGCGGATCCGGCGCGGCCGAACGCACCCGCGACAGATGGCGGGCGCAGGTGCGGTAGAGAACCACGAGCTCATCAGTCTCAGCCCCGCTGAGGTGGCCGCGCCCCACGAGCACATCGAGACGTTCCCACTGATCGCGGTGCGCCGCGGAGAAGGCATCAAGATCCACGCAAGGAGTCTGTCATGATGGCCGCATCCCCCACATCCTCCGAGCGAATGATCGAGCCTGAGCTGCTCATCACCGGCGAGGCGGTCGCCCTGGACATCACCCCGGCAACGGTCGTCAACCGCATGGTCTCGGGGCTCATCGACTACACCGTCTACGCCCTGGGGGCAGGAGTGTCAGTGCTCGTGGTGATGGGACTGGTCATTGGCGACGGCTCGGACCTCGCTGAGAACCTCGCCTTCCTTCAGGCGCTGCTGTCCCTGGTGGCCCTGGCCTGGCTGGTCGTCATCCCCCTGCTCGTCGAGCTCCTCAGCGGGGGCCGGAGCCTGGGCCGTATGGTGACCGGGGCCCGGGTGGTGCGCGACGACGGCGGCGCCGTCAGGCTGCGCCACTGCCTGGTGCGCACCCTGCTGGCCGTTGTCGAGATCTGGGGCACCTGGGCCGTGCCGGCCCTGTGTGCCAGCATCGTCTCCAAGCGTGGGAAGAGGTTCGGGGACATGCTGGCCGGCACCTACGTGGTTCGAGAGCATCACCGCTCCCACACGGCGCCGCCGCTGCTGATGCCCCCGGAGCTGGTCCAGTGGGCGGCGGGCACGGACCTGCGCGCCCTGCCCGGGGGCCTGAGCCTGACGGCGCGCACCTTCCTGCAGCGCGCCTCCTCCCTCGTTCCCTCCTCGCGCCATCAGCTGGGGCTCGAGCTGGCCTCTCAGGTCCAGGGATACGTCTCTCCCCCGCCTCCCGCGGGCACGCACCCTGAGCGGTTCCTCGCCGCGGTTCTCACCGAGCGGCGCAACCGTGAGCTGGTGCTGGAGAGCCGCAACCGCCGGCTGGAGGAGGACGTGCTGCGAGACATGGCCCGCCCGCCCTATGAGGTGGGTCGGGAGACCCGACGGCGCTGAAGCACCCCGGGCTCGTCCCGCCGACGGACCATCAGGGCCACGGCGGGGACGAGCCGCCTTATCCCCGCGGGGCGGGGCCGGGCGCGGTCGCACGTGATGCCTCGTGGATGAGGAGGATCGGCACGCCGTCGCGCACCGGGTAGGCCAGGTGCGCACTCCGGGAGACCAGCGTCGGGCGACCGGCCTCGTCGAGGCCGTCAACGAGCTCGTCACCGCTCAGCGGGCAGCGCAGAGTGGACCTCAGCCCGCAGGGGAGGACGGCCCGCTGCTCAGGCGCGGGGACAGTGTCCGGCCGATTCATGCGTCACCCTTCTGCCCGCGTAGGACCCGCAGGTGCCCGCGCCGCAGGATCTCGTCCTCGGCGATCTCCGGCGGGGGCGGCAGCGGCGCCGTCAGGGAGGCCGGCATGATCCCGCCGGGGCGGGGCCGGTGCTCGGCCGGTGAGGCGACCGGACGCGGAGCGCGGGAGGCCTCACGAACGGCGTCGGCCAGGGCCAGGAGGTCGTCCTCACTGGGGGGCGCCGGCTCGAAATCGGTGGCCAGGCGGATGATCTGCCAGCCGCGGGGGGCCGTGAAGGAGGAGACGTGCTTATCGCACAGGTCATAGGCCTCGGGCTGGGCCTCGGTGGCCAGTGGCCCCAGCACGATCGTGGAGTCCGCATAGACGGAAGTCAGGGTGGCCACGGCTGGGCGCTCGCAGCCGGGCTTGCGGCAGTGTCGGACTCTTCTCACGCTCGCAGGTTACCGTGCCGTTGCCCGCCGGTCATCCAGACGCCGCCTAGGCTGGCCGATGTGACCGACCTGTTCCCCTTCTCGCCCGGGCAGACTCCCCCGCGATCCGCCGCGGCACCGGGGCGGCGCCCGAGTAGTCGTCGCGACCGTCACGGCCGGGGGCTGCGCGGTCCGCTCCTGCCGCCGAACCTGCCGGCCTGGCGCACCCGTGCCGAGCGCTTCGACGAGCTGGTCGTGGACGCGGCCCAGGACCTGGCCAGGCGCTGGCCGCCGGTGGATCAGATCCAGTTCGCCGTCGAGGAGGTCCCGCCCTCGGATCCGGCGCCCTGGGAGTGCTCGGTGGTCCTGGGACGCGGCTTCACCGCGGAGCCTCGCGCGGGGCTGCCGGCGCGCGTGGTCATCTACCGTCGACCGGTGGCCTCCCGGGCCACGAACGAGGCCGAGCTGGCCGACCTGGTGCACCGTGTCGTCGTCGAGCAGGTGGCCCTCATGCTGGGACGCCGACCCGAGGAGATCGATCCCGGCTCTGCTCCGTGAACCGTCGGCGCGTTTCTTCGAGCCGGGCAGATTTCGCGGAGCCCTACCGTTTTTCTGCCCGGTTACGCGAAGAATGCCCGGTTGGGCGAGAAGAAGGCGTGCGTCAGTCCAGCAGGATGCGGCGCTGGGCCTGAACGGTGGCGTCGGGCTGAGCCGGCACGGTGGAGATGAGCGTGCCGGCCACGTCTCCGTCGGCCTGCGCGGTCACGATGGTCGCGGCGGCCAGGCCGCTGGAGGTGCGCGAGGTCCCCGACGAGCCCTCTTGACCGGCTGCGTTCAGGCGGACGGCGGAGACCTCGGCCGGCACCTCGACGACGACGGAGGCGCCCTTGGCGACCTTGACGTCCTGCTTCCAGGAGCCGTCGAGGGAGGACAGGGTCACCGAGGTGGTCTCACCACTGTTGGCCACGGTGACCGCTGAGCTCAGGGAGGCCGCGCGCGGCACCGCCAGCAGGCCGGAGTCCACGGCTCCAGGCAGCGCGGCCTGCGCCCACGCCTGGTCATGGACGAGGGCCTTGGAGCGCGCTGGGTACTCACCGCCGCTGCGCACCATGCGGGCAGCGGCTCCCACCGGCGTACTCGAGGTGACCTGCACGCCGTAGGTGCCCGCGGGCACGCCCGCCAGCTGGATGTCGAAGACGGAGCCGGCGTCGATGGTCACGGACTGCGCCCCGCTCAGCGGGCGGGCCCCGTCCTTGCCGAGCATGGTCACCGACACGGTCGCCGGGGCCGCTGCGGGGTTGACGATGCGCACGGCCGGGGTGTCGGAGGAGTCGGCGCTGGTCTTGGCATCGGGAACCTCACCCTGTGCGGCGGGCTCGACGATCTCCACGCCGGGGATCACGAGGTCGGTGGCCGGGGCGGATCCCGGGGTGATGACGTCGGTGCCGGCGGGGGTCTCCCCGTCGAGGGACTCGGTGACGAGGGTGGGCACCACGGAGCCGCCGTCGGCCTCGACGGATACGGCAATGCGCGGGTCCTGGCTACCCTTCGTCTCCAGGGCCAGGGAGGAGGAGCCGCCCGCGGGCACGGTGATCTCCCCGTTGCTGGGCAGGCTGAGTCGGCCGATGGAACCGTAGAGGGTGACTTTTGCGGTGGCGGGGGTGACGCCGGGGTTGACCAGTCGCAGCTCGGCCGAGGAGCCCGCCGCGATGGAGCCGCCCACGATCCAGGACATGGCGGCCGGCTGGGTGCAGGGGGCGGCAGTGAGCCCCCGCAGGTCACCGCTCTTGGTCAGAGTCGTCACCGCCCCGACGGCGTTGGCCACCCGGCCGTCCGCGGGGACGAGGGTGAGGATGCCGCCCTCGGCGGTACTCATGGAGGTGGCGGTGTCGGTGGGGATGCTCCGACCCGCGTAGGCGGCCGACTGGGCGCTACCGGCTCCCTTGGCCGGGACGATGGCAGTGGCGGACTCCATGGCGCCGACGTCGGTTCCCCGCAACGTATTGGTGGGCGCGTGCGGGCAGACGTAGGTGGTGGTGCCTCCGGGCTGGGCCAGGCTCAGGGCCTGCAGCTGGGGAGTCGGTGTGGTCGGCGCGGCGTGCCCCCACCAGGTGACGCCTCCGACGGCTGCGGCGAGCGCGAGGGAGGTCAGGACGCCGACGCCGCGGGCGACCGTCTGCCCCAGTGACCGGCGGTGCCGTCTGGTGCTGTTCGACCTTCTCCGACGCTTCGTGGAGGGGTTGCCGGGCTCGGCGGGCCGGGCGGCTTGGGAGACGGCGGTGTCAGTCTCATCCTCCGCCACGGCATCGGTGCGGGAGGCGTCGTCAGCGGCCTCGTCGGTGGAGGCGCTGCCCGAGTCCTGATCCTGGCCGGCGGGGCTGTCGGCGCCCTCGTCCGTGCGCTCGTCGTCGGTCTCGTTGTCGGCCTGCTGCGGGCCCGGGCTCGTCGACTCGTGCTGCGGGGGCTGGGGCTCGGACTTCTCCGGTGGCTCCTGCTGGTTGTCGGCGTCGTCCTGACGGTGCTGCGTCATGAGGCCGTCTCCTTTCCGCGTCGCAGGGGCAGTGCCGCCACCAGCGTCAGGGCCCAGACGGCCCAGATCGTGTAGGTCGCGGCGGCAGTGGACCGGCGGGTGTGGGTGACCACCAGCTCCCCGCCCTCGGAGCCGACCGTGAAGCCCTGCTTCCAGCTGCCGTCCTGGGCGCGAACCGTGGTGGCCTCAAGGCGGCGGCCGTCGAGGGTGGCGCTCCAGCCGGCGTCGGAGCGCTCCACCATGACGAGGGTGCGGGGGCCGGCTCCGGCGGGAATCCGGGTACGGGTCCCCGAACCGGCACCGGTGGAGGCGACCGGGGTGACCTCGCCACCGGAGTCCAGGAGACTCAAGCGGGCCGAGTCGGGGTGCGCCGAGGACGTGACCCGCCAGGAGTTGCCCGAGGCGGTCTGGGCGAGCTGCTCCAGTCCGGGCGTCGAGGCCAGGCCCACGCGGGCCTCGGCGGTGACGGCGTCACCCTCCTGGTCATCGAGCAGGACGACGGCGATGCCGTGGGCCGCCAGGGCGTCGGCGGCCCCCTTGTCCTGGCCGGCGGTGGCGCGGGTGACGATCTGGGCGAGCTCGGCGTCAGCGGGATCGTCCAGGACGAGAGCCTGACCTGAGGAGGCGCTGGTGGGCCTGGTCTGCCGACCGTCCTTACTGGGCCTGAGTCCGGGGTCGGACAGCGCCGCTGCGGCACGGGTGCGCGCCTCGACGTTGACCGCTCCGGGCAGGACGTCGCTGATCTGGGTGCCGGGCCCGCGCCAGATGGTGGCCTGAAGCCCCTGCGGTGTGGAGGTGAGTCTGAGGACTCTTCCGGCCGCCTGCGAGCCCTGGAACTGCTCGGCGATGAGCGGGATCTGCTGGGGCGTGGAGTGCAGCGCCAGGACCCGCGGGTTGCTGGCGCGGTGGGCCTGGTAGGACCAGACGCCGCCGACCACCACCGGGGCGAGCAGGACGAGGCAGGCGACCGTCGTGAAGGCCGCTGTGAGGCGGCGCGATCGCCTCCGCCTCGCCGTGGGGCCACCTGCCGGGGAGGAGGCCGCGTCGGCATCCTTCCGGCTCCTGCGATCCAGGGCACGACAGCCGCCTCTGGAACGCTGCCCGAACAGGGCCCAGATGGTCTCTCCGGCGGTCAGGGCCGCTGCGAGGAAGCCGCTCAGCGCCAGGGAGAGACCAGCCCCGGACCACCCGTTGACGGGAGCCAGGCCGCTTCCGTCGACGTCCGGGCCCAGCCCGGTCGAGGTACGCAGGCATAGCCCGGCCAGGAGGAGACCGCCCACGGCCAGAAGGATGCCGGTGCGGGCCACCCGGACGCGCCGGGAGACGAAGAGCCCGATGACGCCCAGGGCCGGGACCAGCGCGAGCAGTATCCGCAGCAGGACGCTTAGGGCCCCGGAGGACACAAGGACGTCCAGGTCCATCGGGGAGCCGACCAGCAGGTCGAGGCTGCTCGGCGCCGGTGCGGAGACGGGCAGGCCGATGTCGGTCAGCAGCAGCCGGACCCCTTCGACCCACCCTGCGCTCCGACCCAGGCGCCAGGCGCCCCACCAGGCCGGGGCGGCGGTGACCAGCATGGGCACCAGGGTGAGGACGAGCTTGAACCCGCGTCGGGTGGTCACCGACAGCAGCAGGATGATGACGGCCAGCACGGCGGCGGTGGCCGGGACCGCCGCGACGACGACGCTCAGCAGCAGTCCTGCGACTGCGGCGGCCGTCGCCGACCCGTAGCCGTACTTCTCGGTGGGAGGCAGGTCGACCTCGGCCTCCCGTGCGGCCTGGGCCCGGGCCGCACGGCCGGTCTCCTGCTCATCCTCCCCGCGATCATGAGCCTCATCGTCCGAGACGTCATCCGGGGCGGGGTTACTGTCAGCCTCCCCGTCCTGGGCGGGCTCGGCATCGCCCTCAGCATTCACTGCATTCACTGCGTCCGCAGCATCCACTGCGTCCACAGCGTCCTCAACGCCCTCGGCCCTCGAGTCGGCCTGTGCTTCGGCCTGCGCCTCCTCATCCAGGTGGGCGAGGTCGGTGACCTTCTCGGTGGAGAAGCGGTCGAGCTCGGCGCGCTCGTCGTCGGTGAGCAGGTGGGCACCCACCAGCCCGGACAGAACGAGGTCCCGTCGGTCGGCGCCTACCGCGCGGGCCAGGGCCAGCAGCGCCCAGGGCAGGACGAGGTGGACCAGGAGAGCGCCGAGGCGCCCTTGGCCCAGGGCGAGCAGGAGGCTGGGGGACAGGGCCCACACGAGTGCCGCCCAGGCCCGTAGCACCACCTTCCGGGTCATCGTGCCGGCGGCGAACCAGGCCCCCAGCGCCGCCAGGGGCAGGGCCAGGAGAACCAGGGCGCTGATGAGCGCGCTGGTCTCCAGACCCACCAGTCTTCCCAGGGCCGCCGGTAGGGCAAGGATGGCCAGCAACGGGGTGACGCCGCCCGGGTATCCGTCCGCGGTGGCGATCCAGGTGCTCCAGGCGCTGTCCCACATCTGACGCCAGTCACCGCTGAACAGGGGCAGGGCCCCGCCGGTGATGGAGCGGGTCAGCAGCAGCCGGGACAGGCCGTAGGTGCTCAGTACCAGCACCAGCACCATGACCGCGCTCAGGGTGCGGCGCCGGCTGCGGGCCAGTGCGGCGAGCTCGCGCAGCTCGAGCTCGCTGGGAGCTGCCGCACGGGCGCGACGCTCGCGCTCCTGGCGGGTGCGGTCGCGACGCACCCCGCGGATCTCGGCCGCCGTGGCATAGAGGCGCCCCAGCGCGGACGCAGGCACCTTGGTGTGTTGAGCGAGCCGGCGTCTGGCGGCCCTGACCCGTCGGCCGCGTCCGGCCACGGCCAGAGCCGCACCGAGCTCGTCGCGGGCCAGCGCCGGCGCCTTGGAGGCCAGGCGCCACACGAAGCGCATGAGTCCGAGGATGACGAACCAGGTCAGCAGCAGGCCGATGGGCCGGGTGGAGAAGGCCGCCCAGTTGGTGAGCTGGGCGCTGCGCCGGGCCCGGAAGGACCTCTCCGGGTCGGGCTCGGGCAGCGCGACCTCGATGGCCTCGGCGTCGGTGCGGGGCTGCGCATCGGAGGAGTGCGAGACGGACGCGGGGCGGCGAAGCCCCTGGTAGGAGGCCCGTCGGTGGCGGATGACGGCGGTGGGTTCAACGATGACGCGGTATCCGGCCAGGCGCGCGGCGCGCGAGAACTCCAGACCGTCGCCGAAGGGGCCGAGCCACGGGGCGATGCCGCCGATCTCCTCCCACACGGCCCGGTCGACGAGGGCGCCGGCGGTTCCCACGGCCAGGACATCGCTGCGGTCATCGTGCTGGCCCTGGTCGACCTCGCCGGGGACGATGTCGTTGGCGCGCCGGGCCGAGGCGGTAGCGCGCAGCCCGACCTCCAGAAGCAGCTCGGGGTTGTCCCAGCCCACCTGCTTGGGCCCGACGACTCCCACGGAGCGCGCATTGGTCGCGGCAGTGAGCAGCCGCTCGAGGCAGTCCTCAGCTGGGGCGGAGTCGTCATGGAGCAGCCAGAACCACACCTGGTGCTCCGGCATCTCCGGGGCGGCCTCGGTGGGAGCCACGAGCCGCTGCTCGTAGGCGGTGATCGGTGACAGCGCCCCGGTGGGGCCAGTGATGGGGCCCGAGCCCGACAGCAGCAGGTCCCGCACCGAGGTGCGCGGCCCGTTCGAGGTGGTCTCACTGTCCGAGCCCTCTGCGCCGTCGGCGCCCTCCGAGCTGCGGCGCTTGCGGTTGCCGGCGGCCACGAGTCCGGCGTAGGCGGTCAGCCCCCGGGAGACGGCGTCTCCGAAGTTCTTGGCCTCCTTGGCCCTGACGACGCGCACCGCGGTGACGGCATCCAGCCCCGACCGCTCCACGAGCTCCTCGATCGGGGTCCCGTCCCCCAGCCCGTTGGCTCGCGAGGCGACATCGACGACGAGGACGACGTCGGGCGCGCAGGTTTGTGAGGTGATCGCGGACAGTGTCTGCGCCAGAAACGGGCTCGCCCCGGCCGACACGACGACGGCCAGGGCTCCTACCCGACTGGCTCCCTGTGTGGAGCCGGCGGGGTTCATACTGCGCGACGCTTGAGCTTGCGCCGCTCGCGCTCCGACATGCCGCCCCAGATACCGAAGCGCTCGTCGTTGGCGAGGGCGTACTCGAGGCACTCCTCGCGAACCTCGCAAGTCGCACAGACTCGCTTGGCCTCGCGTGTGGAACCGCCCTTCTCAGGGAAGAAGGCCTCAGGGTCCGTCTGAGCGCACAGAGCGCGCTCCTGCCACGCCAGAGGACCTTCATCGACGTCGTCACCGCCACCGAAGAGGAGTGACAGCACCTCCGCGTCAGGCTCCTCTGGGTGCTTCAGTGGGCCGTCGCCGAGGATGTTCCACATGCCGGCCTCCCTTCGATCCGAGCTTCTTGCCAGTAAGAATTACATGCGTGTGAGACAAGGCCAGTCAAGCCGGGGAGGGAAACTTCACCCTCTCGTGACCGTCGACATCATTCCTTGATATATCAAGGAATACCCCCATCTGGTTGCCACCATATGTTGACTTCCTACAAATCCCCTGAGAGGCTCCCGCTACCTGACTGACAGCAGAAATACCCACGGTGTTCCAGAGAATTTCAGGGCGCCTGACGCATGGTGACACATTGCCCCGACCGACTGGACATTACCAGGGAGGTTCCTGAAAGTCCGTGGATCTGCTTCAATCGGTGTCATGCCAGATCCCCTGCTGCCGCTGCTCCCCGGCCCTCAGGATGCCGACAGGCCGTGGCTCATTTGTTATGGAATCGACGAACGAGTCGAGCTGACCGGACACGTCCTGTCCATGTGGCTGGCGAAGACCGCGGGATTCATCACATCGGAGTCGGCACCCGGTGATGGAGTCCATGTGGCACTCCCTCCTCACTGGCGGACCGTCGCCTGGGCGTGCGGTACGTGGCTGGCGGGGCGCAGTGTGCTTCTGGGGAGCAGCGAGGAGATCCGTGCCGCCGGCCTCGTCCCCGAGCTGAGCGTGGCCTTCACCCCGGAGAGCCTCTGCGAGGAGGCCGAGGCGCAGGTGCTGGTCCCGTCCGCCTCGCTGGCGCTGCGCTGGCCGGGCGACCTGCCCGCTCTCGTGCTCGACGGCGCCGCTGACCTCATGCACTATCCCGACCACTTCACTCCGGTGAGCGCCGCTGGCGACCTGACGTGCCTCAGTGACCTGACCGCTGAGATGGCAGTGCCTGCGGATCCGGGCGCTCCTGCGGGCACCGTCCCGTCGGGCGACGGGCCCACCATCCTCACGCGCGCCCAGCTGGTGGCCCGGGTCGAGGCGGCCGGCGCATCCACGGGGGCCGACAAGGCCTCCGCCTCGCGTGCCGTCCTGGTGCGCAGCCCCGACACGGCCCAGATGCTCCAGGAGGTCCTGGTCGCCTGGCGCACCGGGCGCACGGCGGTGGTTCTCACCCCCGAGGCGGGTGACGACGTCGCCGCGGCCGCCGTCCGGCAGGAGGGCATCACCGAGTGGGTCGGCGGGTCCCAGTCACACTGACGCCCCGTTGAGCACAGGGGTCAGGGGACGTCGGCCTGGACGAGGGTCCCCTCCCCCTCCACGAACAGGCTGCGTTCGTCGGCACCGACGAACACGGCCTCGCCCTGGGCGAGGGTCTGGGAGTCGGCCTGGGACACCAGGGTCATGGCGCCCTCGACAGCCAGGAGGATGCGCGGCCCCCGCCCGGGGACCGGCAGGCGCCCGTCGGCGGCCACCACGGTGGTGACCATGAGCTCGAAGTCGTCCACCGGCGCGTAGTAGGCGCGGGTGGCACGAGAGAGGTACTCGGGGGCCGGGCGCACCGGCGGCGCCGCCACGTAGTCGACGCAGGCCAGCATCTCGGAGACGTCGATGTGCTTGGTGGTCAGTCCGGCGCGCAGCACGTTGTCCGAGGAGGCCATGACCTCCACGCCCAGACCGGAGATGTAGGCGTGCACGCTTCCCGCGGGCACGAACAGTGCCTCACCGGGCTGCAGGGTGACGGGGTTGAGCAGGAGCGCGGCGGCGATGCCGGGGTCTCCGGGGAAGGTGTCGGCCATCTTCACGACGTTGGAGTCCACCCGCAGCGACGGGGAGGTGCCAGCCTCGAACCTGGCGGCGATCTCAGTGACGAGGGCGTCGATCTCCTGGGGGCTTGGACGGGTGGCGGCCGAGACGACGTCGGAGAAGACCTGCCGGATGCCGTAGCGGGTGGGGTTGAGACGCAGGGTGCGTCGCATCCGGCGGGCCAGGGGGCTGTCCAGCCCGGAGAGGACCTCGACGGCGCGGCGCGGGGCCCGGAAGCCTGCAACGGCCTGGAAGCGGGTGAGGGCCAGGACCATCTCCGGCTTGTGGTTCGTGTCCTTGTAGTTGCGGCAGGGGTGGTCCAGGGCGATGCCCGCCTCGTTCTCCAGGGCGTAGCCCTCGGCGGCCTGGGCCTGACTGGGGTGGACCTGGAGGGACAGGGGCTGCTCGGGAGCGATGAGCTTGAGGAGGAAGGGCAGCCGGCGCCCGAAGCGCCAGATGATGTCCTCACCCAGGAGACGCTCCGGCTCGGCGTCGATGAGCTCGGACAGCACGCCGCCCTCGGCGACCTGGGCGGGACCGGCCGGGTGGGATCCGTACCAGGCCTCGGCCCAGGGGGCGCCGTCCTCGGCCCTGCCCAGGAGGGCGGGAATGGCCGAGGTCGACCCCCAGGCGTACCGCTGGCGCGCCGGCTCAAGTCGTCTCATAGCGCCTCACCGTACCGGTACGCGGGCACGTCCTAGGCCTGGGCCCCGGGAGCCGGGAAGGGGGTGACGTCGGCCAGGCGGGGGTGCGCCTTGTCCTTGTCGGAGAGGATGGCCTCACTCAGTGCGATCGGCCAGGGCACGTTCACCGTCTCATCGGCCAGGTTGAGGAAGGTGTACTGGGCGTCGGGCGACCAGTGGTCGTTGACCAGGTAGGTGTAGGCGGTGCCCGGCTCCAGCGTCTGATAGGCGTTGCCCACGCCCCGAGGCACGAACACCGCCACTGACGGGTCGATCTCGCAGGTGTAGACGGCTCCGAAGGAGGGCCCCTCGCGCAGGTCCACCCAGGCGCCGAAGACGCGGCCGGTGGCCACCGAGACGAACTTGTCCCAGGGCTCGGCGTGGATGCCGCGGGTGACCCCGACCTCGTTGTTGAAGGAGATGTTGTTCTGAACCGGCCCGAAGTCCGGCAGCCCCAGGGCCAGCATCTTCTCTCTCTGCCAGTTCTCCTTGAACCAGCCGCGGTTGTCCCCGTGAACAGTCAGGTCGATCCGCAGGAATCCCGGAATCGGCGTCTGCTCGATGGCGAGCGGCTTGCCCAGCTCGATCTGCCCCATTGATGGCCCCTTCTGTGCGCACTGGTCTCGGTCTCGGCGCCACCGTGTCTGCGAGACGCCGCCGTGCGAGTCTATCGACGCGGCCTGCTCGATACCCCTCAGACGGGGCCGCCAGGGACGGAACGTGCCGGGAACCACGGAGAAGAGCTCCCGATCCACTCGATCCTGGCGCCATTCGGGGCCGGAATGGGTCATGCTTGGGGCATGCGAGGAATCATTCTGGCCGGAGGCTCCGGCACGCGACTCAACCCGATCACCCTGGGGACCTCCAAGCAGCTGGTCCCCGTCTACGACAAGCCGATGGTCTACTACCCGCTGAGCACCCTCATGCTCGCCGGGATCCAGGACGTCCTGGTCATCACCACCCCCCACGACGCCCCCTCCTTCCACCGTCTCCTGGGCGATGGCTCCCAGCTCGGCGTCAACCTGTCCTACACGGTTCAGCAGGAGCCCAACGGCCTGGCTCAGGCCTTCGTGCTGGGCGCCGACTTCATCGGCGATGACAGCGCCGCCCTGGTCCTGGGCGACAACATCTTCTACGGCCCCGGCATGGGCACCCAGCTGCGCCGCCACACCAGCCCCGACGGCGGTGTCGTCTACGCCTACCAGGTCGCCGACCCCACGGCCTACGGCGTGGTCGAGTTCGACGAGAACTTCAAGGCGATCTCCATCGAGGAGAAGCCGGCCCAGCCCCGCTCCAACTACGCCGTTCCCGGCCTGTACTTCTATGACAACGACGTCGTCGAGATCGCGAAGAACCTCAAGCCCTCCGCCCGCGGCGAGTACGAGATCACCGACGTCAACCGCACCTACCTGGAGGCCGGCAGGCTCACCGTGGAGGTCCTGCCCCGCGGCACCGCCTGGCTCGACACCGGCACCTTCGACTCCCTGGCCGACGCCACCGGCTTCATCCGTACCGTCCAGCACCGTCAGGGCCTCAACATCGGCGCCCCCGAGGAGGTCGCCTGGCGCATGGGTTTCATCGACGACGAGGGCCTGCGCCAGCGCGCCGAGCCCCTGGTGAAGTCCGGGTACGGCGCCTACCTCCTGGGCCTGCTGGAGAACCAGCAGTCCTGAGGTACCCGCTGGAGCGTCCGGCGCGCTCCTCTCCTCATGCCTTGTGGGTGGGTGGTGCCATGGCGCCACCCACCCACAGTGCTTACGAGTCCTGCGTCTCCTCTTGCCGCTGAGGTGCACGCGTCAGCATCGCCATGGCGACTCCTAGAGCCGCAGTGGCGAAGCATGTCGTGAGGAACCAGACCATCATGGGCGAGACCGGCACGCTCCACCACCACTCGATGTGCTTGTTGAGATTGAGCTCCCACCGCTCGTGGATTCCCTGGACGAATCGCAGCAGCAGCGTATGGAGGGTGATTGCCTGACACAGCGAAGCGCAGACGGTGACCCAGACGGCCTGCGGAACCGTGAACCACGCGTCTTCATCCTGGTCAACGGCCAGCATGAGGAAGAAGGTGGGGGCCAGCAGCGGGAAGATGTACCGGGCCTGGTAGAGCTCGATGTGTTTCATGGCCCCGTTCGCGTAGAACACGGCAGGAAGGAGGACCATCGCCCCCACGATGATCGCCATGGAGGTCCACTTCCGCCACCCGCCACGGCGTAAGGCGATGGCCACGAAAGCGCCGGCCGCCATAATGGTGAGCACGTAGGGGGTTCGAGTTTCCAGAGGAACGTCGTACCACCCCGGGGTCCATGTGTGGCCCCAAAATCCACCAAGATACTTCGGGGCGCTCTCCAGCCCAATGATGAGCCTCTCGAAGAACGACTGCTTGCTGGCAGATTTTGCAGGATCTGACGTTTCAAAAGCGCTCAGGAAGTAACTGATCTTCGACACCTGGGACGAGGCCATGAAGGTGCCGACCCCAAGGAGGGACACTCCGCTCAGGGCTCCCAGCCCTATCCATCCTCCGCGTTTCCATGGCACCACGAAGAGCAGGGCAAGGCCGACGACGAGGAGGAAGAATGCGGAGTCGTATCGGGACGTCAGACACATGACGGCACCGATCACTGCGCAGATCACCAGCACAGTACGCCGGCGCCCCTTCTGCTGGGTGGCCATATACGTCGCCGCGGAGTAGGCCAACAGCCCTGAGAGGGACCAGGAGCTGGGGTTGTTGGAGGCGATGAAGTAGATCCCCATCGGCACCCAGGAGGCGGCGATCGCACCCACGAATGGTCGCCTCAAGCGCTGTGGCGCACAGAAGCCGACCGCCCCCAGAAGCGCCACGGCGATGAGCACGTTGACGGCGCGCATCACCAGGACCGAGGTCTGTACGTCCTTGCCGACGAAGAGGTGGTGAAAGTGGTAGTAACCGATCGGGTACGCCCCGCTATCATCAAAGCGTTTGGTCCACGCCATCTCCGAGTCTCGATAGCCGAGCGCACACCTCGCCGATCTATCCGGCTGGAAGTTGTAGCACTTCATCGAGTCGTCCGACACGGCAACCGGGACCCGGGCCACCGGATCACCGTTCATCACACTGGTCTGGCAGTACTTCCCCGCTGGGCGGGGACACCAGATGCTCCCCAGGTGGAAGTCCTCATCAGGAGACGACTCCACCGGCGAGGACACCGCCCACCCGAGTCCGGTCAGCAGCATGAGAACCAGGAGGAGCCCACCGACCAGTGCCGGGCGCCGGGACAACGTTGCCCCGGTCTTTATGCGACTCATGGGCAGTCGTGAGTATGTGGTGAACTCACGTCTCATACAGATCTCCGACAGGAAACAGGGATAAGAAGGGATGAGAGGGATGCAATCCCACGAGGGACAACCTACAGCAGGCCTTGAAGATAAACGTTCAGACGCTCCGTGGAGTCAGCCGGGCTGAAACCTGTGGCCTTGATCCTCGCCAGGTCCAGGACCGAGCTCAGTGGCCGCGGCGCGATCCCCTCCTGACCGGCGTAGTACTCCTCAGTGGTGACGGGAGTGACCTCGTCGGGGCTGTGGCCGGCCTTCTCATAGACCCGCTTGGCGATATCGGCCCAGGAGAGGATCGGGCCGTCACCAGAGAGGTTGTAGGTGCCGAACTCGGCGCCCGAGGTGATGAGGTGGATGATGCCGGCTGCCAGATCGGAGGCGAAGGTGAGGCGCCCGGTCTGGTCGGCCACAACCCGTGGGCTGATACCGCGCTCGGCCAGGGAGAGCATCGTCTTGACGAAGTTCTTGCCATCGCCGACCACCCAGGAGGTGCGCACCAGGTAGTGCCGGGGGCAGACACTGACGGCGGCGTCCCCGGCCGCCTTGGACTGACCGTAGACGCCCAGCGGCGAGGGGGTCTCCTCCTCGGTGTGGACAGCCGTCACGCCGTCGAAGGTGTACTCGGTGGACAGGTGCACCAGGGTCAGGCCGTGCTGGACGGCCGCTCGGGCCAGGTTGACCGGCCCGACCGTGTTGGCCCGCCAGGACAGCCGACGGCCTTCAGGGGTCTCCGCCCCGTCCACGTTGGTCCAGGCCGCAGCGTTGATGATGATGTCGTACCCCGACCAGTCCCAGGCGGACATGGCGGCCGTATCCGAGATGTCCACCTCGGGCAGGTCGACGCCGGTGGGGTCGAAGCCCGCCTGCGGCAGCAGGGCCATGAGCGCACGCCCCAGCTGACCGTTGGCGCCGGTGACGAGAACACGTCCGTGTGTCTTCCTTTCTTCGCGCCCGGCACGAGGGAGGGCGGTCCCCTCAGTCTGCAGAGGCATGATCTCGTTCACTGGCCGTCTCTTCCTTCTCACCGAGCGTTGTCCTGCTGACGTCTCATAAGAGTCATCAACCTGTCGATGAACATTACACGAGTGCGCCGGCCGTCTCGGCCGATATCACTGAGGCCAACGGCATGCTGCACGACACGGGCACAGAGATCAGCGTTCCATGGCGGCGTGGTAGGCCTCGACGTGCGCCTGGGCGGAGGCCCTCCAGGTGAACTCGGCGGCCCGATCCAGGGCGGCGACCCCCAGTTCCTGGCGCCGCTGGGGCTGGGCGTCCAGGACCACGAGGCCTCTGGCGATGGCCTGGGGGTCCGATCCGCAGTAGGCGACGGCGTCGCCCCCGACCTCCGGAAGGCTCAGCTCGCGGGTGGTCAGGACGGCGGCCCCGCAGGCCATGGCCTCCAGGACCGGCAGGCCGAAGCCCTCGCCGACGGAGGGATAGGCCAGGATCTCGCATCCGGACAGGAACCCGGGCAGGTTTTCCAGGGGCAGGTAGCCGGGCCTCAGGACGGTCAGGTGCCGGGGCACCTGGGCCAGGGCGGGCTCGATGTCCTCATCCCACCCGGGTCCGCCGGCCAGGACCAGGGCTGGGGCGTCCTCGCAGTCGCGGAAGACGCTGGCCCAGGCGCGCACCAGGTTGGGAACGTTCTTGCGGGGCTCCAGGGTCCCCAGGAAGCCGATGTAGCGCCGGCCCTCCAGCCCGAGGGAGGCGGCCACGCGGGCCCGTTCAGCGTCGTCGACCGGATGGAACACGGAGGTGTCCACGCCGTGGTAGGCGATGTGGAAGCGCTCGGGGTCGCCACCGACGTACTTGATGGTCTCGTCGCGGGTGGCCTGCGAGGGGACGACCAGCGCGTCGGCCCGCCGCACGGCCCGCCGGATGGCGTTGGTGAAGAACTTCTGCTTGATGGGCGAGTGCGCCTGCGGGTGGGAGAAGAACGTGGCGTCGTGGAGGGTGACGACCACGGGCACCTGGTGCAGGGCCGGGAAGGTGTAGTGGGGCGAGTGCAGGACATCGGGGCGGATCCGGTGGATGAGTGCCGGTAGCCCCGTCTGCTCCCAGGCCATCCGGGCGCCGCGCGACTCCATGGGCTGCGAGACCGGGAAGAGGTGGGCGCGGGGCACCTTGGTGGAGAAGTGCGCCACGTCCCGCTGCTGGACGGCCATGGCCAGGTTGACGCCGCAGGCGATGAGCTCGGGGACCAGGTCGTCGACATAGCGCCCCACGCCTCCGAGATCAGCCGGGATCGCCGTCGCATCAAGAAGAACCTTCATGACGGCAGGCTACCGCGCCGCGCGCGCTCACCCCGTACTCTGAGCCCATGAGCGCAGATCCTTCCCGCCCGGCGCACTCCCCGGCTCCTTCCCCCTCCCCCGTCTCCCGCACCACGTCCTCCACCGTCAACGGCTCACGCCCACCGACTCGCCCCCGCGGCCCCCGGGTGGGCATGGTGGTGGAGCAGCTGTGGCAGCCCGTCCCCGGGGGCTCGGGCACCTACATCGTCGAGCTCGCCCAGGCCCTGCGCGCCCGGCGGGTGCCCGTGGCCGGGATCACTGCCCATCACCAGGGGGCTGCCTCACCCCGCCAGGTCGGTCTACCACCGATGCCCATACGCTCCTCCCACCTGCCTCGCACCGCACTGTACGAGTCCTGGAACCGTCTGGGGCTGCCTCGGGCCGAGTCCATCCTGCCCGGCGCCCAGCTCATTCACGCCACGACCTGGGCACTGCCCCCCACCTCGCTGCCGCTGGTCGTCACCGTGCACGACCTGGCCTTCCTGCGCTCACCCGAGCACTTCACCGCGCGCGGCAACGCCTACTTCAGCCGTTGCCTGGAACGAGTCATCACCGAGGCCAGCGCCATCGTCGTCCCCTCCCAGGCCACCGCCGACGACTGCATCGCGGCGGGCATCGACGCCGCCCGCCTCTACGTCATCCCGCACGGAGTGCGCACCCGTGCCGTCACCGAGGAGCAGATCCGGGGCTTCCGGGCCACCCGGGGCCTCACGCGCGACTACATCCTGTGGACGGGTACGCGCGAGCCCCGCAAGAACCTGCTGGGACTGCTGCGGGCCTTCGCACTGCTCATCGAGGAGCACGACGACGCCGGTGGCCTCGACCTGGTCCTCGTCGGTCCGGCCGGCTGGGGCGACGACGCCGCCGAGCGCGAGCTGCTGACTCGCCTGGGTGATCGGGTCCACGTCACCGGCAGGCTCGACGACGATGAGCTGGCGGCAGCCTACAGCGGCGCCCGCGCCTTCTGCTTCCCCTCCATCTGGGAGGGTTTCGGCCTGCCGGTCCTGGAGGCCATGGCCTACGGAACCCCGGTGGTCACCAGCGCCGGGACCTGCATGGCCGAGGTGTGCGGACAGGCCGGCCTGCTGGCCGACCCCGCTTCGCCGCGTGAGATCGCAGGCCGGCTCGCCCGGGCCATCGGAGCGGAGCACGACGAGCTGGCCGAGGCCGGCCGCGAGCGCGCCCGAACCTTCACCTGGGAGGCCTGCGCCGCCGCGCACACGGAGGTCTATCACGCCCTCATCGGGGGTGCGGTGTGACCCAGCCCGTCAGGCGTCCCTCAGCTCGCGTCGTCATCGTCAACTGGCGCCAGGCCGAGCTGACGATCCGGGCGGCCCGCTCCATCCGTGAGCAGCTGGGAGACGGGGACCGGCTCGTCGTCGTGGACAACGCCTCCGGTGACGACTCGGCCGGGCGCCTGCGCCGGGAGGGGTTCACGGTGGTCGAGTCGAGCGAGAACCGGGGCTTCGGTGCCGGCGTCAACCTCGGCGCCCGGGGCATGGCTGAGGATGTCCTCGTCCTGCTCAACAATGACGCGGTGGCCGAGTCCGGCTTCCTCGAGGCGCTCCTGGCCCCTCTGAGCGACCCGCCGTCCGCAGTGGCTCCGGCCGCGGCGACGGCGCGGATTCTGCTGGCCGGCCGCTGGATGCCGGCCGCCCCGGGGCAGCAGGACGCACTCGTCTCCCCGCGCACCGGGCGGTGGACCCGGCTCGACGACGAGGCCGCTGCCCGCGGCGAGGGGGAGGTCCTGGTCAACTCCACGGGCAACCTGGTGGACGCCTCGGGCAACGGCTATGACCGGGACTGGCTGGTGCCCACCGAGCGGGAGCACTCCCCCAGCGAGGTCTTCGGCCTGTGCGGGGGCGCTTGTGCGATCCGGCGTGAGGCGTGGCAGGCCCTGGGGGGCTTCCGCGAGGACCTGTTCATGTACTACGAGGACACGGATCTGTCCTGGCGCCTGCGTGAGCACGGTTGGCGAGTCGTCTACGTGCGTGAGGCGGTGGCGCGCCACGAGCACGCCTCCTCCTCGGGCACCGACTCACCGATGTTCATCCGGGTCAACGCCCGCAACCGGATTCTGACGGCCGCCGCCCACAGCCCTGCCCCGGTGGTGATGCAGGCGCTGGCCCGTACGCTGGTGCGTTCCCTGCGGGGGCCGCAGCGCGGCCCGGTGGTGGCGGGACTTGTTCAGGCCGTCGCCGGTCTGCCGCGCGAGCTGCGTCGACGGGCGAGGGATTCGTCGAGTAGCCAGTGATCGCGGCACACAACTACGCCGTTTGTACCCCTAACCGTTACAGTTACTGAACCGACATCGTCAGACGCACCGCGTCACCGGGCAGGACCGTCAAGCACGCGGCATTCGCATGATTGGATCGAGGAGGACCCCTGACATGGCTGGACCCGCCACACAATCGCCACGAGTCACCGTGGTGACCCGGACCCGCAACCGTCCCCTGATGCTCAAGCGAGCGGTTCAGTCGGTCGGGGCGCAGTCCTTCCAGGACCTCGAACTCGTCATCGTCAATGACGCCGGAAGCACCGAGCTCGTGGAAAGCGCTCTGGCCAGTGCTCCCCAGTGGCTGCGTGAGCGCACCACGGTGGTCACCAATGAGACCTCTCATGGGCGCGAGGCCGCCCTGGAGGATGGCCTGGCCGCCTCCTCCTGCGAGTTCTTCGCAATCCATGACGACGACGACTCCTGGGAGCCCGGCTTCTTGGCCGCCTGCGTGGCCCACCTCGATGAGCACCCCGAGCACGGTGCTGTGGCGGCGCGCTGCGACGTAGTCGATGAGATGGTCACCGAAGAGGGGCTGGCCGAGCGAGGCCGCTGGGTGATGACGAAGGACGGGGAGAGCTGGACCCTCATCGACACGATGGTGGCCAACTACGTCCCGCCGATCTCGCAGCTCATCCGTCGCGAGGTGGCCGACCGCATCGGCCACTGGGACGGCAACCTGCTGACCCAGGCCGACTGGGACTTCAACCTGCGGCTGCTGGCAACCTCCCCGGTGGGCTTCATCAACGGGGAGCCGCTGGCCCACTGGCACCACCGCGACTCCACCGACGAGTCAGTGGGCAACTCCGTCGTCGTTGACGCTGTCCGCCACCGCACCGACAACCTCGCCATCCGGGACCGCTATGCCCGCCGGTCCCTGGACGAGGCGGGCGCCGGCTCCCCTCAGAACGGTCGGGCTGAGCCGGAGAACTTGGGCTTCTTGCTCGTCTCGGCGGAGTACTACCATCGGCTTGAGGAGCGCCTGCGTCTGCTCGAGGAGAAGCTGGATCACCAGAACGCGTGCCTGACCCAGTCCATCGCGCAACTTCATGAGGACATGCATTCTCTGCGCTTCACCATTGGCGACCTGCACGACTCAATCCGTCGCGTCCTGTTCCAGGTCCATGAGACCAAAGGGCAGATCGACCACCTCGAGGCCACGGTCAAGCCCTTCTTCCGCACTGTGGCCCAAGGAGTCAAGAGGATTCGGCGGGGCTGAGCAGCGGCCCTGCCCGCCCCGCCGAGCCTCAGCTGTTCCTCGTGTGCTTCACCATGGGGCGCGGCGGGGTGATCCGCTCGAAGTGTGCCCCCAGGGCCACCAGCCCCCCCGACTCCATGCGTGGGCCCGGAGTGATGTCGAAGGCGGTGGCCTTCTGGTAGGCGTCGATGACGCTGGAGAGCTGCCAGGGCTGGATGGATCCGGAGATGAGGTAGGCGCCCGGCCGCAGCATCATCGCGGGGATGGAGACGTCCACGGCCCCCTCGCCCGGCTCGATCCTCTCGGGCTGGAAGCCGTCGTCGAGACCGTGAAGTCCCCAGGCGAAGATGCCCTCACGGGTGTCGATGGAGCAACCGAAGACGGGCTTCTCAATCGTCTCCTCGCAGCGGTAGTGAAGGCGAATGGTGGCCTCGTCCCCGGTACGCATGGAGGTCACCGGCCGGCCGCTGCCGTCAAGCAGCTCGATGTGGCTGATCTGGGCCTCACCGCTGCCGAAGCGGGTGCCGATGCCCTCCTTGACCTGTTTGGCACCGTGGGTGACATCGGAGTACTTGTCGATCACCTCGGGGGCCGGACCGACCTCCTTGAGCCGGCCGTGGTCGAGCCAGGCGACCTCGTCGCAGAAGGTGCGCATCTGCTCCAGGCCGTGGGAGACGACGACAACGGTGCGGCCGTCTTCGCGGAACTCGGCGAACTTGTCCATGCACCGTTCTTGGAACTCCATGTCACCGACGGCCAGGACCTCGTCGACCAGGAGGATCTCCGGCTCGACGTGAATGGACACGGAGAAGCCCAGGCGCACGTACATGCCCGAGGAGTAGTTCTTCACCGGCTGATCGATGAACTCACCCACCCCGGAGAAGTCGACGATGTCATCGAACTTGGCCTCGATCTCCTTACGGCTCATCCCCAGGATGGCGCCGTTGAGGAAGATGTTCTCCCGCCCGGAGAGCTCGGGGTGGAAGCCCGAGCCGACCTCCAGCATGGCAGCCATGCGCCCCCGGGCGGTGATGGAGCCCGAGTCGGGAGCCAGGATCTTGGCGATGCACTTGAGCAACGTGGACTTGCCCGATCCGTTGTGTCCCATGAGCCCGAAGGTCTTGCCCTCGGGGATGTCGAAGGTGATGTCCTTGAGCGCCCAGAAGTCCTCGTAGATACCGCGGCCCCGTTGCAGAATGGCACCCTTGAGGGACTGGTTGCGGTGGTGGTAGATCCTGAAGCGCTTGGAGACGTCCTCGATGCGCACGGCCGGCACGGCCGAGGATACTGCCGAGGAGCTCTGCGCCGGCGACGTTGATGATGCGGACGATCCGGTTGTTGCAGTCATCTGACGTATCAGAGCTCCTCAACGATGCTCGCCGAGTGCCGGCGGAAGAAGACCAGGCCCAGTGAGAGCATGGCGACCGCCCACCCCAGGCAGACCAGGAAGACCGGTAGCGACGGCAGGGCGAAGTCGTACAGGCAGGATCGGAAGGCCTCGAGATAGGTCTCGGCCGGGTTGAGCCGAGCGATCGTCGTGATGGGGATCGGTGCGCCGTTGATCTGCCAGCCGGCGTCGAACAGGCGGTTCTGGACTCCGTCGAGCATGTTCAACGGGAAGACGACGCCGGAGGCGTACATCCAGATCTGGTTGAAGATCTGCCACAGGTGGCCCAGGTCCCGGAAGTAGACGGTGGCGATGGACAGGATGAGCCCCAGTCCGACGGCGAACATGCCCGCCAACAGGGTGACAACGAGCAGCGCCGGGATCATGAGCAGGACCCCGGGACCGCCCATCAGCATGGCGATGATGATCAGCACGAGCAGCTCGAAGGCGAAGTCCACGGCCAGGGAGAGCACCGCGGAGTAGATGAGGACCTGGCGGGGGAAGTAGACCTTGGTGAGGAGCCCCGAGTTGTTCACGAGGGCGTTCATGGAGGCCATGATGCCGTTGGAGAAGAAGGTCCAGCTGAGCACCCCGATGCCGATCCACAGGGCGAAGGAGTCGATCCCGGAGTTACGGCCCGGCGGCACCCCGTTACGAAACACGACGCCGAAGATGAGGGCGAAGATGGCGATGGTGGCCAGGGGGTTGATGAAGGACCACAGTCGCCCCAGAGTGGTGCCCTTGAACTCCGAGGAGACCGAGCGCTGAGTCAGCCGAAGGGTGAGGTCCAGCGTCTGGCGGGCGTCCTCCGAGCGGAGCAGTCGAGACAGCTGCATAGGCTCACACCTCCGTCGCAGTGCCTGTGTGCGCAGGTGGAACCGCCCCCTCCTGGGCGTCAATCCAGTCGCATAGCCGGTTGATGCCCTCGGTGACACCGACCCGGGGCTCCCAGTCCAGCGCCTGGCGGGCGCGCGCGGTGTCGGCCCAGGCTGCGCGCACGTCGCCGTCACGGAACTGGCCGGTGACGTGCGGGGCGGGCGCTCCATAGTGCTCGGCGATGACCTGAGCGACCTGCATGATGGTGGTCCGCTCCCCCAGGCCGATGTCGTAGGGCAGAGTCGCGGCCGGCGAGTGCAGGACGCCGGCCACGATGGCGGAGGCGACGTCGTCGATGAAGACGAAGTCCCGCACGATCTGGCCGTCCTCGTAGACCGGGATGGACTGCCCCTGCTTGGCCAGGCGGGCGAAGAGGGAGACGATGCCGGTGTAGGGGTTGATGAGGGACTGGCCGGGGCCGTAGACGTTCTGAAGCCGGTAGAGCACCGGGGTGACACCAAAGGAGCCGCACCAGGAGGTCACGAGGTTCTCCTGGCAGAACTTGGTCGCAGCGTAGACATTGGCCGGGGAGGCCTTGACCTCGGTGGAGGACTGGACCGAAGGGGTCAGTCCGGCGAAGTCCCACTGACCGGCCTCAAGCATCGCGTGGGTGCGCTGCCCGGGGTAGGAGAAGTGCCCTTCCGCATCCACCCACTTCCCTTCTCCGTAGACGGCCCGGGAGGAGGCCAGGACGATCTTGTCGGGGCGGATCTCGTGGCGCACGAGGGCGTCGAGCATCTGCGTAGTGCCGACGACGTTGACATTCGCGTGTCGGGAGGCTTCGGTGAGCGACTGGCCTGTGCCGGTCTCCGCGGCCAGGTGGACGATGACATCCGGTGCGACCTCAGCCAGGACCGCGTCCCAGTCCTCACCGACGGACACGTCCAGGCGGTGCAGCTCCACGCGCTCGTCGAGCTTGGCGGGCCGAGCCTGGGAGGGGTGGATCTGCGGGTGCATGTTGTCCAGAGCCACGACGCGGTCGAAGGCGTCCGCCAGATCGCGCGAGATCGCGCAGCCGATGAATCCGGCGCCACCAGTCACGAGGCAGGTACGGGTCACGAGGGTCTCCCTTGGGTGTTGTCGAGTCGGGGCCGGAGTAACGAGCTCTCACGCGTCGCACAACGACCTCGTCACTATTCTCAGCGATGCCGGAGCCTTAAGGGCCCGCAGCCGCCGTTGCCTTCGACACTCCTCAGGGGCGCGGGCCACGAGCTCGCCCCTGCCTGGAGCCGCACGCTGCACACGTTAACGTTCGACCTCGGAGACCTCAGAGCGCCAGCTCATGCCCTTGAAAGCCTTGGTGACGAAAGCAACGACGTGGTCAGTGATCCTCACCAGCGCCACCGATAGGCCGAAGACGATGACGCAGGTCGCGGCCAGCATCGTGTAGCGCTGAACCGGCACGAAGCCCGCCACGTTGATCTTCTCGTAGAGGACCATGATGACGACGTGGTGGACCAGGAAGATCGGGTAGGAATACTTGGCGATGAGATCAACGAGCACACGTACCGGCTGGATCGCCACATAGCGACCGACGACCACGAGGATGAGGAAAGCCGAGATACCAACGAGTGTGGTGGCCACGTCCTCGGGAATCTCCTCTGGGAGCATGGCCGAGACGGCTAGGACCGCTGCTGCCGGAATAACGGTGGCCCAGTGAACGCGGCGACCGTAGAGGACGAAGTAGCTGCCGAAGGCCAGCTCGGGGAGCCTGGTCGTGAGGATCATCGCCGAGGGGTAGCCCACGAAGTAGCGCTGCATAACGATCACGGTGGCGGCGTAAGCCGCCAGGATGGCAACGCCCGTGACGATCGGATAGCGGTCAATGGCCCACAGCAGCAGCGGGAAGACGAGGTAGTACAGGAGGATGAAACCGAGGAACCACTCACCCAGGAGGTAGGCGGTGCGCACGTGGAAGTTGGCGACTAGACCGTCCACGCCGAGGACCGTGAAGATGAGAGAGCGCGTCGGAGCGCTGTTGGGCGGTCGACCCCCAGTCACAACGAAGAAGTAGAGCGTCGCCAGAATCCAAGCAGTCCAGAACATCGGGTAGATGTTGAGGAAGCGCTTCCAGTAGAACCGTTTAAGGTTGATGGGTCGCCGGTAGGTGAGCGTCAGGGCAGCCCCGGAGATGATGAGGAACAGGGAGACGCCGAGCCCACCCACATAGATGCCGAAGGGGAAGTTGGTCAGAACGTAGCCGCCTTCAGCCAGGTAGGGGTTGTTGAAGTGGGTGAGGACGATGAGAAGCGCAGCCAGGGCTCGGACCAGATCGAGGTAGAAGATCCTGGTCCGTTTTCTGGCGACCGGCTTCCCACCACCCGCCGCCCCCACCGACGCGCCCGTTTCGGTCACTTACCGATCCCCCTGACTCGGCGGTACGCGCCCTTGAGGGGCGATCGCACCGCGGTCGGGATCCAGCGACTGACCTGATCCTTGACCTGCTGACGAGTGCTGCGAGCACAACGGATCCGTTGGACCATTCGCTGCTCGACATCAACCCCCCAGTGCTGCGACACCGCGGTGGTGAGCTCCCTGGTGTAGTACGACAGATTCGTCAGCTCGATCCGCGCGAAGGAGTCCGAGAAGAGCCAGCCGCAGAAGTAGCCCGAGGCCTGAGCGACATAGCCGTAGGCGCGCTCGATGGCGTGGAGGATGGTTCCGTCAATATTGTTCGGCTCAGGTGGGAATTCCTCCCATGTCCAGTCGTGGTCGAACAGGGGTTTGAGGGCTGCGGGACGGAACCAGAACATGGTGCCCAGTGGGGCAATGACCTCTTTGTGAGCATCGAGCGGGACGCTCAGGTTCAGCTCTTTCTCCAGGAGCATTCTCGTGCGATCGAAGTTCGGTCCCCAGCTATAGGAGTAAATGGGGAAGTAGTCAGCATGGTTGGGAGGGGTCGGCGACAGCAGACCGAGTCGGGGCTCCGAGTCAAAGGTGGCTATGACATTCTCGACGAACTCTCGAGTCGGGAGGAGGTTGTCGAAGCACTTACGGGCGAAGCCCTCACCCACGGTGTACGGGCTCAGCTGGGTGACCTTCTTGTCGTGCATGAAGCAGACCAGGTCGTAGTCGCTGACGATGTCCTTGCAGCCCACCAGGAGCGCACTGACGTCCCGACCCCGGTTCTCAATGAGGCGCACGTCCACGTTGTAGGGCAGGTTCTTGCAGGCCTCCTCCACCAGATCCGCCTTCTCCTGGGATCCGACGGTGAGGATGAGGTCCGTCCCCTCGGGCATGGACGTGATGTAGGCCAGCGTGGGCTCCAGGAGATCCATGTAGTACAGGTGCGCGATGAGGGCGACCTTCTGCGGCTTGGGCTCGCGGGCCACCGCCTGCGTGGGCAGGACGTAGGTGAGCTGGAGATTCTTGACCAGATCCGCCATGTTCATGGAGCGCAGGGCGTTGTCCCAGATGAGGTTCGTGTCGAAGTCGGTGTGGTCGCGCAGGTACTCGTAGAGCTCAACGGTTGCGTTCCCCACGGCCTGGTGAAGCACATCCTCGTAGCTGTGGAAGAAGGAGCGGCGCTTGAAGATGGGGCAGCGCCTCTCTGCGATGAGCTGCTTGGGAGCGAAGAGGATGGGCTGCAGGGTGAAGCCCTCCAGGTCCTCAGTGTTGACATACACGTCGGAGACGAAGCCGTGCCGCTCGAAGCGTTGCGTAAAGGGTGCCTCGTGGAGCCCCACGGATTCCTCGTAGGAGTTGATCTGAGGAAGGTTGTCCCAGTAGTCCTGGAAGGCCTTGGAGGAGACCAGGGAGCGCCGATAGGCGTGGAAGTGGGACTGAAGATGACGGGGCAAGCCCCCCTCCAGGGAATACCCGAAGGGGTCGTCGGAAACCTTGTGGAACCAGGTGATGCCCCAGAAGTCGACGTCCCGGCCGGCCATCTCGGTGAACATCTCCTCGAAGGGATACACCGGCCCCATGATGGTGGCGTTGAACAGGACGACCTCGTCGAACTCGGCGAGCCTGTCCCAGCCGTAGCTCTCCAGGGCCGTCTTGTAGGCCCAGGCGTCCAGACCCTTGTTCTCCCTCAGGATGATGTTGTCCGTGAAGGCACTCAGCTTGGCGTAGCTCTTGGCGGTCAGCTCGCCGTTGACGACGATGACCAGCTCGGAGAGGTTCTTGACCATGTCGGCGAGGAGGGTCTCCACGTAGGAGTCCACAACCCCTTGAGCATCGAAGAAGAAGAAGATTCCGAGTCGCTTCGGGTCCTCGCCAAGCGTTGCCATGATGTCCCTTCTGGGCAGTGGTTCGGGCCGCTTACCGCGGCAGGAAAAGGGTGGGGATGCGGCTGCTCAGGGTGCCTCAGCTCGCGCTTGAGGCGAGGATACGGCGGATCTTGGTCGGATCGCCCCACACTCCCGGCGAGTCGTAGGGCCGATCCGGGAAGGCCCCGTACTCCAGGGTGATGTCCAGACAGTTGTCGCGGATGTAGGCCTCGACGCGCTCGGCCAGGCTCACAGGCTCGCCGGTGCAGGCGTTGATGACGCCGTTGACCTCGGTCTGGTCCACGATCGCTGCGATCTGCCTGGCCAGCTCGTCCACGGAGATGAAGTCGTAGCGGTTCTTACCCGTGGTGAAGGGGAAGGTGGTGCGACCCTCCTCGGCGGCGGCCAGGAGCTTGGAGAAGATCGAGTTGCCGAACTTGTCGTCCCCCACGATGTAGTAGGCGCGGATCCACTGGGCGACGGCGCCGTGCGCCTTGGCCGACAGGAAGGTGGTCTCCCGCAGCGCGTTCTTGGCGATGCCGTACAGCGAGGCGGGGTTGCACGGAGAGCTCTCGTCGATAGCACCCTCCCAGTAGCCGACCTCATGCATCGTCCCCATGACGGCGAGGTGTTTGAGGCCCCCCGCGTAGAGGTTCTCGATGAGGTGGGCGTGCTTGGCCAGGTCATCCATGTGGGCCCAGGAGGCGTGCTTGAAGCCGTCGCGCCAGGCCATGTGCAGGACGACGTCGGGGCGTCCCATCTGGTCGTAGATGTCGGCGTCCCCGGAGAAGAGGTCCAGGGAGACCTTCTGCGCCCGCTCGTCGACACCGTCGAGTCGTAGGTCGAGGGCCTTGACGTCCAGGCCGCGCTCCAGGAGCGCAGTGACGACGTGGCGACCGATGTAGCCGCCGGCTCCAGTGACGAGAACTGTCTTTGCCATGGTTGTGCATCCTAACAGGTGCGGTTGCGGAGCAATCACTTGGTTCTGCCGGCGATGGTCATGAGGAGATCACCGTGGACGGTCGTTCCGTTCTCCGTGGTTGGGAACTGGTCCACTGCGGGGTTGATCATGACACGGGCATTGCCACCCTCGGTCATCTTACTGGTGATCGTCACGGTGTACTTCTCGCCACCGTGCAGGACCAGTCCCTTGGCCGGGAACTCGTGCAGGCCGACGTGAAGGGAGTTCGCCGGGGCCTCGGTCCTGAAGACCTGGTGGCCGGAGGCGTCCGTGACCTCGACGTTGACCACCGAGGAGTCGAGCCACTGCACCTCTTCGGCCAGGAAGGCGATATTGACGGAGCTGACCTCCACGGTTGACGGCAGGGTGATCGTCTCGGCGACGCTGGCCCCGTCCTGGAGAATGTTGACACTCCCCGCCTGAGGGGCGTCAGTGGATGCCGAGTACACCACCGGAATGGCGGGCACGAAGTAGGGAATCATGACAAGCGCGCTGAAGCCCGCCGGCATGAGAAGACGCACCCAGGCCGCCGAGCGCGGGATGCGCTCCCCCTGGCCCAGGTCCTCCACCATCTTCCGACGGGGGAAGTTAATGATGAGGATCGCCAGGGCGCAGGCGATCATGAAGCCGACGATGAAGGAGCCCTGCCGGCTGATTCCCACGGTCTCGAGGAACTGCGCGGGAGTCTCGTACCGGGGCTGCGCCACCGGGGCGATCAGGTGAGGCAGGAGCAGCTGATCAAAGATCGACCGGTTGTACATGGAGTAGCCGTTGAAGGCGTACAGGAGGAACAAGGCGGTTCCCACGCCCGTCTCGAGGAGGGTGTTGAGCAGCACGTGACGCGGGTTGAGGAAGATGATGAGCACCGCGAAGGGCGAGACCATGACGGCCCAGTAGGGGTTGAGCGGGACCACCGTGGCGAAGACGAGGTAGATGGCCATGCAGATGTAGACCGCGTCGGCCGCCAGAGCCTTCGTCCCCTGAGGGCGGCGCAGGTAGGCGAAGACGACGATCCCGACCATGAACACCACGAAGACCGGGATCGTACTGCCCATCCACGGTATCCCGACGGCGGTGAGCCTTTGGAGCATGCTGCTCATGAATCCACCGGTGGATGCCTTGTAGGCCACATTGCCGTGGTAGATGGCCCGGCAGGCCACCAGGCCGAGCAGTCCGACGCCGAACTGAAGGGCCACCACGCGCAGCCGCTTCTCCCGCAGCAGCAGGAGCGGCACAAAGATGAAGATGGCGAAGAGCTTGAAGGTATTGGCGATCGCGAACCACAGCAGGAACCTGCCCAGCCGGCCGCGCAGGTAGGCGCGCAGCCCCAGCAGGATGAAGACGATCATGATGATGTCGTACTGGACGATGACGAAGACCGGGACGAACAGCGTCATCGAGGACAGGAAGAAGAAGGCGACCCACTTGCTGCGCTGCCGGCTGACTCCCAGATCCCGCGCAATGTCCACCAGCACCTTGGCGGCGATGAGCGCGGCCAGCACCATCAGGGTCTTGAGCCACAGCTGCGCCGGCGTCGACAGCAGGTAGTGGAAGCCGGTGATCCGGTAGATGATGTACGTCGGCAGGTTCCACAGCCCGAAGAGCAGGTAGAGCGGAATGTCGTAGACCGCGGGGTGACCGGTCGAGGTGTGCTCGATCGCGATCTGGTAAAAGTCTCCCACCCGCCCCTGGAGCACCGAGTCCAGGAAGTTGAAGGAGTGCTCGAAGGTGGCTCGCACGTCCCCGTAGAGGAAGAAGGCGTAGGCGCCGAGCAGGATGACGCCCAGCAGCGCCCAGTCCACGAGGCCGGGCCCCTCGGTACTGCTCCACCAGGAGCCGAGGCGGCTGTCCACCACGCGCTCGACCGCCCGGCGTCCTTGATCGCTCCTGGCATCGATGAACGTGCGAATCCGTAAGGCCACGCCTGCGGCCGGGACGGTCTCCGGCTCCTCTGACGCGCCTGTCGGCCGCCCGTCCTCGTCCTGGGCGCGGATCCCTTGCGCGAGGTCCTGATCGACTGTCTCAGCGGTGTTGTTCTTGACCTGATCCGTACTGTTCTTCGCGGACTTACCGGACACGAGAGCCTGCCTGTTCATCGGAGTGGTGGACAGCGGTCGCCCCGCCGGAGGTGCCAAGACGCTCCAGGAGGGCTTTGCGGGAGATGAAGTTGTAGATGAGCACGATTGCCGTGGCGAGGATCTTCCCCAGGAAGGGGCTCATGCCAGCAAGGTCAGCGCATACATAGAGAATGAGTGTGTTCAGGCCCAGTGCGACGACGTTGAGCAGAACGTACAGCGTGAACTCCTTGAGAACACTGACATTCTCCTGGGCCTCGAAGACGTAGCGTCTGGAGAGGATGTAGTTGAGCACCACCGAGGTGGAGAAGGACGTCGCACTGGCGATGAGGTGGGGCACGCCCAGCCCGTACAGCACGGTGAACAGGCCGAAGTCAACACTGAAGGAGATACCGCCGACGACGAGGAAGCGCCCGAACTGCAGGAGGATGGGGCGCAGCTTCTCCTGGAGGGCGTTCAAGAGGCGTTCCCGCCGGGACGTTCCTGCGTGGAGGGATCCGCCTGCGACGACGGGCCGCCACCGAAGCCCGACGGCCCCTCGGAGGGTCCGAAGTTGAGGCGCTCACCGATGACCACGCGAGGCTTGCTGACAATGCGCCCGTTGATGCTGAGAATGTACTCGCCCAGGATTCCGATGAAGAACAACTGAATGGAGCCGAGGAAGAACAGGCCCACCGTGCGGGAGGCCTCACCCACCGGATAGGCGTTCCAGTCAATGAGCTTCTTGACCAGGACGAAGATGGCCAGGCCCAGGCAGATGATGCCGACGAAGGTGGCCACGAAGGTGGCCATGCGCATCAGCAGCTTGGTGGAGCTGGTGATTCCCTGCATGGCGAAGTCGTAGTTGCGCAGGAAGTTGAAGTTCGACTTCCCCCGGGAGGACTGGGCCTGATCGTACTGGACGATCTCGAGCCCGATCCCGTACTCAGCGACCACCGTCTTGAAGTAGGGCTGAATATCGCCTATCTGCCGCAGAACATCGATGAACTCGACGTCATAGAGCCCGTATCCGGTGAAGCGCGCGATCTGAGGGGTGTCGGCGAACCAGTCAATGAGCTTGTAGTAGAGGTGACGGCATCCCGTCATGATGAAGCCCTCGTCAGAGGATCGCCTCTGCCCGATGACGACCTTGGCCCCCGCCTCCCAGCGGGCCACGAACTCCGGGAGGTTCTCCGGAGGGTCCTGGAGGTCGCCGAAGAGCATGAAGGTCGCGTCCCCCGAGCCGTAGGTGAGCGCCGAGAAGACATTCCGGTGAAAACCGAAGTTACGGGCGTTGAAGACGGCCTTCACCCGCTTGTCCTCAGCCGCCAGTGCACGGATCGCGCCGCGGGTGCCGTCCGTCGAGTAGTCATCGACGAAGATGATCTCGTAGTCGTACTGGGGAAGATGCGTGCGAAATACCGAGTTCAGTCGGTCATACATCAACCTGACGCTTTTTTCCTCATTGTAACTGGGGATGACGACGCTGATCTTCTTCATGGACAGGCCAAAGGTCCTCACGTGACTCATTGATCGAGGCTGGGGCTCCAACAGGGGCATACCCGACCATGCTGACAGGAGGTGCGGGGAGCACCTCGCGGTATGTTAACACCTCACTCAATCCCTTTTGTCTTCCCCCCGAGGACGGCCGACGTCGCGTAGACGCCTGCCGGCACTCGTCGCAGCGCGCGCCAGATCTGAGGCCCCACCAGTCAGATAGCGATAGGCGGGTTTGAGAGCACTGCCCATGTCGGGGTGGTGGACGTCGACGTAGGTGCGCACCCGGGCACCGACTCCGGCCCGGGGACCGAACCGGGCCTGGAGGAACCTGACCTGCTCATCGGTGTGGTCCGGAAGGTCGGCGGTAACGGCCCGATGCTTGTAGGCCAGGGCCCCGTAGAGGCGTCCGGCCCAGGTCGCGGCGAGTACCTCGCGGGGGTGGAAGCCGCTGGACATGGCCGCGTAGACGGTCAGCAGCTCGAGCACCTCGGCGGCGCGGGCGCGTTTGAGGCGCTCGGCCGACTGCTCGGGCCCGGCGGCGGCCTGCTCGGTGAGCCGCACAAGCTCCTTGGCTCCCTCACTCAGGGTGCGCAGCGCTGCGGGGCGGGCCACGAACATCGCACCTGACGGAGCCACGGGGGCGAGCGGATCAAGCTCCACGGTCAGGCCGAGCCGCCGGGACAGCGCCTTGGCGGCACCGGCCAGCCCGTCCCATGTCGGTCCTGCGTGGGCCTGCCCGATGTGGCCGGCGGCGGGCACGGCCACACCGAGGCCGGGGTGCTGCGCGAAGAGGTCGATGAGGCCGGCCGTATACCCCGGCGAGTCCAGCAGGCAGTCGAGCGCCTGTCGGTGGGCGACGTCGTCGGCCCTCGTCTTGGGGCCGGGCGCGGGCCCCACGGTGATCCGCAGGACCAGGGGGTCACCGTCGCCACCGTCATCACCACCCTCGTCGCCACCGGCGCCCCGGCCGGGATCCCAGAGGTCGTCGCACTGGGTGAGGAAGGCGATCGTGCCCCGCGGGTCGAGGTCGCGCACCACGCGCAAAGACACGTCCCCTTCCCCGTGCGTCGAGTCCTCCTCTATGTCCTCCTGTGTGGGACGGCGGCCGGTGACCCGCTCCAGGTCGACGGCATCCAGCGGTTCGGGCGAGGTGACCACGACCCGCCAGTGCGCCGGCAGGCTCGCCAGGCGGCGGGCAAGCCCGTCGGCCTCGGCGCGCTCCACCGCCTCCCTCCCGGCTGGGATGTGGACGACGACGCAGCCCGAGGACCGGTGCGCAGGCGAGCTCGTCTGCGCACCGGCTCCCACGGCCCCGGGGACGCACCCGGTCACGACCTCGGTGAGGCCGGCGTTGACGATGAGGTCGCGGGCGGTCGCGGTGTGGACGACGTCGGACAGGATGAGGTCCTCGCTGTAGCCGGCCTCGACGGCGGCCTCCAGCAGCTCCCCGCCGACGACGGCCTGGCGGTCCTGGTGGAGCGGGTCGTGGAAGAGGGCGCGGCGCTTGAGCAGGGGGCAGCCGTCGGCCAGCAGCGCCGGGGCCTCCTCGATGGCCGGGTTGGCCGAGCGGTAGCGGTCCACGGGGAAGGCGACCTGCCAGGTGTGGCCGAGCTCGGCGAAGTGGCCGGTGAAGCGCGACTCGTGCCACTGGATGGAGTCGCGGTAGGAGGAGACCGGCGGCATCTGCTCCCAGTACTCACGGAAGGCCGGGGCTGTCAGGAGCCTGTGGCGCACCGCGATCCAGTGGGACTGGAGGTGGCGGGGCAGCTCACGCCTGGCCAGGAAGGGGTGGGGACGCATGGCGGCGTGCTCGGTCATGCCCCAGAAGGAGATGCCCTCCCAGCCAGCGGCGCGGGTGAGGACCTCCTCCCAGGGGCGCAGCGGCGCGTAGTAGGTGTGGTTGGTCAGGATGAGCTCGTCGAAGTCGGCGAGCCGCTCCCAGCCCAGGTGCTCCAGGCCGGCCCGGTAGGCGCCGACGTCGAGCCCCTCATTGGGGCGCTGGAGGATCTCATCGCAGCAGGTCTCCAGTCGGGCGCGGTCGGCGTCGCCGATGGGTGAGTTGGAAACCAGCAGGATGTGGTCGGCGTGGGGCCGCAGGGAGCTGAGCGCGGCCAGGACGTAGTCGCGGACCTGATGATGAGGATCGAAGTGGAAGTAGACGAGTCCTCGGTTCATGTGGAGGTCCTTCCCGGCAGGTGGTCGATGAAGGCGGCTGGTAAGGAAGCGGCGAGGCAGCCAGTGTCTCATGAGCTGTCTCATGCACTCCTGGCCGCCTCGCCGCTCTCCCGGTGCGAGATGTCAGCGGATGGTCACTTTACCGTTGGGCGCCACGGAGATGCTGCCTCTCTCGAAGGTCTGGGTCATGGTGCCGTCGGCCTGGTGGACTGCGCGCCCGGTGGGTAGCCCCACCTTGGAGCGTTCCCAGCCGAAGGC
>NZ_MSKS01000002.1 GCF_001937445.1 Actinomyces oris | reverse complement strand
CACAGCACCGGGGTCCTCATCGGCGCCCAAGGGCGTGCGCACCACCACCAGGTTCGGCGCGTAGGCGCGGGTCTGGGGCACAGCCGCCGCGATGTAGCGCACCGTGTCCTGCGTACCCCGCAACAACCCCGCAGGCAGCTCATCCGCGGTCACCTGCCGCCACCCCGGCGCCAGCCGAACACGCACCGTCTCACTCACGCACCCCAACTCCCTCCCAGCCATAGCACGACACGGTCCGCCCACCCAGGCAGTTCACCACCATGCCTAGCACACACACACCCGAGCAGTCTCTGCACAAGCCCTCCACACTACCGGGGATCACTGGTGTTGCCGTCAGGATGCGGGAGATGGGCCCGCACCGGCAGGGAGTCGCCGGATCTCAGCGGGTCCTCGCCACCCGGGCCGCCCGCGTACTGACCGTACTGACCACCTGCGTCGGTTGCCGTCTCTGAGAGCATAGCATGCCGTCCCCGCATCACAATGCTGCCGGTCTCATGTTCCCACCTGGCCCGAGCGGCCTCCTGCTCCCGACGACGCCTCTCCAGCTGCCACTCCGGATACATCGGACCCGGCCACCGAAACGGAATCAACCCCAACACAGCCACAAACAGAAAGAATACAGCACCTCCCCCTAAAAGCCAGCCCATAGCACTCTTATCAGCATCGACTGGATACAAAAACATGCCGACACCAAAAAAATGAAAGATAGACCCGCTGCGGGCTGTAGAAGCGAGTCAGCATTGCGCCCTAAATTGAACCAATTTTTCGAGATTGTGCGCAGCAAGTCTCCATACCAGTGGTCCGAAAACATCATGAACCACCAGTTCACCATTGTCATACCACCGAGAACAAGACACCCGACAGGTGCGAGAACTCCAGAAGAATGCACTCCTAAATCACCTCACTTCACACCTCTTTTTACTTCAAAAAGTATTATTGAACCAATTCGCCCCAGTTTTTCCGAGCCAGGAGCCCGCTACACCTCCAATAATGCCTCCTGCGGCCCCACCGACGGCGACTCCGATGGGGCCGCCGGCCACACCAAACGAGGCACCAATAGCGGCACCAACCTTTGCCCCCGCGTATCCTCCCACTGCCGAACCAACTCCAGTCGTTGTTGCGCGCGCAACCTTCTTCCCTTCACTCAGGGACGGGTTGTGGGAGTCCTTCTGCCACTGTTCATAGCCACTGACGGCGAAGTCGACCGCCACGAAGCCCTTGTCAACCTTTTCCAGGTAGGGCGCCGCCTTCCTCGCAGCAGCGACAGTCTTGCCTCCCCAGGTCCCGCTCTTACCCTCGGGGACCTCCCAGTTGCTGAGATGGCGATCATTTCTCACCCAGCGGGGCTTCATGCCCTTGGGCGTACCTCTCCTGGGGTCGTGGGACGTCACCCACTTGTGGGGCTTATCCCTCATGGGGTGCTTGACCACGGCATTGGTGGCCTTGAGTCCGACGCCCTCGGCCAGCGTCGCCGCACGCTGCACCATGCTGTTCGCCCAGATTGCCGTCTTTCCTACGGCAACAGCTCCGCCCGCAGACGTGTCCGGGAGGAGCGCGCCCTTGAGCTCCTTCCACACCGGGTTGTCAATGATCGCAGAGCATGCATTAGCAAACGCGTCGCGCGCCTCTGTCTCCTTGATGCGGATATCACTGGTCTCGGTAGACAGTGTTTTGTACAGGGCGTTCTTAGTGTTGTAATTGCCAACCAGCGTCTGATGAGTCTACCGGTCCTTGTCCCTTTCGACAGGGTTGTTCTCCATGAGCGGCGGCGGCGCCTGAGGCTCCATCACCTTCTCCCCCTCAACAGTCAACCCACCGGCAACCGCCTTCTCCCGGACCCCAGCCAGGTCGGATTTAACCGTTGTCAGCCCCGAGGCAAAGTTCTCCAAGGCGGTCTTGTAGCTCCCCAGGCTCGAGGACAGGGTCCGGCACTGCTGCAGCTTCAACCCCACAGCTTTCTTGACCTGCTTAGCGGTATCCCCTTCAAGCTCACCGGACTGCATGGTGCGATTAGCCCTCGACACATCGATCTCAGCCTCATCCACTGCGGTCTTCACCTTGCCCACGTCCAGCGCAGAGGCGGTGATATCCGCTGGCGTCGCGTCCAGATGCGTATCAATCGGCATTGTTTCACGTCACTTTCTTTGGGAACTGGCGAGGGAGGTTTACGAGGACTTCGGGGTGCTGCTGGCGCTGTCCTTGTCGGTCTGCCGTATCGACGCATCTGCCGATGACATGTTCTTCGACAACTCCGGCAGAGTCCGCTGCAGATCGGACACAGTCGACTGAAGCTCCGACACCACCGGCGTTGCCGCCGACTTCGACCAGCCGCACCCGGATGGGGCCCCCACACTCTTACCGCTGACCTCCGAGTTCGCGGAGTTCAGGTCGGACACCACAAACGACGCCGACTCGGCATCCCACTTCAACGTACTCGCCATCGCACAAGCTCCTGCGGCACTGGCACGGCGCACCACGCATCGAGGACGCTGACGCACCAGACGAACGGAACGGCGCGATCCTACCAGTAGGCCGTTACCTCACCGAGATCAATGTGGCGCCACTCATAGTGCAGATCGTCAGCAGACCTGCCCCCTCAACGACCGCCCCGACTCCGCCCACCTCCACCCACGGGGACAATCCCTTGCAGCCGGGGGCGTCCTGCGCGTGCGGGACAGGATTCTGGTCCCCGACGGCGTCGAACGTCCCTGTCTGCACGAAAAGTCGCCCACACGCGGACCGCCTGCGGACCACGCTCCGCGGGCCGGACAGGACAATTCCCGCCATCGGGCTGACAGGGCCCGCCGCCCGGGGGAGACTACGAAGTGCGCGGCCCCGCGTCTGACCCCCGCCCCACGAGGCCGCCCGCGACACGACTGGCAGGACCGGAGGCGCCCCAGCACGACGCCTCTGTTCGGAAGGACACCTCCATGACCTTCATCTACTCGATCACCTGCACACTCGACGCCACCGCGGCCTTCCCACCCGTGGCGGGCAGCGAGGAGCAGCGCGCCTACTGGGTCACCCCCACCATCCTGGCGTGGCCGCTGTCCCTGCTGCCCCGGGGGATGGACCGCGAGGTCGTCGTCACCGACGCCGGCGACCCCCTCCCCGGCTCCGGCCTCGCCCTGCGTCTCATCACGGCGCCCGACGGCGGCGCTGCAGCCATCCACGGCCGGATCCTGGGCGCGGACGGCATGCCCGCCCCGACGGTCACGCCCCTGCGCATCGTCGGGAACCTGCCCGGCGACGTCCTCGCCGCACACCCCCACCTGGAGGGCTACATCGCCCTGAGCGCGACCGACGCCGCCGGCACCCCCCTGCTCGACGACGACGCCGTCGCCTCCGCCCTGACCGGCCAGGTCGCCGTCGCCCAGTACGTCGGCCTTCCGGACCCCACCGAGGCCGCCGACGTCAGCGACGCCCGCCTCGACGCCTTCACCGGGGTGCAGACCGCCATCCTCCTGGACCACCTCTACGCCGAGGCCGCCACCCGCGCCGAGCTGGGCGTCACCTTCACCGACGGCCTGCCCTCCTTCGCACTGTGGGCGCCCACCGCGCAAGCCGTCACCCTCCTGACCTGGGAGACCGGTGACCCGCTGGGTTCGGTGCCGGAGGTCCCCGGCCCGCCGCGACGCACCCCGGCCGTCCGCACCGGCGACGGCCGCTGGGTCGTGGCCAACCACCCCGATTCCCCGGCCGACACCGCCGCGAGCGCCCCCGGCGACGAGCCCGGCCCGAACCGGCCCGGCGCCCCCATCGGCGCCGGCTGCCAGTACCTGTGGGAGGTGCGGGTCTACGTGCCCTCCACTCGGCGCGTGGAGACCAACGTCGTCACCGACCCCTACTCGACGGCGCTGACGACGGACTCGACCCGCTCGGTCGCCGTCGACCTGGCCGACCCGCGCCTGGCCCCCGAACGGTGGGCCACCACCCGGGCGCCGGCGGTCCGCAACGACTCGGCCCGCAGCATCTACGAGCTCCACCTGCGGGACTTCTCCGCCGCCGACGACACCGTCCCGCCCGAGCTGCGCGGCACCTACCGGGCCTTCACGGTGGCCGGCTCGGCGGGCGTGCGCCACCTGGCCGAGCTGGCCCAGGCCGGCATGAACACGATCCACCTGCTGCCCACCTTCGACATCGCCACCATCCCCGAGCACCGCGGCTCCCAGCGCGCCCCGAACATCCCCACCGGCGCGCCCCCGGCCTCAACCGACCAGCAGGCCGCCGTCGCGGAGGTGGCCGACGACGACGCCTACAACTGGGGCTACGACCCGCTTCACTGGGGCGCCCCCGAAGGCTCCTACGCGACCGAGGGCCACCAGGACGGCGGGGCGCGCGTCGTCGAGTTCCGCGAGATGGTGGGGGCCCTGCACGACCTGGGCCTCCAGGTGGTCCTCGACCAGGTCTACAACCACACGGCCGCCTGCGGGCAGGACCCGCGCAGCGTCCTGGACCGGGTGGTGCCGGGCTACTACCACCGTCTCGACGCCGTCGGGCGGGTGACGAGCTCAACCTGCTGCGCCAACACGGCCACCGAGAACGCCCTGTGCGCGCGCCTCATGGTCGACTCGGTGGTGCGCTGGGCGCGCTGGTACCGGGTCGACGGTTTCCGCTTCGACCTCATGGGCCACCACCCGCGCGCCGTCATGGAACGTGTGCGGGCGGCCCTGGACGAGCTGACGCTGGAGGCCGACGGCGTCGACGGCCGCTCCCTCTACCTGTACGGGGAGGGCTGGAACTTCGGGGAGGTCGCGGGCAACGCCCTGTTCGTGCAGGCCACCCAGGGTCAGCTCGACGGCACCGGGATCGGCGCCTTCAACGACCGCCTGCGCGACGCCGTCCACGGCGGGAGCGCCTTCGACCCCGACCACCGCGTCTTCCAGGGCTTCGGCACCGGCCTGCTCACTCAGCCCAGCGGCCTGGACCACCGCAGCTGGCACGAGCAGTCGGCGGACCTGGCCCACCGCACCGACCTGGTGCGCTTAGGCCTGGCGGGCAACCTCAAGGACTACGTCATGACGATCTCGGACGGGTCGGTGCGCCGCGGCATCGACCTCATCCACAACGGGGCGCCGGCGGCCTTCGCCTCCCACCCCCAGGAGAACGTCAACTACGTCGACGCCCACGACAACGAGACGCTCTACGACCTGCTGGCCTACAAGCTGCCCCAGGGCATGCCGGTGGCCGAGCGGGTGCGGATGAACACGGTGTGCCTGGCCACGGTGACGTTGGCGCAGTCGCCGGCCTTCTGGTGCGCGGGCACTGAGCTGCTGCGCAGCAAGTCCCTGGACCGGGACTCCTACAACTCCGGGGACTGGTTCAACACCATCGACTTCACGGGGCAGTCCAACGGTTTCGGTCGGGGCCTGCCGCCAGCCAGCCGCAACGAGGGCTCCTGGGGCATCCAGAAGCCGCTGCTGCAGGACGACTGGCTGCGGCCCTCGCCCGAGGAGATCGCCGCGGCCCGCTCCCAGGCCCTGGATCTGCTGCGGCTGCGCGCCTCGACGCCGCTGTTCAGCCTGGGCTCGGCCCGCCTCATCCAGGACAAGCTGAGCTTCCCGGGGGCGGGCTTCGGGGCGCCGGCGGGGGTGATCGCCATGCTCATCGACGACACCCGGGGCGGGTGCGACGTGGACCCCGAGCTCGACGCCGTCCTGGTGGTCTTCAACGCCTCGGGGCAGACGCTCACTCAGCCGCTGCCCGAGCTGGCGGGCCGGGACTTCCGCCTCTGCCCCATTCAGACCGAGGGGGCCGATGAGGTGGTGCGCCGCACCGGCTTCGACCGCGCCAGCGGCACGATCTCGGTGCCGGCACGCACCGTGGCCGTCCTGGTGCAGCCCCAGAGCCACTGAGACAGCAACTGCGCCCGGCCGCGGCTCAACATCGAGGAAAACTGTCACTTTTGGCGACTATTCCCCGGCCCTCACCGCTCTGCTCCAACCGGCAAACCGTCCTGACCTGGGCATATGCCCGCAAACCTTGGGCGACCGAGGAGCAGATCGGCCTAAAAGTCGCCCACAGTGACACAAAGCGGTTCCGGGCGGCTGATTCACAGGGCATGCGCGGGTTCAGCCCCCACCTAAGACGTCATCGGGGTCGACAACGCCGCCGCGCAGGGCCAGCAGCACCAACTGGACCCGGTCGCGGCAGCCGGTCTTGGACAGCAGGTGGCTCACGTGGGTCTTGACCGTGGGCATGGACAACCACTCCCTGTCGCAGATCTCCTGGTTGGTCAGACCCATGGCGATAAGCGCCAAGATCTCGCGCTCGCGCTGAGTCAGGGCTGCGACCCGCTGGGAGGCCTCCGCCACCCGGACCGCCTCGACCGAGTCCTCAGAGGCATGGCGTCCGGCCCCATCCCCGACTCTCCTCCCGCTGACCTGCCCGGTGCGCACGGCGGTGAGCAGCCGGCGAGTGGGTCTCGGGGAGATAACGGAGTCGCCGTCGTGGACGGTGCGGATCGCGGCGATGAGGTCCTGTGGTGGGGTGTTCTTAAGCAGGAAACCGGCCGCACCGGCCTCGATGGCGCCCATGACGTAGCCGTCGGTGTCGAAGGTGGTCAGGATGACGACCCGCCCGGTGATGCCGCGGGCCATGAGCTCGCGGGTAGCGGCCAGGCCGTCGAGGGCCGGCATCTGCACGTCGAGGAGGAGGACGTCGACCGGGTCGGTGGCGTTGCGCGCGAGCGCTTCCTTGCCGTTGACGGCCCGCCAGACGACCTCCATATCCGGCTGCGCTCCCAGCAGCATGGCCAGCCCCATGGTGAACAGCGGCTCGTCGTCAGCCAGACCCAGGCGGATCACTGGCACCTCCCCTTCTTGACGTCGACTCACCGGAAGTATCCGCTCTCCGGGTACAGCCTGTGCGGTTTTGTGCCGACGAAGTGCCGACGACGTCCTGCGAGGTTCGCCATATCAGAGTGATTGACTCTCACTGTGGGGAGGTGGGGGTGGGGAGCTCTGCCCTCACCCGCCATCCTCCCTCAGTGGTTGGCTCGGCGACGAAGGAGCCGCCGAGGTCGGTGACCCGGTCACGCATGCCAATGAGGCCGAAGCCGCGGTGCACAGGACCGTCTTCTCCATCACCGACGTGCGCGTCGGGCGCCTGAGTCCACGGCGGGTACGGGGCCGGGGCGTTCTCGACGACGAGTGTGACACAGCCCGTCTCGGTGTGCAGCGAGACGGTCGTGGCCGCCCCGGGAGCGTGACGCAGCACGTTGGTCAATGACTCCTGGGCCACCCGGCGGAGGACCTGCGCTACCGCCGCGGGGATCCGGTCGGTCGAGTCGGTCCCCAAGGTGACGGGGAGTCCCGCGCGCCGCGCCTGACGCACCGGTTCACACAGAAACTCCATCTCACGGTCATGACCCGACGCCGCCACATCGCTCCCGGCCAAGGCACCGATGTCGGCATCGACAGTTTCGACGGTGTCGCCGGCAGCCCCGGAGCCGGCACCGCTATCGCTGCTAGAGCGATCGTCGGGGCCAGCACCGTCGCCGGCGGCAGCGCCACCGTCGGCGTCGGAGCGCAGCATGTCGACCAGGGCGTGCACCTCATCCACAGAGCGGCGGGAGGTCTCGCCGATGACGGCCAGGGCCTCATCGGCGGCAGCCGGGTCGGTGGCCAGGATGGCGCGGGCGCCCTCTGCCTGCATCGCGATGACGGTGAGACTGTGCCCGAGCAGATCATGGACGTCGCGGGCGATGCGCTGCTGGGTCTCAATCACTGCGAGACGCCGCTCGGTGGCCTGCTGCGCCTCGAGCACCGCGGCCCGTTCGAAGGCCTGGTTGTAGCGGCCACGGCTACGACGGCGCGCGGAGCCGACGAAGGCCGCCACCGAGACCAGCAGCCAGGCGTTGATGAGAAGGATGAGCCGTCCGGCACCCGCGTGGACCTGGTCACCGATGAGCTCGTGCGCCCGCGTCGCCGCCACCGCCGCCCCCACCAGCTCGAGAACGAGTCCCACCCACCGCCACGGAGCCTCCAGGCGGGACTGCGTCGTCTCCACCGCGATCACGCCCGTCACGACGAAGAAGATGGAGAAATCAACGAACACCACGAGGTGTGCGCTCAGGCAGATGCCGGCCACGACGACGAAGAGCAGCGGCGAGTGGCGTCTCACCACCATGACCAGCGCGCAAGCCACCGCCAGAAGGGAATAGAGCGCCGGTGCTACGCCCGAAGCGGGCCCACCCGCCGCCTCTGGCCGACCGATGGGCGACAGAAAGAAGAAGGCCAGAGCGATAACGACGTCCGACGTGGTTGTCCACGGACCCGAACTCGGGGCGCGCCAGGCGGCCGGAATCGGGTCCGCCGGTTGCACGTGCCCGGCTGACGACGGCGCAGGCACCACCGAGTCCACCCGCACAGAGTCGCCACGTCCCCGTTTTCTCATGCCTGAACCGTACCGTCGCGGCCACGCACCCCGGAGGCCACCGTCGGAATTTCATACCCGGGTACGAGCCGCTCCAGCATGCCGCCCCAGGAAGCAGACCACAGGCTGATGATTGCCCGTACCGGGGCGAGCAGGCTGATCCCATGACTGCTTCACACCGCTTCCCACCAGCACCGACCACACCATCGCAACCCCCGATGACGCCCTCCGGTACTCCCGCGCCGCCGGCCGCCTCGCGCCCCTTCCTCCGGCTGCACCCCGACGCCGGCACTCCCCCAGCGACCTCGACACCCGGCGCCGCCCCCGTCCAACCGGCTCCCCACTCTCAGGCAGCTGCCCCTGTCTCCGCCACGGCCGACGACGCCGTCGTCCTGACCCGTGACCTCACCAAGACCTTCGGCAGGCGCACCGTCGTCGAGGGCCTCAACCTCGTAGTGCCGCGCGGGAGCGTCTACGGCTTCCTGGGCCCCAACGGCTCGGGCAAGTCGACCACGATGAAGATGCTGCTGGGGCTGCTGGCTCCCACGCGCGGGCAGATCCGCGTACTCGGGCAGCCCTTCACCCCGGCCACGCGCGCCACGATCATGTCGCGCACCGGCTCGATGATCGAGAACCCGCCCGGCTACGGTCACCTCACGGGCATGGAGAACATGCGGATTGCCGCCAAGATGCAGGGCCTGAGCGAGCAGCAGGTCAGCCGCGCCCTCGCGCTCGTGCGCCTGACCGAGCACAAGGACCGCCTGGTGCGCACCTACTCACTCGGAATGAAGCAGCGCCTCGGGATCGCACTGGCGCTGGCGCGCGAGCCCGAACTGCTCATCCTCGATGAGCCCACCAACGGCCTGGACCCGGCCGGTATCGAGGAAGTGCGCCGGCTGCTGGTCGAGCTCGCCGGCGAGGGCGTCACCGTCATGGTCTCCAGCCACCTGCTCGACGAGATCGACCGCATGGCCTCCACGCTCGGCATCCTGTCGGGCGGGCGCCTCGTCTTCCAGGGCACGCGCGCCGAGCTCATGGAGCGCTCGGTGCCGGATATCCTCGTCGTCACCCCGACGCCGCAGGCCGTCCTGGACCCACAGGTTTTGGCCGGGCTCGTACCGGCGCAGGCACTCGCGGTGTTGACGGCGGCCGGCACCCCCGGCGCGTCCACCTCGCCCAGCCCGGCCGCCGTTCCTGTCACCGGCACTGTCGCCGGCCCAACGCCGACGCCACAGGGCGTACGCATCCCGGGAATGTCGAAGGAAGCGGTCGCCGAGCTCATCAGCCGGCTGGTCGCCGCGGGCGTCGAGCTGCACGAGGTGCGCCGCGAGGCCCAAAGCCTCGAGGACGTCTTCATGGACCTCACCGGCCGGGGAGGTGTGCTGTGATGACCAGCGCCGCGCTCTCCCCCGCCCTGCCCCCAACCACAGCCGGAACCGACGGCCGACAAGGCGGCACCCAGGCCAGGCCTGCCCCCGCGCCCGGCACCCTGACATCGGGCCGCAGCCCGCACCACTCGCATGACTCAGCCACGCCAGGCTTTCTCAGGTCAGTCGGCGTCGAGCTTCTCAAGATGCACCGGCTGCGGGTACTGCTGATCGCGATCCTGCTCGCCATCGCCTCGGTGGCGATGAGCAGCACCAACCTGTTCAGCCAGTCGACGATCAGGTCCCTCGACAACCCGGCCGCCAAGCCATGGGCGATGCTGCTGCTGGGTACTGCTTTCGTCAACGCGATGACCGGCGCGGTCTTCGTCGCAGTTCTCGCCAGTCGGCAGACCGATATCGAGCACAGCGGGGCCGGGTGGAACCTGGCCGCCACCTCGGGCCTGACGCCCGGGGCACTGTGCCGGGTCAAGCTCGCGGCGCTGACACTCCTCATCGTACCGACCGTCGTCCTCCAGAACTCTGCCCTCATCATCTTCGGCCGCATCATGGGCATCAGTGTCCCGCTCGACGTCGGCCCCTGGGTCACCTACACGCTTCTGCTCGCGCTGGTGAACACGGCGATGTGTGCCTACCACCTGTGGCTCGCGGCCGTAGTGGAGAACCAGCTGGTCGTCATGAGCGTGGGGCTACTGGGGGGTTTCATCGGCATCTACATGCTGCTCTCACCACCGGCCCTGGCGCGTCTACTGCCTTGGGGCTACTACGCCATCATCACGCCCGCCAAAGTGTCCATGGTGGACAGCCACGCCGTCTATGAGTACATCCAGGTCCCCATGGGCTGGGTCGCGGGTTTTCTCGTCCTGACCGCCGTCATCTTCACTGTCGCAACCCGCCGGCTCGACCGGATCGAGAGGTGATCTCCATGAGTACACCCGCCCACACCTCCACCATGCTCCGCGGCGCCGGCTCCAGCGCCCGACCCGCCCCAGCCGTGCCCACGGCATCGGGCCGCAGCGGTGGCGGTAGCCGAAGCGGCTTCGCCTCCCTGCTGGCCGCCGAGGCCATCAAGCTCAGGCGCTCCTCGGCATGGGTCATCGCCGTTCTACTGCCGCTTCTGGCCGTCATCACAGGTACGGTCAACTTCATCATGAATCGCAGCTCACTCCACCAGGGGTGGGTGTCGCTGACCTCGCAGATCACCCTCTTCTACTCGATGATGTTCTGCTCGCTGGGAGTGGCTCTGCTGGCCTCGACCGTGTGGCGCGTGGAGCACCGGGGCACCAGCTGGAACGCGATGCGCACCACCCCGCACTCTCCGACGGCTGTGGCACTGGCCAAAACCCTGGTCATCCTCGCCCCGGTCCTGGCCATGCAGAGCGTTCTGCTGGCGCTAACCTGGTTGGCGGGCATCACCGTCGCGGGCTTGGGGCCGGCAATACCAGCAGCCTTCGTCGCCTCCGGCCTGCTGGCCATCCTGGGCGCGCTACCACTGGTCGCGATGCAGTCGCTGCTGAGCATGCTCATGCGTTCCTTCGCCGCACCCGTGGCAGTCGCCTTCCTCGGCTGCGTCATGGGCTTCGGCCTCCTGGCGAGTCAGAACCCCCTGGCATACGCCGTCCCTCAGGGAATCCTCAGCAAAACCCTGACCCTAGGATCGGCGGCCGTATCGACGGCCGGGAGTCTTGACGCGGCGAGCATGCTTCCCCTCGTGTTCGCCATTGTCTGCATCGGCGCGGTCATGTGGGGCCTGCTGGCCCTCGTCGCCCGCCGTACCGGAGGCGTGCGCTAGCAGATCGGCCCAGTGCACCCACCCAGCGCCGTCGAGAACGTATATTTCCATCCAGAACTGCGCTTTCCCGCAGACGACTGAGGACAGATCTCAGTCGTCTGCGGGAAAAGTACGTCCCCGGCGAAAAACGCAGTCGCCAACCACACCGCCCGGGAGTCACCCAGTTCCGTGCATCTCCAGGCACTATCCAGTGCGTTTGCTCCACCTGGCAGGCGAATCGTGTCCAAGACAAGGGGCTTATCCGGCGCCGTCCCGACCTCAGCCGGCGATCGCCTGACCCTCACCCGACCTTGGCGAAGTGGTTGAGCAGGGAGTCGATGTCCTGCTGGACGCGGCCCCAGCGCACGATGTGGGCGCCGGTGTCCTCGTAGCGCTCATAGCCGATGCCGGTACCGTCGAGCGCCTTCTCGAAGTTCTGCTGGCTGGGCAGGACGACGCTCTCGTAGCGATCGCTGTCGGTGCCGCAGACGAGGAAGACGCGCTTGCCGCGGTAACTCTCCACGTGCTCGACCGTGTTGTCGGCGCTCATCCGCGCCTGGTCTCACGGGATCCCGTAGATGGTGCCGCCCTTGAGGTCGGTGGCGCCGGCGGTGAAGTTCGCCCAGTGGACCACCGCCCCGTCCTGGATGCGCAGGTCGGCCGGCCCCGAGTGGCAGGAGACCGACCCGAAGAGCTCGGGGTACGTCGCGGCGTACTTCAAGGCCCCGAAGCCGACCATGAAGAAGCCGGAGATCGCGCAACCGGAAGGCTGCCCGGTGGTGGCGAAGATGGCATCGACCCAGAGGATGAGCTCCTTGATGTGAAAGGTCTCCCAGTTGCGCGGCCTTACGTTGGAGGACTCGGGGTCGCAGTACCAGCAGGCTTTGCCGCCGTCGGGCATGACGACGATGAGGTCGCGCCCCGCGGTGTGGTTGCGGATGTCGTACTTCGCGTCGAAGGTCGAGTAGTCCTCGCCGCCGCCGTGCGGCAGGAAGAGCACGGGTAGCGGCGCGAAGTGTCATAGCCGTCGGGCAGCAGCACGTTAACGCGGGGCAGCCAGCCGATCGACGGCGTGGCCAGCTTGTAGTACTGCATACGACCGTGGTCCTCGTGCTCGGCCACTGTGAGGGCTTCCTGGGCCGGGGCCGATCCGGCGACGACGGCGCCGCCCCCAATGACGGAGGCGGCGGCGAGCCCACCCACCCCTTGAGCAGGGTCCGTCGGCTGAGCCGGTGGGCTCAGGCACGGCTGGGCCGCCGACCGGATGGCGAGTTGGCGGGCGAGGTCTGTGCGCTGAATGGCATGGCGTGTCCTTGGTGGTCGACGATGACGGCAGTGGCGGGGCGGACCTACCGCCCCGGGGTCCGGCCGACCGACGGACACCGGTCGCCCCTTGCGACGGGGCCTCACGACGGTACCCCCATCGGCGCCCACCTATGAGACTTGCTTCACACCATACGCTAACCGCTCGGTTAATACCACCCCCATCAAGCCCCACCCTTCGGGAACCAGGCGTCGAGCAGGGCACGCAGGTTGCGCACGCACCGCTCGAAGGCCTTTCGGCAGGACATGCCGGTGGTTCCGGAGTTCCGGGAGGTGAACCGGGAGGCGACGCAGCCTTGCCCCTCAATGGCGACGACGCCGGCAAGCAGGCACCACAGACCCAACTGCCCGACGCACACGTAAGCTCGGCAGGGCTGGCGACCACAGCATCGGCTACACCAACACAGTGACCGGCCTCACCATCTACTCGGTAAGAATCGCTGCGAGAGACGCGGTGTCTCGATAGCGTCGAGACATGAGATCCGCTCGCGACTTCATGCTGCTGACCCCTCCAGAGCAGACTGAGACTGCTCCGCCCCTGGGTGACGAGGACTCCCTCGGCCCTGACCCCGACCACCCCTTCGTGCCTCCCGCACTGTACCTGCCCGCCACTGGAGTACCCAACGCGCAGGGCACGGAGATCGAGCTGCGGCGCTTGAGAGACGGTCGAATGGCCCTGCTGGCATACACCGCCGTCGACCGCCTGGTGAAGTGCATGGGACCCCACCAGCCCTGGGCGCTGTTCCTCACGGAGAACCTCAAAGACCTCGCTGAGAAACAGCCCTTCGACGTCATCATGCTGGACCAGCGCATACCCCAAGAGCTTTGGCGCCAAGAGGAAAGGAGATAGTAATGGCTAAAACACTTAAAATGAGCTACGACGACGCGGAAGTCGTCAAAAAGAACTTCTACAGCGCTCAAAGTGATTTTGAAGAGAATAAAGACACTATGCCGGAAAGTGTTGACGGCGGCGACGGCACAGACTATATCGTTGAATCAATAATTAAGATAGCACAAGACGCCGGATATGTTGCACTTGCATCAAAACTTGGCGGAGACAAAATGGCAGGGGCGATAGATAAAATTAAAGGGGTTGACGAAAGTGTCGCCCAAACATTCCGAGAAATGGACAAGAAGGTAACGTCATGAGCGACAATGGAAATATCGATGTCACGATTCCCGGAAGCGTATCATCTGTCGACAACGCTGCTCGCTATTTGGAAAATATACACGATGATGCAAGTGACGGAAGCGGCATGCTTAACCGAAACGCAGTAACTTCCGGGATGGGCGGCGAAACCGCCCTCGCTGTTGGCGCATACGCAAGTTCTCTACGAGACGCGGGAAACGATATTTATACCCGCGCTAAGGCCGCAGCTGTTGTGTTTCGATCCTTTGCCGATCAACTCTCATACCGAAAAGACGACATGAAACAGCACCTGGAAACCGCCAGGCAATCCAATCTGACAGTGAAAGGAAACATTATTGAGTACCCAGCGACAGTTTCACCCCCCGGAGAATTTCCAAAGAATGGGACCTCGCAGCAAAAAAATGACTGGTACAAAGCGGACGATTCTTATGGAGAATACACCGCAAAGGTAAGAGACTTTGAAATGATAAGAGGTCGCGTAGAGGCGACATTCAAAAAACTCAATGATTGGATCACCGACAATCTCATCAAAGCAAAGACCGACGCATTAAACGACACCGCAATGGGGGCGCTCAGAGACTTCGTGCTCGGAGCGTCGGTAAAGGGCGGAGAACTAGTCCTGGAAAACCAATACAAAAAAGCTGGAGATGCACTTAGAGGCCAGGCGGGTATATTGGCCAAGGAGCTCGCAGCCAAAAGATCAGACAATAAAGCCGTGAAAACGAAAAGCAAACCTCCAAGCGACAAAGCAGTTGCTAGAAACATGGGAAGAGGAAAGCCAAAAGCTCTCAGTAACACCGCGGATGGTCTCGAGCACGTCGGTGGCCTCATGAAGAAACTTGCAGGGCCATCACTGACTCTTGCAACTGCAGCTTACGACCTTGGTAATGGACAATCTCCAAGTAAGGTTGCCATCACCACAGCCACCTCGTTCGCAACTGATGCAGTAGTTGTTGTGGCAGCTGCTGCTCTTGCTCCCGAAGCCTCAGCTTTCGCCGTTGCCGCTACCGCGGTTGCCGTTGGCACCGTTGTCGTGACTGGGGTGGGATATGCGTACGAGTATGCTGTTCCTCAAAACATTCGAGGGAAGATCGATCACTTCATTGAAGAACAAGGAGAGCTCAACTTGGAGGAGTGGGAGGATATCAAGAACGAGGTTCACGACGGCTGGGATTGGGCAAGCAGAAAATTATCTCACGGCTGGAAGTCTGTCGTTGGCTGAATCCATTGAAGGAAGCTCCCTCAGCAGAAAAGGGTGTGCGTGAATAAGGTTCATTCGTGCGATCGTACCGACTTAAGCCGCCTGCATGAATCCTACTTTTTTAGCCTACCGGCTATTATGTGCTTCGGTGCAGCCATTCTGTTTATCAAGTTGATCCCCGCTCCTATGGAGATTCTATACCTAGGGATCGGCTTGTCCCTCACTTCGTATGCCATCAATCGAAATATGCAGTTCAAGTTCGCTCAGCACTCTTACAAAAAATGGAATGCTAGACCAGACTGCATTGAGTTCGGTCCATGCTGGTTCTTCCACTTGTGGAGCATTCTGACGATAATCATTCTGGTACTTACCCTAGTCACTGCGGCCTGGCTGACGTATTTTGGTGGAACACCATACTCAAGCCGGACACAGTTAAGAATCGCGATGATGGTCGGGATCTTACTGATCTTATCATTAGTTAGCCTGCTTTCATTTCCATTTGGGAAATGGACGAAGCCTGAAATCGTTATCGACTCGATCGGAGTTCACCTATGGCCCGCTGGGCGCTATCGAACCATGATCCCTTGGGCGGCACAGCCGAGAGTTTTGGGCTGCGTGAGACATAACGGCACGCCCGTTGCTCTCATAGAGACCAGAACCGACTCATTTTACTATTTTCCGATGTTCACGCTCCCCCTGGGGTACGTCCAGTTTCAAAGAGTTCTTGAGTTTTACTCAGGTTACGCTGATGCGCGTCGAAGTATCGGTACGCCGCAAGGCCTTGTACACGTACGAAGCCTGATGGATTTTCCAGTCTCTGAAATAGCCAAGGACCTTCATAGCCAGTGAACTTCGACGTTCTATCGACTTGAACTGCCGCCCGACAGGCCATCACCTCACCTCAGCAGGAAGCGTGTTTGTATGACTGTGTTTCAGAAGCTCTCCCCCGTGGGCGGAGGCAAGTCCGCAGCACAGAATTATGGACGCGCAGACCAGTTGAGGGGCCTGGAGGCATTCATCATGCTGATAGCTGGGGTCGGACTGGTACTCCTGTCCTTCACCTATCACTCATCCACTGCGTTCGTTGCGTGGATGCTGCTCATGGGCTGCTCCAGCATCGCTTACGGGCTCCACAGATACATCATCTACGCTCAAATCCACCAGGCAGAACACCGTTGGCACTGCGATGGAACTCGCATCGCATTCGTCCCGCCTTGGCTGTGCGAGACCGGCGAGATTCTCGTGAACTCAATGATGACGCTGTCATCACTGCTTTCTCTGTGTCTTGCAGTACTCTCTGGCCTCAATGAACCAGGTGACACCAAGGCCTTCTGGCTCTCGCTCCTGACGACCGCCTTTTGTGCATTCGCATGGGCGTCCACTCCCCTGTATCGCCCCGGATCTCCCGTCTTCGAGGCATCTCCTCACGGCATTCATCTGCGGACAGCAGGGCTTCGCCGTACATTCGCCTCCTGGGACTCATCGCCTACGTTTCAGACATACGGAACAATAAGAGGAGTCCCTCGTGTCACCCTGGCAACGAGTAGCGAGACGATCTACTTCTCAATAGGTGGCATACCTTTCGGCTGCGAACAGCTACACAAGCTCTTGGTGTTCTACCGCGATCATCCTGAACTTCGTGACGAACTCACTCAGCAGCACGGCCTGGAACGGGTCCGGGAACTGATGTACGCCTCATTGAATGAGGTGGAAGCAGGTCTCGCCAGGGAACGCACCCAGTCCGCGAATCAACCGGCCCCCTCACCACCCCCGCTCCGGCAGCGTCCGTCGAGACCTCCAGCATCACGGCCAGCTGCAGAACCTCCCAACTCGGCTGGTAACGGGGGCGATGCGACGTCGGCCGAGTGACCACCGGTACCCTCGGCCGAACTCCGGCCACTCGACCTCAGGCGTCGAGCAGGGCACGCAGGTTGCGCACGTACCGCTCGAAAGCGACCCGCCCCTCGGGGGTCAGCGCCAGGTACGTGGCGGGACTGCGCCCGGAGTAGGTCTTGTTCTGCTGCACATAGCCCGCCCCCTCCAGCTTGGACAGGTGCGTGGACAGGTTGCCGGCCGTCATATCCAGCAGCTCGCGCAACCGCGGGAAGTGCAGCTCGTCGCCAACAGGCACGGCAGCCAGGGTCGCCATGATCCGCAGGCGGGCCTGGGCGTGAATGACGGGGTCAATATCGACGGCGGAGGCCGTCGCGGCAGCGGAGACTCCAGCGCCAGCACCCACACCGGCCGGCTCCGCCGACTCCTCCGCCCCACCGGCATCCTCCGACCCCTCAGGCCGCCGCGCCCGCACCCCTCCGGTCATGTCACGCACCTCGCTTCGATCCTGCGGCAGCAGCGACGACAGCGGCCGCCAGCATGCCGCCCCCACCGGCCACGGACATGATCCACCAGGCCCAGGGCATCCCGACAATCGTGACCACCAGGGTGACCAGGAGGATCCAGCCGCCCAGAACCCCCATGACCGCCTCATTCCACAGTGCGGCGCTCATGAGGAAGATGACGCCGACGACGAGGCAGGGCACGGCGTTGGACACGACGCCGGCAACCTCGTTGGCTTCACTCGTGTTGAGGGTGGCCAGGAAGGCATTGACCCGGCCGAGGATGATGGCGCCCAGTGGCATCCCGAGGAACCAGGCGAGACTGTAGTAGGCGCCCTCGCGGTTGCTCCGGCCGCGGATGCCGCGCGCCTTGGGGACGATATAGGCGAAGGTGAACAGCAGGGCCGCCGCGAGGCAGCCGTAGAAGAACAGGTACGGCGCGATCGGCAGGCTGTAGTCCGCCCTGCGGTAGAGGGCCAGGGCGGCGTAGCCGATCAGCCAGGCCAGCCCCCAGGCGATCAGGAGCGGGGTCGCCTCGATCCTGTGCCGCTTGAGAAAGGCGCTCCGCTGGGCCTCAACGACGGCGAGGGCCTCATCGGCCCCCGCCGGAACCTTCTGATCACCAGTGACCGCACTCATGGTGAACCTCCTCGTCAACGAAGGTTTGCGTTTCAAACCAGCATCAGGATAGCGCTATCTAGTTTGCGTTGCAAACTACTTTGAATGGGCTACCTTCGGCGCGCGATTCCTTCCGGCGTAGGAGGGTCCGCTCAGGCTCTCCCCCTAGAATCGGCGTCATGACAGATGCGGCACCAGGTTCGCCCCCACCGGCCGGCGACCTCGACCACACCTCGACGCTCACCGACCCTCCCGGCGAGTCCCCCACCGCCGTCGCCCAGCAAGCATCTGCGGCCGCCCCGTCGGCCGCCTCCGCGGCTTCCACACCCTCCGCGCACTCAGCCGAGTCGACCTCCACCTCGCCGGTCGGCATCCCCGTCATCGGGGTCACCCCCATGGCCGAGCCCACCCCGACCTCCGGCCCCACCGCCCCCTGCTCGACGACGCTCCTGGTGGACACCACCGCGCACCGCCTGCGCCGCACCGAGGACCTGCTCGACCTGGCGCTGACGTTCCTGGGCATCTTCGCCGTCCTCGTCCTGGCGATCTACGCCCGCGAGACCACCACCGGCGTCACCCAGGACGTCCAGAACGCCCTGGCGGTGGTGCTGCGCCGCATCCTCGTCTTCCCCCTGCAGACCATTGAGGGCCTGGCCACCTTCATCGTGCCGCTGGCCGTCCTGCTGGACCGCCTCCTGCGTCGCTCCTGGCGCTCCTGCGGCCAGGCCGTCCTGTCGGGGATCGCCGGCTACGCGGTCGCCGTCGCCGCGATGACCGGCCTCGTGACCTGGGGCCCCACCGCCCTGGTCATGGGGCTGACGGTCACCGCCTCGGGCACCGCCCAGCTGGGCGTCTCCACGGTCTTCGCCTCCATGGCCGGCCTGCTCACGGGCGCCGGCGACCGCAACAGCTCCACCGTGATGCGCTCGGGCTGGGCGGCCCTGTGGGTGGTCCTGGGCATGGCGGTCCTGCGCGGCGCCCTGACCCTGCCGGGCGCGGTGCTGTCCCTGTTGCTGGGCCGCGTCGTCGGCCTGCTGGTGCGTTACGTCTTCGGTGTGGAGGACCGCCGCGCCCACGGGGTCACGCTCGTACGCGCCCTGCGCCGGGCCGGGATCGACGCCGTGCGCGTGGTCCGCATGGACCGCGCCCCCGAGACGCGCGCCTGGATCGTCACCACCGACGCCCCCCTGGGCTACACCGAACAGGTCCGTGAGCAGGTGCGCGAGAACCCGCTGAGCTCGCCGGCGCAGGAGCCGGCGGGCCTCGAGCCCGCCACCGACGACGCCTCCGCCCCCGCCGACGAGCAGGTCACCGACGCGACCACCGGGTCATCGGGCACAGAGGCCGCCTCCCTCCTCGACTCGACGCCGTCGAGCGCGAACACGATCAAGCCTGCCACCGATGTCGACCTGGCCGCCGTCCTGGCCGAGGCCTCCAGCGAGGCCCTGTCCCAGGCGCGGGCCTCGGTCCACCGCATGTACGCCGTGTGGGACTCGACCGGTGAGCGCCGCAACGTCACCCTCCTCGACGCCGACCGGCAGGTGGCCGGGTTCCTCTCCAACATCTGGGACCAGATCCGCGTCAGGGGCCTGTCCCCCACCCGCGACCTGTCCCTGCGCCCGGCCGCCGAGCACGCCGCCCTCATGACGATGGAGGCCCGTCGCGCCCGCGTGCGCACCCCCGACCTGCTGGGGATGGCCGAGGCCGCCGAGTCCGTGCTGCTGGTGACCGACCACGTCGTCGGCGCCCGGTCCATCAGCGACCTGGGGGCCGAGATCGACGACGACGTCCTGGACCAGCTGTGGAGCCAGCTCCAGCGCGCTCACGCCGCGGGGCTGGCGCACGGGAGCATCGACGCCTCGAGCGTCGTCGTCGACGAGTCCGGGCGGCTATGGCTCCTGGACTGGGCCTCGGGCGAGACGATCTCCTCTGAGCTCTCCCGCCGGGTGGACCTGGCCCAGGCCCTGGCGCTGACCGCCCTGAGCGTGGGCGCTGAGCGGGCCATCGACGCCGCCTCCCGCTCACTGACCACCGCGCAGCTGGCCTCGATCGCCCCCATGCTCCAGCGGGTGGTGCTGCCGCGCCAGACCCGCGAGGTCATGGGGCGGCGCGGAGCGAGCCGGCAGGTCCTCCAGGATCTGCGCGACGCCCTCGTGGCGCTCACCCCCACGGCCGACGCCGAGCCGGCCCGCCTCAACCGCTTCTCCACACGCACCGTCCTCATGGCCGTGGTGGCCCTGGTGGCTGTGTGGACGCTGCTGGCGCAGCTGGACTTCCAGCAGGTCTCCGCCGCCGTCTCGCAGGCCAATGGCTGGTGGATGCTGGCGGCCCTGGTCTTCTCGGTGGCGACCTACGTGGGCGCGGGGCTGACGCTGGTGGCCTTCAGTCCCGAGCGGCTCTCCCTGTGGCGCTCCACCGAGGTGCACCTGGCCAGCGCCGTCGTCTCACTGGTGGCCCCGGCCGGCGTGGGCGGGGCGGCCATCAACCTGCGCTTCCTCAACCGCAAGGGGGTGCCCACCGCGGTCGGCGTGGCCACGGTGGCCCTGGTCCAGGTGGTCCAGTTCATCGTCACCGTGGTGCTGCTCGTGGTGCTGGCGGCCATGACCGGCCAGTCCACAGGGCTGACCCTGCCCTCGGGCTGGGTACTGGTCGCCGCGGGCGCCGTCGTCGTGGTGGCGGCGGTGGTCCTGACCATCCCCAGGGCGCGCACCTGGGCGTGGACCAAGATCGAGCCCACCTACCGCCAGGTGTGGCCGCGGCTCGTGTGGGTCATGTCCAACCCGGTGCGCCTGGCCCTGGGCGTGGGCGGCGCGCTCACGCTGAGCCTGTCCTACATCCTGTCCTTCAGCGCGAGCCTGTGGGCCTTCGGCTACACGGTGCCCTTCGCGGTCCTGGCCATCACCTACCTGGCCTCCAACACGGTGGGCTCGATCGTGCCCTCCCCCGGTGGTATCGGGCCGGTCGAGCTCGCCCTGACCGCCGGGCTCGTCGCCGCCGGCGTCCCCTACGGGGTGGCGCTGTCCACGGCGATCGTCTACCGCCTGGTGACCTTCTGGATCCCGATCCCGGTGGGCTGGCTCAGCCTCCAGCGCCTCCAGAAGGTCGGGGACCTGTAGTGCGCGTGCACGGACAGGGCCCTGTCATGAAGGTGCCTTCGGTGCGGGCCGGTCACGCCTGGCCGGAGGCGCCCACGCACCCCAGTCAGCGAGGCCACGGTCAAGACTCACGTATCCGCCATTATTGCCAAGCTCGGAGTCCAAGACCGGGTGGGAGCAGCGGTGTACGCCCTGCAGCACAATCTGGTGTGATCAGACTCATCCGATCCGCCTATCCGGATGGGTGATTCACCCTGTCACCCAGCACAAGATACTTAGTGCGTCACCAACACCGTATCCGGAAAGGACGAACGATGTTCCGCCTCGCCTTCTCACTCAACCCCGCCTCTTTCAGCAAAGATATCGATGGCGGAATTTTTGGATGTGGAGATAACGGCTTCTGACCGGAACACACATGCTTGTTGCAGCCGACCCGGGCTGAGCGAGAAGCTCCGACATTGCCGCCTGAGCCGCCGCGCGTTCGTCGAGGAAAGTCACTCCTGCGCCCCTGTCGTCGAACGCGCGCCCTCAATGACGCCAGCGGGCGGGCCGAGTGCCCCTCGGCCCGCCCGCTGACTCGATGGTGACGCGCCTACTCGTTGCCGTGGCAGGTCAGACCCTCCTTGGGCATGGTGCCGGAGATCAGGTAGGCGTCGACGGCGTCGTTGACGCAGGAGGCGTCGCCGCCGTAGGCGGTGTGCCCGTTACCCTCCCAGGTCAGCAGCTGGCCGGAGTCGAGCTGCTCGGCGAGGGACTTCGACCATGCGTACGGGGTGGCCGGGTCACCGGTGGTTCCCACCACGAGGATCGGCGCAGCCCCACGGGCATGGATCTGCGCGGGCTTGCGGGTCCCGTTGTGCCCCCACACGCTGCACACCAGGTCCATGCCGACCGCGGAGTCCGCGAAGATCGGGGCCTCGCGCTTGGCCTGCTCATACTGCGCGGCCCAGGTCGTCTTGTCGCCCTCCACCGGGTAGTCCAGGCAGGTGACGGCCTGGAAGGTACCGCCGCTGTCCTCCTTCGAGGAGGAGTCCTGCTCCTCGGAGGCCGCGAAGGACGAGCCGTCATGGTGGTTGATGGCCTGGTCGAGGGCCTTGTTCAAGGGCTCCCAGTTCTGCTCGGTGGTGTAGAGGTACTCGCTCAGGGCGGTGACGATGTCCGAGCCGGTCACGGTGCGCTTCGGGTCACCGGTCGGCAGGGGCGTGCTGTTGGCGGAGGTGATGAGATCACGGATCTGCTGGACTCCGGCGTCGGTGCCGCCGCTCAGCGGGCAGCCGACAGAGGACTGGCAGTAGTCGACGTAGGTGCGCAGCGCCTGCTCGAAGCCCTTGGCCTGCCCCAGCCCCTGCTCGGCGAGGGACAGGGAGGGGTCGATGGCGCCGTCGAGCACCATGCGGCCCGTGTTGCCGGGGAAGGTCTCGGCGTAGACGGAGGCGAGGTAGGTGCCGTAGGAGAATCCCAGGTAGTTCAGCTTCTCCTGGCCGGCCAGCGCCCGCAGGATATCAAGGTCCCGGGCCGCGGAGACGGTATCGACGTGGTCGAGCAGGGCGGCGGGCTCAGTGTTGGAGGCGCACTGCTCGGCCAGCTCCTGGAAGGACTGCCGGGTCGACTCCGCCCACTCCTCGTAGGACTCGCCGCCCGAGGCGGTCCCGGCGGAGGCCTCCGCGGAGGGCTCAGTGCCTGCCGACGGCGTACTCTCGGCCAACGGCGACGCCGTGGCCCCAGCCGAGGCGGAGGGCTCGGCGGTGCTGGAGGATGAGTCGTCATCGCTGGAGCAGGTGATGGCCGTGGAGGAGCCGACCCCGCGCGGGTCGAAGCCGATGATGTCGTAGGCGTTGAGCAGATCGGGGCTGAAGGCGTTGCCCGCCCGCTCGGCGAAGGAGACCCCGGAGTCACCGGGACCACCGGGGTTGATGAACAGGACGCCCTGGGCGTGGCCGCCGGTGGCGGCGCGCTTCTTCACGGCGATCGAGATGGTCTTGCCCTTGGGGTTGGCGTAGTCCAGGGGGACGGTGATGACGGCGCAGCTGAAGGCGGCCGTGTCGGTCTCCTCGGAGGAGTCTGCCGTCCCGGCCGCGCCGCTCGCACCGTCGGAGCTCGGGGCGGCGGTTGCCTGCGCCGACGCCGTGGCGGCGGTCGTCGTGGAGGCGCTCGCCTGAGCGGTCTTGCCCGAGGCCTTCTCCATACCGTCGGTGGAGGCGCAGGGGTACCAGTTGACGGCCTGGCGGTAGAAGGACTCCAGGCCGGAGGGAATCGGGCCCGGGACGGTGGCCGAGCCGCCCGCTGCGGGGGCCAGTCCCGTCCCGCAGGCGCTCAGGCACCCGCCGACGAGGACCGCCAGGGCACCGATGCTTGTGCGACGACGGCGCGGCGGGCCGCCCGTCTTCGAGGACTCCGCGGTCGCCTGCGCCGCGATGGCGCGCCCTGAATCGACCGGACGCCGCCTTAGTGTTCTTGTCATGCGTGGCATCCTACGAATGCCACCTGTGTCCCCCGTATGCCCCGTGTGTTCGTAGGGTAGGTCGCCGGTTCGTACCCTGAACCCCCGAACGCGCGGCACAAGGTACGAACGCGCGAGGGCGGGCCCCTGGTCCGCCCCTGCAAGCCTCAGGCCCCGACGTCGCGCAGATGCCCCAGCACCTCGGCGTGGGCGGTCGGGGTGCCCACGAGGAGCGAGCCGGCGCGGCGCACGTCGAAGGGCGCCCCGTCCATCCGGGTGAGGACCGCGCCGGTCTCGGCACACAACAGCGCACCGGCCGCAACGTCCCAGGGCTGGAGCCGCGGCTGGGCGTAGACGACCGCGCCGCCCGCGGCCACCTCCGCCATCTCCAGGGCGGCCGCCCCGTAGCAGCGCATGCCCCGCGAGACCTCAATGGCCCTTTTGATGCCCGCGTCCTGCGTGAGCTGGAAGTGGGCGATGAGCATGCCCTCGCTCAGGGGCAGGTCCTCCACCCGCCCCAGCGCCCGCGGCGCCGCGTCGTCGGCGCCCGCCGAGCCCACCAGAAGCGGCTGCACCCATGCGCCCCGCCCGCGGATGGCCGTGTAGAGCCGGTCAGCCACCGGGTCGGCGAGGACCGCCACCGTGGGCACGCCGTCGTCGACCAGGGCCAGGGAGATGGCCCAGTCGCGGTGGGTGGCCACGTAGTTAAGAGTCCCGTCGATGGGGTCGAGCACCCAGGCCCGCCCGCGGTAGGCCTCGAAGTCCTCGACGCGGTGCGACTCCTCGCCGTGGACGGGGACACCAGTGGCCTCCAGGTGACCGGCGATGCGCTCCTCGACGCCGCGGTCGACCTGGGTGACCAGGTCGTTGCGGTGCGCCTTGGCCTCGATGCGCAGCTCCTCACCCGGGTTCAGGGCGAAGGCGGCCGCCTGGCGGACCGCAGCCACCCCGTGGGCGAGCAGGTCCTCCAAGCAGGCCGACGACGTCGGCCCCTGTAAGGACTTCGGTGTCACCGACCCACCACCGGCGCTCATGACTGGGGCTCCCGGTGCCTGACGAGCCGGCTGCTGTGGACGAGCCAGGCCACGCCCAGCACCACCAGCCACAGGGGCGAGGCGAAGACCGCGATACGGGTGTCGTGGGCCTGAGTGAGGGTCCAGATGACGAAGGCGAAGAAGGCCAGGCACAGCCAGGCCGCCACACGCTCACCGGGCAGGCGGAAGGCGCTGGCCTCGTGCAGGTCGGGCCGCAGGCTGAGGAAGCGCAGGTAGCTCACGACGATGACGCACCACACGAGGATGAACAGGACGCTGGCCACCGTAGTCACCGTCGTGAAGGCCGCGATGATGGACTTGGAGGTGTAGAGCAGCGGGATCGAGGTGAGCAGGAAGGCACAGGTGACGGCCAAGGACACACCCGGCACCGAGCGGGCGGTCAGCCTGCGGAAGACGTGGGGGGCGTTGTCCGCCCAGGACAGGCCGAAGAGCATCCGGGAGGTGGAGTAGACCCCGGAGTTAGCCGACGACGCCGCGGCCGTGAGCACCACGAAGTTGACGAGGCTGGCGGCCACGCCGAGCCCTGCCAGGGCGAACATGGCCACGAAGGGGCTTTCCTCGGGATTGATCTCCTGCCACGGAGTGACGGCCATAATGGCCGCGAGCGCCCCCAGGTAGAACAGGACGATGCGCAGCGGGATCGCGTTGATGGCCCGCGGAAGAGTGACCTCCGGGTCCTTGGCCTCGGCGGCCGCGGTCCCCACGAGCTCGGTGCCCACGAAGGCGAAGATGGCGATCTGGAAGGCCCCGAAGAACCCGCTCGCGCCCTTGGGGAAGAACCCGCCGCTCCAGATGTTGGAGAACTGGGCGTGGGCGCCGTTGGGCGCCGTGAACCCGCGCAGCACCATGAAGATGCCGACGACGACGAGCGCCATAATGGCCACGATCTTGATGATGGAGAACCAGAACTCGATCTCCCCGAAGGCCTTGACGGTGGCGAGGTTGAGGCCGAACAGCAGGACCACGGTCACCACTGGCGTGATCCACAGAGGCAGGTCCGGCCACCAGTACCTCACGTACCCGGTGATGACGATGACCTCGGCCACGGCCGTCACCAGCCAGCACACGTAGTAGGTCCAGCCCACGAAGAAGCCCGCCCACGGCCCGATGAGGTCGTGGGCGACGTCGGCGAAGGACTTGTAGGACAGGTTGGACAGCAGCACCTCGCCCAGGGCCCGCATGACCAGGAAGAGGATGCCGCCGATGACCGCGTAGACGAGGAACACACCGGGGCCGGCCAGGGAGATCGTCTTCCCCGACCCCATGAACAGCCCGGTTCCGATGGCCCCGCCGATGGCGATGAGCTGGACGTGGCGGTTGGTGAGGTGGCGCTGGAGCTGGGGCTCCGCGTCGTGGTCCACCATCTGGTCGAGGTCAGGCCGCTGAGGCGGCGAGGACTCGGCCGCCGAGGCGGAATCGGCGGGCGTCGGCGTGAGGGGCATCTCGTCTCCTGATCGTGGGTGACGCCACGAGCCTAGCGCTACCAGGTTCATCCCCGATTCACACGGGTAGGCTCAGCGCCGTGAACCTCAAGGAGCAGATCCGCCACTCGATTCCGGCTGCGATCGTCGTCATCATCGGTGCCTGGGTGATGATCTACTACTCGATCGTCCAGTGGGAGGCGATGAAGCCGGTGCCCAGCTGGGACCTGGCGATCTTCTCCGAGCTGGCCAAGGCCTACGCCCACTTCCAGGCCCCGATCGTGCCGGTCAAGGCCGACGGGTACAACCTCCTGGGTGACCACTTCCACCCGATTCTCATTCTGCTGGGGCCGATCTGGCGGCTTTTCCCCACTCCCCTGAGCCTGCTCATCACTCAGGACCTGCTGCTGGCGTTCTCGGCCTGGCCGCTGACCCGCCTGGCCAGCCGGCTGACGAATCGGTGGGTAGCCGGTGGGCTGGGGCTCGTCTACGTCCTGTCCTGGGGGATGCAGGGGGCGGTGGCGGCGCAGTTCCATGAGATCGCCTTCGCGATGCCGATGCTGGCCTACGCCTCGGTGGCCTTCGTGGAGCGGCGCTGGGGGGCGGTGACGGCCTGGTCGGTGCCCCTGGTCCTGGTCAAGGAGGACATGGGGCTGACGGTGCTCATGATCGGGGTGGCCGTCATCCTGACCTCGGCGGTCCCGGCCTGGTACCGCACGTGCACGGTCATTGGGCCCGGTGGTCGCAGGACCGACGGTCCCGACGCGGCCGGTGGGGACGCCGCTGAGGACGACGCCGCCCGCAACCGGCAGCGCGGACTGCGCCTGGGCGTGGGCATGGTCGTCGGCGGAATCGCGGCCTTCCTCTTCGCCACCCAGGTGTTCCTGCCGGCCTTCAACATCAACGGGGTGTGGGACTACGGCCTGAGCTCACAGGACCAGCCCACCTCACCCGACGCCCTGACCCAGAAGGCCACGGTGGTCGTCATGCTGATCCTCACCAGCGGGATCGTCGGGGTCACCTCGCCGTGGCTGCTCGTGGTGCTGCCGACGTTGGCGTGGCGGTTCCTGGGGTCGGTGGAGTTCTACTGGGTGTGGGACAACTGGCACTACAACGCCACCCTCATGCCCATCGCGCTGGGGGCGCTGCTCGACGTCGTCGCTCGGCGCCGGGCGCACGGCTCCTACGTGGCCGACCGCCCCGTCAGGCAGGTGGGGGTCGATGGCCGAGCGGTCGTGGAGCCCTCAGCCCGGGCCGCCGGGGATGCCAGCGCCGCCGATGAGTCCGACGTCGACGGCCCACGCCGGCGCCCGGCCGCCTTCCCCACCTGGCTCACGGTGCCGATGCGGCACCGCTTCGTGGTCGCCACGAGCATCCTCACCGCCGTAGCCACCGGGGTGCTCACCGCCCCCTATCTCCCGCTGTGGCAGGCCACTAACAAGAACTTCGACCCGCTCGCCGCCGAGGCCAAGCAGACCGACGAGGCGAAGAGAACCGAGACGCATCGGGTGGCCGTCGCCCACGAGGTCATCGCCACCATCCCCGAGGGGGCCACGGTGGTCACCGACCTGTCCCTGCTGGCCTACCTGGTGCCCCGGGCCGAGGTCTCCTGGATGGGCACGAGCGGACCCGACAAGGAGTACATCGTCATGACCCCGGGCAGCGCCAGCCAGTGGGGCACCACCAATGCCGCCACCTGGGGCGAGCAGCACTCCCAGCAGGGGGCCAGCTACTCCCTCATCTTCAACAAGGACAACTACCAGATCGCCAAGCGCAATGGCTGAGGCCGACCCCGGCGCCGATGCCGGGACCCGCCACGCCTCCGGGGCCGGGGGTGCTCCCACGCCGGGGACCGGAGTCGGGGCTGAGCCGGGGGCCGAACCGGCAGCGGGCGCCGCCTCCCTTTCGGCAGCCGACTCCCCGCCGGTGGCCGGGCGGGCCCCGTCCGTGGCCGCCTCCCTGGCCCTGGTCGCCGCGGGCGGATGCGCGGGCACCCTGGTGCGCGCGGCCCTGGAGTGGGCCTGGCCCGCCTCCCCCGGGCACCTGCCGGTCACGACGCTGGCCCTCAACGTCGTCGGGGCCCTGGCCCTGGGGCTGCTGCTCGGGGCTCTCGGCGAAGGGCGCCCCCGCCTGCGACTGGCCCTGGGCACGGGGGTGCTGGGCGGGCTGACGACGCACTCGACCTTCATCCTGGAGAGCCACCGGCTCCTGACCTCCGGCGGGGACGGCGGCCACCCGGTCCTCGGCGCCGCCTACCTGGTGGGGTCGATGGTGGCCGGGCTGGTGGCGGCAGGGCTCGGGCTGTGGCTGGCAGGCCGTCTGCGCCGTCCGGGTCGCACGGGCGGCGTGGGCAACATGGGCCAGGCAGGCCGAGCGGGCAGTGTGGGCGACGCGGGCGACGGCACGGGCCGAGTGGGCGGCAGCCTCGTCCCGGAGGCGTCATGAGTGGGGCCGCCACCGGGCTGGGGACCTGGCTCGCCGACTGGCTCCCCCTGGCGATGGCCGGCGGGGTGGGGGCCGCCTGCCGCTGGGGCGTGGACGCCTCCGTCAGCCGCCTCAGCGGCCGAGCCGCCCGGGAGGCCGCAGCGGGAGCCCGGCAGCGGCGTCGTTCCGGGGTGCGGGCACTGTTGATGCCGTGGATGCTACGGATGCCGTGGGGCACCGTCGTCGTCAACGTGACCGCCTGCCTCCTCATGGGCCTGCTCGTGGGTTGGGCGGCAGACCCGCCGCACTCCGGGACCTGGGCCGCCACCGCGCTCACCGTCCTGGGGACCGGCTTCCTGGGCGGGTACTCGACCTTCTCCACGGCCTGCGTCGAGGGGGCGCGCCTGCTGCTGGCCGGGCGGTGGGGACTGGCCCTCGTGCATGCGACCCTCATGACGGCGGCGACGCTGGGCGCCGTCGGGCTCGGGCTGGTGGCCGGCGCAGCCCTGCGCTAGAGCGTCACCCGACCGGCCCCCACCTCACTTCGACACTTCGACCGAATCTTCACAAACGACGCGGCTCCGGGTCGTTTGTGAAGATTCGGTCGAAGTGTGTCGGTCGAGGGATGCGAGACGACGCCGCCCCCGGACCGATGAGCTTCGGTGACCTTCGTGAGCGCGCCGTAAGCGGCTCGTGAGCGCCCCGTGAGATTGGCGGGCCTGCCGAGATCAGCCCGAGACGGCTGTGACGAACTGTGCTCTCATCAGCCTGATCAGGCGTATTGCGGGGCGTACCTCCTCTGACAGACTCGCTGCCATGAGTGTTCAGCCGCCTTCTTCGACGCCGACGCAGACGCAGTCGCGGACCAACCGCGCCACGGTGATCACCCTCGTGGTCATCGCCGTCATCCTGGCCGTCCTCGCCGCGGTGCTGCTGCAGAACGTCGCCTCCCGGCGCCATCAAGCCGCCGCCACCAGCCGGACCTCCGCCTCCGATTCGGCCGCCGCGGTCCCCGAGCCCGATCCGGCCCCGCCGGTCGCCGACCAGTCGACCCTGGAGCTCATCCACTCCGAGATCCACCGTGACCCGACCGACGCCCAGGCCAAGGGAAAGGTCGACGCACCGGTCGTCATGGTCATCTACTCCGACTTCGCCTGCCCCTTCTGCACCCAGTTCGCCCGGAATGTCGAGCCCAAGCTGGACAAGCTGGTGGAGGAGGGCACGCTGCGCATCGAGTGGCGCGACCTGGCTCAGATCACGGAGACCTCGCCCCTGGCCGCTCAGGCCGGACGGGCCGCCGCCAATCAGGGAAAGTTCTGGGAGTTCCACGACGTCGTCTACGCCGCCGCCGACCCCAAGGGCCACCCAACCTACACCGAGGACTCCCTGGTCGACTTCGCCAAGAAGGCCGGGGTACCGGACCTGAAGAAGTTCCGCACCGACATGACCGCCGCCGAGACCGTCAAGGCCGTCACCGAGTCCACCAACCACGTCCACTCCATCGGCATTCAGGGGACCCCGTTCATGATCGTGGGCGAGACCTACATCAACGGGTACAAGGACGCCAACTACATGACGGCCGTCGTCAAGAGCCAGGCCGCCAAGGCTAAAGAGGCCAAGGGAGCCCAGGCAGCCACAGGTGCCGCGAGCCCGACGAGCCCCGCGGCACCGGCGCGCTGACCACCACGCAGCGGAGCACCGACGGGGCCCGGCGGCGCACGCACGCCCACTCCACCCCGAGGCTCTTCCCCCGACTCGCCCCATGGGCGGGCCGGGGGACGCTATTCTTCCACCACCTGTCCCATCGATCGTCTGACGAGCAACGACGCAAGCAGCGACGTCACCAACGGTCATCTCACTAAGGAGCGCGAGCATGGCACTGAGCATCGGAGTGGATGTCGGCGGAACGAAGATCGCAGCCGGCGTCGTCGACGACGACGGGAAGGTTCTTCAGACGATTCGGCGCGACTCCCCCGCCTTCAGCCGCCAGGCGATCATCGACACGATCACGACGGTGGTGCGCCGGCTGCGCGAGGACTTCCCCGACGCGGCCACCGTGGGCATCGGGGCGGCGGGCTTCGTGTCCTCCGACCGCAACACGATGGCGCACGGCACCAACCTGGACTGGACCGGGATGCGGATCGGCGACGTCGTCTCCGAGGGCGTGGGCCTGCCCGTCGTCGTCGAGAACGACGCCAACGCCTTCGGGTGGGCCGAGGCCCGCTTCGGGGCGGCCCGGGGCAAGCGCAACGCCCTTATCGTGGCCATCGGCACCGGCGTGGGCGGGGCCATTATCGTCGACGGCCACCTCCTGCGCGGGGCGGCCGGATTCGGCGGGGAGATCGGGCACATCAACGTCGTCCCCGGCGGACGCCCCTGCGGGTGCGGCCTGCGCGGGTGCTTGGAGCGCTACAGCGCCGGCACGGCCCTGGGCATCAACGCCTGGGAGTTGGCGCAGTTCCGCCCCGACTACGCGGCCCGCATCATCGAGCTCTCCGGCGGCAACCCGGAGCACATCTCCGGCAAGGCCGTCACCGCCGCGGCCCGCGAGGGGGACCCGGCCGCCCTGGAGTGCTATGAGCAGCTCACCCACTGGCTGGGGGTGGGGCTGGCCGACATGTGCGCGCTGCTGGACCCCGAGGTCATCGTCATCGCCGGCGGCCTGGCCGAGGCCGGTGACATCCTGCTCGCCCCCACCCGCAGGGCCTTCGCCGAGAACCTCACGGCCGGCCCCCACCGCCCCGCCATCCCGGTGGTGCTGGCCGAGGGCGGCCAGGAGGCCGGGCTCGTCGGCGCCGCGGACCTGGCCCGCCAGCCCTGAAGGTCGCGGGGCACCGGTCGCCGAACCAGCTGGCTGCACTGAGGCCGACTCAGCAGATATAGCACTTGCTATACTTGTGTCATGTCTGTTGTGGAGACGCGTCAGAACCTGGTCTGCGTCGCTCAGGAGACGGATGAAGCAGTCCGTCAGGCTCGGCATCAGCTGGTTGCGGCCGTGCGCGAGGCTTCCAGAAACGGCCTGTCCCAGAAGGAGATCGCCCGGCTGATCGGCCGAAGCCAGCCAGAGGTCTCCCGACTTCTGCGCTTTCACGGCACCACGCCGCTGGCCAAGCAGCTGCGGACTGCACGCCGAGAGGTCATCGAGACAGTCAAAGCGGCCGGCGGCTCGAATGTTCGCGTTTTCGGCTCCGTGGCCACCGGGCAGGAGCACGAGGGCTCCGACATCGACCTGCTCTTCCGCATGGATCAACCACTCGGGCTCATGGATCTGGCCGGGCTGGAGATCGAGTTGGGGACCATCCTGCATGCCGACGTCGACCTCGTGCCCGACACCAACATCCGCCCAACTATGCGCGAGCGGATCCTCTCCGAGGCGGTCCCGCTATGAGCCCCGCAGGACGAACAACTGCAGAAATCATCGCGGAAGCCCTGGAGTGCTACGAGCAGCTCACCCACTGGCTGGGGGTGGGACTGGCCGACATGTGCGCGCTGCTGGACCCCGAGGTCATCGTCATCGCCGGCGGCCTGGCCGAGGGCGGTCAGGAGGCCGGGCTCGTCGGCGCCGCGGACCTGGCCCGCCAGCCCTGAGGGCCGCAGGGCTCCGGCGCAGGCCGCCCGAACCGGAGGCCACGTCGTCGAGGACTTACTTTCTGCACGAGGACTGCGTTCTCCTCCAGATGACTGGAAGCGGACCTCAGTCATCTGGAGGAGAAGTACGTTCTCGGGGCGAAACGCAGTCGCCGATTCCCTGGGGCGCCAGGCTCGCCCTGCGACCATCAGTGCGCCGGGGCGCAGGCCTGAGCTCAGTCCTTGGTGACCCGGCTTGAGTCCGCGGCCGCGGAGACGCCGGCACCGTCGCCATCACCCCCGACGCCGCCTCCGCCGTCGGCGCGCGTGGCCAAGGCGCCGGCCTTCTCAGGCTCCTTCGTCTCAGCGCGCTTCTCGACGACGGCCCGGCCGTAGTCGGGATCGGCCTCGCCGACGCCGTCGCCGTCGAGGTCGAGCTGGTCGAGCACGCCCTGGTCGAGTTCATCGGGGTCACGCACGGGCGAGTCGCCGGCGGACAGGAAGATCCCCACCCAGCGCGAGCGCGAGTCGGAGTCGATGAGGAGGGCCTTGACGAACAGGGTCAGCGGCACCGCCAGGATCGTCCCCATCGCCCCGACGACGGTGGACCAGAACAGCAGGCACAGGAAGGTCGTCGTCGTGTTGAGCCCCACCGCGTCCCCGGTGAACTTGGGCTGGATGAGGGACTGGATGACGAAGTTGGCCGCCGTGTAGGACAGCACCACCCACAGCGCCGTCCAGGGGCCGGAGTCCACCAGCCCCAGGATCGCCGGCGGCACCACGCCCAGGACGAACCCGATATTCGGGATGTAGTTGGTGATGAAGGAGACCACGCCCCAGGTGATGGCCATCGGCACATCCAGGTACCACAGGGTGACCGCGTTGATGACAGCCACGATGAGACCGAAGACCGTCGAGACCATCCAGTAGGAGCGCACCGCCTCGCAGAAGGAGACCAGGGCGGAGGCCATGCCCGGCTTGAGGACACTGAGAGCCGCAGTGCGGATCTCGATCTTGGCGGTGTCGAACATGAGGAAGACGACCACCATCGACATGACGCCGAGCATCGCGCTGGCCGAGGTCAGCTGCCCCAGGACCGACTGGGCCACCATGACGAGCTGGGAGGTGTCCAGCACGTTGGTGACCTGCTTGAGCACCGTGGACTGGTCGACCCCCATGCTGTTGAGCTGGGTCTCGATCTGCTTCCAGATCGCCTGGAACTTGGGGGCGTACTGCGGCAGGGTGTCGACGAGCTGGGCGACGGCGACGGCCAGGGCCGCGAACAGCAGGACGACGAAGGCGAAGATGAGCACGATCGCCGCCGTCGCCGCGACCACGCGCGGCACCCGGTGGCGCGTCATCCAGGACACCAGCGGCCGGACCGTCACCACGAGGGTCAGGGCGAAGAAGGCCGGGGCGAAGAGGTCCTGGATGAGGTAGAGCCCCACCGCGCCAATGGTCAGTGCCGCCAGGAGGTAGGCGATGGTCTCCCCCTGCGTGCGCTCCCCGGGGACGGGAACGGAGGCCTTCCGAGCTTTTTCCGACACAGCTGCCATGAGCGCATCCTCCCACGGACTGGCGGCGCGCTGCGCCCCGACGGACCTGTGCGCGCCGTGGGAGCTCTCCGCGTTTCGCGCTCGCGGCGACGGCGCTGGGGCGGCAGTCCGGCGGCAGCCGGGTGGCGCTCCGGTGGCCCCGGCCCGCCTCAGTCCACCGGCAGGACCTCGGCCAGCCAGGTGTCGACGGCGCGGTAGAAGGTCTGCGGGTCGCTGCGGCGCACCTGGTGGCCGGCCCCGGGCACGAGGACCGGGGTGATGCGGGGGTTGCGGGCGGCGGTGGCCAGGCCCTCGCGGCCCACGCGGGCGCTGCCGGGCCGGTCGCCGGTGAGCAGCAGGGCGGGGACGTCGAGCGCGGCCATGGCCTCGTCCCAGGGGACCTCGGGGGCGACGACGCCGGTGAGCAGCAGGCCCGGGTCGGTGCGCTGGGAGGCCCACACGCCCGGGAGGGCCTCGGCGTCGGGCATGGTCTTCAGGGCGCGGCCGACGGCGGCAGTCAGGTCGGCGACCTCGGCGGCGCGGGCCCGCTCCCGGGCGGCGCCACGGGCCAGGAGCTCGCGCGGGCTGCGGGTGCCGAAGCGGGCGGGGTCTTCCAGGACGACACCACAGACCAGGTCGGGGCGGCGGACGGCAGCCACCATGGCGGTGGCCGCACCCATCGAGTGGCCGATGACGACCGGGGCCGGCGGCGTCGGCAGACCCAGGGCGGCCCGGCCGCGCGAGGCGGCCTCCAGGTCCTCCAGGACGGCGATGAGGTCGCCCACGAGGACCTCCCCGGCCCGCTCGAGCTGGGCCGGCTCCCACCGCGGGGACAGGCCGTGCCCGCGAGCGTCGACCGCGACGACCCGGTAGCCGCGGCCCACCCAGTGGTCGATGGCCTCGGCCAGGGAGACCGCGGATCCGGTGATGCCGTGGAGCAGGACCAGGGTGGGGGCGGCGTCGGGCCCCGCGACGATGCGCGCCAGTGAAGTCATGCCCCCATCCTGCCCCGTGACCGCCCCGTAGGCTGAGCCCATGAGCGAGACGAGCCAGCAGAGCACGCCGAGGATGAACGTCGAGTCCTTCAACCTGGACCACACCAAGGTGGCCGCGCCCTACGTGCGCGTCGCCGACCGCAAGGAGCTGCCCGGCGGGGACGTGCTCGTCAAGTACGACGTGCGCTTCTGCCAGCCCAACCGCGCACACCTGGAGATGGAGGCCGTGCACTCCATCGAGCACCTGAGCGCCGAGCTCATGCGCAACCACACCGACCGGCTCATCGACTTCTCCCCCATGGGCTGCCAGACCGGCTTCTACGCCCTCATGCTGGGGGTGGGGACCGAGGAGTTCCTGCCGCTGCTGGAGGCGACCTTCCGCGACATCCTCTCCGCCCAGGAGGTGCCGGCGGCCAACGAGGTCCAGTGCGGCTGGGGGGCGAACCACTCGCTGGCCGCCGCCCAGGAGGCGGTGCGCGACTTCCTCGCCGCCCGCGAGGAGTGGACGCAGGTCATGGCCTGACACAGCGCCAAGACCAGGAGCCGAGGAGAGGACAGTCCTCACAGTCTGACAACACCGGGCCCGGCACAGTGACGGGGTGAGACGTCGCGCCGTCGCCGGGCTCCGACGTCGGCCCGGATCAACGGGGCCGGCACCGTATCCTGACGCTGTTCCGCACGCGCCCGCTGGGGCGCCAACCCACCGATTTCCCGAAAAGCGACGAGAAGCATTGACAACCATGGAGAGCACCGTCATCGCCAATCCCGCCAACCCCATCCTCATCTGGTGGGTCATCGCCCAGCCGCTGCTGCTCCTGCTGTCCTACCTCGTGGGACAGGTGACGCGGTTCCTGCTGCGCGGACGGGTCTCCGTGTCGGATGCGGAGGCCACGCTCATCGCGCTCATCGGCCTGTGGCTGGGGCTGCTGCTGGCGGGGTGGATCTTCGACGAGGGCGACCTGTTCTCGGTCAAGATGCTGGCGACCTCCTGCGGCGTGGCAGTCGTGGTGCTGGTCGCGACCTCCGCGGTGCTGGCGCGCGTCCAGCACCGTCGCACGCTGCTGCCGATCGCGGAAGTCGCCCAGATGGGCGAGTCCGACCGCCTGGAGTTCAAGTCCTCGGCCCGCTGGAACCTGCGCACAGACAAGCGCGATGAGGCCATGGAGGAGATCGTGGCCAAGACGGTGGCGGCCTTCATGAACTCCGCGGGCGGCACGCTCCTGCTCGGCGTCGATGACGGCGGCAACCTCATTGGGCTCGGCCCCGACTACGCCACCCTCAAGCAGCCCGACGCCGACCGTTTCGAGCTGTGGCTGCGCGGCATGTGGCGCACGCGCATGGGCACGAACGCGGCGGCGCTGCCGCAGGTGGACTTCGCGCCCACACCGGACGGGACCGCGGAGGTGTGCCGGGTGACGGCGCCCCCGTCCCCGCTGCCGGTCTACCTCAAGCCGGCCAAGGGGCGCGACGGGGCGGCGCTGTGGGTGCGGGTCGGCAACTCGACGCGGCGCCTGGAGGTGGACGACGCCGTCGACTACGTCATGCTGCGCTGGCCGCGGATCAACCACGTGGCCTGGCCGATCCGGCTGGGGAACTTCCTGCTGCGCCGCGACCAGTCCCGCCGGGCGCTGCCCATCAACCCGGCGGCGGCCGTCACCGCCGCCACGGGCTCCCAGGACGACGAGGGTACCGGTCAGTAGGCCGTCGTAGACCACGGGCCGCCGGAACACAGCGGGCCCCGGGGCCTGGTGATGGGGCCCGGTCCTGGTGATGGGGCGCGGCAAGGCAAGGCCCAGCGGTGGGACGAAGCGAGGCCCGGTGGACCGGCCCAATGCGTGCGGGGACATCCTGCACGGCCGGGGACCGGACTACGGCCCTCGACGGCGTCGAATGCCCCCGCCCGGAAGGACACGCATCCGACCGCGCGCAATGTCCCCGGCGAGGGCGGGCCGGCAGCAATCCACCTGACCCGCCCTCGCCAGACACCGCGGCCACCAGTCTCAGGACACGACAGCGGCCTGCCTACCCTCGGCGTCCGCGGCGCCCTCAGCATCCTCGCCCTCATCGTCCGAGCAGTCCGTCACCGGTCGGGCGGACTGGCCCGCATCGGCCTCCTCCTGCTCCAGTGCCTGCTCCAGGCCCTCCCCCTCGACGTCGACGACGGGGAGCAGCCGGTCCAGCCACGCCGGCAGCCACCAGGCCTTCTCCCCCAGCGCCGCCATGAGCGCGGGAATGAGGGTCATGCGCACGAGGAAGGCGTCGGCGGCGATCCCGACGGTCAGGCCGAGGGCGATGGGCTTGACGTACACGTTGTCGGTGTGGACGAAGGCCATGAAGACACCGATCATGATGACGGCCGCCGCCACCACGACCTTCGCGCTGCCCTGGAACCCCGCCTCGACCGCCGCCGCGGCCGCCTCACGGCGGGCCTCGGGCGTTGCGGCAGTCGCGTCGCCGCGCCGTCGGGCCCACTCCTCGCGCATGCGTGAGACGAGGAAGACCTGGTAGTCCATGGCCAGCCCGAACAGGACTCCCATGACGATGACCGGCAGGAAGGAGATGACGGCACCGACCTTGGAGACGGCCAGGAGGTCGGCCGCCCAGCCCCAGCCGAAGACGGCGCCCACGGCCCCCATGCCCGCACCCAGTGACAGCAGGTACCCGAGGGTTGCGGTCACGGGGACGGCGATGGAGCGGAAGACCACCATGAGGAGGATGAGCGAGAGGCCCACCACCACGATGCCGAAGGGGATGAGGGCGGCGTTGAGCTCCTCGGCGACGTCGATCGCGACGGCGGTCTGGCCGGTGACCATGACGTTGCTGAGCCCGTAGCGGCTCTCGTAATCACCGGCGTGGGAACGGATACTGCGCACGAGCTCCATCGTGGCGGGGTCGGCCTGCGACTTCTCGGGGCGGAGCTGGACGAAGGCGAGCGTCCCGTCCTCGTTGGGAGTGGCCAGGGAGACTCCCTCGACGCCGTCGAGCTGGGAGAGGTCATGGGCCAGGCCCTGGACCGCGGCGACCGAACCGGAGGGCTGCGAGATGTCGGCGATCACGACGATCGGGGAGTTGTAGCCCTCGCCGTAGGCCGCGGCGACGGCGTCGTAGGTCTCGCGCTGCTGCGTCCCCTTCTCGGCGAAGCCGTTGTCGGTCAGGGCCAGGCGCAGGCCGCTGGCGGGGACGGCGCACAGTCCCAGGAGGACGACGACGGCGCCGATGGTCATCCAGGGCCGGCGGGTCACCGTGCGCACCCAGCGGGACGCCGGCCTCCGGTCCGCGTCCGCACCGACGCCGGCGGCCTTGCGGCGACGCGGGAGCAGGCGCTGACCGAGGAGGCCGATGAGTGCGGGGACGACCGTCAGGGCAACGAGCACGGCCACCGCCACGACCGCCGCCGAGGCCAGGCCCATCGTGGTCAGGAACCTGATGCCGGCCACGCTCAAACCGCACAGGGCCACGATGACCGTGGTGCCGGCGAAGACGACGGCCCCTCCGGAGGTGGCGGTGGCCCGCCCGGCGGCCTCGGCCGGATCGACGCCGTCGGCGAGGTACTCGCGCGCCCGCGAGACGATGAACAGGGCGTAGTCGATGCCGACCGCCAGTCCGATCATGACGGCCAGGACCGGGGTGGTGGAGTTGATGTCGGTGATGCTCGCCGTCGCGAGGATGCCGAGCATGCCGACGCCCACGCCGACGGTGGCGGCGACGAGCGGGGTACCCGCGGCTGCGAGGGAGCCGAAGGTGATGAGCAGGACGATCGCGGCGATGGCGACGCCGACGAGCTCAACGGCGGAGATACCGATCCCCACCTCCTGGTCGATGTTGCCGCTGCGCTGGACCGTCAGGGACGGGTCCATGGCCTCGGCGCGCTCGGCAAGGGTGTCGAGGTCCTGGGCGACGGTCTTGGCCTTCGGCGTGGTTCCGGTGGTGATGGAGCCGACCGAGGCGTCCGTCTGCACCTGGACGAGCACGTGGGTGCCGTCGGCGGAGACGGTTGACGCGACCCCGGCGGCCTTGTCCCCGAAGGGCGGGGAGACCGTGGCGACACCGTCGATCTGTGAGGCCCGAAGGGCGAAGGCGTTGACCGCCGGGGCGTGGTTCTCGATGCGGCCGTTGGAGCTGGTGATGAGGATCTGCTCGCTGGTGCCGGCCGCCTGGGGCAGCCGGTCGGAGAGGACTTCCAGGCCCCGCATCGACTCGGTGCCGGAGATCGTGAAGGTGTCGTCGAGCTGGATGCCGGTAGTGGCGACGACACCGCCGAGGGCAGCGATGAGCAGCGCCCAGGCGGCGAGGACCCGGGTGGCGTGACGAGCGCACCATCGCCCCAGGGATAAGAGGAAGTTGGACATGGCAGGCCTTCCAGAAGGTACGGAGATGATCGAATTCGATACGCAAACGTACTGGATACATTCATGTATTGAAACCCAGGACGTTGTGACTCCTCGCACCCCCACGGCGCCGGTAAGGTGGGAGGTCTCATGACACCGAGCACCGACCCGCCCGCCACCGAGCGCACGCTGCGCAAGCGGGAGAACACCCGCGCCCGCCTCATCGAGGCGGCTGCGGACATCGTTGCCTCCAAAGGCATCGCCAGCACTCGCATTGACGACGTCGTCAAGCAGGCCGGCTTCACCCGGGGCGCCTTCTACTCCAACTACTCCTCGCTCCAGGACATCCTCACCGAGGCCATCGTCACGCGCTCCAACACCTTGCTGTCACGGGTCACGCAGGCCATCGACTCCTTCGAGGGCGCCCCCACGATGGACTCGCTCATGGAGCTGCTCGAGGCCATCCGCCCCGAGGCCCGCACCATCTACCTGCTGACCACGGAGTACTCCCTCTTCCAGCTGCGCAACCCCGACAGCCCGACGATCCCCGGCACGGCGCGCGCCGATTTCACCGCCAGACTGTCCGGGACGGTCGAGAAGGTTCTCGCCCGCATGGGGCGCCGCCCCACCGTCCCCACGGCGAGCCTGGCCGATATCGTCAGCCTGCTCTTCATGGACTCGATCGCCGCGAACATCGACTGTGGCAGGCTGCGCGACCTCATCGAGGCGGTCATCATCGGGCTGAGCACGCCGACGAAGGCCGGCGACGCCTGACGTCACCCCGCACCAGAGCTTGCCTCCTGGCGAAGCGACGGATTCCACCCCGACAGAAGGCCACCGCCCCACCGACCCCCACTGCACGCTCTCTACAGCGCCTCGACAGAACTGCCGTGCGGCGAATCTGTCCAGATGGGACGACTTTGAATCACGGCACCCGCACCGCAGTCTACAAAAGCCCAGGTCATCGCCCTGTTACTTCCTGATCGTGGCTGCGATCGGCCGTCAAAGTCGTCCCCTCTGGACAAAACGGACACACCTCAGTCCACAACCCCCCACTCCAGCAAGGCGCGTTTTGATGATGTTTGACATCATTTACATATGGATAAGTCATCCAGGATCGAGGGACTGCTGACGCGTCTCGCCGCTTACCAGGGAGCAGCACGCCTGAGCACGCTGTGCAGCACGCGGACCGAGCGTCGTCTGGTTGCCCGAGCCGCCGCCGACGGGCTCGTCACTCTTCACCCGAACCACGTGGCCGCACTGAAGGGCGCCGACCCTCGTTTCATCCTCTGCCGACGCATCAGGGGTGTCATCACCTGCGCCCACGCGATGCAGCACTACGGCCTACCGCTGCAATCAGCGCCCACAACGTTGCATATCGCCATCCCCTGCAACCAGGGTCACATACCGGACGCAATCGGACACGTCGTCACCCATCGGTTGAGTGGACTCATTCTGCCCGCCGCAGATGCGGCACCGGTGGCACCCGTGGAGCAGGCACTCATCTGTTACCTGCGTTGTGCGGATGAGCTTGATGCACTCATCGCGCTCGATGCGGCCCTTCGACTTGGGCTGACGACCCGTTCTCAGCTTGAGAGCCTCCTACGGGGTCCGCGAAACCACCGCTCCCGCACGCTTGTGTGGCGGTCGCTCCCCGATGCCCGCTCTCTTCTGGAGACGATCGCTCGTTACGAGCTGGAAGAGGCGGGATACCGGCCGGCGACGGCGGTGTTCGTCCCGGGCGTTGGAGAGGTGGATCTGGTGCTGACAGCTCATCCACACGACCTCATCCCCGGTCTCACGCCCGACACCAAGGCGCTTCGAGCAGACAGTCACCCAGCACTTCTCATCGAGACGGACGGCTACGCCTTTCACTCCTCCCATCTCGACTGGGAGCACGACCACCTGCGCGACCAGGCCGCACTCACCGCGAGTCACGTTCCAGTGCGTCTGACTAGCCGACAGGTCCTCCAGCACAGCACGGTCGAAATTGTCGCCCCCATCGCCATGCGCATGGGGATCACCCCGATCATCCCGCTCCAGGCAGGGTGATGGCGCTCTTACCTCATAGGTTCCGAGTGCGACGGGCACGGCAGACGAACCGGAGGGAACCGTCACCTGGATCGTTGGCGAGCGCATCCGCCGTACCTACCCCGCCCAGGAACCAGACGCCCCAGCTCTTGACCCGCGGGCGTGTGACGGCAGCATGTCTCCAGAGGCAACGACACCGACAGAGTCACCATGCAGCGATTCTGTCCATCTGGGACGACTTTGAATCACGGCAGCCGCACCGCGGTTGACAAAAGCCCAGGTCATCGCCCTGTTACTTCCTGATCGTGGCTGCGATCGGCCGTCAAAGCCGTCCCCTCTGGACACTTTCAGGGCTCGGCCGCCCCTGTAGGCTCGGCGTGTGAGTCGCACCTGTGCCGCGCCCGTCATCGTCTCCTGCGCCATGGCCGAGGAGGTCCAGCCCTTCTTGGACGCCCTGCCCGAGCGCGCGGCGGCCCAGGCGCCGATCCTGCCGGGGGCCGCACGCGCCTGGTCCCTCCAGCTTCCCGGCGACGAGCGCGAGCTCATCGTGGTGCGCAGCGGTATCGGGCTCGTGGCGGCCGCGAGCGCGCTGGCGACGGTCCTGGCCCGGGTCCGTCCCAGCGCCGTCGTCTCGGCGGGAACCACCGGCGGGCTCGGCCGGCAGGTCGAGGTCGGCGACGTGTGCGCCTCGGCGAGCCTGGCCTACACCGATGCCGACGCCACCGCCTTCGGCTATGCCCGCGGCCAGACCCCGGGCCAGCCAGAAACTTTCACCGGCGACCCGGCTTTGCTGGAGCGTCTGGAGCAGGTGGGCCAGGAGGCCCTGCGCGGCGCCACGGCATCGTCGGGCTCGGCGCGGCTGCGCGTCGGTCAGATGCTGGCCGGCAACTCCTTCGTGACGGCCGCGAACATGGCCGACACCCGCGAGGTGTTCCCCACGGCACTGAGCACGGACATGGAGTCGACGGCGCTGGCGCAGGTGGCGGCGGGCGCCGGCATCCCCTTCGTCTCGGTGCGCGGCGTGTCAGACCTGTGCGGCCCCGAGGCGGGCCAGGACTTCCACATCGCCGCCGAGGAGGCCGCCGCCCGCAGCGCCGCGGTCGCCCTGGCTCTGCTCGGATGAGTCGCTGACGCCCCGCGCCTCCCTCCCCACCCACACTTCGACAGAATCTTCAGAATCGACCCGGAGCCGCGTCGTTTGTGAAGTTTTGGTCGGTTTGTCGGGCGCCGCTCAGTCGGCCTGGCGCAGGCGGGCCTCGACGCGCTCGACCTTCGCGGTCATCTGGCCGGTCCAGCCGGGGCGGATGTCGGCCTTGAGGACGAGCGCCACGCGCGGACTCACCTCGGCGACCGCCTCGCAGGCTCGCTTGACCACGTCCATGCACTCGTCCCACTCACCCTCGAGCGTGGTAAACATCGAGGTCGTCTCATGGGACAGGCCGGAGTCGCGCACCACGCGCACAGCCCGGGCCACCGCCTCGGAGACCAAGCCATCAGGGTCGTCGGTGGTGGTCGGGGACACGGAAAAGGCAACAAGCATGCGGCCAGGCTAGCCTCGCGCTGCCCGGACCGCCGCTCCGAGCGTTCTTGCCTTCGAGCGCGCTCGAAGCTCTACGGTCTCAGGCATGACCAGCACGATCGCCCCAGGCAGCGAGCCCGACGACGCCCGGCTCCGCGAGGTTCTCCGGCTCGCCTCCGTCCCACGCAGCGACAACCTCGGGCCTACAGACGGGCCCGGTGCGGCCGGATGGGACATCGCGACCACCGCCGACCGCCTGGGGGTGAGCGCCCACACTCTGCGCTACTACGAGCGAATCGGGCTCGTGCGGGTCGGGCGCGACGCCTCCGGGTACCGCCGCTACGACGCCACGGCCGTGCGGCGCCTGGTCTTTCTTACCCGGATGCGCACCTCGGGCATGACGATCAGCGACCTGCAGCGCTATGTCGACATGGTCGAGGCCGGTCGGGACACGGTACCCGAGCGCCTGGCCATGCTCACCGAGCACCGCAGTGTCCTGCGCACCCGAATCGATGAGCTCCAGCTGGCGCTATCCGCCACCGACTACAAGATCGCCGCCTACACGCGGGAGCTGCAGGAGCAGGCCACCGCACACGACATCGACACCTTCGACACTGACAAGGAGAACCCCTCATGACCGCTGAGACCACTCACCCCCAGCACGACGTCAACAGCCCCGAGAACCTGGCCCGGCGCGAGCGCGGCCTGGAAGTCGCCCGCTCGGTCGACGGCGAGGCCGCCCGGGCCGTCATCGACTCCCTGGCGGACATCAGCCCGGCGCTCGCCCACCACATCGCGGCCTTCGGCTTCGGGGACGTCTACGCCCGCCCCGGCCTGGACCCGCGCAGCCGCCAGCTCGTCACAATCGGCGTGCTCACGGCCCTGGGTGGCTGCGAGCCGCAGCTGAGGATCCACATCGGCGCTGCGCTCAACGTGGGGCTGACCCGCGAGGAGATCGTCGAGGCGATCCTGCACGCCTCGGTCTACGCCGGCTTCCCGCGAGCGCTCAACGCCACCTTCGTGGCCCGCGAGGTCTTCGCCGAGCGCGACGCCGCCGACTGATCGTCCGCATCGGCCCGTATCGCGCGGCCTCAGCAGGTCGCGACAGAGGCGTACGTGTCCAAATCTGTGACAAAGAGGTCCAAGCACCTTTTACTGAGCAGCAGGAACCGCAGGACCATGCGGTTTCATCTGGCACGCTCAGCACCTGCCCCCGCCTTTGTCACAGATTTGGACACCGTTACGTTCCTCGGCGCCAGATCGACAGCCGATTACGTCACCAGCACTCCGCACCATCATCACGACCCGATGCACGCACCTACAGCGCCACAAGGACCTGAACCATGACGATCTTGACGACGATGGCCAGGGCGAACAGGGTCGCGTAGCCGGCCTCGATGCGCTCGTCATCGCGTTTGGACAGGGCGAAGGCGAGGATCGCGGGCTGCCCGACGAGCCCGGCCAGGCCGCCGGCGGCGCGCTGCGCGGACACCCCGGCCCACCGCGCCCCGGCCAGCAGGATGATCGCGTTGACCGCCACGATGAGCGCGGCGAGCACCCCCACCTTGAGCCCCGTCATCGAGAAGGCCGAGGCCGCGAAGTCCGGCCCCGAGGCCAGCCCGATCGCGGCCAGGAAGAACAGCAGTCCCAGCTGCCGGATGGTGGAGTTGGCGGCATGCGGCAGCCCCCACACGAAGGGCCCGGTGCGCCCCACCCACCCCAGGACCATGCCGACGACGAGCGGCCCGGCCGCCACCCCGAGCCGCAGGGTGATGCCACCGGGCAGCGGGATCGCCACCAGCCCCAGGAGCACACCGAGCGCCATGCCTGCCCCGACGGAGAAGGCATCGATCTGGGCGATGGAGCGCTCGGAGTCACCGAACCAGTCGGCGGCCTTCTCCAGCTCGTCACTGGGGACGACCGCCAGCACCCGGTCGCCGAGCTCCAGGACGAGGTCCTCACGGGCCAGCAGGTCCAGGTCGCCGCGCTTGACGCGGGTGATGACGCCCTGGAAGCGCCCAGGCATGTCCACCTCGGCGATGGTGCGCCCGGCCACCCGCGTCGAGGAGACGGTCAGGCGCCGGAAGTCGACGACGGTGCGGTCCTTGGCCAGGCACTTGTTGAGCCCGGTGCCCAAGTCGTGCACGGCGGACTCGACGGCGGACGGCGCCCCGACGATGACGACCTTGTCCCCGGGCAGCAGCTCCTCACCGGGGGCCACGACCCGGGTCTCGCCGTCGCGCTCCAGGTAGGAGATGCGGATGCTGCCCTCCTTGAAGGCCTTCATCTCGCCGAGGGCCACCCGCTGGAGGAGGTAGACGCTGGTGGCGGTGATGCCGTCGGCGCTGGCGGGCCGCGGGTCGCGCCGCCCGGGCCAGGTGCGCCCCACGACCCCGGCCACGATGAGGATGGCGACGGCGACGCCCACGGGGTAGGCCAGGGCGTAGCCGACGGCGGGCTCCTGGGTGCCGGCCGCCTCGATGGCGGCGTCGAGCACCGGCGAGGTCAGGGCTCCCGCGTAGGCGCCGGAGTCCATGGCGGGGCTCACGCCGGCCAGGTGGGAGTAGAGGCCGCCCGCCGCGCCGGCGATCACGAGCGCGACGACGCACATGGCCATGAGCGGCAGCTGCCTGCGCAGGTCGCGGAAGAAGGTGTTGCCGGCGGCCAGGCCCACGGTGTAGCAGAACAGGGCCAGGCCGAGGCTGCGCAGCAGGGTGAGGTTCGCGCCGAGCCGGGGGTCGAGGGCGCCTACCGCCAGCCCCACGAAGAGCGCCCCGGCGGCGCCGAAGCGGATCGGCCCCAACGGGATCTGCCCTGCTGCGGTCCCCAGGCCGATGACGAGGAAGACGGTGAGGATCGGCGCCTGCGCGAGGACGTCGAGGACGGGATGGAGCACGGACACGAGGTCAGGGTAGCCGCACGCCCCGAAGGCCCCGAACCGCGCACCACCGGTTCCCGGCCCAGGCTCGGCAGCGTCATGCGCGACGCCGCGAAGCGGCCACCGGAAGCACTGTTCAATGAGTGGGATAAATGGCACTGATATTGAGGTCAAAAGACGAACGCCCCGCCTTCGGACTCGCTATTGCTTCCCTTCTGCGAGCGGGAGGAATACCCTGGACGAGTCACCGAAGACGACGACGTCATACCTTTTCTCGACGACGAGAGCGGAATCCCGATGCCCCAGAAAGAAGCCTCTCTGCCCACCTACTCACCGCAGGAGGAGAAGCGGATCATCCGCAACGCCGCCGGCGTCCCCGTCGGCATACATCCTGACAATCGATGGACACCCGCGCGGATCGCCACCTGGGTGGCCATCACCGCCCTGGGCGTCCTGGGGTGGTGGATGCTGGCGATTGTGCGCGGCGAGCACGTCAACACCATCTGGTTCGTGGTCACCGCCGTGTGCACCTACGCGATCGGATACCGCTTCTACGCCCTCTACATCCAGCGGCGCATCATGCGCCCCGACGACACCAACGCCACCCCGGCCGAGCGCATCAACAACGGGCGCGACTTCGACCCCACCCACCGTGTCGTCCTCTACGGCCACCACTTCGCGGCGATCGCCGGCGCCGGCCCGCTGGTCGGCCCGGTCCTGGCCGCCCAGATGGGATACCTGCCCGGCACCCTGTGGATCATCATCGGCGTGCTCGTGGCCGGCGCCGTCCAGGACATGCTCGTCCTGTTCTTCTCCATGCGCCGCGGCGGCCGCTCCCTGGGCCAGATGGCCACTGACGAGATCGGCAAGGTCGGCGGCATCGTGGCCACCGTCGTCGTCTTCGTCATGCTCATGATCGTCCTGGCGGTCCTGGCCATGGTCTGCGTCAACGCCCTGGCCGCCTCCCCCTGGGGCGTCTTCTCGGTGGGCATGACCATCCCGATCGCCATCGCGATGGGCCTGTGGCTGCGCTTCGTCCAGCCCGGCAAGATCACGCAGGTCTCCTTCGTCGGCTTCGGCCTGCTCATCGCCGTCATCATCGGCGGGCGCTGGGTGGCCGAGTCCTCCTTCGGCCGCTACCTGCACCTGTCCCCCAAGACCCTGGTGTGGGCCATGATCATCTACGGCTTCCTGGCCGCGGTCCTGCCGGTGTGGGTCCTGCTCACCCCGCGCGACTACCTGTCGACCTTCATGAAGGTCGGCACGATCACGATCCTGGCCCTGGGCATCATCATCGTGCGCCCCCTGGTGGAGATGTCCGCCGTCACCGAGTTCGCCTTCAACACCGCGGGCCCGGTCTTCGCCGGCACCCTCTTCCCCTTCCTGTTCATCACCATCGCCTGCGGCGCCCTGTCCGGCATGCACGCTATGGTCTCCTCGGGAACCAGCCCCAAGATGGTGGAGAAGGAGACCCAGGTCCGCATGATCGGCTACGGCGGCATGCTCATGGAGTCCTTCGTGGCCATCATGGCGCTGGCGGCCGCGGTCTCCCTGAGCCCGGGCATCTACTTCTCCATGAACACCTCGACGGCGACCATGAACAAGCTCGCCGGCCCCGAGACGGTGGCCGCCGCCCCCTGCAAGACCACCAACGACCCCGAGCACCACTGCGAGAAGCTCGCCGAGGCCGCCGTCGCCAAGCTCGGCGTCACCGACGCCCAGGGCCGCAAGCCCACCCCCGAGTGGGACTCCTGGGACGATCAGGGCAACCCCAAGACCTACACGGGCGCTGAGGCCCTGGAGCGCCTGGCCAGCGACGTCGGCGAGCCCAACGTCGTCTCGCGCACCGGCGGCGCCCCCACCCTGTCGGTGGGTATCGCCCACATCCTCCACCAGATCGGCGGAGGCCGGGCCATGATGGGCTTCTGGTACCACTTCGCCATCATGTTCGAGGCCCTGTTCATCCTCTCGGCCGTCGACGCCGTCACCCGTGTGGCCCGCTTCCAGCTCTCCGACGCGCTGGGCAACGCCTTCCCCAAGTTCAAGGACCCGTCCTGGCACGTAGGCGCCTGGGGGACCACGGCCGTCGTCGTCGCCTCCTGGGGGGCGCTGCTCCTCATGGGGGTCACCGACCCCCGCGGCGGCATCCAGACGCTCTACCCGCTGTTCGGTATCGCCAACCAGCTCATCGCGGCCGTGGCCCTGTTGGTGGTCACCGTCATGGTGGTGCGCAAGGGCTACACGAAGTGGGTGTGGATCCCCGCGATCCCGCTGGTCTTCGACACGGCCGTCACCTTCACGGCCTCGTGGCAGAAGATCTTCTCCACCGACCCGCTCGTGGGCTACTTCCAGCAGCATCGTGAGGCCGTGGCCAAGCTGGGCACGCTCACCGACCCGGCCAAGATCGAGGAGACTCGGGCCATCGTGCGCAACACGATGATCCAGGGGACGCTGTCGGTCGTCTTCCTGGTCATGGTGGCCTTCGTCATGGTCTGCGCCCTCATCCGCATCGTCCAGACGATCCGCAACGGGGACACGACGACGTCGGAGGACCCGTACCAGGAGTCCAACTTCTACGCGCCCGAGACGATGATCGCCTCCTCCCTCATGAAGAAGGTCTCCCGGGAGTACGAGCAGGTGGGCGACCCGGCCCTCATCCCGCACAAGGCCCACGCGGAGAAGTCATGACACCTCCTCCTTCGACGCCGCAGCCGGCGGTTCGGGTGAGCGCCCGACGTCGGATCCGCCAGGTCCTGAGGCGGGCCCGCACCCTGTGGCGGGACATGACCGGGGAGTCCGCCTACGACCGCTACCTGGAGCGCTACGCCCGCGAGCACGCGCAGTGCCCCCACGGGCACGAGGGCGTCCACGACCCGGGGCACGGCTCTGGGCACGGCCCCATGAGCGAGCGCGAGTTCTGGCGTGCCCGGGCCAAGCAGGCCGAGACGGAGATCAACGCCAGCTGCTGCTGAGCCGGGACACGCTCCTGCGCTCTGTTGTGCTCTGATCGTTACCGCCCGCCTTCCGGGATTCCCCGACGGCGGGCGGTAACGTCGTGAGCGTGCCTGCCCAGCAGCCCGCGCCCGACGCACTGACGTCCGCCGACTCCCCCGACACCCCCCGGGGGACGACACCGGCGTCGGCCGGCCGCGCCACGGTCCCGAACCCGCCCACGCCCCTCCCCCCGAGCACCTCCCCTTACGAACGGATCGCCCGCGTCGCGGCGGTCATCCTCCTGGCCATCGTCTGCGTGGCGGTCGTGTGGCCCTCCGGGCGCGAGATCGCCGAGCTCAAGGACACCATAGGACCGGCCTTCCTCAGCTCCGAGGGCAAGGACGTCGTCCTCAACCTGGTGATGCTGGCTCCGGCCACCTTCTGCGCGGTCGCGGGCTGGCGGGACATCCCCTGGTGGATGTGGGCGCTGGTGGGCTGCGTGGTCGGGCTGAGCGCCGAGGTGCTTCAGAGCCTCCTGCCGATGCTGGAGCGGCGCCCCTCGCTGGCCAATGTCGGCCAGAACGCCGTCGGCGCCTGGGCCGGGGCCCTGGCCGCCTGGTACCTGCTGCGCCACCTGCACCCCCGGCCCGCCTCCGCCTGACTCCCCTGTCATCACTGGAACGACGCCGTACCGCCACGCGCGGACTGCGTTGACTCAAGGGCGGGGACCCCGAGACGGCGAAAGGCCCGGACCATGTGGCCCGGGCCTTTCCATTCTGTGCGCGGGGGGGGACTCGAACCCCCATGATCGTAAGATCACACGGACCTGAACCGTGCGCGTCTACCAATTCCGCCACTCGCGCGAGAAGCGAGCATGAGACTAGCCTGCCATCCCGGCCCGCGTCCAATCCTCACCGTCATATCCGGCCGTGAGACCGCTCACGACACAATTACCTCACACAGAGGGGGCCGTCTTCCCTGCGATGGCTTCGCTACCGTTACGATGGGAACGGTATCGACCTGCACGCAGGTCCGTGCAGGCCCATAGCGAGGCGGGACAGTCCCGTCTCCCGGCTCCATCCCGGGGGCCGCCACACCAAATTTGGGGGAGGTACTGTCCATGGGATTCCTGGACAAGTTCGAGAAGGGCGTCGAGAACGTCACGAACCGCGCCATGTCCCGTTTCTCGGACGACATCGAGCCCATCGAGATCGCTTCGAAGCTCCGCGAGACCATGGACAAGCGCGCCGCGTCCTTCGCCCGCGACCGCTCCGTGGTTCCCAACATCTTCCGCATCCACCTCACCCCGCCGAGCATCGAGCGCATCACCGCCTGGGGCCAGGACGAAATGGTGCGTCAGATGGAGGAGGTCGCCACCTCACACGCCGCGGACCAGGGCTACTCCTTCGTCGGCCCGGTCGAGGTCTCCTTCCTCGTCAACAACAACCCCAACGCCCCGGCGATCGAGATCGAGTCCTCCACGCGGCGCGGCGCCGCCGCCCCGGCCGCCGCCGCCACCGCCACCCCGGCGCACCCGATCGTCGACATCAACGGCCAGCGCTACCTGCTCACCGGGCCGGTCACCGTCATCGGGCGCGGCTCGGAGGCGGACATCATCGTCGACGACTCCGGCGTCTCCCGCCGTCACCTGGAGATCCGCCTGACGCACGGCAACGCCATCGCCAGCGACCTGGGCTCCACCAACGGAACCTTCGTCGAGGGCCAGCGGGTTGACGCCGTCACGCTCGTGGACGGCAACACTCTCACCATCGGCCGCACCCAGATCCTGTTCTGGGATGGCACCCAGAACAGCGGAGTCAACGGTTGAGCGCACTCGCCTTCACGATCCTGCGGCTGGGCTACCTGGTCCTGCTGTGGTTCTTCCTGTACCTCATCGTGCGCGTCATGCGCCGCGATATGGCCGACTCCCCCGTCGCCGGCCCGTCACGTCGACGCTCCATGGGCGGCTCCGAGCAGCCGTCGGGCCCTCCCCCCAGGGGACGACGCCGCAGCGCCACCCGCCTGGTCATCACCGAGGGCCCCCTGGCCGGATCGACCGTGCCCCTGAGCCCCTCATCGATCATCATCGGCCGCTCGCCCTCCTGCACCCTGGTCCTCGACGACTCCTACGCCTCATCGCGCCACGCCCGCGTCTTCCCCAAGGACGGCACCTGGTGGCTGGAGGACCTCGGATCCACCAACGGAACCATGATGGACGGCCGCCCCGTGCACGGCGCCGTGGAGCTCCCCATGAACATTCCTGTCAGAATCGGCCAAACGACGCTGGAGCTGCGCTCATGACCATCTCCCTGCGCTTCGCCGCGCGCTCCGACGTCGGCCTGGTCCGCCAGTCCAACCAGGACTCGGGCTACGCCGGCCCCCACCTGTGCCTCCTGTGCGACGGGATGGGCGGACCGGCGGGCGGAGACATCGCCTCGGCGGTCGCCGTCGAGCACCTCATGCCCCTGGACGCCGACTCCCACCAGGCCGGCGAGCTGCTGGGCCTCATGCGCGACGCCGTCCAGGCCGCCCACACCGAGCTCGTCACCCTGTCCTCGCAGGACCCCGACCTCGCCGGCCTGGGCACCACCTGCATCGGCGTCATGCGCAGCGGCAACAAGCTCGCCATGGTCCACGTGGGCGACTCGCGCGCCTACATGCTGCGCGACGGCACCCTCACCCAGGTCACCACCGACCACACCTTCGTGGAGTACCTCGTGGAGACCGGGCGCCTCACCCGGGACCAGGCCCGCCAGCACCCCCAGCGCTCGGTCCTCCTGCGCGTCCTGGGGGACACCGAGGGCGAGGTCCAGCTCGACGAGTCGATCCGCGAGGCCGTTCCCGGCGACCGCTGGCTGCTGTGCTCCGATGGTCTGAGCGGCCCGGTGACCGCTGAGACCATCGGCGAGGTCCTGGCCGGCGTCGCCGACCCCGGTCAGGCCGCCGACCAGCTCATCGACCTGGCTCTGCGCGCCGGCGGACCGGACAACGTCACCGCCGTCGTCTTCGACGTCGTCAAGGACGACCCCGAGCCCCAGACCGTCCCGCAGGTGGTGGGCAGCGCCGCCACCGAGCGCCTGGCCCAGGAGCGTGCCGCCGCCGCCCACCGCGCGGGCGACGGACAGGCCGAGGACAAGGAGTCCGAGGCCGCCAGCCCCGCCGCCAAGGCCGCGGCCCTCATGGCCACCCTGGAGGACAAGCCCGAGGCCGCCTCCACCAAGGAGTCCTCCGAGGTCAACGAGGCCATCGCCGCCGAGGCCGCCACCCAGGAGAAGGCCCGACGCCGCCACCGCCGTCGGGTCCTCGTGGGCAGCCTCGTCCTGCTGGCCACGCTCGTCGGTGCCGGCGCCCTGTTCTACCGCTGGACCCAGACCCGCTACTACGTCTCCACCTACAAGGGCGAGGTCGCCATCTACCAGGGGATCCCCCAGTCCGTCGGCCCGCTCAAGCTGAGCCACTCGGTCAAGACCTACGCGGACCTGCCCGTGGAGGCCCTCGATCACAACATCCGCGAGCGCCTGCAGGCCACCGTCACCCAGCCGTCGATGAGTGACGCGGAGACCTACGTGGACAAGACGGTCCGCTCCTACCGCAAGCAGGCCCCCGCCCCGCAGGGCACCTCGAGTCCCACGGCCAAGCCCTCATCCTTGCCCTCCTCCACCCCGTCGCCTGCCCCTGCCACACCGACCCAGCCCGCCAAACCCGGGCAGGAGGGGTGAGATGACTGCTGCTCCCAGCCCCCTGGGCGCCCCCGCGGGCGTCGCGACCATCCAACCCGCCGGCGTCGCGAAGTACCCGGGACGGTGGGCGGAGGCCGCGCTGCTCGGCGTCGCCCTGGTCCTGGGGCTGGGCGGCTTCGTACTCACCGCCCTCAACCGCACCGGCTCCTCCCCGGCGCAGACCGTGGGCGTGGCCATCGCCTTCCTCGTCCTGACCGTCCTCATGCACCTGTGTGTGCGCTACGCCGCCCCGTGGGCCGATCCGGTCCTCCTGCCGACGGCGGTGGCGCTCAACGGGATCGGCCTGGCCATGATCCGGCGCCTGGACCTGGCCTATGAGGCCAACGAGCAGTGGCAGTTCTATGTGGGCTCCAAGCAGCTGGTCTGGACACTGCTGGGCGTCATCCTCTTCGCCGTCACGCTCCTCCTGCTGCGCGACTACCGGCGTCTGAGGCGCTGGGATCGTTGGGCCATGTGGTCCGGTCTGGTCTTCCTCGTCCTGCCCTTCATCCCCGGTATCGGCCAGAGCATCAACGGCGCCCGCATCTGGATCCGGATCGGTCCGATGAGCTTCCAGCCGGCCGAGCTGTCCAAGGTGCTGCTGGCGGTCTTCTTCGCCTCCTACCTGGTGGCCAACCGGGACAACCTGGCCCTGGCGGGCCGCAAGGTCCTGTGGATGAGCCTGCCGCGCGCCCGGCACCTGGGCCCCCTGTTCATCGTGTGGGTCGTGAGCATCTGCGTCCTGGTCCTTCAGAAGGACCTGGGCTCCTCGGTGCTGCTGTTCGGCCTATTCGTCGTCGTCCTGTACGTGGCCACCGACCGGCCCTCCTGGCTGCTCATCGGCGGCGCGCTGTTCCTTCCGGCGGCCTGGTTCGCGGCGACGCACCTCCACCACGTCCAGCAGCGCATCAGCGGCTGGCTCCACGCCACCGACGACGCCGTGTACAACGCCGCCGGCGGTTCCTGGCAGCTGCTGACGGGCATGTTCGGAATGTCCTCGGGCGGGCTCATGGGCGCCGGCTGGGGCAAGGGCTCGCCGACCCTGGTCACCTTCGCCAACTCCGACTTCATCTTCGCCTCACTGGGTGAGGAGCTGGGTCTGACCGGCACACTCGTCATCCTCGTGCTCTACCTCGTGCTCATCCAGCGGGGCCTGCGCACCGCCGTGTTGCTGCGCGACGGCTTCGGCAAGCTCCTGGCCGTGGGCCTGTCCTTCGCCGTCGCCCTGCAGATCTTCGTGGTCATCGGCGGTGTCACCCGGCTCATCCCGCTGACGGGACTGACCCTGCCCTTCCTGGCCTACGGCGGTTCCTCACTCATCGCCAACTGGGTCATCCTGGCTCTCCTGCTGCGCCTGTCCGACGCCGCCCGGCGGCCGGCCACCCATGCGCCGCGGATCATTGACACGGCCGAGCTGCCACTCTCCCTGCGCCGCCGGGTCCAGGACGCCGGAGCCGAGGAGTCGACGCCGGAGGCCGGCAGCGATGCACCCGCCGAAGGCGCACCGGCCGACGCCGGGGGCTACGCGTCCCCGCAGGCCGCACCCGGCTTCGGCGACCTGGCGGATGACGCCCGCCCCACTGTCGCCGTCAGTCCGGAGGCGCCGCCTCCGCCGCACACCGCACCGGACGGGGCGACCCTGCGCTCATCGCGGGCCCCGGGCTTCACTGAGGACTCTGACAGGAGGCAGCTGCCATGAACCGACAGATCCGCCAGGTCGCCTTCCTGGTGCTGGTCATGTTCACCACGCTGGCCCTGTCCGTCACGAGCGTCCAGGGCCTGGCCCGTCCCTCCGTGTGGGAGTCGTGGTCGGCCAACGGGGCCCTCAACTCCGACCCGCGCAACCGCCGCACCGTCAGCCGCAACTTCGACACCGAGCGGGGCCCGATCCTCGTGGCCGGCGGCACCACGATCGCCAGCACCCAGAAGTCCGACGACGGCCAGGGCGCCGAGGACTACCAGCGCGTCTACGCCAACGGGCCGCTCTACGCCCCGGTGACCGGGTACTTCTCGCCCGCCTTCGCCTCCATGACCGGCATGGAGAAAGAGGGCAACTCCGTGCTCAACGGGGACGACCCCTCCCTGTTCTCCTCGCGGATCAAGACCCTCATCACCGGTGACTCCCAGCGGGGAGGGGCCGTTGAGCTGACTATCAAGCCCGAGATCCAGCAGGCCGCCTACGACGCCCTGGCCGGGCGCGAGGGCGCCGTCGTCGCCCTGGACCCCAAGACCGGGGCCATCCTCGCCCTGGTCTCCACCCCCTCCTACGACCCCTCGGCCTTCGCGACCCGCAACGGGAACGCCGCCAATGAGGCCAACACGACCCTCAGCCAGGACTCCTCCCGCCCCCTGGACAACCGGGCCATCGCCGGCAACCGCTACCCGCCGGGGTCGACCTTCAAGATCATCACGACGGCGGCGGCGCTGCGCACCGGCAAGATCACCCCGGATCAGGAGGTCGACGCCCCCGACTCCATCACCCTGCCGGGCACCAGCCACTCCCTGGAGAACTACGGCGGGGAGTCTTGCGGCGGTGGTCGGACCAGCTTCTCCCACGCCTTCGCCGAGTCCTGCAACACCCCCTTCGCCCAGCTGGCCATGAACGTCGGTGACGAGGAGCTCTCCAAGGAGGCGAAGAACTGGGGCTTCGACTCCGAGCTGTCCATCCCGCTGAAGGTCACGCCGTCGACCTACCCGGACAACGACTCGCAGGCGCAGACCGCGATGGCCGGCATCGGTCAGGCCTCGGTGCAGGCGACCCCGCTCATGATGGCAATGGTGGCCGCCACCGTGGCCAACAAGGGCGAGCAGATGACCCCCTACCTGGTCTCGCGCACCCTGGACCCCGACCTCAACGAGGTCAGCTCCACCTCCAAGAAGGTGGCTCGCACCCCGATCGACTCGGCCACCGCCACCTCCCTGTCCTCCCTCATGCAGGAGGCCGTGGCCACCGGCACGGGCACGAGCGCCCAGGTCTCCGGGGTCCAGGTCGCCGGCAAGACCGGTACCGCCGAGACCGGCTCGGACAACGGACCCACCACCTGGTTCGTGGGCTTCGCCGGCACCGACATCAACAAGCCTGAGATTGCCCTGGCCGTCGTGCTCGACGGCAATGCGGAGACCGAGGACGGCGCCACCGGCGGCAAGATCGCCGGACCCGTCGCCGCCAAGGTCATCGATGCGGCGGTGAACCAGTGAAACCTGTTGCCGGGCTCCAGCTCCAGGGCCGCTACGAGCTGGTCGAGCAGATCGCTCTGGGCGGCATGGGCCAGGTGTGGCGAGCCACCGACCTGCGTTCGGGCCGGGCAGTGGCCGCCAAGATCCTGCGCCCCGAGCTGACCGGCGACGAGATCTTCCTGTCCCGCCTGCGTGCGGAGGCCAAGAACTCGAAGGGCCTGCGCCACCCGAACCTCGCCGTCGTCCTGGACTCCGGGGAGAAGGACGGCACCGGCTGGCTCATCATGGAGCTCGTCCAGGGGCGCGCCCTGTCCGACATCATCGCTGAGAAGGGGACCCTGTCACCCGCCGAGATCCTACCGGTCCTGGCGCAGGTCGCCCGCGCCCTCCAGGTCGTCCACGACTCCGGCGTCGTCCACCGGGACGTCAAGCCCTCCAACATCCTCATCAACCGCGAGGGCCTGGCCAAGCTCACCGACTTCGGTATCTCCACCGGCATCAACCAGCGCCCGCTGACGGCCTCCGGCATGGTGATGGGCACCGCCCAGTACCTCGCCCCCGAGCAGGCCATGGGCAATATGGCCACCCCGGCCGGGGACCTCTACGGGCTGGGCATCATCGCCTACGAGGCCCTGGTGGGGCGGCGCCCCTTCAGCGGAGCCACCCAGGTTGATATCGCCTTCGCGCACGTCAACGAGGAGGTGCCCGCCCTCCCCGACACCGTCCCGCCTCAGGTCCAGGCCATCATCCTCAAGCTGCTCGCCAAGAAGCCCTCCGACCGGCCGCGCTCCGCCCGCGAGGTGGCCCGCGCCCTGGACCGGGCGGTGGTGAACCTGCCCACGGATGCGTGGGATCCCCGTGAGGCGCTCAGCTGGGAGTCCACCGGCCGCCGTGGCCCGCAGACCCGCGAGCTGCCCCAGCCCGCCGCCATGCGTCCCGGCCGTCACGCAGCCGAGAATCCGACGCCGTCGCGCACCGCCCGGCACGCCTCAGGACGCTCCTTCCTCGGCCTCAACCTGCTGACGCTGAGGGTCATCATCCCGGTCCTCTCGCTCATCGCCCTGCACAGCACGGGTACGCTTGCCCATGCGCATCAGGTCATGCCAGCCTTGATGCTGAGCATCCCTGTCAAGGAGGTACTGTGACCAGTCAGTTCCCCCAGGTCCTCGCCGGCCGTTACGAGATCCGCGACCTCATCGGACGTGGTGGTATGGCAGAGGTGCACCTCGGCTACGACACTCGCCTGTCGCGGGTCGTGGCCATCAAGCTGCTGCGTTCGGACATCGCCGGCGACCCCACCTTCCAGGCCCGCTTCCGCCGGGAGGCCCAGTCCGCGGCGGCACTCAACCACCCCGCCGTCGTCGCCGTCTACGACTCCGGGGAGGAGGAGCTCCTCCAGCCCGGTGGCGCCAGCCGCACCGTCCCCTACATCGTCATGGAGTACATCGAGGGGCACACGGTGCGTGAGCTCCTCAGCGAGGGCGAGGCCGTCCCGATCGCGGAGGCGGTGGAGATCGTCTCCGGGGTCCTGGACGCCCTGGAGTACTCCCACCGGGTGGGGATCGTCCACCGTGACATCAAGCCCGGAAACATCATGCTGACCTCCACCGGCGCGGTGAAGGTCATGGACTTCGGCATCGCGCGGGCCATTGAGGACTCCGCCTCCACGGTCACCCAGACCCACACGGTGGTGGGCACCGCCCAGTACCTCTCCCCGGAGCAGGCCCGCGGCGAGTCCGTGGACGCCCGCTCGGACCTGTACTCCACCGGGTGTCTTCTCTACGAGCTGCTCACCGGCCAGCCGCCTTTCCAGGGCGACTCCGCCGTGGCCATCGCCTACCAGCACGTGCGGGAGATCCCCAAGCGCCCCTCGTCGCTGGCGGCCGACGTGCCAGAGTCCCTGGACCGGGTGATCCTCAAGTCCCTGGCCAAGAGCCGCGAGGACCGTTATCAGGATGCCGCCCACATGCGCGCCGACCTGCAGGCGGCTGCCCGGGGCCTGTCCGTGGCCGCGCCGGCCGCCGACTCCTGGTCCCCGGCCACCTCGGTCATGGCCTCACCGGCCACCGAGCCGGTTCAGCCCACCTCCACCTTCGCCCAGGTGGCCTCCGAGCCCTCTCCGGCGTCCACGGTCAAGGAGAGCGAGGAGCCCGAGAAGCAGTCCAAGAGCCACGCCTGGATCTGGGTCCTCGTGTTCCTGCTGTTCGTGGCGCTGGCCGTCGTCGCCGGACGGTGGGCCTCGGGGGCCTTCGACAACGTGCCCACTCCGACGCCGAGCCCGACCATCAGCAAGGTGGAGGTCCCCGACACCAAGGGGCAGGACGAGGACTCGGCCAGGAAGACCATTGAGGGCGCCGGCCTGAAGTTCGCCAAGGACGAGGTCGCCAACGAGGAGGTCAGCGCGGGCCTGGCCGTCTCCTCCGACCCGGGCAACGGTACGAAGGTCGAGCCGGGCTCCACCGTCACCGTGCACTTCTCCACCGGATCGGCCATGGTCAAGGTTCCCGACCTGTCCGGCAAGACCCAGGAGGACGCCCGCAAGGCCCTCAAGGATGTCGGGCTCGAGGGTGGAAACACCTCCCAGGAGGACTCCGCCACGGTCGCGAAGGACCGGGTCATTTACACCAACCCGCAGGCGGGGAACTCCGTTGCGCGCGGTACCACGGTGGACCTGGTGCTCTCCACCGGCAATACCTCCGTCCCCGACGTCTCCGGCCAGGACGAGGCCACGGCGAAGAAGACCATCGAGGACGCCGGCCTGCAGTTCAAGAAGGGCAACGACGTCACCTCCAACGACGTCGAGCGCGGCAAGGCCGTCTCCTCCAACCCGGTCGCGGGCACCAGCGTCTCCGCGGGAGACACGATCACTGTGAGCTTCTCCAGCGGCGCTGGGGCAACGCCGACGCCGAACCCGACTGCCACAGGAGATCCCAACGCCACCATCATGCCGGAAGTGAACGGGAAGGACTACGAAACCGTGCAGTCGGACCTCGAGAGTCGAGGTTTCAAAGTCAAGGTTGAGAAGCAGAAGGCCAACGATCCGCAAACCCAACCTGGAATGGTGATCAGTTCCAACCCACAGCAGGGCCAACCGATCGGCCCTAACAAGGAGATCACTCTGTACGTCGCCAAGTAGTTACCGCGACGCCAAACCCCGTGGTCCCCACAACGTAGTGACTGGCGCCTCAGGCTTTCCTAGCTGGGACGCCGGCCGCATCCTTTCGATGGGGCCGTGTGGTGACGATCAACGTCGACCCTAGAGGTGCGGCCAGCTCTGCGCGTCGGGATGCACCCGCTGTCGTCCTGTCACTCCTTGCACGCGGACAACCGACCCCGGGGTCCGTTGCCGGCGCACCCCGTCCTCGGCCTATGACGCCTTGCACGCAGACAGGTGAGCAGCGCGTCGTCGAGAACGCGCCTCAGTCTGTGAGTACGGCCCTTCGGCTACAGCCCGCGCGCTTTCAGGTGCGTCGTCGAGCGTCTGGGCACCCGTATCCAGCAGGCTCTCGCCACCGGCCCTCACCGATCAGGGGTGGACCGTCCCTATCCCAGCAGCCCAGCGCGCTCGGCGAGGACCGCCAGGTGCACCCGGTTACGGGCACCGACCCGCTCCTGCGCGCTGCGCAGGTGGGCCTTGACGGTCGAGACCGAGATGTACAGCCGGTTCGCGATCTCCTCAGTGGTCAGCCCCTCGGCGGCCGCCGCAATGACCTCGAGCTCGCGTCGACTGAGCCCTGCCGCTGCCTGCCGGGCCTGAGCCACCGCGTGCTGACGCTCCTGAGAGCGAACGTCATAAGCCGCAGCCGTCGGTGTCGTCGGCTGGCAACGCACGTATCGCAGCAGCTCCGCAAGCGCCCCCGGCGAGAGCACCGACTCACCCGCCATGACCCGACGCAATCCGGCATGGAGCTCCTCGGAGGCGGAGTACTTGAGCAGGTAGCCCACGGCACCGGCCTCAATGACGCGCACGACGGCGTCGTCGACGTCCCAGGTTGTCAGCGCCACGACGTGGGGGTGGCGCGGTGCCGCACAGATCTGGCGTGTGGCCTCGATCCCGTCCATGACGGGCATACCCAGGTCCATAAGCACGATATCGGCCTCGATACGGCCCACAATGTCGATCGCCTCACGGCCGTCACCGGCCTCGGCGACCACGACATAGTCCTCGCGCGGCCGCAGGAGCGGCTTGATGGCGGCGCGAGTCAGTGGGTCGTCGTCGACGAGGATGACACGGACCGGGCAGGCCGGTGCGGGGGACGCGGACCAGGAGGCCGAGGCGGCCGGGGCGGCGGAGGGATTGGGCACGGAGCCCAGCCTAGGTGCGTGCGCCCACACAATCACCATCCCAACGGCCCAGGCCCCGGATGGTGCAGGCCGGTGAGCTGCGCACCGACCGGTATCTCTGATCTCGGGCTGTTCAGATACTGGTGGGCGGCCGCTCAGCGGTCGGTACGGCGTGACTCCGCCGAGCGCCAGGGCAGGTGCGCGTTCACGACGAATCTGCCTTGGCCGTCGGGGCCGGCGTGGAACGTGCCGCCGCAGATCGCCGCCCGTTGGGCCATGCCGCGCAGGCCCGAGCCGCCCTGGGGGTCACCGACGACGACTCCGGGTCCTGACGCTGCACCTCGGTCAGCGCCCGCGGCCTGCGGCGCCTCACCGGCCTCTGCGTCGTCAGCCTCCGGCTCGGTCCGAGAGATCCGGTTGGAGCAGGTGATGTCGATGCCGGTGTCCGGGCCGCCCTCGACGCGCAGCTGGACACTTGTACCGGGCGAGTGCTTGCGGGCGTTGGTCAGGGACTCCTGGACGATCCGGTAGACGGCCCGCGAGAGCACCTCGTCGGCCTGCGCAGCGCGGTCAAGGTTAGATCGAGGAGCTGAGCGGCTGGCGGGCGGCAAGGACCCCGTCCACCACCTCTCTGAGGTCCTCCAGGCGCGGGGCGGGCTCGACCGCCCCCACTGGCTCACGCAGCACGGCGAGCAGAGAACGCAGGTCCCGCATGGCGCCCTGGGCCTCCTGCCGCACGCGCTGGGCGGCGGCCCGCGGATCATCCTCACCGACAGCGTCGGCTGAGTCCGGGGCGTCCGAGCCCTCTGGGCCATTCGCGTTCTCCGACGTCTCCAGCACGCCTTGTTCCAGGGCGGCGGCGTGGAGGGCGAGCAGCGACAGGCGGTGGCCGAGTCCGTCATGCACCTCGCGAGCCACGCGCTCACGCTCGGCCTGCAGGCTGACGGTGTCCGCCAACCGGGTGGAGGTCCGAGTCTGCTCCTGGGCGGTGCGCTCGGCCTGGGCTGAGGCGTCGGCCGCCTCCTGGGCGCGGCGTCGGGCCTTCTTCTCCCCGTCACGCGCGCGCAGCCACAGTCCGACGCCGACCGGCAGGGACATGGCCACCACCGCGAGAAACAGTACCTGCTGCACCGAGACATGGGTCACGGCATGGGGATCAGGGGAGGAGGAGTTGATGACGCCGATCATCGAGCTCCCGGTGGATCCGTAGCTCGCGTCTCGGAAGAGCGCCGTCAGGGTGCCGACGGCGAGCAGCGCACCCGTGGCCCACGGGACAGGGTCGCGCAGGGACCGGGCCCGGCGCACCACGGTAGTGAAGGCGATGAGTCCCACCGTGGTGTCCAGGGCGGCGATAACACTCGCGAGCGCCGAGACGACCGTGATGGGCACCGGCCAGCGCCGACGCAGGAAGACCGCCACGAGGAGCGCTAGCCCTACCAGAAACCCTGCGACATCAAGGACTGGGTTGCTTGTCTTAAGAGCCTGCTCATGATCAAAGCGTGATCCCAGCGCGATGAGGAGCCCCATGGCGCACAGGGCGAACAGGCCCACGGATCGCAGGATCGTCAGGGTGACGTGCAGGGCGCGGCGTTGCGACGGGGACAGGGACCCTGTGAACGACGGAGCCGGTCTTACAGGCGTGTACGGCGCAGGACTGGCGGGAGCCGCAGTCATCGGGGACCGGAGGCGCGGCCCCGGCGCCGCAGGAGTACCGGGAGCAGCGGGGTATGAGGGATGCGGGGCGAGTCCCGCATACCCCGCGTACCCCTGGTACCCCGGATATCCCGGATAGGCGGGGTAGGGGTAGGCCGGTGGGCTCGGCGGGTATGGCAGGGCCCGCGCCCCGAAGGGAGGCGCAGTGGGCTCAGTCTGACCGCCCCCAGGGCCACCGCTCCAGCCCGACACGGGTGGCGTGCCGGGTGCAGGAGTGGGCGGGTAGGTGGGGACTGACATGTGCTCACTGTAGAACCGGGCACTGACACGCATGATCGCCCGATAGGACACGATTCGGGCGCTAGGGCGCGGGAGGCATCGTCCTTTTGGACAGTCGCGATGAGTGCCCTTTCGGATGGCCGCCTCGAACTCATCGGTCGATGTGCGCGCCGCACGGCCGGGGCCATCGTTGTTCCCGTCAGCTGATCCCGTCAGCTCCGGTGACGACTCACACCGTGATGGGCACTGCCGCATCCCGCTCAGTGCCTCACCTCCCGCATCTCGAAGGACCCATCATGACCAGCCCCGTCAACCCAGTCCCGTCCTCGCCCGCCGGTGTCCCCGCCGCGGGCTTCCCCGCCCCGGCCGCAGGCATGGGCATGCCCGCCCCCGAGCCGAAGCGCTCCTGGTTCGCCCGGCACAAGATCCTCACCGGTATCGGCGCCTTCGTCGCCGTCGGCATGATCGCCTCCGCACTCAACGGTGGTGGGGGCTCGGGCGACTCGAGCACTGCCGCCACCACCCCGCCCTCCGTCCAGTCGATGGCCAGCGCGCCCGCTCAGGAGACCGCCGGCCAGGACTCCGCAGCCGCACCCAGCCCGCAGCAGCAGGAGCCGACAAAGGACGGCGATAAGTCGGACTCCGGGTTGAGCTTCCCCGGAAAGCAGAGCAGCGACGTCGTCGGAAACGCCGGTGACACGATCGACGACGGCGGCATCAAGGTCAGTGCCACGCCCGTGGCCGCGGGCGACGCCACCCTGGGCCCCACCGCCTGCTCGACCATCACGATCACCAACGGCTCCAAGAACACCCTGGACGTCAACGCCCTGGACTTCACCTTGCAGGACCCGGCCGGGGCGATCAGCAACAGCGGCTTCCTGGGGTCGAGCAACCACCTGTCCTCCTCCAAGCTCATCGCGGGTGGCTCGGTCAGCGGCGATGTCTGCTTCGATGCCGACGTGTCGGCCGGAGGACAGTACGTGCTCCTCTACAAGCCCACACTCTCGCTGTTCGGGCACCGCCGGGCCTGGATCAACAACCTCTGACATCCCACGGGGCCCGCAGGTGCATCTGGCACGTGCGGGCCCCACTGGCCGCAGGACGAACAAGGCTCGACACTCATTCTGTTGACACTTATGGTGGTGAACTGTCATCAGATTGTCCGGGGGTGTCAGAAATGGATCCTGCAGCCGCCACTGCCTCATGGATGAGGTGACCGAGGGACTCGGACGCCGACAGACCCCCACGGACGTGTGACAGGACGTCGCCACGCCGCGCCCGGCTCACGTTGCGAATGTGGGAGTGGACGCTGGGCGGAGGGTGGGATCGAGTCCGTGGTGCCTTGGCGGCGAAG
>NZ_MSKS01000001.1 GCF_001937445.1 Actinomyces oris | reverse complement strand
CCCGCCGATGGCGGTGGGCCAGAAGTAGGTGAGCTGGCGCAGGGCGGCGGCGTGGAAGGTGCGGGCCTGGACGCCGGGGACGCCGAGGTCGGCCAGACGCGAGCGCATCTCGCCGGCGGCGCGGGCGGTGAAGGTGACGGCCAGGACCTGGGTGACCTGGTAGGCGCCGGTGGCCACGCCGTGGGCGATGCGGTAGGTGATGGCCCGGGTCTTGCCGGTTCCGGCGCCGGCCAGGACGCACAGGGGGCCTTCGAGGTGCTCGGCGACCTCGCGCTGGTCGGGGTCGAGGGCCTCCAGGAGGGCGGTGGCGTCCAGTGGGGCGCTGCGACGGCCGGGACCGGAGGTGGGGGTGCCGGTCGGGGCGGGGTGGTGGGTGGTCGGGCTCATCGGTACCAGCCTGCCACGCGGGGCCGACAGGAATCGACGGCCCTTGGCCCGCGCCGGGTGGCGTCAGCTGACGATGGGGCCGCCGTACCAGTCCTCGATGAGGAGTCGGGCGATGGAGGTGGGGCCGGGCAGGAGGATGCTGCCGTCGTCGGCGGCCGCGGTGAGCTCGTCGCGGGAGACGAGGCGGGCCTCGACGACCTCCTGGCCGTCGGGGCGGGGCCGGTCCTCGCCGGGGGCCAGGCGGGCGCGGCAGCCGAGCATGAGGGAGCGTGGGAAGGGCCAGGGCTGGGAGGCGACGTACTCCACGTCGGCCACGCGCAGCCCGGTCTCCTCCCACACCTCCCGGGCCACGGCCGCCTCAACGGACTCGCCGACCTCGACGAAGCCGGCCACGACCGAGTAGCGCCGGGGGGCCCAGGTGGCGCCGCGCACGAGGAGAAGGCGGTCGGAGGTGTCGGTGACCGTCATGATGACGGCCGGGTCGGTGCGCGGGAAGTGGACGGTGGCGCAGTCGGAGCAGCGGCGGGCCCAGCCGGCCTCGATGATCGCGGTGCGTCCGCCGCAGCCCGGGCAGTAGGCGGAGCGGGCGTGCCAGGCGGCCAGTGCGGTGGCCGTGGTGGCCAGGCCTGCGTCGCGGGCCGTCATCTGGGCGCCCATGGCTCGCAGGGCGGAGAGCGGGTAGCGCTCCAGCAGGCGGCGCAGGTCGGGGTGGTCGACGGCTGTGCCCTCGGCGTCGGAGCCGGTAGCGGGCGGCTCGGGGGCATCGGGGACCTCGAGGGCCTGGGGCACGACGACAGCGATCCAGGCGGGGCCGGTGGGGGCTGCGTCATCGGCGAGCTCGCGACCCATGTAGAGGACGGTCAGGTCGGGGCAGCAGGTGGGGGCGGAGGCTCCGAGGTAGCCGACGCGCAGGTCGGGTAGGGCCCAGCCGCTGCGGGTGCCGGGGCCTTCCCAGGCGGTGGCGCCGGGACTGCCGATGAGGCTGGGCGGGGTGAGGCCGTCGTCGGGCAGGTCGGGGTGGATGGCGGGGCCGGTCAGGGCGACGCGGCCGCGGGCGTCGACCAGCAGCACGCGGGTCTCGGGGTCGGCGGCGAGGCTCTCCAGCAGCCCGGGCTCGCTGCGTCGCTCGGCGTCGCGGTCGGTGGCGGAGCGGGACAGGGCGAGCTGGTCGGTGCGCATGGGATCACTCTCCCATCCCCTGCTTCGAGGCGCACATGGGCGCGCCCATACCGATAGGAGGTGAGTATGGGACTTGGGAGCTTTCTCGGCGACGTCAACGACGCATCCTGTGCCCGAACGCGCGCGGGTGCGAGGCGGGACCGGCGGGAATGTGTCCATATGGGACGGCTTTAGCGACGAGTCGGTCGAGCGTCATGAGCATCTGTACAGGTCAGAGCGTTACGGGTCGGCTCCGCATGCGAAAAGCGGCTTCAAAACCGTCCCATATGGACAAAGTCTGGCTCCTCTGAGCCGCCGTCTAGGCTGGGGGCGTGCGCACCTACCTCGATCACGCCGCCTCGGCCCCGGTCCGTCCCGAGGTCGCTCAGCAGATCGCCGAGGACCTGGCCAGTGGGCTCGGCGGCTGGGCGAATCCGAGTGCGCAGCACACCGCGGGCCGGCGGGTGGGGGCGCTGCTGGCGCAGGCGCGTGCTCGCCTGGCGAGTGCTCTGGGGGTGGATGCGCATGAGGTGCTGCTGACTTCCGGTGGCACAGAGGCCGATGCCCTGGTGGTCTCGGGGCGGGCGCGAGCGGTGCCGGGCGGGCGGCTGGTGGTCTCTCCGATTGAGCACCCGGCGGTTCTGGACTCGGCGCGCACCGCTGTGGACCAGCTGGGGGCGGGGCTGAGCCTGCTGGAGGTTGACGACGCGGGGCGGGTCGAGCTCGACTCGGTGGATCGGGCGCTGGTGCCGGCGGGCAGTACCGGCCACTCCCCCGCGTCCCTGGTGTCGGTGATGACGGCGAACAATGAGACCGGCGTGGTTCAGGACATGGCGGCGCTGGTGGGGCGCGTGCGCGAGGCCAGCGGCAGCGGGCGCCCCGGCGAGACTGGGTACGTGCCCGTCCACTCCGACGTGGTTGCGGCGCTGGGGAAGGTTCCGGTGTACTTCCATGGCTGGGGCCTGGATGCGATGAGTCTGAGCGGCCACAAGCTGGGGGCGCCGGTGGGGGTGGGGGCCCTGGTGGTTCGCCGCGACCTGGCGTTGACGCCGGCCACGGGTGGGGGCCGTCAGGAGCGGGGGATCCGGTCGGGCACGCAGGACGTGGTGGCGGCCCGGGCGCTGGCCCTGGCGGTGGAGCTGGCGGTCGGCGAGCGGGAGGAGCAGGAGGCCCGGCTGGCGACGCTGCGGCATCGGATTCTGGAGGGCGCTGGGGCACTTCCGGGTGTTCACGCCACGTTGCCGGAGGGTGTCGATCATGTGGCCTCCACGGTGCACCTGTGGTTCGAGGAGGCCGACGTCGAGGCACTGCTCATGGCCCTGGACCTGGCGGGGGTTGATGCGTCGGCGGGGTCGGCCTGCCATGCCGGGGTCACCCAACCCAGTCACGTGCTCCTGGCGATGGGCTTTCAGGAGGGGCCGGCCCGCTCTACGCTGCGCTGCTCCCTGGGTCGGGAGACGGGCTCCGACGATGTCGAGCGCCTGCTCGCCGTCCTGCCCGCCGCCCTGGAGGGGGCCAGGCGAGCCTGGAAGGTGACGCACAAAGAACAGTAGGCGGGGATTGACGACCACAGTAAGTGCATCAATCCCCACCCACCTCATTGAAGTGCAATTCTCGAAGGAACTGCGACCCGGCCTGGGAGACCGGGGTGTATGCGACCAGCCCATGCCTCAATGAAGTGCAGTCCCCGAAGGAACTGCAACGGCTGGTTCTCCATCCCGATGGCGTGGTGCAGGTGCCTCAATGAAGTGCAGTTCCCGAAGGAACTGCGAGGCGGCGCCGTTCCTGGCTGCCCTGATCGAGGACTTGCCTCAATGAAGTGCAGCTCCCGAAGAAACTGCAACAGGCGACGATCGGTCACGGACTAGCCCAAGCTCAGCCTCAATGAAGTGCAGTTCCCGAAGGAACTGCAACGGGGGTACGAGAAATGGCGGTCTACGGGTCGCCGACGCCTCAATGAAGTGCAGTTCCCGAAGGAACTGCAACTCGGAGTCATAAGCAGGTTCCTGGTCAGAGTAGCATGCCTCAATGAAGTGCAGTTCCCGAAGAAACTGCAACTGGTCAAGATTGCTCATCTCAGTGACATCCATGCTGGGCTTCAATGAAGTGCAGTTCCCGAAGAAACTGCAACCCTGGTCCGTCTCGTACTGGATGGTTGACGACGGGCCTCAATGAAGTGCAGTTCCCGAAGGAACTGCAACGGGTCGGCCGGTTGAGCGTCGGAACGTTGTGGACCACGCCTCAATGAAGTGCAGTTCCCGAAGGAACTGCAACTTGAGGACCTTGTCCTCGATGACCGTGTCCAGGTTGCCTCAATGAAGTGCAGTTCCCGAAGGAACTGCAACCGCAACATGGGTGAGGGCGTGCACTGGATCCTGGAGCCTCAATGAAGTGCAGTTCCCGAAGGAACTGCAACCCCTCTGGGTGTTCTCCAGCTGGTCGGACTCCTGCCGGCCTCAATGAAGTGCAGTTCCCGAAGGAACTGCAACGCTTCGTCATCTGGCAGCCAGGGCAGTCCGGTGTCGTGCCTCAATGAAGTGCAGTTCCCGAAGGAACTGCAACTCAGCATCAGTAGCGATGGCGTTCCAGTGGTGAGGCCTCAATGAAGTGCAGTTCCCGAAGGAACTGCAACGGGATCGCTGGCCCTGCCACATGGCGGGTGTTCCAGCCTCAATGAAGTGCAGTTCCCGCAGGATCTGCGACACCTGGACAGCGGTGGGGCGCGCGATCTTGCCGCCGCCTCAATGAAGTGCAGTTCCCGAAGGAACTGCAACATGCTCAAGACCTCGGATGATCCGGGGTGGCCGTTCCACGTGCCTCAATGAAGTGCAACCCCAAAGGAACTGCGACGGGTGGCGCCTTTGCCGACGGCGTCCAGGCCCGCTCGACCTCAACGAAGTGCAGTTCCCGAAAGAACTGCGACAGGTCGGGGCCCTCGCCCTCACCTGGCTCACGCGCTACCAGCCTCAATGAAGTGCAGCTCCCGAAGGAACTGCGACGGCCCGCTCAGTATAGCCCAGCAGCTTCACCTTCCACTCCGAGCAGGTCCGCCAGCGACTGCGCCAAGACGGCGTCACGTTGCAGGCGACGCATCCGCTCCACGGTATCAGCGGCCTCACCGTTACGTCGCAATAGCGTGGCCTGGTTCGCGATCTTCGCCGAGACCATCTGCTGGGCGATGTCCTGCCTCCCCTCGGCGCTGGCAACATGCTGGCGCACCCGCTGGAGCCCATTAGGAGAGTCTGCGCCCTGAGACCAGCCGATCACTCGGCCGGACCATGAGCACCACACCACGCACCGGTCGCGCCAGCACAGTTCACGCAGCAGAGCCGAGGAGACATCGACGTTCCCATGGACCACTAGACCGAGCACCCGTTCAATCGGCACGCTGAGAAGGCGCTCTCCGGCTTTGGTGGCCTCGACTCGCCCGCTACTGAGGGACACCCGCGAACCAGCGGTGGCCGCGTGGAGGATCTGGGCGTCGGGTGCGGAGGCGACAACCCGCCGCCGGGCGTTCTCATACCGATGCTCAGAAGACAGGCACACCGAAACGTGAGAGCACCACTGGCAGCGACTGTCATCGTCAGGCGGCTCAGGCGCCTGGGACGCCCCAATCAGACGGCGCGTACGTGCGACCGCTTCCTCTGCCCGGGTGAAGTCGGCACCGGTCAGGTCGACCTCGACTCGCCGGCGGTGTCCGGTGAAGTAAACCTCCGTACACCGAACCTCTCGTCCCATCTCCTTGAGACACATGGTCTGAAGCGCAAGCTGGAGCCGGTTGGCATAAGTGACCTCGGGACGCCGCCGCACAGGGGTGGCCTTGTACTCCACGACGGTCAGCGGGCCATCATCTGTGCCCTCGATGATCTGTCTCCTTTGACAGATAAAACGGTGGCGATATGTCAGCCCCACCACCTGGGCGCATCCTGAGGAACCTTCAGGACATAGGTCGGGACAGCAAAGAACTCACCCATTGGTGGGCGCCCACACAGGCAACCGTGCTGGCGCCCACCATGTATGACTGCCAGCCGCCCTGGCGCTCCGACTCAAGGACGGCCGGTTCCTTGTTCAGCTCAGCACCTCCAGCCTCCCCACACCCAGCGAACGCTCCGGGGCTTTGTCGTTGTCACTGACGTTGACGTGGAACGTCAGGATCGCTCGGACACCGTGCGCTACAAGCCACGCGCATGCCGATCTCGCTGCAGCAGCCGATTCCGTGCTCGTCGCAGCCTGAATGACCTGTTCTGAGACCACCACTGCCCGCCACCTATCCAGTGTATGGGGCCCAACAAGGACCGGAAGCACCAGCTGAGTCGGGACGAACTCACCAATCGGCTCCGCCCCGGCAGTGACGGAAGCTCCCGTGAGCCGGTGGATGACAGGGAACGACGAGAGCCCCCACAGGGCACACCAGGCGAGCGCGCTGTCGGTAAACCGGGGCGAAGTCAGTCCAGTGGCCGTCCTGGACTCGTCCGAGCGCTTCCCTTTGTAAGCCTCATCCGTCACGGTCTGACCGATAAGTCCAGAGACAATGGCCCTAACATTCCGATCCGCGACGATCTCAGCCAAACCTCGCAGCCTGTCATGGACAAAGTTCTGATAATTCTGTCGAGTTTTCATTTCCCACCTGCTGGCTCCACCATCACCCTTACTCCACCAGTAGGACGGCTCACCAAGCCCACCCATTAGTTCCAGATCACCCCACTTAGAACCATCTTCCCAGCATCGATCAATAACAGAATGCCGACACCCTTGAAGATACCCCCATTTACATTCTTTTCCTTGATCAGGCCTGGAAATCCGAGGACTCATTACAGCAGCCACCCATCTGCCTTTCTTGTCGACCCACGGTTCGCTTTCTAAGTCAGCTTGCACCCAGCTTTCTGGAACCACAGACGCCGTGGCGTGCTCATGAACAGCAGCCGCGATGGCCTCGTCGTCGTAGCCGTCCGCGGTGACAACCATCCGGGGCTCGGCGGCCTCGGTCCAGCCGAGCCGGACGCGCTCGGCTCCGTCACCTTCCAGGATGAGCGTCAGCCCGAGCCCCGCGAAGGTTGTCAACGCGCTGGTGATCTCTCCGCCAAGAATCATCCCCATCACTTCCCTTCCATGGAGATCGTGCAGTCAGCGGCGCGCAGCAGTGCCTCGAGGTAGGCGGTCCCCCAATGACCCCACTGCCTATCGGTGCGGGCGATCAATGACTCCCATTCACCTTCACCCACTAGCTCCTCCAAGGCATCTGCATGGTCTGGGCCCGCAGTGGCCGGGTCGTGGTCGAACAGGGGCCTGCCACGACCATGACTGGTACCAATCAGCCTCGTGACCAGATCCCGGAGCTCCCGCTCGACGCCGCCGGGCTCAGTCTGCTCCCAGTAGGCGGCTGCGGAGGCCAACTCATGGCGCCATCCCGCAGGGAGCCCGGCATCGGCCCATGCGCATCGCACGGCCGCCAGTGATGTACTGCGGCCCCCGCTCTTGGCAAGCGCCTCCCTGCCATCGGGATCGCCCCGCCACAGAAGCCGCTGAAAACGGACATCCTTCTTTCCGAGGTCATGCCAGGAACCGGCCTCTCTCAGGGCCGTCGCAGGCATCGGCTCAATACCGATGCCGTCGGCCAGTGTCCCCGCGCGGGCGGCGACCGCCGCGTTGTGGTCCGCAAGGAGCACCCGGTGGCTCACGGACCAGGTGGAACGGTCGTCGGAATCATCGTCCGGTGTCACGCTGCTGCGCCTCACCATCCATGCCGGTACGTCGCCCTCATCCCGACCTGGAGACCACACCACTGTCTCCCCCGGAAACATGTCACTCAGCTCATCCGGTTCCAGATCCGCCAGTCGGCGCAGCTCATCGGAATCGGTCACGACATCGACAACACCGTCGAGTTCCCCGTGGGGAACCGGCTCGCCCCGTTCCTCGCCAGCGTCTGTGACAACTCCGGAGGTCAGAAGCGGTATCGAGGCATCCAGAATGAGGAGGTCGCCGGGGCGAAGCGCACGAGACGCGATCTTGTCTCCTCCCTCGTCCTCGAGGACCATCGCCTGCCACTGGGGCAGGACCGCCCCGTCTCGCCACAACACCGACCGGCCCAAAGGATGGTTCGTGTCCTCTCTCAGCCGCTGCACCACCTTCCGCGCGGTGGCGATGGTCATGGGGTAGACCTCACGATCCTGCGGAGGAACCTCAGTCAGCAGAGTCTCGCACGCCGTCGCATCCGGCAGATCCTTCAGGTCCCTCAGGACAAGACCCACTGTTCCGGTCTCGGGGGCGAGGTCATCACGGATCCACAGGTCGAGCTCCGGTTCGACGACGAGCCTCATCGACGTCTTCGACCACAGGGCCGCATCCCAGGGCTCAGGCCTCTGGTACAGCAGGCGGCGCGGAGACTCCGCAGGCGGTGCTTTCGGCTTCTCGCTGACCGTCAAAGGAGACAGGTCGCCGTCATCGATACGGTCCAGAATCCATGTGCGAGCAGCGAGCAGGTCTTCCTTGCAGTACGGTAGTACGTCTTTGCTCAACGGTGCTTCCCTCGGAGGGCCGACGACGGTGAACCACGCGCGGTCACGCCGCCCCAGCCGGTTGACCCGGCCGGCGCGCTGAGCCAGGGCACTTGCGGGGGCGAGCTCGGTCACCATATGGACCAGGTCCAGGTCGACTCCGACCTCGATGGTCTGAGTCGCCACGAGAACGTCGATGCCCGGTTGTCCTGAGACGTCGAAGAGTCCAGGCTCGTCTTGCCTCATGCGTTCCAGGTCCCAGGGGCGCATGCGCCCCACCCACAGCTGGCAGTTCAGCCCCTCCTCGCTAAGGGCCTTCGTCACCTGAACCGCACTGTCCACGCGGTTGAGGACACACCCCACCGTCCGAGGGCCCTCGGGGAGGAGCTCGCGCGCATCCTCAACAGCGGCGAGCACCTGCGAGACAAGCTCATCGCGATAAGCCTTCGTCATCTTCCCATTGGTAGGCCACGTAGTCGTCTCCACATACTGAGCCGACTTGGGTGCCCGTACTCGAGCGGCCAACCGGACGTCCTGAGCCAGCGACTCCGAAGTGACGCCGACGATGTCCGTCGCATCGCCTGAGGGCGTGGCCGTCATCTCCACAGTCTGGAGCGCCGTGACTCCCAGCTGCTGCGCGCTCCGGGCGCACAGCTGCCCCACCCTCCGGGCAGTCACGAGGATCTGGCGGCTCAGGTGGGCCTCATCAACCACCACAGCAGCGTCGAGGGCCAGCATCCCCGCCAGCCGGGGGCGCGCCAGCCGGGATGCTCCGTAGGAGCGGAACAGCAGGCTCGACGCCCACATCGCCGGCGTCATGCACAGCACGGCGCACGCCTCCGGGGCATTGAGCCAGGCTCGATCCGTGGCCGCCGCGCCACGCATCGTGGCGGTGACCAGCGGTGCGCGGTCCTCGGCCTCACACACACGCAGCCCCACCAGAGCGTCACGGACACGTCTGAGGATCGAGTCATCCGCGGGCGCCTCCTCCAGGAGGCACCGTATCCTTGCCGCGCGCGCGGCGTGAGAGTCGGTCAGTGCCCTGCGATTGACCACCACGGCCAGCCTTCTGGGGACACGCTTCGCGGCGCCAACCGAGAACAGAGCCACAGCGAAGACGTGTATCTCCACGACTGATGACTTACCGGCACCTGTCGGCGCAACGATCTGCTCCGGCCAAGTCCCAGTATTCACCAGGTGCCTCAGCAGATCCTCCTGCCATGTGAACGGTCGCTTCCCGGCTCCGTGGACCGCCTCGAAGAAGTCTCCGAAGTCCTCGAGGGTGATCACGGCCGCCTCCCCAACACGTTCTGCGCCAGTTCGATGGGAAGATCAGCCGGTACCAGCAGGCCCCCGCCCAGGTGCCGGCTCTGCCCTACGGCGGCCAGTTCAGTGTCCGCCAGGAGGTCCCCGGCGCTGACAAGCGCCGTGTAGGGCTGGGCGGTCATGCCGCGCTGCATCTTGTGGGCGTAGAAGCTCGGGTTCCTCGTGACACGGTGGTACCACATCACTCCAGCCCCACGTTTCCGTACCTGAGCCACCAGTGAGCGGTAGCCCTTGGTGCCTTTGGGCACGGCAGCGAAGCGATCGCGCCAGACGAATCCCAGGGACAGGAGGATCGCGTCCTCAAAGGTCCAGTCCCCTCGCTGACGGGCCACCTCCGGCACGGCCACTGGCGTCGGGGACCACAGACGCTGCGTTCCCTGAGCAGGTGGGCGCCAAAAGCACTGTGCGTCGAAGACCTCCCCTACCGGACGCAATCTCGCCGGCGCCTCATCTCTGCGGTGGTTCAGCTGAGTCATCCCCGCCAGGGCTCTGAGGACGACTCCCTCATCGTCGTCGCTGACGTCGGAGGGCAGCATGATGAGGAAGGCACCTGGAACGTCGAGATCCGTCTCAACCACTGACTGAGCGAGCACAGACGCGGGAACGTACTGGATAGCCAGACGATTGGCTGGCCTTGTCAGCCCTTCGTGGTATCGCCCGGTGACGAGCGCAGGTGCCCCATCACCGATACGGGCCACAAGCGCCCGGTGGAAGGCGACGCACCAGCTCACCCGGCGTTCCGGGGTGATTTCCCGCCCGGTACCGTCGTCGGCCAAGAAGATCAGGACATCACGCCAGGGAGAATGATCGCCATCGGGACGTCTCAACGGCCCCACAGCCGCATACCTGGCGGTCCGCAGGCACTCCTCGGAGGTCGGGAATGTTCTGATGGAATCTCCCGTGGGGTGGAACGCGTCTGCGGATGCACTCGGAGGTTTGAGAGGCCGGGACTGGGAATACAGCTCGCGGAGCACGCGGGTTCGCCCCGGTGCGGGGACCTGCACGCGCAGACCTCCCGGTGTGAAAGCGGTTGCGGCAGGGTCGAGTCGCCAGTTCGCCTCCACGGTCTTGATGCTCAAGACCACGGGGCTGTCCATCTCCCCCAGGCACGGAACGTCCTCGCACAACCGAGAGAGCACGTCACGAACACCGTCTGGCATGTCATCCCAGATCCAGCCGATCTCACCATTGATCGCGTAGCCGTCGGAGATGGCTTTGGCCGCGGTCTTAGGCTGATTCTTCTCGATCGTGCCCGTCTTCCGGTAGGCGACTCTCGTGCCTGTCTGAACTGGAGCCGTGCTCGGGATATGCAGACCGTGAGGAGAATGGTTCTCCAACCAGGTCAACGCCTCATCGATACCAGGGTTCACCTGGCCGTCAGCGGCCGCAGCGGCCCCAGTATGGGAGGCACTCACGAAGGCGGAGAACAACCGAGCAGGAGAGGGGATCGGTTCGGGGCTGCCGTCTACTGCATGCCCGTGGTAGACGCCGAGGGGAAAGCGCGCGGTAATGCTGACGGGAGCCATCAGTCGTCCTGCGCATCGTCAGCCGCAGCAGCAAGAATCGCCGGGTTGCCCTCAACGACGAGGACCGAACCATCCCAGGTCAGGTTCGCCGTTTGAGTCGCATGGTCGATGGCGGCGCTCAGCAGGTCCTGGGCCTGGTCGATGCTCAGTGGCTCAAAGTTCTCCTTCTGCCCGTATCGCTTGTCCAGAGTGACGACGGCGGGGCCGGTCTCCACCAGGTCGCAGTTTGCCCGTAGGAGGAGCTCGGCATCGGAACGTGCCAGGCCGTTGAGAGCGAGTGCGGCCAGCAGCGCTCGACAGGCGACGTCGCCTTCCGGCGTTGGAGAGTCGAAGCGCAGGGCACGAAGCGCAGCGAAGCTGAGCACATGGGAACGGATGATCTCCTGGCAGGTGACACCACCGAGCTGCTCCAGCGACGGCGGGATAGCCCCAATGCCAAGTCGAGCTAACCCTTCCTTTTCATTCTTACCAATGGAATTGTCATACGTCTTTTTGGACAATTCTTCCTTCTGCGCATCTGCGATTGCTTTACGGCCCGCCCGGTCCAGCTGGATTCTTGCGCCCAGGGGATCGATCCGGGCGCCTCCGCGCTTGGACTGGTTGGCCTCCGCTCCCCCGTCCTGGTCCGCGAGGATGCCGATGATCTCGCCAACGAGGATGCTGCGGTAGCGTCCCTGATGGCTCTTGCGGCTGGCGTCCCAGCCTCCGAGCAGGAGCGTCATGGGGCTGCGCTCCAGCAACGGGCGCGCATGGTTCACCGTGGCATCACGGAGCTTTCGATACTCCTCAACCGAGGTCACCGGTTCTCCGTTGATGGTGCCGGCCCGGATCTGCCCGTCGAAGGCCCGGTGCGGCAGGTCGAGATCGCTGTAGACCTGGCCGTCCTCGAATCTCAGCTCAATGCGTGGAGTGCGGGCCAGTACGGGGTCCTCATCCGCGATGGCCGCTGACACGGCTGCCTCTAACCTGTTGTTCTGGGACTGCTTGGAGTCGATGAGGACGGCGGTGACGGGTTCTCCGTTCCAGAAGCGCCGCTCATAGGCGAACACGGACTTGCTGCCGGAGACGAACTTGGCCGGAGCGACCGAGGCATGAGGACCGGCCGCAGGCTCCAAAGGGGTGACCGAGGTCAGGACGCTGGCTCCGCCCGGGCTGCAGGCGTCAAGCAGGTGCTGAAGGGTGATCGTTGACATGTAGGGTCTCCTCGTTGAGGTAGGTCCGTCTGACCTACACCTACATCTCTACACCTGACCTACGACACATATGACGCGACGATATTGCGGGTTGACTCCGGCGGCAAAACGCTGTTATAGCCCGAAGCTCTCTGCCATAGTGAGGGCATGCCCAAGCAGGACAGACGCATCGTGACCCGCTGCGTGCAAGCCGTGGGCGCCGGCGTTCTCACGCTCTTCGCGATCGTGGGCACATGGCAGGTCTCCGACGGCTCCTGGAGCATTACGGCTGGCGCCGCGCTGGCAGTCATCGTGCTGTGGTGGCGTCGAGAGAAGCCCGACGCCGTCCTCGGCGTCCATCTTGTGCTGTGCGCACTCCAGCTCGGCGTCACCGACGCTCCGCTGCCCGCGGATCTGACGATCGTCGTGTCCCTGTACGCGGCAGGCCGGTGGGGCGAACGGGAGTTCACGCCGGTGTGGGCCATAGCCGTTGTCGTCGGCTCGACGCTGGGGGCGTGGGACTGGAACCGGGATGAGCTGGGAATCGTCCCGCTCTCCCTCTGGGCCCAGGACATGGCACAGGCCACCTTCGCAGCGCTGTGCAGCGCCGCCATCGCCTGGGGCCTGGGAAGATTCGTGACGCAGCGCCGCCAGCTTCGGGCCAGCCGCCTGACGGCGGAGGAGCAGCGCCGGGCTGCGCACGACGCAGCGCTGCGCAACGAGATCGCCAGGGAGGTTCACGACGTCGTCGGACACGCCCTGGCGCTGATCGCCGTGCAGGCTGAGGCGGGCCACTACCTGGCGGCTGGCTCCGAGGACATCGACCTCCCCGCCGACGAGCGACTGGAGCAGGCGGCTCAGGCGCTCGGGCAGATCCGGGCGACCGCGCACTCGGCCCTGGCCGACACCCGCAGTCTGACCCGCACTCTGGCCTCTCCCCCGCAATCGGAAGAGCGCCGGGGCGCCGCAGAGCCCGCTGAGCCCGACGATGCCCGGCCCGCCTCCCCTGTCACCGAGACGCCGCTGCGTCCGGTCCCGAGGATCGCCGATCTGCCCAGGATCGTCGACGACGTCCGTGCGACCGGGCTGCCGGTCACCCTGTCAGTGGACGACCGGCTGATCAGTGAGGGCGAGCAGACGGGAGGCCGCAGTCCGCTCAGCGCGCAGGCGGAGCTCGCCCTGTACCGAACGACGCAGGAGTCTTTGACCAACGTGCTCAAGCACGCTGAGGCGGCCGCGGTCGAGGTGAGGCTGGAGTACCGTGACGACGAGGCTCACAAGGAGGTCGTTCTGACCGTCGCCGATCAGCCCAGCGCCCCCGGCACTGGGGCGCTTGCCCCGAGGGCCGGCGGCCGCCTCCCGTCGTCCGAGCAGACGCCCGCGGACACCGGCGGGGGCCAGGGGCTGGTGAACCTGCGCCAACGCCTGGCGGCGGTCGGCGGCTCCCTGGAGGCGGGCCCGGGCCCCGGGGGAGGATTCATCGTGCGCGCCCGCATTCCCTCCGAGGCCCCTCAGTCGACGGTCGTGAACCCGGGAGGAGAACCGATATGACCCGAACCCTGCGCATTGCGCTGGTGGACGATCAGGACCTGGTCCGTTCCGGCTTCCGCATGATCCTCGATGCGCAGAAGGACATGTGCGTGGTCGGCCAGGCCTCCGACGGCGTCGGTGTTCTTCCCATGGTCAAGGCCACTCAGCCCGACATCGTCCTCATGGATATCAGGATGCCCACCTTGGACGGCATCTCCGCCACCCACGCGGTTCTGGGCAGCCACCCCGACCTCAAGGTGCTCATCCTGACCACCTTCGACCTGGACGACTACCTCGTGGCGGCGATGCGGGCCGGGGCCTCGGGCTTCCTGCTCAAGGACTCGACGGCGCCCGAGCTCCTGGCCGGTATCCGCGCCGTGGCCCGAGGAGACTCGGTGGTGGCGCCGTCGGCCACGCGCCGGCTGCTGAAGCGGTGGTTCGCCCCCACCGGCCCAGCCGGCCCCTCGGAGCCCGGCGCCGTACATACAGAGTCCATCGATGCTCTATCCGACCGGGAGAAGGAGATCGTCACGCTGGTCGGACGCGCCATGAGCAACGCCGAGATCGCCCAGCACCTCGTCCTGGCCGAGTCGACGATCAAGTCCCACCTCAACCGGATCCTGCACAAGCTGGAGCTGCGTGACCGGGCCCAGCTCATTGTGCTGGCCTACGAGAGCGGACTCGTGCGCGTGGGTGGGTAACCCGGCACCGGTTGCGCGTCCCCGAGTTGGAAATCGCCCCGACACCTTGCAACCCCGGGTGGAAGCTGGCCCCCATCGGTCACAATGACCGTCGTCGGGCTCTACGGTCGGCTCCATGAGTACCAGCAACCGGTTCCATTTCCTCGACTCCTTGCGCGGCTTCGCCATCGCAGGCATTCTCCTCGTCAACGCCGCCGATCTCATGTGCCTGGGAGATGACGTCCCGGTCCGGCCCTTCCAAACCATCCCGTTGGCGGAGAACGTCCTGAACTTCCTGGTGGCGACCCGCTTCGTACCGATCTTCTCCTTCATGTTCGGAATGAGCATGGGGTTCGTCATCGATTCCGCGATCCGCCGGGGCGCCCCTGCCTGGAAGATCCTGCTGCGCCGCCTTGCCGCGCTCCTGGTGATTGGGCTACTCCACTCGATCCTCTATCCCGGTGAGATCCTGCGCGACTACGCGGTTGTGGGAGCCATTCTCCTGCCATTCGTCCTCAAGGTCCCGCGCTCCGTGCGTCTGGTACTCGGTCTGCTGGCGACGGTCGGCGCCTACGCATTCACGGGAGGAGGGGCACTATCGCTGCCCGGACTGTTCCTTCTGGGATCGGCGGCCCAGGCCTACGGCCTTCCGGCACGCCTCGAGCACGCCGACCGTCGGATCGGGGCGGCGACGCTCGTATTCGCAGCTGCCAGCGCGGCCGCGATCCCCTGGCAGGCCGCCGAGGGCGGTGATCCCAGGTTCTTCACGGCGGGCGGAGTCGCCGGAGGACTCATGGCCTGTCTCTATGTCTGCCTTCTGGCGCTGCTCTGGCGCACCCCGGTGCGGCGGGCCCTGAGCGCGGTATTCGAACCCCTGGGCCGCATGGCGCTGACCTGCTACGTCACCGCTTCCTTCGTCATGGTGCCGGCGGGAGTGCTGCTCGATTCGCGCTCCACCCAGGACGTGATTCCCGGTCTCATCGTCGCTGCCGCGGTTCTGCCCCTCCAATGGGTGTTCTGCCGTCTTTGGCTCTCCCGGTTCGCCTACGGCCCCCTGGAGTGGGTGTGGCGCTGCATCACCTGGTGGCGATGGATTCCGCTGCAGCGCCCGCAGTCGAAACGACTCGATCCGGTCAGCTACGTGCCGACGACGACGGACGGGATAGCGTAACCCTCCGAATGCGTGAGCTCGATCGCCCCGTGGAGGACCCGCACGTCCACCGCGTCGACCGGGTCAGTGCGAACAGGTGGAACCATCACGTCGTCGTCGAGACAATGAAGACCGCGCAGAGCGACTGGCTCAGGGACCTCATTCGCGCCGGTTACGAGTTCGCCTCCCGGTGAGCGCCCCTCAACGGCCACGCAACAGCGCCGGACAGCCGACCATCCGCTCTGGAGCCCGAGTCCTCGGCCATCGAGGACGTACTTGTTGATCGAGGACTGCGTTATCCCCCAAACGACTGGTACCCGCCAGCAGCCGTTTGGGGGAAAAGTACGTCCTGAACGGAGAACGCAGTTCCCGATCCAGCGCAGCCCCTCTCACACGCGGTCGACGAACTGAGCGGCGATCTCCAAAGGGACGGGATCCCATTTTCGTACGTACCTGATGGCTCGCACACGCCCGTCTCTTCTCCCGGAGTCGCGCAGGCGCCGTACCTCGTCACGATCCAGCGGACTCTCCGAGAGCATGCGATCGACCGACAAGCCGTAGGTCTGCCGGAAGAACAGTCGCTCCCGTTCGGGCTTCGTCATCGACTGGCCTCGAGCACCTGCTACTGCAGTCAGTACAGCCAGCATGAAGAAGGTGATCGAGAGAGGAAACCACACAGTCAGCATCACGACTCCTTTCGAGAATGAATAGGCTTGCTCATGCGGGCACGGATGACCATCACTTCATCACGTCAACATGATGGAATCGAGAAGGACCTTCTCGACACATTCAGGAACATCGTCTACGGGACCACTGAGGCTTATCTGTACCGTGTTCGAGAGATGCGAAAGCAGTGACATCTCATTCAACCCTCACTCCCCTGGCGTCATCTCAACGAACCGGGCGAAGCGCGCGTAGTAGTCGTCCTGGAGGGACCTGAAGGTCTCTCGTAGGAACCCCGGCTCCTGCTCGTACTCGCTCAAGCCGCGGTAGTAGAAGGCCTTGGTCGAGTCGAGCACGATGAACGGCATGATGCCGTTGGCCAGGCACTGCTGAAACATGAGGATCCGCCCCACCCGACCGTTGCCGTCCTGGAACGGGTGGATGCTCTCGAAGCGGTAGTGGAAGTCGGCGATGTCGTCGAAGGTCATGCTCGCCGGGGTTCGTGCGATGAGATCGTCGATGGCGAGCGCGACGTGCTCGGGCGCCACGGTCTCGCGCCCGCCCACCACATTGGGAACGCGCTTGTAGTCCCCGACGGCGAACGAAGGCCGCCGCGCATCGGCGGTCCCCCGTTTGAGGACTCGGTGGTAGTTCTTCATCGTCTCGGCAGTGATCGGCTCACCGAGGCGGTCGATCATCTCATCGAACAGCTCGAAGGAGTTGACCGTCTCCACGACGTCGTCAACGGCGACGTTCTCCCCCGTAATGGTGCGGGTCTCGTAAATGAACCGGGTCTGCTCCTCATCGAGCCGGCTGCCCTCGATACGGTTGGAGTTGTACGCCATGAGCACCTGGTTGAGGTGGTACAGGCCGCCCTTCATCCGCGTACGGCGCTGATCGCGCAGGGTCCGGGCGAAGCTGGGGGCGTCAATGGCGTACTCGTCAGTCATCGGGCTCCTTCCTCACCGTCATCCTATGCCGGCCACCACCAGGCCCCGGGCTCTCCCGGTTGCCTGGCCGCCACCGACCTGCGGTAGCCTGCCACGACCGTAGCAACATCTACCCGTCTGTCCGAAGGAGACCCCGTGCGCGTCCTGGCCGCCCTGTCCGGTGGAGTCGACTCCGCCGTGGCCGCGGCGCGCGCCGTCGACGCCGGTCATGAGGTCGTGGGCGTCCACATGGCCCTGACCCGCAACCGGGCCCAGACCCGTACAGGCTCGCGCGGCTGCTGCTCCATCGAGGACTCCGCCGACGCCCGCTGGGCCGCCCAGATCCTGGGGATCCCCTTCTACGTGTGGGATCTGTCGGAGGAGTTCGAGGAGCGCGTCGTGGCCGACTTCCTCGACGAGTACCGCGCCGGGCGCACCCCCAACCCCTGTGTGCGCTGCAACGAGCGCGTCAAGTTCGACGCCCTCCTCGAGCGGGCCCTGGCCCTGGGCTTCGACGCCGTCGCCACCGGCCACTACGCGCGCCTGAGCGGCGGCGCCTCCTCCGGCCGCCCCGGTGACACCGCGGGCCTCACGCTGCGCCGCGCCGTCGACGCCGCCAAGGACCAGTCCTATGTTCTGGCCGTCTCCGGCCGCGAGGGCCTGGCCCGGGCCCTCTTCCCCCTGGGTGACGCACCCTCCAAGGCGCAGGTGCGTGCCGAGGCCGAGGCCCGCGGCCTGCCGGTGGCCTCCAAGCCGGACTCCTACGACATCTGCTTCGTGGCCGACGGCGACACGCGCGGTTTTCTGACCCGCTCACTCGGCGCCAGCCAGGGCGCCATGGTCTCCCCCGACGGAGAGGTCCTGGGCACCCACCAGGGCTACTTCGGCTTCACCGTCGGCCAGCGCAAGGGCCTGGGCCTGTCCCGCCCGGCTGAGGACGGCCGCCCCCGCTACGTCATCGAGACGCGCCCGGCCACCAACGAGGTCGTCGTCGGCCCCGAGGAGCTGCTCAGCCGCACCGCGGTCGACGGCGACGGGCTCGTTCTGCTCGCCGACCCCGAACCGCTCGCCACCTGCCCGGCAGCCGGCAGCACCGATCCTGACGGCTCCCCCGCCGTCGGCTGGCAGGAGGCTGGCGTTCAGGTGCGCGCCCACGGCCGGCCGGTCCCGGCAAGGGTCCGCGTCGATGCGGCGCGCGGGCTCCTGCACGCCGAGCTGGCCACGCCCCTGCGTGGCGTGGCCGCAGGTCAGAGCCTGGTCGTCTACGGCGGCGACGACGGCGACCAGGTCCTGGCCCAGGCGACCGTCGCCTCCGCGCAGTCCTCCAGCCACGCCGTCGCCTGACGTCCTCGTCCGACCTCGCCGTCGTCGACGCGGCAAGGCCCGGGCCACGGCAGGCTCGCCGTGCCCCGGGCGTCCTGGCGCCGGCCTCAGTCAGGGACGTTCAGCGCAGGCAGGTGTGCCGTTCAATGGCTCGTACCGCCCACCAGACCAGGATCGCAGCCAGGATCGGCGCCATGACGACGGAGCCGATTCCCACCAGTTGCGGCTCCTGGTCCGCGCGGACGGCCTCAATGAACTGCGGGAGCATCATGCGTGTGACGATCCGCCCGCTGGTCACATCGAGCGACAACGGCAGCAGCATCGTGGCGACCAGGGCCATGAGCTGGTTGACCGTGTACAGGATGACCAGGCCGACCGCGGGCGCCCCGAAACCGAGCCGGTTCCAGCGCCCCTGCGCCCCGATACTCATCACCGCGGCGACCTCGATGATCGTCATGACGACACCCTCGACCATGGTCAGCCCGTAGAAGACGAGCATGCCGGTTCCCACTATGTTGATCATCTGACGCACCGGTTCGATAAAGTCTCCCAGCGTCATACCGAGCAGGTGCGCGTAGGCAGCGAACCAGCCGATCATCAGGAGCGTCGCCACCGCGGCCGACGCCAGCACCGCAATGACGGCGTACAGCGTCTTGGCGGCGAATATGACGCGTCCCCTCACCGGCAGGCTCATGGTGAGGTAGCCGCGAGCACCGTACATGGAGGCCCAGTACTCGATACCGACCTGGACACTCACGACGGCGGGCATGGCCACGAGCGCCACGAAGGAGCACACCAGCAGTATTGAGGAGAGCACGGGAAGCCTGAGCAGGCTCATGAGTATGGCGCCGACCGCGACCGCACCGATGATCACCACGACTCCGGCATTGCGCCGAGCCTGGGTGCGAGCCTCCTCCATGAGTAGCACGGTGAACATCAGCGGTACTCCTTCCTGAACAAGGCGTCCAGGCTCATACCGCAGTCCTGGCGCAGGTCGTCGGCGTCGCCCGCCAGCAGCAGGTGGCCGTCCTTGAGGAAGACGACGGAGTCGACGATGGGCTCGACGTCGGCAATGAGGTGGGTGGAGATGAGCATGAGCGCCTCGGGATCGAAGTCGCGCAGGACGCCGCTGAGGATGACGTCGCGGGCGGCTGGGTCGACACCGGAGATCGGCCCGTCAAGGAGGTAGACGCGGGCCCGGCGCGACATGGCCAGGCTGACGCGCAGCTTCTCCCCCATGCCCTTGCTCATCTCCTTCAGGGTGCGGTCGGCGGGCAGGCTGAAGAAGCGCACCAGCTCGGCGGCCTTGTCGGCGTCGAAGTCGGCGAACAGACGCCGGTACTGGGAGATGGCCGCCGGGACGGTCAGACCGGGGGCCAGGAAGCTCGCGTCGGGCAGGAAGGAAACGAGTGCCTTGGACTCGGGTCCCGGATCGTGCCCGGCGATCCGGACTCTGCCGTCGTAGTCGGCCAGGACCCCGGCGAGGATCTTGAGCAGGGTGGTCTTGCCCGAGCCGTTGGAGCCCATGAGGCCGATGATCCGCCCGGGCGGCAGCTCGAGGCTCAGCCCGTCCAGCGCATGCTGGTTCCGGTAGGTCTTGGTGAGGTTCTCGACGACGACCAGCGGGTCGGCGCCGTCGAGGGCGGGAATGGTTGTGGGTCTGTTGGGGGTGTGTGCGCTCATGACGCATCTCCTGTGGTCTGGCGGCCCTGGCGGTCAGGAGCCCACCAGCGCTCGGTCAGGAGCGCCGCGGTCTGGTCCAGGTCCATGCCGATGGCGGTGAGGGTGTCGATGTAGGAGTCCGTGGCCCCGGAGGCCAGGCCTCGGCGCACGGAGTCGATGGCGCTTTCCCTGGTGGTGACGAAGCGCCCGGCGGTGCGTTCAGCCGCGGTCAGTCCCTCGCCGTCCAGCGCGCCCAGTGCCCGCTGGACGGTATTGGGGTTGACGCCGGAGCTCGCGGCGAGCTCGCGCACGCTGGGGACTTTGGAGCCCGGGGGCCACTGGCCGGAGACGATCCGGTGGCGGAAGTCGTTGGCCAGCTGGACCCAGATCGGACGGGAGTCATCGAGATCCATGGCTCTCCTGATGTTCGGGGACGGGTGGCGCTCATGAGCGCAGCACAGACGACTTCGTCGGACCGCCTGTATTACTGCACTAATACAGTGACACAGGCGGGGGGTGCCGTCAAGCCGAACGGCCTGGAGCCCCACACATGGGCTCCAGGCCGCAGCTCCCCATCGGGCAGGACCACCCGACCCTCTCCCTCCCGGCCTTCAGTCCGGCGGGCCGACAATGGCGTGGTAGTCGGCATAGCATTCGGCCAGGAGGACGGGCGGCGCATCCTCCAGGGGCATCGCCCGCTGTCCGGCGACCAGACTCAGAGGACCGGTGGTCACCACCTGGTCCTCGGTCCACACGTCCACCCCACCGAAGTCAATGACGCTGCACAGGCCGGCCACCGGGAAGTCCTTGAGGAACGTGGTGTACCAGTAGATGTTGGAGTCGGGCTCATAGCCGCGGGCCTTGGCCCGTTTGCGCAGGTCGCGGGCGACGACCCGCCTACCGGCCCCGTCGTCGATGCCCCTCTGCCCCTGGCCCACCTGCGGAGCCCGAGCCGAGAACTGGTCGAAGAGCGGGGTGATCTCGTAGTCGGCCAGGTGCTCCTGCCAGCCGGCCACGTCCGCCTCCGACAGCAGCGTCCCGTGAGCCAGTGTGACCACGGCATCCGGGGACAGCTCCAGTACGGCGTCGTCGGCTCCCAGAAGCTGGCCGTCCTCAGTGGGGCAGAAGGTCCAGGTCCGGGGCTCATGGCCGCCGGTTTCCGGCTCACGGGTTCCCACACCCTCGTCCTGGCCACGGGCCATCCAGACCAGACGAGCCGCCAGGTGCCGGGCCAGGGGGTGGTCGGAGAACAGCTCCCGCCACAAGGGAGCCGGCCAGGACCGCCCTATGCACATGGCCTCATACAGACGCCGCCGCTGGACCTTGAGCACGGCGGCGACCTCCTTGCGCGCAAAGGTCAGGCGGCGCCTGGTCTGCGCCACGAGCTCGCCGTCCTCGCTCTTGCGGGCGGCGGGCAGGCTCTTGCGCGCGCGTCCGTCGGCGTCCGTCAGGGCGATGGTCAGCTCCGGGGTCAGGCGGCCCAGGAACTCGCGCTCGCCGTAGGACAGGTGCAGCAACCCGTCAGGCCCGAAACCGGCCGTGGGGATACTGCGGTCACCGAGCTCGGCCTCGCTCCAACCCCGCTCGGCGGCCACTGCCCGAGTGAGCAGGTCGGCGAAGCCGCGCACCCGCGGCAGGCGGTGCTGGGCCGCAGCCGAGACGATGACCTGCAGGGCCTCGGCGGACGGGTTCGCGCAGACGGCGGTCAGGACGGTCTCGGACTCGACGCGCCATGTGGCGTGGCGGCTCAGGGCGCTCCTGGCGGCGGCGGCGAGACGCTCACCCTCCATTCCGACGGCGAAGGCGAGCAGCCCCTTGTTCCTCAGGCTCTCCCCCTTGGCAGCCTCGCGGTTGTGGGCGACCCAGCACTCGACGACGAAGGCACTGAGCTCACGGGCGTCCTCCGCGTCGAGCAGGCTCAGGTAGAGCTCGATGGTGCCGGCCCCGTCGGGGGTCTTGAGCCTGTAGGCCTCGAGCACCCAGTTCCGCACGATGTCGGGGTCCAGCGGTGTCCCGTCGGCGAGCCTCACCTCGGGCAGGGCCTCGAAGGGGAACCAGTCCAGGGCCGCCGGAGGGCGCTTCAGCCGCCGCCGGGGAGGCGTCAGGGCCTCTGCGGTGACGAGGTCGGTGACGTCATCGCCGTATATCTGCAAGGTGCGCAGCAGGTTGGCCCGAGCCAGACGGTCCTCCTCCTGGGCACGGGCGGAACGCAGCCGGGCAATGCCGTCGGGAATCGTCAGGCCGGCCAACCAGGCCGCCCCCGCCCGGCGCACGTGCGCGACCGGACTCATCACCGCTTCAAGTGCCAGGTCCCCAACCTCGGGGAAGCCTGCGAGAAGCTTCTGGGCCAGCTCCCGGTTGACCTCTGAGCGTCCCACGGCAACCTGCGCCAGCGCCGGCACCATACTCTGGGGAACGGCCGGGAAGTGCTCGAGCGCGCGCAGCACTCGCGTCGCCGACGTGGAATCCTTCAACAGGTCGCGGGCCCTTGCCAGATCCTGGGCCATCCACGGCCAGCTGTCCTCGGATCCACAGGTCCACAGGGCCCAGTCCCAGGTGATCGTGCGCACTACTTCGGGCAGGTGCCCGGCTCGGACCAGCGCGTCGGCGACGACGCGTGGGTCGGTGTCCCACGGAAGGCCTTTCTCCAGGCGGATACGGGTGATGCTTCTGCTGACGCGCTCATCAGATCCGTCCAGCGAGCGGCACAGCTCGTCGAGCGCCGCAGCGCGATCCTCAGGCAGGGGGATCACCGGTGGAACCGCGACCGGCGGAGTCTCACCCGGCTCCACTCCGCTTCCCCCTTCCTCCTGCTTCACGGCTTCCTGACTCGTGTCGTCAGGCGAGTTCTGTGATCTGGTCGTGACCTGCATACCTGCATTGTGCCGGTCCCAGGGGGCGCTGGATGCGTAAATGACGGCGCATTCCTCCGGACAGGCGTCCACGCAGCAGGAGAACTATCCACCAGTTGGTTTGTCACCTATTCCGCCTCTCGTCTGGACTTTGTCCTTCTAGGCTGCGGTTATGTCTCCGCCTCCTTAACTCCTCTGCTCCCGAATTCTCTTCTCCAAAGGTCCCTCGTCCGCGACCCAACCGCCTACGAGCAAGGCCACCTGCGGGATCTCGCCACCGCATCTAGATCCTCTAGAACGGTCTTGTCCTGTCCTCCCAGTGCGGGTCGTAGGCTCCCAGCGCCGCCAGGGCCGTGTAGTCCGCGTAGCTCTCGGCCAACAGTGGCGTGGGCACCTCATCCAGCGCCACCAGACGACGACCGGTTCCGCGACGCAGCTCCAGGCTGTCGGTCGCACACGGGGTGTTGCCGCTCGACACGAAAGCGCCGGTGAAGGTCAGTGCGACGGTGAGGCCCGCTGCGGGAATCGTGCGGAGATACTCGGTGAACCATCCCCCGTCTTCCATTCCCCCGTGGCGGTACCCTCGCTTGGAGGCGATATTGCGCACGGAGTATGCATCGGTCATGTGCCCACGAAGATCGGTGAGCCGCTGCTGGCCAGGTGTGATGGCGGGCGCGAGAGCGGAGAGCTGGTCGAACAGCGGCTCGACCTCATAGTCGGTCAGGTGCTCGCGCCAGGCCGCCACGGCATCGGGCCCGATGACGGTCCCGTGCGCCACGGTGATCTTCCCTTGCCCCGGGAGGTCGACGACGGCGTCGTCGACTGCCAGCAGGTCCCCTTCCGGTGTGGGGCGGAAGACGAGCGGCTCGTCACCGTCAGCCGGGACGAACTGCCAGATGAGCCGGGTGACCAGATGCCTCATGAGCGGGTGGGCGAACAGGAGGTCACGCCATTCGATAGGGCTCCACCCCCGTTCCACGCACATGGCGTCGTAGAGTCGGCCGCTTTGGACGGAGAGCACGTTCTTGGCCTCCTTGCGGGAGGCGGTGAGCTGTTTCTTGGCGGCCTTGACGGCGTCCGCATCGTCGTCGGCCCGGGGTGCCGGCAATGAGGCCCGAGTCTTCCCATCCGGCCCGGTCAGTGCGATCTTGAAGTCCGCGGTCAGCCGGCCGGTGAAGGAACGGGCTCCGTAGCTTAGGTGCAGCAGGCCGTCAGAGCCGAAACCTGCGGTGGGGATGGTCCGGTCCTCCAGCTGCTCGGTGCTCCAGCCCCGCTCGACGGCGACCTCGTCCAGCAGCTCGCGGGCGGTCTTCTGCAGGCTCGCCATCTTGTGACGCTGCGCCACGCCGATCAGCACCTGGAGAGCGGGGTCCTGGCCGTTGGCTCGAAGAGCCCGGATGAGGACCTCGTACTGGGGTCGACGGTTGCGGTGGTTCCGCATGTAGCTGTGGGCCAGGGTGGCGAGCTCGGCGCCATCGGCCTCAACGGCGAAGGCCATGAGGCCCTTGTCGGCCATCGCCGAGCCCAGGTACGTCCCCTGATGCTCGTCATAGACCTCCTTGACGTAGCTCTCCAGAGGTCGAGCCAGCTTCTGCCTGGCCGCCTCCCGTTCCTCGGGGTCATCGCTCTGGGCCGCCGATCTCCACTGCTGCTGGATGGCCTGATGCCGCCTCGCCCCAAGGCTCTGGGCGTAGGAGAGGCTCTCTTCCGGGCTCGGGTGGGCCGTATCGTGGGCGATCCAGGCCCGCACCAGGTGGAGGGCCAGCCGACGGGCGTCCTGAGGATCAAGAAGAGAGAGGTAGAGGCCGATGAGGCCCCGGCCGTCGGGGTCCTTCATGATCACGGCCAGGCTCACCCACCACCGGATCACCTGTGGGCTCACTGGACCGCCGTCTCGCCAGTGCACAGTGGGCAGGCCGTCCCAGTCGAGCCAGTCCGGGCCGGCAGCCGGGTTGGCCTCCAGCCCCTCCACGGCCTCCTGCTGGAGCTGGTCGGCAGACAGCAGCTCGGTGACGTCCTCACCGCAGGCTCGCATGGCCTTGAGCATGCTGGCTCGAACCGCAACATCCTCCTCCGTGGCGCAGGCTGCTCGAAGGGAATCAACGGACTGCTGGGGCGCCAGAGAGGCGAGCCACTCGGCCGCAGAGCGTCGAATCTCCGCTGACGGGTCTTTCAGCATGGGCTCGGCCAGGATGGGTGCGGCCGGGGAGGTGCTGAGCAGGCGCTGCACCCGTCGATGCACCCGCGGGGAGGCCGTGACGGCCAGGCGCGCGAGCTTGGGAAGGATCTGAGAAGGCAGTCTCGGGAAGACCTCCAGGATGTCCAGCGCGCGAGGAACGTTCTCCGAGCTGTCGAGCCCTTCAGCCAGGACATCGAGGTGCTCCCACACCCACGGCCACAGCACCTCGGGATCCCCCCTACGCCAGAACACGTGATGAACCGCATCGTCGATCGGGAGGTTGAAGTGCCTCAGCACGGCTTCAATGGCTCGAGGATCGGCAGCCGCGAGCAGTGTGTCTCTCCATCTGATGGAGGGGTCGTTGACGGCCAGGCGCAGACGGTGGACGACTGACAGGGCCGGCACGAAGGAGCCCACCCATCCGAAGCCGTACGTCTTGAGAATGGCCGGAACCCCGGTTGACCGCCCCTCAGCGACTGCGACGAAGTCCTCCACGTCCTGCTCGGTGGCCAGGTACCTCGCGGCGACCTCCTCCCGAGACTCCGCACCGTGAGGATCCCAGGCGTCATCGACGAGCCGGTTGAGGATCCGCCAGAGCTGCTGCCGGGCCGTATCGGCCGGCTGATCGAGAGCGATGTGCTCCACCTCCGGCAGGACGACGGGAGCCTGTTCGGACTCCTGGGCCGCGTACTGGGAGAAGGCCGCGCGGGCACGCAGCTGTTCGACAGCAACGGCGAGCACGGGGTTGTTCTCGGCTGCGACGTCGAGGAGATCCGCATCCGGCCCCTCGGCCAGGTACTCGAGCAGATCCGTGGAGCGTTGGCTGCCCGCCTTGCTGCGGATCGCCTTCCCGGACAGGAGCTCGGCGAGGGCCTCGCGGCGTCGGGCACCGGGAACCCGGCTCAGCATGTCGATGGCTTGGAGACGCGTCTCGCGTTCCTCCTCCAGCGTCAGCGGGACCAGGAGGTGGGCCACTGGCTCAAGATCCATGTCGAGATCGGCCAGGAGCAGCACAAGATCACGACGGTTGTAGTCGCCCAGACTGCGGATGAACGAGGCCGGAATCCGCGGCCCCTGCGACTGCAGGTACTCCGCGATTCCCGGAAGGTGGCACGGAGCTCGGCCCTCGCCGTAAGAGTACGAGTGTCTCGACAGCCACAAGGTCAGTACCTGGGAGATGAGCTTGCCCGCTTTGACTCCATCGAGAGCCAGGACCTCGGCGAAGCGTTCAGGCACCCACGTCGGGCGCTCCTTCGCCATATTCACCGCCTTCTCCTCCCAGGGGGAGACGGTTTTGACGACGTCCTCATTCAAGAGAAGCAACCAGAGAGGGGTGAGAGGCTTTCGGCGCCAGTCCTTTTTTCCCGGAGTATCAGCTGCCCAGATCGCACGAAGGAGCTGACCATATCGCCACCACTGCTGAGCACTGAACGCATCATGACGATACAGACTGTCACGTAGCGCATACAGGACACGGCGACGATCTTCAAGGGGCTCTCTCATATCCGAGGGCCATGCGACACCTACTGCAGACAGTCGATCTGCGAGGTCGTCACTCACATGAAGCCCTCGATTCAGCTCGCCGACGCCACCGAACAACGCGTCCGTCTCCGACTCCTGCCACACGTGCTCCACGACGTCCTCAGGATCTCCTGAGAGCACATAGGAGACGGCCTTCTCATGGAGGTCCTCGCTGACCACCCGCAGGGGCAGGAGCGCCCTGGCCAGCTCATCGAACGCGGCGCCCTCACGAGTCTCAGCGACTTCTTCCAGATTCACAGCACTCTCCATCAGCATCCACACAGCACATTCACTCGACTCGATATACCGGCCGGTAGTCAGGCATCCTACAGGCGCAGTATCGCGCTCCGAGCACTTTCTCCATTTCCGGCCGTCAGTTCCCGATGCCGCGAGGGCAATGCAGTTCGGATAGACCGTGCAGGCCGCGTGTCACTCGGCCGGTGGCTCCGGCAGTATCAGGGGGTCAGGGGGTCAAGGCATCGAGCCGGTCGACGACGGCGCAGGCTCGCAGCACGGCGCCGGGACTCGGCCGGTCGCCCACCTCGGTCAGCGCGGCCGCCAGGGTGGTGAGCTGGAGGTCACCGGCCCGGCGGACTCGCGTGCGCAGGACGTGCGCCACCATGCCGGTGGGCCGCATCGTCCCGGAGGCAGCGAGCGCGGTGAGCGCCTCGCGCACGTCCTGGACCAGTACTCGTATAGGGGTGCGATCCTCCCCGTTCGTCTCGGCCTCGTGTGTGCGGGCCTCCTCCGGGCGCGGGCGCGGCCGACCGCGCCCGGAGGAGCCGCGAGATGGAGGGAAGGTGGCCGCCAGAAGGCTGATCCGGTCGTGCTCGCGCACGAAGACACCGGATGGGCGGTCGCCCTCCACCGTGATGGCCAGCACCTGAAGATCGCGGGAAAGCACATCGAAGACCATCTGCATCTCCCAGCCGCCGACCTCCATGCACAGCAGGTGCCTGCACCCGTCGGTGCTCGTCACCACCAGCAGGTAGTGCTGGTGGACCTCGTCGATGCTGATCGGTCCCAGGCCGTCCTGGGCAACCAGGATCAGGCGGAGTCGGGGAACGGGGGCCTCGAAGCGGGCGGCCCCCGGCCCGGTGCCGGCCCGTTGGAGATGATCGGCCACGGCTCCCAGGTCGATGTCGTCGTAGCTGGGCTCGGTGCTGCGGCGGGTGACGGAGGTGCGGTTGGAGGGGGCCAGGGAACCGTCGGGGCGGCGCTGGGCACCTGTCAGGTGCAGGGGGCCGGACAGGATGTTCCTCACCGATGTGCCCCACAAGAGGGTCGCGTCCTGTGAGTAGTGGAAGGCGGCGTCGGCCCCGGCGGCTCGCCCGGTGGTGACCATCTCCGGCCGGCCCTTGTCCAGGTCCCAGAGTCTCATGGTCAGTCCTCGGCTTCCCGAGGGGGCCGTCCACCAGGTGGCGCTCAGCGGGAGCAGCAGCCCGGTCCGAGCCGTCTCCGTGTCGGTTCGCCCGATGAGAGCGGGGTCGGGTGGGCCGGTGACGGCTGCGAGCGCCTGGGTCAGGGACCAGGCGGCGGCCAGGGCGCTGAGGACGGCGGACTCGTCGACGGCGTCGTCGCGCTCGGCGAGCGCTCGGAGCCTCCCGGCGGCGGAGGTCAGCAGTCGGGACAGACGGGGCAGCTCCTCCAAGCGGGTGACCTGGGCCAGACGCTCCAGGTCGGTGGCGCTGCGGGGGCCGGCGTGTGAGAGCCCTGCGGAGAGGAGTGTCTCGATGGAGGTTGAGACTGTTGAGACGACGTCTCGTTTCCGGTCGTCGAAGGTGGTCTTCTCGTCCGGCCACGGCCAGGGGCGGTCTGCGCGGGCGAAGAGCCGGATGACGGCCTGAAGGCACCAGGCCGCGTTGGCGGCCGAGGAGTGGCGTCCTGAGACGATCATGCCTCGTGGCCCCAGTCCCGCGATCACGACGATCTCGGGGGCGTCGGGCCAGGTGATGCTCAGGCGTCCAGGGGCACTGGTCACCTCGGTGCTGGCGGCGAGCCGATCCGGTGCCATTCCGGCCAGGGACGCCTGCGCGCGCCGTCGGGCCTCAGCCCCCAGGGACTTCTCGACGGCGGCCGGATCCCAGGCCAGGACCTCCTCCAGGACCGGATCGCTCGGAGTCGCTTGGGCGGGTGTGGAGGCCGCGCAGGCATCCGGGGATGCGGGGGCGGTTGGCGTGTCGGCGGCGGTGGTGCTCTCGTCGGCCCCGTCCCGGTTGACGGCTTGGCGCATCCACAGGCAGGCGGCGAGGATGTGCACGCAGACGCCGGCCACGGGGCAGGGGCAGCGTGCGTCCTGCGGGCCGGAGACGGTCAAGGTGACGGGAACCGGTGGCCGGCCGACACCGATGGTCACCTCCTCGGCCACTGGCTGCTCCCCCGCCCCGGGGTCAGCCGGCCCGTTGACGGGCTCGACCCGGCCGGCGGCCAGCTCGGCGCGCCCGCGACGCAGCAGACCCCGGTTGCCCAGGGCGATCAAGGCGACATCGTCAAGCGCGCCATAGACCGAGAAAGCAGCGGCCCAGGGGCCACCGCGGGCTTCCGGGGCCGGGGCGTCAGAGGCGCCGGCGGAGCGTTGAGACTGGCCGGTGCGCTCGTTCATACGGTCACCTCAGCCAGCCAGGCGGCGAACCGGTCCGGGGTCATGGCGGCGATCCTCATACCGACCTCAGCCAGGCGCTCGGCCACGTCATGGTCGTACCAGGCGTGGCCCCTCTCGTCGAAGGAGGCCAGCCCCAGCACGGTCACGCCTTGGGCGACCAGGTCACGCACCCGTTTGACGAGGGTGGACACCGGTCCGCCCTCCTCGAAGTCACTGATGACCGTTACGATCGTCCGGCTGGGACTGGTCACGGTTCCCGCGGCGTAGCCGACGGCGTTGGCTATGTCCGTTCCGCCTCCCAGCTGACTGGTCATGAGAACCTCGACGGGATCGTGAACCACGTGGCTGAGGTCGACGACGGTGGTGTCGAAAATGGCCAGTCGTACGGACAGGCCGGGAAGACCCGCGAGGATCGAGGCCATGATGGCGCTGTGGAGCAGGCAGGAGGCCATGGAGGCGGACTGGTCCACGAGGATGATGACGTCCCAGGTCAGGTTGCGTCTCCTCTGGCGGGACATGAAGCGCACGTCCTCGACGATCATGCGGCCGGTGTCCGGGTCCACGTTGCCCAGGTTCGCGGTGATGGTGCGACGCCAGTCGAAGTTGCGCGCCAAGGCGTGAGGACTGTTGCTGCGCCGACGGACTCCGCTCAGGGCCGTCGTCACCGGGTACTGCAGGCGCTCCATGATGTCGGCGACGATCCGGGAGATGAGGGCACGCAGCCCGTCAGTGAGCTGGGGTGAGATCGTCCCCTTGATCCGCAGCAGCGCGGCCCCGAGCTCGGGACTGGTGTCGATGGCCTCGATGGCATCCGGGTCGGCCAGCAGCTCGGCGAGCCCGTACCGGGTCAGCGCGTCGCTCTCGAGGCGTTGCAGGGTGGAGGCCGGGAAGAGCCGGCGGGCGCCATCGAGCCAGTCGACCGCCCGTATCACCGACGGCCCCAGAGTGGCTCCCGTCCCGTCACCGCCTCCTGCGCCCAGCCGGTGCCCACGGCCCGTGTACTCGCGGTCGTAGACGTAGCCCAGGGCGTCATCGAGGTCTGCGTCCTGGTGCCTGCGCGGCAGATTCGGCTCGGCGTATCGGCCCAGCACCATGCGCCAGCGACGTGCCGCCAGGTCGCCATCCGGTTCCTCCCCGGAGGCGGGGGCGTTCAACGGCGTGCCATTCGTCATCCCGACCACTCCCCCAGTCCGTCGCGTACCAGGGAGGCGACCAACTCCCGCTCGAGCTGAGCCCCGAGCGCGGCGTGGGCCGGATCCACCATCCAGACGGTGTCGAGATCGGAGGCGGCGGTCCCGACGAGCTGCGCCACCATCCCTGCCAGGCGATGGGTCTCCATGGGCCTCAGTGTGGTGAAGGCCCGGCGCAGGTCGGGCAGCGCGGCGACGAAGGCCCGATCATCAAGGCGGGTCAGAGCCCCAGTGACGGCCTCGACGGCGTCGGGAGAGCGCAGAAGCACGTCCGGGGCGGTTCGCACCAGGCCCACGATGAAGTCTGCGGCCCGCGCCGGATCCGCACCCACGGCGAGATGAGTAACGACGGCGCGCACCGCCTCCTCCTCACTGAGTACCCGCACCGAGGCCGCGATGCCGGTGGCACAGCCGACAAGGGACGCGGCCGCGTCGCGGTTTCGACGCAGAACCTCGATCTCACGCAGTACCGCCCCGAAGCCGGCGCCCTGGGCGGCCTCACGCTCGCACTCGTCGTCGCTGGCCGACCTGATGATGAGGTCCCGCACCGAGATGAGGGCCTCAACGGCCCTGGCCGCCTCCTGGTCCTCCAGCCCGACCAGGCCGGAGACGCACCGGGCGATCATGGCGTCGCCCCGGTGCAGAATGGACCGGATCCGGGAAGCGGCCTGGTCCAGGCGCAGACGGGACGTGGACTCGATGAGACTCGCCAGCCGGTGTAGGGCCTCAACGAGCTCCCCCAGGTCGCTGAGCCGGCCGAGGCTGTTCTCGAGGCGGTCGCAGACATCGCCGGCCTCGGCGCCGAGTCCCATGACCGCCAGCTCACTGACCAGCGCCACCAGGGTCTCAACGCTGAGCTCACCGGTGAGCCGCTGGGCCAGTCGGGTTCGCACCAGGACATCGAGATCGGGTGCTTCTTGGGCCATGCGCACGAGTGCGGCCTCCACCATGGGGGTCCAGCTGTAGACCCACTCCTCGAGGAACTGTCCCATGCCGGTGCCGGAGACGAGGTCGGCCCCTGAGATCTGGTGGGCGAAGCCGGAGCCGACGAAACGCAGACGGGCGAGCAGCTCACGGCGCTCGCGGTGGCGAGGTCGGCGGCTGGTGTCGAGGCTGACGTGGTGCTCGACGGCGTCGTCGATGATGAAGCGCGCGGCGCGCAGGCGGTCGCGCACCTGGCGGACCAGTGGCGGGGTGGCGATGCCCTCGGGCACCTCTCCCACGTCGGAGGCGGCCAGGACGGAGGCGACGGCGGCTCCCAGATTGCCCGACAGCCCGGTTTCGTCCTTGGCCAGGCAGCTGGTGAGGGCGTCAAGGATGTCGCACCGTCCGGGCCATGCCCGGCCGCGCAGTGCGGCCAGTCGCATGGCCTGCTCCACGGTGGCCAGCACCTGGGCGGTCCCCAGTGGTTCGCCGAGCCCGCGCAGGGCGGTGGCGACGTCGATGACCACGGTGGTGGCGAAGGCTCGGGCAGCCTCAGCCGGCTCTTGGGTCGTCTGGGCAGTGCGCCGCGTGGGTCGTCGGGAGCCTGTGCCACTGCCCGCAAGAGGACCGGCCCCGGTGCGGGCCCGCCAGGCTCGCTGCCACAGGCCCGGTGAGGGCATGCCGGCGCCGTATCCGCGCAGGGCGTCGAGGCGTGCGTAGTCGTAGCGGATGAGCCATGCCGGCCCGCCGGGTTGGGGCTGCGGCTCGGGCAGCCATGCGGCGTGCTCGGTCGCGTCGAGGTAGTCGAGCAGTGCCATGGTGTGAAAGCCCCCGGTGACGACCACGACCGGGGCGGCCGGAGCAGCGGCGTTCGTCTCGCCGACACCAGTCGATGCGGATGATTCTGGCAGATGTCGTCTCAGGGCGGCTGCCATGACGGCCTCGCGGGCGTGGGTGCCGTCGGTATCGAGGACCTCGCGCTCAACGTCGAGCCGGGCCAGCCCCGCCCACGCCAGGGTATCGGAGAAGAAGCCCCGCCAGGATCGGATATCGGCGGTGGCCCGGTCCTCGAAGAGGTGCTCCCAGACCTCGTCGTGGTCCCGGCAGCCCAGACGCCGGGCGAGGGCGTCCAGGCTGCGCGAGCGCGCTAGGTACCGCTCGGCCTGGAGCGTGCGGGCGACCCCGCCTCGAGCATCACCGCGAGAATCGCCGCGAGAATCGTCATCCTCTCGAAGGCAGGCGCTGCGGTCGATGAAGGCGGCCTCGGCCCCGTGCTCCCCCGCCCACCGCAGAGCCACCCACTCCGGGGAGAACTCTGCCAGCGGGTAGTAGGAGGCGGTGCGCTCCCCCAGGGAGAGCAGTGCCACCGGCGGAACGGTCCGCGGGTCCTGGAGGGAGGGCAGAAGTGCGGCGTACTCCACCGGCCCCTCGATGAGGACCGCGGCGGGATGCACCTCCTCCAGAAGCGCCGACAGGGCCAGGGCGCAGGCCGGCGAGTGGTGGCGGACGGGGACGAGGTGAACACCCGCCTCACCCCAGCGCCGCTGGGCGTCCAAGGCGCGCTGGAGCCGGGCGGGAACCTGCGTCGTCGGAGCGCTCACTCCCACAGTCCTTGGGAGGCGACCAGGAAGTCTCTCCACTCGGCGCTGCTCTCGGCCCGTTCACGCACCACCGAGTCGAGGTAGAAACGGATGCGCGTGGCATCCTCGTCCTCGCCCTTGAGCGCTACTCCCACCATCTGGCGGGCGATGTCGGAGGCCCTGACCGTGCCGTCGCCGAGGTAGCGGGCGCTCAACGACGCGGCCACACCGACGTTGACGGCCTCCGCGGTGGACATGACGGTCTCGGGGCGCTTGACCGGGGTACCGGCCTGCGTGGTCCCGGTGCGCAGGTCGGCGAAGGCGGTGACCAGGACGTCGAGTACCTGGGGGCTCATGGGCACCCGCTGCTCGCCGAGCTCGGCGTCCAGGGCACGCTCAATGAGCTCGGCCTCGAAGGCGCGGTCGGCGATGGGTCGCACCGTCTCGAAGTTGAAGCGCCGCTTGAGCGCGGAGGACATCTCGTGGACGCCGCGGTCACGCAGGTTCGCGGTGGCGATGACGTTGAATCCTTGAGCCGCGCTGACGCGGAAGCCGTCTCCCAGCTCCGGGACCATGAGCTGCTTCTCGGAGAGCACGGAGACGAGCGTGTCCTGGATCTCGGGCGGGCAGCGAGTGATCTCCTCGAAGCGCACGATGCTGCCCTGCTCCATGGCCTGGTAGACCGGCGAGGGCACCAGAGCCCTGCGCGTGGGGCCCTCGGCGATGAGGAGCGCGTAGTTCCACGAGTAGCGGACGTGGTCCTCAGTGGTGCCGGCAGAGCCCTGAATGGTCAGGGTCGAGGCGCCGCAGACCGCTGCGGCGAGCAGCTCGGAGAGCATGGACTTCGCGGTTCCCGGCTCGCCGACGAGCATGAGGCCCTGGCGTCCGAGCAGCGTCACGATCGCCCGGTCGACGAGTGGGTCGTCCCCGTAGAACTTCCGGGTGACGCCGAGATCCTCGTCCCCGACGATGAAGGCGCGCACGGAGTGCGGCGACAGGCGCCACCCCCGGGGGATCTCCGCGCCGCGCTGGGCGTCAGCGGCCGCCAGGGCGGCCAGTTCATCGGCCCACCTCTCCTCAGCGGCAGGACGCAGCACCTGCTTCGTCTCAGGCGCAGGCCGTCCGCTCGATCCTGCGGTCATCTTCCTGCCTCCACAGATCGATCGGTGCCGCGTCGTCCGTCCACCCGTTGCCGTATCAGCCGCGCAGCCTGGCGAGCTCCTCGACGAGCTGGGGCACGACCTCGGTGACGTCGCCGACGACGCCGAAGTCGGCCATCTCGAAGATCGGGGCCTCGGAGTCGTCGCAGATGGCGACGACCGTGCCGGCCCCCTGGATGCCGCTGGTGTGGTGGACGGCACCGGAGACGCCCAGGCCGATGTACAGGCGCGGAGAGATGGTTTCGCCGGTCTGACCGATCTGGGCACTGCGCTCGATCCAGCCCTCGTCGCAGGCCACGCGGGTGGCTCCGACGGCGGCGTCGAGCGGCTGGGCCAGGGAGCGGACCAGGTCGAAGTCGCCGTCCACACCGCGGCCGCCCACGACGACGGTGCGCGCCTCGCTCAGGGCGGGGCCGGAGGCCACGGAGGTGGCCTCGCGTGAGACGAGGCGCACGGCGGCGGCCTCGGCACTCACGGGGACCTCGAGGGGCTCGGCCGTCAGGGGCGCGCCCTCGGCCGTGGTGACCTCGGCGATCCCGGGGCGCACGGCGATGATCGGCGCGCTGCCGCCCGAGGCGACGCCGGCGGTGGTGGACCAGGAGCCGGACAGGACCAGCTTGGAGGCGCGTAGCTCGGCGCCGGAGGCCTCCAGGGCGGTGACGTCGCAGACGCAGGCCGAGCCGAGCACGACGGCGGCCCGCCCGGCCAGCTCCTTGCCGCGGTAGTCGGAGACGACCAGGACCGCGGCGGGCTGGACGGTGCCGGCGGCCGCCACGACGGCATCGGCCGCGGTGGCGGGCAGGTGGGCGGCCTCGCCCAGGTCGGCGGTCAGTAGGCGGGTGGCGCCGGCGCCGGCCAGGGCCGCGCGGGCGGCCTCACCCAGGGGCTGGAGGGCCAGGGCGACGACGTCGCCGCCGGTCAGCTCCCGGGCGGCGGTGAGCAGCTCCAGGCTGGGGCCGGTGGGGGCGGCCTCGGTGGTCTCGAGGTCGACGAGGACGAGCAGGGGGGCATCGAGCATGGGAATCAGCTTCTTTCGCGAGTGGTATGAGGCGGACGAGCGGCGCGACGGCGTCCAGCGCCCCGGCTGGGGGACGTGGGCGGGCACTGCGGCCGGCCGTCAGACGAGCTTGTTCTCCACGAGCCAGGCGGCGAGCTCGCGGCCCGCCTCCCCGGCGTCGGTGCGGATGATGCCGGCCTCACGGGCGGGTCGGGCCTCGTCGTCGACGACGGCGACGGCCGGCTCGGCGATCTGGAGGCCGAGCTCGGAGGCGTCCCAGAAGTCAATGGGCTTCTTCTTCGCGGCGCGCATGGCGGCGAAGTTGGGGTAGCGGGGCTCGTTGGCCTGGTCGGTGACGCTGACGAGCGCGGGCAGCGCAGCGCTGAGGACCTCGCGGACGGTGCCCACGGTGCGGGTGACGGTCACGACGCCGCCGTCGACCTCGAGGTGGTTGGCCAGCGTCAGGGCCGGACGGTGCAGGGCGGCGGCCAGGGCGCCGGGCAGCATGGAGGTCATGGAGTCCAGGGAGGCCATACCGGTGACAACCAGGTCGACCTCGCCGATGCGCTCGATGGCGGCGGCCAGGACCCGGGCGGTGGTGACGACGTCGGCTCCGGCCAGGTCGTCGTCGGCCACGACGACCCCGGAGTCGGCCCCCATCTGCAGGGCGCGGCGCACCCCGTCCTCAGCGTCCTCAGGCCCCATGGTCAGGGCGATGACCTCGCCGTCGGCCTCCTCGGCCAGGGTGACGGCGGCCTCGACGGCGTTCTCGTCGAGCTCGTTGAGGACATCCTCCTCGCCGCGCACGAGTCGACCGTCCTCGATACGGCGCTCGGACTGCACGTCGGGAACGTGCTTGATGCAGACCACGATTCTCATGGGATCAAGGTTGCCATAACAGCGGCATCTCACCACTGAGCGCTCAGTCACCCTGACACGGCGTCAGGACGAGGATCGGAACGACGAAATGATGACGACGCCGTCACGCCCGGTGGCCTAAACGCGACGCGGCGCACTCCTACGAGGGAGACCTCACTACCCCTCAAGTGGTAGCAACCGGCAGCCGCCAGGACAATGGGCCCATGTCTTCGACGCCAGAGCCCGCCCCAGCACCGCGCGCCGAGCTGCCAGCAGCTCCCGACCACGGGCTGGGCGTCACCCTGAACGGAGACGGCGCGGACTTCGCGGTCCACGCCCCACACGCCACGGCCGTGGACCTGTGCCTGCTGACCATGGGTGCCGACGGCGCCGTGGTGGAAGAGACCCGGATCGGGATGCACGGGCCCTCGCGGGGCCTGTGGAGCGCACATGTCCCCGGCGTCGGAGCCGGTCAGCGCTACGGCTACCGCGCCTACGGGCCCTGGAACCCGCACGAGGGCCTGCTCTACAACCCCCACAAGTTGCTGTTGGACCCCTATGCCCGCGCCCTGGACGGCCGAGTGGATCTGGGGCCGGCCGTCTACGCCCACGAGGTCACTGACGACCTGGTTCCGGCGGCCGAGCCTTGGAGGCCCTCGCACCTGGACTCGGCCGGCGCCACCGCCGTCGGCGTGGTCACCGGCGACACCTTCCCGGTGGTTCCGGGGCCGCGCGTGCCTCGCGAGCGCACCGTCATCTACGAGGCCCACGTCAAGGGCCTGACCTACCTGCTGCCGGGCGTGCCCGAGGATCTTCGTGGCACCTACGCGGGGCTGGCCCACTCGGTGACGGTCGAGCACCTCAAGGGCCTGGGAATCACCACGATCGAGCTGCTGCCGATCCACGCCTCGGTGAGCGAGCCCTTCCTGATCAAGCGGGGCCTGACCAACTACTGGGGCTACTCCACTCTCAGCTACTTCGCGCCCGAGCCCTCCTACGCCACGGCCGCGGCGCGTGCAGCCGGCCCACAGGCGGTCCTGGACGAGGTGCGCGGCATGGTCTCCATGCTCCACGAGGTCGGCCTGGAGGTCGTGCTCGACGTCGTCTACAACCACACCTGCGAGGGCGGTGTCGACGGCCCCTCCTTGAGCCTGCGCGGCCTGGACAACCTGGACTACTACCTGCACGCCCCCTACCTGCCGGCGCAGTACATGGACGTCACCGGCACCGGCAACACGGTGGACTTCCGGGCCACCGGGGCGATCCGGTTGGCCCTGGACTCGCTGCGCTACTGGGTCACCGAGGTCGGCGTCGACGGCTTCCGCTTCGACCTGGCCACCACCCTGGGCCGCCAGGCTGCGGAGTTCTCGCCGCGCCACCCGCTGCTCACGGCGATCGCCACGGACCCGGTGCTCAGCACCGTCAAGCTCATCAGCGAGCCCTGGGACGTGGGGCCCGGCGGCTGGCGCACCGGCCAGTTCCCCGAGCCCTTCCAGGACTGGAACGACCACTTCCGCGACACCACGCGCTCCTTCTGGCTGCACGACGCCTCAGAGATCTCCAAGGGCCGTCTGGGCTCGGACCTGCGTGACCTGGCGACGCGCCTGTCGGGCAGCGCGGACCTGTTCAGCCACGGGGAGTTCCCCGGCGGTCGCGGCCCGCTGGGCTCGGTCAACTTCGTAGCGGCGCACGACGGCTTCACCCTGCGTGACCTGGTGGTCTATGACCACAAGCACAATCTGGCCAACAAGGAGGACAACCGCGACGGCAACTCCAACAACCGCTCCTGGAACCACGGTTTTGAGGGAGACGTCGTCGAGGGCATCAACGGTGGCCCGATCGAGGTGCTGCGCCGCCGGTCGATGCGCAACCTACTGGCCACCGTGCTGCTGAGCGCCGGGACCCCCATGCTGGTGGCCGGCGACGAGATGGGGCGCACCCAGCAGGGCAACAACAACTGCTACTGCCAGGACTCCGTGCTCTCCTGGGTGGACTGGAACCTGGAGGTCTGGCAGCGCGACCTGGTCGCCACGACGCGCTTCCTCATCCACCTGCGCCACACCCACCCGGTGGCGCGCCCCTCGCGCTTCGCGACCGGGCAGGTCCTTGAAGGTGACACGATCGCGGATCTGGCCTGGTACCGGGCGGACGCCGCACCGATGGACGGGGACTCCTGGCACGACCCGCTCACTCGCGTGGTCCAGATGCTGCGCTCGGGCCGCCCCTGGGACGACGACGACATGCTCGTGGTCATCAACGGCGCCCTGGACCAGGTCGACGTCGTCCTGCCCGAGGGGCGCGGAACCGACTGGCACCTGGCCTGGGACTCGACCTGGGCGGTCCCCCAGCCTCATACCGCCCCCTTCTCCCAGGCGCGGCGCGTGAGCCGAAGCCCCCAAGACACTCAGACCGACGTCATCATCGAGACGGACGACGCCGGCGAGGTCAAGGACGTCAAGACCGTGGCGGGCAGCCCTGAGGGTCACACCGTTGAGAGTCTCACGGACTGCCATCACGACCGCCCGGGTGACACGACGATGCTGGAGGCGCTGTCCCTTCGGGTCTACTTCTCCGGTGAGCCGCTCGAGACCCTCAAGGCGGGTCCCCAGACCGAACAGACCGAGGCGGTCGGTGCCAGCTAGGGCTGCCGCACCAGACAGTTGATTCGGCATAGGCTGGTGCCCGATGCTGACGTTTCCTCCCCCTGTTGAACGCGCCTGGGACCGTCTGCGGCCGGACCCGGTAGGACTGGTCCTGGGCTCAGTGTTCTTCGTCCTGGCACTGACACCGTCGCTCATCCCCCGAGACATCCTCTTCCAGGGGGTGGCCTGCGGGCTGTGCGCGGCAACCGGTTACCTCGTAGGCGTCTGGTTGTCGTGGAACTGGCGTACCTGGGTGAGCAAGGTGGTGCAGATCCTGTGGGAGGCCAGTGGCAGGAGTCTGCCGTCCTGGGTGCCTCGCTGGAGGCGACGGGTGGAGATCACGCTGAGCGTCATCGTGGTTTTAGGACTCAACGCGATCCTGCTGCAGGCGGTCCATTGGCAGCAGCAGGTGGCCTCCCTGACTGACTACCGCGCCTACACGCCCGCGCAGTACCTGCTGGTCTTCCCCGTGGGCTTCAGCATCTGGATGGCCCTGGTCATGGTGGGGCGCGGCTTCCTGCACCTGGAGGCCTGGCTGAAGCGGCACCTGCCTCAGCGACTGCCACTGCCGGTGCGCTCGGTATCCTCCTGGATCATCGTGCTCGTGCTGGTATTCACGCTGGTGAACCAGGCGATCCCGGGCATCATCATCCGGGGCGCGGAGTCGGCCTTCTCCGTGCGCAACAGTGCGGATCCGCCTTCGACGCCGCGGCCGACGGCGGCCGAGCGCTCGGGCTCGCCGGAGTCTCTCGTGGCGTGGGAGTCCCTGGGGGCCTATGGCAAGCGTTTTGTGGGCCGGGGCCTGAACGCGCAGGGCCTTGAGAAGGTGACCTCCCGGCCGGCCAGTGAGCCGATCCGCGTCTACGCCGGGTTGGAGAGCGCGGGAAGCGACCAGGCACGGGCCGCACTCGTCGTCGAGGAGCTGAAGCGCACCGGAGCGGCCTCCCGCTCGGCGATCATGATCGCCCCGACGACGGGGACCGGTTGGGTGGACCCAGTGGCGGCTCTGTCACTGGAGGTGCTCTACGACGGCGATACGGCGATCGCGGCCGCCCAGTACTCCTACCTGCCCTCAGGGGTGCAGTTCATCGCCGACACCGACAAGGCCAGGGCCTCCGGCAAGGCGCTGGTGACGGCTGTCGTGGCCTGGTGGAAGACGCTTCCAGAAGGCGACCGGCCCCGGCTGCTGCTGTATGGGGAGTCGATGGGAGTGCTGGCCGGTGAGGCCGCCTTCGACAGCTTGGCCGACGTCCTGGACTCGGTCGACGGCGTCCTGTGGGCGGGCCCGCCCAACTCCTCGAGACTGTGGCAAGACCTGGTGACGCGGCGCGATCCGGGCACGGGGGAGGTAGACCCCACCTACTCGGCCGGCCTGACGGTGCGCTTCGCCCAGGACCAGGAGGATATGGAGGCCTTCGCCGGCGACACCACCTGGGGAGACCATAGGATTCTCTACATCCAGCATGCGAGTGACCCGGTGGTGTGGTGGTCGCCGAGGCTGATCCGTCAGACACCGGACTGGTTACGGGAGCAGCCTGGGAAGGATCGCTCCCCCACCATGCGCTGGATGCCCTACATCACCTTCTTCCAAGTGAGCGCGGACCTGCCGCGGGCGATGAACGTGCCTGCTGGGCACGGGCACCGCTACGGTGCCGAGATCCTCGATGGGTTGGCCCTGATCAGTCATGACAGCTCTTTCACTCCCGAGCGCGTCGCCCAGGCCCGCCAGGAGCTGGAGCGCGCCTTGGCCACTCAGCCTTCCGATGACTGAGCCCGGGGCCGGGCAACGCCGGCCCCCAGTCCGTCACGGCACCACCACCCCCTAGGATGAGGCCATGACTCAGACTCCCACCGCGGCCGAGGAGGCCCTGGCCAACGCCACCAATGACGCCTCCCTGGCCCGATCCATCGCCCGCTCCGCCGAGATCGAGGCCGATATCGCCGTCAACCCCGGCCGCTACCGGATGTTCACCGGGGTCCGCCCCACCGGGAACATGCACCTGGGCCACTACTTCGGCACCATGCACTCCTGGAAGACGATCCAGGACGCGGGCGTGGAGACCTGGATCCTCGTGGCCGACTACCAGGTCATCACCGACCGCGACGGCGTCGGCCCCATTCGCGAGCGGGTCCTGTCCCTGGTCACCGACGCCCTGGCGGTGGGCGTGGACCCGCAGCGCTCGACGATCTTCGCCCACTCGGCGGTCCCGGCCCAGAACCAGCTGATGCTGCCCTTCCTGTCCCTGGTCACCGAGTCCGAGCTGCACCGCAACCCCACGGTGAAGTCCGAGCTGGAGGCCACCGACGGGCGGGCCATGAGCGGCCTGCTGCTCACCTACCCGGTCCACCAGGCCACCGACATCCTCTTCTGCCAGGCCAACCTCGTGCCCGTCGGGAAGGATCAGCTCCCCCACCTGGAGCAGGCCCGGCTCATCGCCCAGCGCTTCGACAAGCGCTACGGACGGGCGGTCAAGGACCACCCGGTCTTCCGCCGCCCCGAGGCACTGCTCAGCCAGGCTCCGATGCTGCTGGGCCTGGACGGGGAGAAGATGAGCAAGTCGCGCCGCAACACGATCGAGCTGCGCATGAGCGCCGACGAGACCGCCAAGGCCCTCAAGAAGGCCAAGACGGACTCCGAGCGCGTCATCACCTACGACCCGGTCAACCGGCCCGAGGTCTCCAACCTGTTGATGCTGGCCTCCCTGTGCGGGGCGGGCGCTCCCGAGGAGATCGCCGGGCGCATCGGCGACGGCGGGGCGGGCATGCTCAAGAAGGTCACCACGGAGGCCGTCAACGAGTTCTTCGCCCCCATCCGGGCCCGTCGCACCGAGCTGGCGGCCAACGAGGACTACCTCCTGGAGGTCCTGCGGCAGGGCAATGCCCGGGCCAACGAGGTCGCCACCAGGACGCTCGACGACGTCCGCACCGCCATGCAGATGAACTACTGAGGGCCTGCCGGCCGCTGAGCCGACCTGCCCAGCCACCCGATCGGCCCGGTTCGCGACACGCGTACCGGGCCGATCCGCGCCCTGCGAGCCGGCATGTGACTCAGCTCGTTTCTCACCGTAGTCTTGTTCCTGTGACTCCGAACACGACGCCGATGGCCGGCAAGAAGCAGTCCACCCGTCCCTCCAAGTCCTCTGCCGCTCCCACCGATGCACCCGCCCAGGGCACCGGGACGCAGACCACGCCGGCGGTGCCGTCCACGAGCTCCGCGGCGCCACAGCCGGCCCCGTTCTCGCTGATCGGCCGGATCCCGGTCACGGAGGTCTTTCCCGTCGTCGAGGACGGGCGCTGGCCGGCCAAGGCTGTCGTCGGCGAGGTCATCCCGATCCGCGCCACCGTCTTCCGCGAGGGGCACGACTGCTACGGCGCCACTGCGGTGCTGGTACGTCCCGACGGCAGTGACGGCCCGAGCGCCCGCATGCACGACATCGCCCCGGGACTGGACCGCTATGAGGCCTCCGTGGCGCCCGACGCCCCCGGGGACTGGCGCTTGCGCGTCGAGGGGTGGTCGGACCCGTACGCCACCTGGAGTCACGACGCCGGCATCAAGGTGCCCGCCGGGATCGACGTCGAGCTCATGCTGGAGGAGGGCGCCCGGGTCCTGGACCGGGCGGTGGCCATCGAGGGACGTGACGAGGAGGGTGTCAAGGCCCTCAACGACGCCGTGTGGATCATGCGCGACCCCTCCAACCCCGTGGCCGACCGCCTGGCTGCGGGCATGTCGGACTCGGTCAAGGCCGCCCTGGAGCGCCTGCCGCTGCGCGACCACGTCTCCCCCTCCGCCGAGTACCCCCTCCAGGTGGACCGCGAGCGCGCCCTGATCGGCTCCTGGTATGAGATCTTCCCGCGCTCGCTGGGCTCGGGGGTCAACGAGGACGGCACCTGGCACTCGGGGACGCTGCGCAGTGCGACCGAGCGGCTGGACCGCATCGCGGCCATGGGCTTCAACGTCCTCTACCTCACGCCCATCTCCCCCATCGGCCTGACCAACCGCAAGGGTCGCAACAACACCTTGACGGCCCAGCCCGGTGACCCCGGTTCCCCCTACGGCATCGGCTCCCCCGACGGCGGGCACGACGCCATCCACCCTGACCTGGGCACCTTCGAGGACTTCGACGCCCTGGTGGCCCGTTCGCGTGAGCTGGGTATGGAAGTGGCCCTGGACCTGGCGCTCCAGTGCTCCCCGGACCACCCGTGGGTGACCGAGCACCCGGAGTGGTTCACAGTTCTGGCCGACGGCTCGATCGCCTACGCCGAGAACCCGCCCAAGAAGTACCAGGACATCTACCCGCTCAACTTCGACAACGACCCCGAGGGCATCTATCAGGCGATCCTGGGGGTCGTGCACACCTGGATTGCACACGGCGTGACGATCTTCCGGGTGGACAACCCCCACACTAAGCCCCTGGCCTTCTGGCAGCGGCTCATCGCCGAGATCCACGCCGAGTCCCCCGACGTGCTGTTCCTGGCCGAGGCCTTCACCCGTCCTGCCATGATGCGCACCCTGGGCATGATCGGCTTCCACCAGTCCTACACCTACTTCGCCTGGCGCAACACCAAGCAAGAGCTCATCGAGTACATGATGGAGCTCAGCAAGGGCACCGCCCACCTACTGCGTCCAGCCTTCTGGCCCACCACGCACGACATCCTCACGCCCTTCATGACCAACGGGAAGGTGCCGGCCTTCAAGCTGCGCGCCGTCCTGGCGGCCACGCTCTCGCCGACCTGGGGCATCTACTCGGGCTACGAGCTGGCCGAGTCCACGCCGCGCCCGGGCTACGAGGAGCAGATCGACAACGAGAAGTACGAGTACAAGCCGCGCGACTTCGCCACCGCCCGTCGCAACGGGATCGAGGACCTGCTCACCCGCCTCAACGCCGCCCGATCCTCCCACCCGGCCCTGCGCCAGCTGCGGGACATCTACTTCCACCCCACCAGCGATGACCAGCTCCTCGCCTACTCCAAGCGGGTGGATGCCTTCCACAGCCCCACGGGCAGGGAGGACGTCGTCCTGACGGTGGTCAACCTCGACCCGCACGGAGCGCGCGCCGGCGAGGTCTACCTCAACCTGGGGGCCCTGGGCCTGCCGGGCTGGGTGGACGCCTCACGCCCGGTGGTCAGAGTGACCGACGAGCTCACTGGAGACACCTACGACTGGTCGGGGCAGAACTACGTGCGCCTCGATCCCTTCGCCGGGCAGGTCGCCCACGTCTTCTCCGTGGAGCCGCTGTGAGCACGGACCCGATGAGCATCGGCCCGATGCCCGCCGGCAACGAGCCGCAGGCCGCAGTGCCGGTCGGCCCTTTCGGCCAGCCCGTGCCGGGGAGTGTCCCCGTAGCGGCTCCCGTGGCCGCTGCCGGAACCGCGGCCATGGCGGCGCTGCCCACCCCCAGCGGCGGGATCCCCATGCCGATGACGGTGGCACCGCCGATCCCCGGCGTACCGGTCCTGCCCGCTCAGGCCCGGCCCGGCCTGAGCCCGGACCCCGAGTGGTTCCGCACGGCGGTCTTCTACGAGGCGCTGCTGCGCTCCTTTGCCGACTCCGACGGCGACGGCGTCGGGGACCTGCGCGGGCTCATCTCCCGGCTGGACTATTTAGCGTGGCTGGGCGTGGACTGCGTGTGGATCCCGCCCTTTTACCCCTCCCCCGGGCGCGACGGAGGCTACGACATCTCCGACTACACGGCCATCGACCCGCGCTACGGGACGATGGAGGACTTCCGCGAGCTGGTCCACCAGGCCCACCAGCGTGGGATCCGCATCATCATCGACATGGTCGTCAACCACACCTCGGACGCCCACCCCTGGTTCCAGGCCTCCCGCTCGGACCCCGAGGGTCCTTACGGGGACTTCTACGTGTGGGCCGACGACGACTCCGGCTACGACGACGCCCGCATCATCTTCGTGGACACCGAGGAGTCCAACTGGGCCTACGACGTCGAGCGCGGCCAGTTCTACTGGCACCGCTTCTTCTCCCACCAGCCCGACCTCAACTACCGCAACCCGGCGGTCATCGAGGCCATCCACGACGTCATCCGCTTCTGGGCGCGCACCGGGGTGGACGGCTTCCGCCTCGACGCCATCCCCTACCTGATCGAGTCGGAGGGCACCAACTGCGAGAACCTGGCCGGTACCCACGAGATCATCGCTGGGATCCGCGAGATGCTCGACCGGGAGTTCCCCGGGACCATCACGCTGGCCGAGGCCAACCAGTGGCCCGAGGACGTCGTGGAGTACTTCGGCACCGAGGAGGTGCCCGAGTGCACCATGTGCTTCCACTTCCCGGTCATGCCGCGCATCTTCTTCGCGCTGCGGCAGGGCTCGGCCGAGGCCATCCGCTGGGTGCTGGAGAAGACCCCCGACATCCCCGCTCACGGGCAGTGGGGGACCTTCCTGCGCAACCACGACGAGCTGACCCTGGAGATGGTCACCGACGCCGAGCGCGACCAGATGTACGCCTGGTACGCCCCCGAGGAGCGCATGCGCGCCAACATCGGGATCCGGCGCCGCCTGGCCCCGCTCCTGGACGCCTCGCGCGCCGAGGTGGAGCTGGCCTATGCCCTGCTCCTATCGCTGCCGGGCAGCCCCTGCCTCTACTACGGCGACGAGATCGGCATGGGTGAGAACATCTGGCTGGAGGACCGCGACGCCGTGCGCACCCCCATGCAGTGGGACGACTCCCCCAACATGGGTTTCTCCTCCGTGGTTGACCCCGGTGCCCTGGCGCTTCCGCTCATCCAGGCCCCTGGGTACGCGCACCTGACGGTGGCCACTGAGATGGCCCGGCCCGACTCGCTGCTGCACTTCACCCGACGGATCCTGCACCTGCGTCGCGCCCACCCCGTGCTGGGCCGCGGGAGTTTCCTCCTGCGCTCCACCAGCGACGACGCCGTTCTGGCGCACACGCGTTGCGACGAGGAGCCAGGGCAGGGGGGCGAGACCCTCCTGTGCGTCGCCAACCTCTCGGCCACCCCCCGATCGGTGACGATCGAGGTCCCCGAGCTGGCGGGCAGGGGCACCACGGACCTGTTCGGGGGCTGCGCCTTCCCGCCCGTCGACGACCGCGGCCGCCTCACCCTGACGCTGGGCGCGCGCGGATACTACTGGTTGTCCGTTGACCCGGCCGAGCCCGACGACGCCCCCCAGAGCGACCACGAGTACTACCCGACCGAGGAAGTCTGATGCCCAACAAGCCGATCTCCGCCGTACCGCAGCCCGCCACCGTGCCGGCACGGTCCCTACGCAGTGCTCAGGCGCCGTCGACCTGGCCCAGTGACGCCGAGATCCTGGCGGCACTGGGACCATGGATGCTCCAGCGACGCTGGTTCCCGCTCAAGGGGGACGCCGCCCCACCGCTGGGCTCCCTGCGCATGATCGCCTCCTGGGAGCCGGAGGAGGGGGTGCGCGACCTGGTCATCGCCGCCCTGCGGGGCAACCAGGCCGAGACCGGTCACCGCGACGGGATGGTGCTGCTGCACGTGCCGGTGGTCCTGGAGGCCGCCGAGGCGCTCGACTCCTTCGCCACCCCCGGTGAGGCCCCCGGCAACCACGGCCTGCTGGCGACCACCGCCTCCGACGGGGCACCTGCGCAGGTGGCGCTCGTTGACGGCGCCCACCACCCGGCCTTCTGGCGCGCCTGGGCCCTGAGCGCGCTGGAGGCGGGCACAGTCCTGAGCGAGGCCGGCGCCCTGGCCATCGCCCAGCGGGCGCCGAGGCTACGGGTGACCACCGGGGAGCAGTCCAACACCTCCGTCATCCTGCCTGCGCCCACCGACCCCGCCGAGGCTCTTGGCGAGCAGGACGCCGCCACCGGTGACCTCATCGTCAAGCTGCTGCGGGTCCTGGAGCACGGGCGCAACCCCGACGTGGAGCTGTCGGTGGCCCTGGCCCGCAGCGGCTGGGACCGGGTGCGCACACCGGTGGCCTGGTCCACCCTGACCTGGACGCGCGTGGGCGGCTGCGGCCAGCCGGCCCTGGAGGAGTCCACCGACTCGGCCGTGGCCTGCAGCTTCGTGCCCCGCGCCGATGACGGCTTCGAGCTGTTCTGCTCACTGGCCTCCACCGACGACGTCGACGGGCCGGTGCGGGCCCGGGCCGTGGACCTGGCCCGGGATCTGGGACGCACGACCGCGCAGATGCACCACCACCTGGCCGCGTCCCTGGGCACGAGCCGCCCGCCGGCACCGGCCGAGCTCGCCGCCTCCCTGCGCAAGCGCGCCCGGTGGGCGCTGGAGGAGGTGCCCGAGCTCTCCGGCCACATCCGGGCCCTGGAGCTCAAGGTGGAGCAGACCCTGGAGCGGCTCGAGGCGCTCCAGGCACTGGAGCCGGTCACCCGCATCCACGGCGACTACCACCTGGGGCAGGTGCTTCACGAGATCGGCGGCCAGCAACGCTGGTACGTCCTGGACTTCGAGGGCGAGCCCCTGCGCCCCCTGGCCCAGCGCTCCGACCCCGACCTGCCGGCTCGGGACGTGGCCGGCATGCTGCGCTCCTTCGACTACGCCGCCGCCGTCGGCAAGGCCCCCCACCCCGACTGGCTCCCCGCCGTGCGCACCGCCTTCGAGGAGGGCTACCGCCAGGGGCGCCAGGAGACCGGCTCGTCGGAGCCCTCGCCGACCGCGTCCAGCACCGAGGAGCAGGCAGAGGCCTCGTATCAGACGGTCCTGACCTGCCTGGAGCTCGACAAGGCCCTCTACGAGGCCGTCTACGAGGCCCGCAACCGTCCCGATTGGCTGGATATCCCGGTGGCGGCCATCGCCTCGCTCCTTCAGGGCCTCTCGGCCGGTCAGGAGGCGCCCAGCGAATCATCCTCATGAGCGCCGTCGGCGCCGCCGGCCATTGATCGCCCAAACCCTCCCCCGAACCCACCTTCGCATGAAAGAGTTGCCGCATGACAGACTCCACTACCCCTGAGCCCGACGACGTCCCCGACTCGGCCGCCTCGGCCCCCTCCGGACCGTCCCCCATCCACGTGGAGCCGTGGGTGCTGTCCGATATCGCCTATGCGCGCCACCACAACCCCCACGAGATCCTGGGCGCCCATGTGGGCGAGCACGGCGTGACCGTGCGCACGGTGCGGCACCTGGCCGACGCCGTCGTGGTGGAGACCGCGCAGGGCTCCTACCCCGCGACCCACGAGCAGGACGGGGTGTGGACCGCTCTGCTTCCCGGCCAGGAGATCCCCGACTACCGCCTCACTGTCACCTATGGCGAGGAGAGCGTGACGGTGGATGATCCCTACCGCTTCATGCCGACCCTGGGCGAGATGGACACCTATCTCATCTCCGAGGGCCGCCACGAGGAGCTGTGGGAGGTCCTGGGCGCCCACATCAAGCGCTACTCGGGCCCCATGGGCGAGGTCGAGGGAACCGCCTTCGCCGTGTGGGCCCCCAATGCCCGCGCGGTGCGCGTGGTCGGCGACTTCAACTACTGGGACGGCACCGCCACGGCCATGCGCTCCCTGGGCTCCTCGGGCGTGTGGGAGCTGTTCATCCCCGGCGTGGGCGTGGGCGCCCGCTACAAGTTCGAGCTGTGCTTCGCCGACGGCTCCTGGCACCAGAAGGCCGACCCCATGGCCCGGGCCACCGAGGTCCCCCCGGCCACCGCCTCGGTGGTCACCGACCGCTTCCACGAGTGGCAGGACCAGGAGTGGATGGACAGGCGCGCCGCCACCGACCCCCACAGCGGCCCCATGAGCATCTACGAGGTGCATGTCGGCTCCTGGCGCCAGGGCCTGGGCTACCGGGGGCTGGCCGAGGAGCTGGTGCCCTATGTCAAGGAGGCCGGCTTCACGCATGTGGAGTTCCTGCCCGTGGCCGAGCACCCCTTCGGCGGGTCCTGGGGCTACCAGGTCACCGGCTACTACGCCCCGACGGCGCGATTCGGCACCCCGGACGACTTCCGCTACCTGGTGGACAAGCTCCACCAGGCCGGCATCGGCGTCATCCTGGACTGGGTGCCGGCCCACTTCCCCAAGGACGAGTGGGCGCTGGCGCGATTCGACGGCACCGCTCTGTACGAGGATCCCGACCCGCTCCGCGGCGAGCACCCCGACTGGGGCACCTACGTGTTCAACTTCGGGCGCAACGAGGTGCGCAACTTCCTGGTGGCCAACGCCCTGTACTGGCTCGAGGAGTTCCACGCCGACGGCCTGCGCGTGGACGCGGTGGCCTCCATGCTCTACCTGGACTACTCCCGCCAGGACGGCCAGTGGCACCCCAACCAGTTCGGCGGGCGGGAGAACCTCGAGGCCATCAGCTTCCTGCAGGAGTCCACGGCCACCGCCTACCGCAAGCACCTCGGCATCATCATGACCGCCGAGGAGTCCACCTCCTGGCCGGGCGTGACCGCCCCCACCGAGTGCGGGGGCCTGGGCTTCGGGCTGAAGTGGAACATGGGGTGGATGAACGACACCCTGCGCTACCTGGCCGAGGACCCGGTCAACCGCCGCTACCACCACGGCGAGTTGACCTTCTCCCTGGTCTACGCCTTCTCCGAGCAGTTCATCCTGCCGCTGAGCCACGACGAGGTCGTCCACGGCAAGGGCTCGCTGCTGTCCAAGATGCCGGGCGACGCCTGGCAGGAGCTTGCGGGGCTGCGCGCCCTGTACGCCTACCAGTGGTCGCACCCGGGCAAGCAGCTGCTGTTCATGGGCCAGGAGTTCGGCCAGGGCGCGGAGTGGAACGCCGACCACTCCCTGGACTGGTGGATCCTGGACGACCCCGGCCACCAGGGCCTGCTGAGCCTGGTCAGCGATCTCAACCGCCTCTACAAGGACTCCCCCGCCCTGTGGACCGAGGACTTCTCGCACCGGGGCTTTGAGTGGATCGAGGCCGGCGACGGCGACCACAACGTCCTGTCCTACCTGCGCAAGGGCACTGACGCCGAGGGCCGCGAGGACCTCGTGGTCTGCGTGGTCAACTTCGCCGGCACCCCGCACGAGGGCTACCGGGTGGGCCTGCCCTTCGCCGGAGACTGGGAGGAGGTCCTCAACACCGACTCCGAGGAGTACGGAGGCTCCGGCGTAAACAACCTGGGCCGTGTTGAGGCCGAGGAGCTGCCCTGGAACGGCCGCCCGGCCTCGGTGCGCCTGCGAGTCCCCCCCATGGGCGCGGTCTTCCTTCGCCCCAGCCGGGACTGAGGCCGAAGGGAGGTCAGCCCTGGCAGCGTTGACCTCCTTGTCATGGCCAAGGGGCATGCCTGCCGGTGCCGTTCACGCTGGACTGTGAACGGCACCGGCGCGTTCAGCCCCTACTCTCAGGGCCCCGACCGCCGGTCCATGCCACAACGTAGCGCTCAGGGCCGCTGGTCAGTCCTGCTTGCGCCCTCGTCATTGTCGTCCACCGAACGATGATCTCGCTGGTGCTATTCGGGCGAGCCACGGCGAGACGATGTCCCCGCGGATCGATGCGGGCCACGGCGAAGCTCCGGGGTGACGGAGTCAGGCCCGTGCGATGCGCCTTGGCAACAACCTCCTTCGCACACCACGTGACGGTCCACCAGTCGGTTGCCGGAAAGGCGGCCTGAGCTCGCATGACGAGGTCTCGTTCAATCGCCGACCATCCCAACCTCAACTGCTCCTCGCTCCTAGGAGCGCAGGCCTCGATGTCGATACCGACCGCAACACCGTCATCGCGACGCGCCAGCGCGACCGCTAGGCCAGCGACATGGGCGATTGAGACGATCACACCCTCGGCCTCTGAGAAACCGAAACGCCCATGGACCTCCGGACTTCCATCCTTGCCGGGGACAACGGTGATCTGCGCCGGGAAGATTGGTTGAGCTACTTCCTCCCAAAGTAGATCACGTATAGCATCCTTCGCTGCTATTCGGCCGAGAAGCCAATGCCTTTGACGGACTACCGGTAGAGACTCGTAGTATTTCCGTTCAGGGGATCCCAAGTAGTTGCGCATCGTCATCTGCCTGGAAGAAAGGTTACTCCAGGGCTCGGAGCACACTACCCAACCGTCGACCTGGGCACGAGAGAGGGCATGCAATTCAGGCCAATTTTCTACCGCCTGAGTCTGAGGAGAGTTATCAAACCTTCTATCGGTCCATCCTCGAGCACAACAAATCACCTGCCGCCCACGACTCAGGACAATATTCGCAACAACGACGTCATCTCTGAGGTCTACGATTTGTACATGACAATCAAGATCGTCACCCGAACTCGGAATGTCAGCGAAGAAATCTACTTCGGCAATAGAAACCGGAAGCATGCGGGTATTGTTTGTCTGAGTCGCTATCAGCCAGTACCCAAAAATCTGTCCCATACAATCCATGACCGCCCCGGGAACATCCGAAGGACGAACACGCCCCGCTATTCCCTCAGGACCGATCGGACCGATAAATGTCACTCCTTGGAAACTCGGACCATGAAACAGTATTCGCCTAGAATAAAGTTCTTTCGCCGACAACTCACACGCAGACCAAGTCTCAAGGATTTGCGGCACCGCATCTCCACATTTCTCATACTGGCGAGCCAAACGGACAGAGGCGCTCGCATACTCGCCGAACCTCACACGGATCCAACCGTCATCGCCGTCATCATATCGAAATTCCACATCCTGTCTCGGCTCAGCGGGAAGCCACGACAGAAATCGCACGTCACGGAATTCGACCACCTTACTCCCTTGATTATGTCGCTCGAGCATCTGTCGAATAAGATCGAGAATAGTGGTTCCAGGCACCACCGGCCATCTATCCTCGACATCTGGCCACTGCGGCGCCTGTCGGTAGAAGCAGTGGTCGAGCAGAAAGGGCATTGTCTGAGTCGAGATAGCGACATGCTCAGGCGCTGCTGACGCGAGACTCGGAGCAGCGATAGGACTCGGACCGGCCCTCCACATCCCAACCTCATTGCCTAATCCTCCTAGACGTGCCAACGGTGTTCCGAGATCCAACGTCACGTCGAACGGGCTCGCCTGGCAGCGTCCTGCAATCGAGAAACGCCCTCGTCTCGCAGAGGCAGCCTCCTCCTTCCTCGTGCACCACATCAGCTCCTTGAGCCACAGGACATCTTCAGCGAGATATTCCGCATTTGGGCGCACTCTCACACAGACGTGGGGACGACTTCCGAGGGTCGAATCGATCAGACTGTCTGCTGTCCCTCTGCCAATCTGGACGAATACGCGGGCACCGTGGGCGTACAGCGCCTCGATCGTGTCACGGAACCTCACCGGCCTCACGATGGCTGAAGCGAGTTGCTCCGGAGCATCCCCTTGGTCAACCTCGTACCGAGAGGCCGACTCGGAGGACCACACAGGGGTGTCAGCGGATGACCAAGTCATGGTGTCAAGTGCCCGGCGCAACTCTTGAACGTGAGGGCGCGCCGCCGGGGTATGAAAACCAGACCTCAAGTCGAGGCGTTTCGCCGTCAGGCGCCTGGCTTGGGCTCGCTCGGTGACGATGTTCAACTCATCGTCTGGCCCACCGACAAGACACTGGTTCGGAGCATTGTCATGCGACAGACAAGTTTGGTCGAGTCCCTTGAGCAGGGGAACCGTGCTTTCTCGGTCCGCAACGACGAGAAGATATCCCGTCTCCGGTGCCGACACTGCGCCAAGAAGCTGCGTCGCGAACTCCGAACGTTTTTCAGCCAAATTAACAGCACCTGCGAAGTGCAACGCGGTCAACTCTCCCAGGCTTGTGCCGACGAGATCGTCGAAAACGATTCCCGCGTCCCGAAGAGCTTGGCTTTCTATCCACCCCTCCTCCAGCACGGCACGAGTGTGCTCACGCCAGTCATACGCATGCTCCGAGAAATTTCCGTCTTCCTCCAATGTAAACAATCCGCCCTCGAGACCAGGGAACACACCGACAATGCGACCCCCGGTTCCGAATTCTGTCTGGTCGACGAAGCCCGCACCAGGAATCGACCATACGCCGCGCCGCTCCTGGAGGCTATCGATCAGCATGGCGATGCGCTCGTCGGTCGGATCGCTGAGGCTCACTCGGACCGGACCGTCTCCCCATGCGGCTCCCGCTGGCTGGCTCATGATCTCGGCGGTGCTCAACCCCTGAAGCTCCTCAATCGCCTCCTGGCGGCTGCGCGCGCGCAGTCGGAATGCATATCGTGACCGCGAAGCGATGTCAAGGAGCGAGCGGCTCGGGGACGCAGATCCCGACTTAGGCGGCTGGGAGATTACGACGTGCGCATTTACTCCTCCGAATCCGAAGGCGCTCACACCAGCGCGACGCACGCAGTCGCCCTCTGTTTCCCACACCTGTGCTACCGGCTTGATCGTCAACCTCCTTCCCAATTGTGGAAGCGGTTCCGACGGCACCACCGAGGGCGGCAAGATGCCGTCACGGGTCGCACAAATCGCACGGATCAGCCCCGCTGCCCCCGCAGCTGGCATTGCGTGCCCGATGTACGATTTGGCTGTCGAGATTGTGATCTCATGATCAGGTTGACCGACAAGCTCTACCATCGACTCTAGTTCGACAGCGTCCCCGACCGGCGTTCCAGTGCCATGGGCCTCATAGAGCCTGAAAGACGCGTCCGCGGGATCGACTTCTGCTTCCTGCCATGCACGGCGCATGGCCAGCACCTGCCCCTGAGTACCGGGACGCACAGGGCTGCCCGAAGTTCCGTCCGAGCTCACACCCACGCCCTCGATCACGGCGTGGATTCGCCGACCGGCAGCCAGTGCAGTATCGAGGCGCTCGACAATGAGCATGGCACTGCCCTCGCCGATGAGGAGCCCGTCCCCTCGCTCGTCGAAGGGCCTCACACGACCCTGCCGAGACATGGCGCCCATGCGGCAGAAGACGTTCCAGAAACTAACGTCATGACAGTGGTGCACGCCGCCCACCACCATGGCGTCCACGATGCCCAACGCAAGCTGCGACATCGCGGTGTCCAGGGCGACAAGAGACGAGGCGCATGCGGCATCCGTCGTCCAACTCCCGCCCCGCAGATCGAAGTGACCTGCGATTCTCGCCGCAGAAAGGTTGGACACCAGGCCGATAGCGTCGCTTCCGTCTCCGACCGAGATCGAAGCCCTAAACCGATTTATAATTTCCATAATCTCATAGGAACTCATCGTCGGAAAGAGCTCATTCAAACTTGCTTCAAGTTGCCGAGAACCTCGAAGACGGTTGGTCAATCGAATTCCTGCTGGAGCGACGTACCCCCCCTTCCCCAATACCACTCCAATTCTCTCACGCGGCACCGTATCAAGGAGATTGCCAGCATCAAGAAGTGCTTCATCTGCCAAAGCGAGAGAGATGACCTGATCGGGTTCCATCGCACGGACCGCGCGAGGCGACAGGCCAAGACCCTCGACATTAACGGCGAGACCCTCGTCGATAAAGGCACCGATGTTACCGTAAACGCCCTCCACCCCAGAAGCATTCTGGTCAACGAAGGTTCGTGGCATCCTATCCTCCGACGCTTCACGAAAGGCCGAGATGCCCGTCACGCTATTAGCCCAGAATTCATCGACGCTTAAAGATCGGGGAAAAAGGGAACTCATCCCGACGACAGCCAGGGCGGGGCGTGACATATTATCGTTGGAAATATTGTCATCAGACATCAGTACCACCCCCGCGGCAGATACACGACCGAATTGCAGTCTCTCGGTCCCCAAGAAAGTTCATTCACAACAGCATCAGCACCCGCCGAAGGATTGATCAGCGATCTCCCACCAGCTAGAAAACTTCGTTCAAGCTCAGAAGAAACCATCCCGGAGTGAATACCCTGAGGGGCCCAAGGTCCCCAATTGATAGTGAGAGTTCGCACGCCGCGTTCACGACCCCATCTGGTGAGCGTAGATTGCATTCCATCGTTTCCTGCCGCGTATCCAATCTGCCCCCGACTGCCTCGCACTGCGGCAATGCTACCGAAGGCAATCACGAACCCTGGCGTAAGTCCGCAAGAATCAATACCATCGATGACATTATCAATACCGTCTTGTTTGGTGCAGTAAACACGCTCGAACTGATCTCGAGTCGTCCGCGAGAGCAACTGGTCCCGGTTAATACCCGAGCCGAACACGACTCCGTCAATCCGCCCGCGCTCTTGCGCCACCGAGGCAAGGAACTCCTCAACCGCATGTGCATCACGAACATCGACACGCCGATACTCCGCGGTACTGCCAGATGCCTCTAAACTAACTAGCGTCTCGCGAATCTCTCGTTCCGATAGCACACGGCGCGCCTCGCTCTCGATTTTGCCAAGATCACTGAGACCTTCTAATTGGAGAGCTTGCCGCAAGTCGACCAAGGTTTCGGCACCTAATACGCTTCTAGGATCACTCTCACGCGGAGGGAAACTCGAACCACAGATATATGCATATCCGGGGCATAATGCACTTAGCCGTTGCGCTACAACTGATGTGATGCCTCTGCCGCCACCAAAGAACACGAACGTTGCACCCGGGCTCAGTCCCACCGCACCAAGACCTCCCATGATATCGTCAGAAGGGCCAGACCCGGTCCTCACCAAGGCATCCAGAGGAGCCGGTACAAGTTCGAAACTGCTCGCGCCCTCGTCGGTCACCACATGGACTGGAGCGTGGTCATATGTAAAGTCCATCGCTCGGCGCACGCATGTGGCATCATCGATGTCAGGGAGGTCCACCTCCGTATATTGAACAAGTACGTCAGGCACTTCCAATGCCAGCGTCCGCATCAGCCCGCGCATGCCGTCGGCGCCACGGCCGGGCGTCCGGTCGATCGGATCGCATGTGACTCGTCTGACGACGAGGAGCGCCTCGAGGCCTGGTGTAGAGGCGAGTTTCTTAAGCGTGTCGAAGTAGCCCGGTAGTTCTCTATCGGGGCCGCGATCGTCGGCAAAGTCAATGAGCACGCTTCCTGGAGGGACTTCATCGAGATTTGGGTCGTGCACGAGGGTACCGAGCTCGGATGCCAGTGCACTGGTCTCCTCGGGATGATCCGTCCGGACCAGGCGCAGGGCCGTGCCGTCGTCAAGTGGACGAGGAGCGAGCGCCTCCGACATCCTTAGCTCGAGGCGAAAGGGCTGGGCGTCCACCACCTCGCTCTCGGCCGTGCTCTGCTGAGGATCGCAGTCCTGATCACTCCTCAGAGTCTCACCCTTCACACCTCGCTGTGTCAGCAACCACTGAGTCATAGCAGCAACAGTACGGGACTTGGACAAGTCCTCGAGATCATTGTTGTTCATACTGTCAACGTCGAGACCACATTCGCGCACAAGATCGCCCGCAATCTCAAGGCGCTTGATCGAGTCGATGCCGAGATCAGACTCGAGATCCAATTCGTCCTCAATCATCGTCGCCGGGTAACCAGTACGTTCCCCAATGACGGATAGCACAATATCGTGAACGTTAATAACGGAGTCACCGACACTGTGGCCAACTTCCGTCGAAGCAACTTCATCTGCTGTTCTCAAAACTTCGTCGCTTGCCAACGTTGGAGTGTCATCATGACGGTCAACCATGGCTTCCGAAACGATTGGAATGGACGAACTAGGGTGGGTCGACTCCTTACCGGAATTGAGCTGGAAATCCTCCGCCTTAATCTCATCGCCGAGAATTCCATCAGATGAAGTCGGCCATGCGTGCTGCTGGGCACTCGCTTCAATCAGCCAACGAGAATCTGGTTCGGCACGTCGTTCATTGAACTCCGTCACCTCACCGCTCTTGTCTGCCGAAACGCCTTCCATTAGGGTGCGAACAATCTCAGCCTGCCTGTCTGCGATTTTGGTCGAAGTATTCAAATACTCCAGTACGACGTCGTTAACAGTCGTCATTTGTCCTGTCCTTTCCGATAGGGATGGTGCGCGTCTAGCACTCTGATGAAATTCTGCGGATTCTTCCTGATGCTGATCGGCCACCGCCAACTGCATCGGACGTTCGAAAGCTCGAGCCAGATCTAGCGCGATGGGTCGTCCTAGAAGTTCATCCGTCTGAGAGACCCATAGTTCCGACTCCGCGACCTCCCCGCCCTGAACGTAGGTGGATGAGCCTACCTGCGAGACCGTTGACGTTGACACTGAACTAGGGGACTCTGTCGCTCGCGACAGCCCCGTCGAAGAAACGCCAGACTCTACGATCGCTACGCAAGGGCGTGGTCGACGTGTCAGTCCCTCGATATCGTTCCCCCGCGTGTCGACGCCCATCCCGTCAACGACGATCCCTCGGTACTCGGGACCGATCGCCGACGTTGGCTCCATCGCACGACGCAACCACCCAACATTCAGATTGATCCCGCGGGTCAGTAGATGGGCAGCGAGGTCCGGGAGGACGTCTGCGGCGGCATTGAGATCCAGGTTGAGGCACTCCAACCCAGTGGTGGCGGTCACCAAAGGAGACAGAACGCGTCCCGGACCGATCTCAAGGAACACCGTCGCTCCATCGTCCGCCATGGTGCGAACCATCCGCGCGAAGTCAACAGGAGACCGCAGTTGTGACGCCAGTTCCTCTCCCACCCTATCTTGGTCGCCGTACGGGGTGGCGGCGGCATTCCTATATACCGGCACCTTCGGTGGGGCCATGACCATTTCCAAGGCTGCTGCGGCCAACTCCGCTGAAGCGGGTTCCATCTGCTGGGTGTGGAACGCGGCTGACACTGACAGGCGCCTCGAGACGATGCCGGCCTCGGTCGCAGCGCGCTCGAGCGCCTCCACTCTTTCTTGTGGTCCGCCGACAACGACCTGCGAGGAGGAGTTGATGTTGGCGATGGCTAGTGATGAATCACCTTGACGATCCAACAGTGCCGTGACGTCCTCGATCCCCGCCCGCAGCGCGGTCATCGCTCCTCCATCACCGGTTCGCCTCATCGCCTCGCCCCGGGCACGTGCCAAGCCGTACAGAGTGCTTGAGGACATTGATCCCCCTGCAGCGAGCGCCACAAGCTCTCCGAAACTGTGTCCGGCCAACATCGAGACCTCGGCTCCCAGCTCGGAGAACGCCATCCATCCAGCCAACTCCGCCATCGCAAGGAGACGCTGCGCACGGTCAGTGCGTCGCACAGCGCACTCATCCTGTTCCATCTCACCGTCAGCGAAGCGAAGCGGTGGGAAGCAGCGTGAGATAAGCGATCCTTGGTCCTGAACCAGCCACGACAGCCCGGGCCGCCTCTGCAGAATCGTCCGGGCCATTGAGGTCCGTTGCGAACCCTGGCCACTGAACAGGACGGCGAGACGCACTGTGTCGGGCATTGATTTGGATCTCCTGTGCACTCCCGGGTCGGTGACACCGTCGACCGCGACATGGAGCGCTCGCGACAAATCCTCGGTGGTTCGGAAGGTGAAGGCGATCTGAACGGGCGCAGAAGAGGAGACGTAGCGTTCCGACAGCATTCTCGCAACATCGGAGCCGCTACCGCCCTCAGACAGAACGCCAACGGCGGCCCGAGCGACATCCTGAGCTGATTCCAGAGAGTCTCCACGTATTGCCGTCAGAACCGGACGCTCCGGATCAGGCAAGTAGCGCGGCTTCGAATGCTCGCCAGTCAGAACACAGTGATAGTTGGTCCCGCCGAATCCGAATGCGCTTACTCCAGCAACACGAGCAGAAGGCTCACGAGGCCAAGGGGCGGCGGTGCCGCGAAAGACAAAAGGAGAAGAACCGGGATCCCATATCGGGTTGGGACTAGCCAGCATTGCCGTTGGAGGCAGTACTCCCTGATTAATGCTCAGTGCAGCCTTGACCAGCCCGACCAAGCCCGCAGCACACTTAGTATGACCGACTTGAGATTTTACCGACCCAACGACGCACTGTCCACGATCGGCCCCGTGAGCAGTCATGAAGTCCGTCAGCGCCTGGAGCTCGATGCGGTCGCCGAGGACGGTACCAGTCCCATGTGCCTCGATGAGTTCGACCGATGCCGGATCCGCACCTGCACACCGGTACGCTCGCTCCAGCGCCCGACGCTGCCCCTCTGGGCGCGGTGCGGTGAGACCCGAGGCACGTCCATCGCTGCTTGAGCCCATTCCACGGATGGTGGCGTAGATGCGGTCACCATCGCGCAACGCGTCCCCGACGCGTTTCAGCACGACGCACCCAACCGCCTCTCCGAGGACGATGCCATCAGCTTCCCTGTCAAACGGACGTGATTGACCAGATTTCGACAGTGCACCCACCGAGGAGAACATAACGAAGTCTCCAATACCGTTATGAGTATCGGCACCGCCAGCCAACGCTACGTCACAATCTCCAAGAATAAGCTCATGACAGGCTACCTTTAACGCCGCAAGAGATGACGCGCATGCAGCGTCCACGACAAAGTTCGATCCCGACAGGTCAAGACGGTTCGCAACACGCCCGGATACGACATTAGCCAACATTCCAGGGAAAGAGTCTCCCGTGAGACGGGGAAGTGCGGCATCAAATCCATCTAAAAGGACGCCAGTGAACGCTGGCAACCCCGTACGTAAGGAAATTCCTGCAGACAGATCACTGCCAGACTCTGCACCAAAAACGATGCTGACCGTTTCGCTCACTTCTCCAGGTGTTAAGCCTGCATCGACCAGAGCACGCCTTGCTGCTTCCAGCGCGAGCAGCTGCACGGGCTCAATGCTGGTAAGCGAAAGCGGCGGGATACCGAAGTATACGGGATCAAAGGGAACAGCAGGAAGAAAAGCGCCTCTCGCACTGTCAGCCCTCGGCACATTTCGAGCACCTGGATCATAGAAAATCTCCTTGTCCCAGCGCTGATCAGGGACATCAGTCACAAGGTCATCGCACTCCAGAACGTGGGTCCAGAACTCTTCGATTCCACCACCTCCGGGGAACAGACCCGACATGCCCACAATGGCAATTCCATCACCCCACGATGATTGATCGTCCGAATCCTGTTCGAAGACATTCGCTCGCCGAGAGGAAGAGAGTTCGTCAAGCCGTTCCTCGACCTCATTAAGCCCCTTCAGAATTCCTTCATGCAACTCGTTAGTGTTACTGGTGGACTGAATAAGCAAGGATACTTCACCGGTCATGTACAAGCCACCCTCATGACGCTTATCGACCGGGACCGGACGCAACTCTTCCCCTTCCCGTACGAGGCCTTTCGTCGCCATGCGGAGACGTCCGAGCGTCATCTCCTCCAGACACCTCCAGATACTCTGATCAGGTTCGCCGGCACGGATTTTAGATTCTCTCACCGCATGAATCTCTTCGACCAGAGGTGTAGGTGCGCAGCGGGTAGTGTGCCCGGGAGCGGTCTCCAGCCTGGCACTCGACGTAGCACTTGTAACAACGTCGCAAAAGTCTTGGGTCACCGCTCCCGTCCGCACCGCCTCGGTGGTGAGCGAGTACGCCGTTCCCATGAGTAGGGAGACCGCACTGCCCTGCTCCACGAGATCCGCTGCGGTTAGGAGAGCCATCGCGACGCTGGAGGAGTCATGTATCCCGCCGGCCATCGCAATCACAAGATCCTCGGCAGCAACTTTGTGATCGTCGACGAGTTCCAGAAGGACGCTGACTTGAAGCTCCCATAGAGGGAGTGAGTAGAGAGGGCCGATGTGCCCGCCGCACTCCGCACCTTCGAAAACAAAGCACCGCGCGCCAGCGGCAACGAATGTACGAAGCAGGTCCGCGGAAGGGACATGAACGAAGCACTGCTTTCCCGCATCCCGAAGGAGCTTCTCCTGGTACGGGCGACCTCCAGCGAGCACCACAGCGGAGGCAGAACTTTGCTGAACGAGCTCCAGGTGCCGCCGGACGAGAGCCTCATCGAGAAATCCCAGCATGCCCACGGCCCATGTCCGTCCCTGCAGTACGGCCTCAGCCTGAGTCAGCAGCGCCTCCGCCTGGGACGGACTCGCGACCGCCAGGGCAAGCGTTCCCAACGCATTGGCATCACACACCTCCTTGACGAATTCTGGAACATCGCTGACTCTCGTCATGGGCCCCTGAATGAAGGGGGACTTAGTGCGCTGGGCCCTCGCGGCACGCCCGTCGAGAAGATTGAGTTTGTTGACCGACCTCCACGTGTCAGCCGTCTGCTTGATTCTCGCCGCCATGTCGGTCACGGCCTCTCGAACTGAGCCGTAGTACTGAGAAAACAGTTTGGCGATCAATGCGTCGTCACCGATCTGACGTTCACGGCGGGGAATTTCCGAGTAGAGGCCTCTCGCGTCTGGTAGAATTTGCTCCCCGTCGCGTCTGATCGACCGGGGAAGAGATGGTGCGCTCAGGATTCGACGGACGGTCTCCGAGGTATCTGACTCGGGCATTAGCGCTAACTGCACGTCCAACACAACCCCCGTAGCCCCGGCTGCGATTAGGCCTCTGGCAGTATGCCGACCCACGCCTCCTCGAACCCAGATCTTCGCGTCACGGTGCTGCTCGAGGATCTGTGCGAGAATGACCGGGCTCGACAGGTCTCCCGTACTTCCACCTCCTTCCCGTCCCCGGATCACCACGCCGTCGGCGCCGCGATCGATCCAACGGCATGCCTCATCGCATGAGACTGCCTCGCCTAAGATGATCGAATCGCCCCCGATCAACCTCGTAACGTCATCATCTTCAAGGCATCCAGATCCAAGAAGAACTGTATCCGGCTGACACGAAGCTAGTGCATCACAAAGGACGTCCCAAGGCAGAAGCGGAGGACCTGACAATCTAACTCCAACCGCGCCGGACGCAGAGCGCAAAAATCTCTCCGCTTCCAACGTATTTGTGGCATACGATATGTCTACGATTCCAAGCGCCCCAGCTTCACTTGCACAAGAAGGAATATATTGGTCAGCAGATTCAAATGGACTAAGAACGATAATTTGAGGCACCGTCAACATAAATAATTTCCTTTAAAGTAGCATAAAGATTCACGTGGTGGCAGGCTAGCCCCCAACCCTGAGAAACTCTTGTCCGTTGGCGGAGACAATTGCCAAAGGGGCAGGATCCAGTCTCATCGTGACGGCAAGAACTTGCCCATCATCTCCGACAGATTCGTAACTGTACGCACGATTATCAAGTTCGATCGGCCGAGTTTTCGCGCCAACCAGCCACGGATGCCGACGTCGCAGAGCGATGAGATCTTGATGCAGCCGATACATTCCGGCCCCAAGAGGACTAAGTTCTTCTGGGGTCTCAGGGAATTCGGGGCGAACCTCGTCATCACCGCCGAGCATATCCTTCTTTTCCCCTCGGAACGCCTGCTCATCACCGTAATATACGGATGGAACACCACCGACCGTGAACAGAATGACGATTGCAAGACGCATCAAATCGTCACCAATTGTGGTAGCCAGTCGCGTGACGTCATGGTTTCCAACAAAAGTTGCCGGGACAAAACTGTTCATAAAGGAATTGTGTCGTTTCAAGCACCAGTCCAACTCGAAGAAATTCCCGTCCTTCAATGAACTCCAGACAGCCTTCCATAGTTCATACTGAGTCACTGAGTCCATCCCGGACTTTCGCACAATGTCCCCATAATCTCCATGGATTACCTCACCAACGAAGAACGCTTCAGGAAATTCACTCCTGACCTGGGGAAGAACCTTTCCCCAAAAATTTGGATTCATCGAGTACGCTGCATCCAGACGCCAACCTGACACTCCCCGGCGCAACCAATGACGCATGACATCAACAACGAGATCACACACTTCCGAGGAGTCATGATTCAAGACCGCCAGCCCTCGATGTCCTTCAAAGTCCTGATACCCTCGGACGCTCCCATCTTCCGCTAATTGCAAGCGGAACATCGAGCGGGCGGAGTCGTCACCTCTCATCGCCGAGACAAACAGCGGATGAGCCGTCCCGACATGATTGAATACGCCGTCAAGCATCACTTTGATTCCTTTGGCGCGACACTTGCCCATCATGCGATCAAAATCGTCGATGTCACCAAGTCTAGGGTCTATTGAGAAAAAATCGACGGTATCATAACCGTGCGTCTCAGATCGAAAGATCGGCCCTAGAGCAAGCCCATTGGCGCCAAGATCTATCAGATAATCGAGCCACGGCACCAGAGAACTAAGGCCACGCCCGGCGGAATCGCCAGGGGTATCCGAGGGTAATGGTCGCACTGATGCCCCTGTAAAACCTAACGGATACACCTGCCACCATATCGAATCCCTTACCCAAGGTTTCATAACTTCACTTCCTCCAATCATTAACATGCACATCATGAACTACGGTCGACGACAGAGCGCTCAACTTCAATGATCGATACTTTCGCTACAGCAAGAAAACCTCTATAAAACACAGTGCGACCGATAGATTTCCTCTCGCAAAAACCTACAACAACTGGGTCAATATTGCGGAGCGCGGCGGCCATCGTGCACGGCGACGAAACAGGATGGCGCGCCGAGCGCCCCGTATAATTGTATGCCCGCGATCTCGACATGTCCAGCGATCGACGAGACTCATGGTGGATGCCCGCGAAGGAGGTCCCGTGCCTCATGTGGAAGTGCCTGCGAAATCCGCGGACTGTGGTGGGCATGGGAAGCGAGCTGTCGATGGGGGCCAGGGCTGAGATCACCAGGAAGTACGCCAGGGCGTCCAAGGGCGACAAGGGGCGGATGCCCGGGCGAGGTGTGCGCGGTGACTGGCTGGAGCCGGGACAACGCGCGCAGGCGCCTGACCCAGGCCGCCAAGCGCCCTGGCGGGGCCAAGAAGGAGGCGTCCAGGCCCAGGGGCCGCAAGTACCGACGAGACTCATCGTGGAGGCGCCCGCCAAGCCTATGGACCGCGATGGACTTGGGGGCGGGCTGGGAGAGCGAGGCGGGGTCCCGCCAACAGGGCGCCCATCCGGCTCCGACCCGCACCAAGGACTCCCTCCACCCGCTCCGCCCGTCCAGTCAACCTCGCCGTCGGGCTGGATCGCATCCTGATCATCGGCGCCTTGACCGACAACTGCACGGTTGCGTTCCCGGCCTACCACTGGCCCCAGGACGACCTCAACCGGACCCGGATCGCCAGGCGCATCCACTGCCTGCAGGTCTCTGCGAGTACAACGCTAAGATCAGCCGGGCCTCACGCCGCTCGGACGCCGCCGAGCCCAGCCTTGTTGGGGCATCGTCACACGCCCTTCCGTGTCCCCCACGGCGCGGACGGGGTAGGCTGCTGGCGGTTCCTGCAAGATTCTTGCAATCGAAGGATCATGCAGCCGCTGCCATCGCCGTCCCATGAGGAAAGAAGTCATGCCACAGAACCTGGTCACAAGCGCCCCCGCGCAGGTGCGCGCCGTATCCGGTCGACCCGAGACCGCAGCCACCCTCATGGAGGTCTGGCAGGGCCTGTCCGCCGCCGTCGTCGACACTATTGCGGACGACTGGTACGCCACCGAGCAGAAGTACAGCGCCGGGCGCCAGGAGCACTACTTCTCCGCCGAGTTCCTCATGGGCCGCGCCCTGCTCAACAACCTCTCCAACCTGGGAATGGTCGACGAGGCGCGCGAGGCCGTCGGCTCCTTCGGCGTCAGCCTCAGCGACGTCCTGGAGCAGGAGCCCGACGCCGCCCTGGGCAACGGTGGTCTGGGCCGCCTGGCCGCCTGCTTCCTCGACTCCTGCGCCACCCTCGACCTGCCGGTCAACGGCTTCGGCATCCTCTACCGCTACGGGCTGTTCAAGCAGCTCTTCGAGGACGGCTTCCAGACCGAGCACCCCGACCCCTGGATGGAGGAGGGCTACCCCTTCGTCATCCGCCACGAGGAGGCCCAGCGCCTGGTGCACTACCGGGACATGACCGTGCGCGCCATCCCCTACGACATGCCCATCACCGGGTACGGCACCAAGAACGTGGGGACCCTGCGCCTGTGGAAAGCCGAGCCGCTCGAGGAGTTCGACTACGACGCCTTCAACTCCCAGCGCTTCACCGAGGCCATCGTCGATCGCGAGCGCACCTCGGACATCTCCCGCGTCCTCTACCCCAACGACACCACCTACGAGGGCAAGGTCCTGCGGGTTCGCCAGCAGTACTTCTTCTGCTCGGCCTCCCTACAGCAGATCGTCGAGAACTACGTCAGCCACCACGGTGAGGACCTGACCGGCTTCGCCGACTTCAACGCCATCCAGCTCAATGACACCCACCCGGTGCTCGCCATCCCTGAGCTGATGCGCATCCTCCTGGACGAGCACCACCTGGGTTGGGAGGAGGCCTGGGAGGTGGTCACCAAGACCTTCGCCTACACCAACCACACGGTGCTGGCCGAGGCGCTGGAGACCTGGGAGATCTCCATCTTCGACCGCCTCTTCCCGCGCATCACCGAGATCGTTCGCGAGATCGACCGCCGCTTCCGCATGGAGATGGCCGAGCGTGGCCTGGAGCAGGACACCATCGACTACATGGCCCCCATCTGCGGGGACAAGGTGCGCATGGCCTGGATCGCCTGCTACGCCTCGTACTCCATCAACGGCGTCGCCGCGCTGCACACCGAGATCATCAAGCGCGAGACCCTGGGCGAGTGGCACGCCATCTGGCCCGAGCGCTTCAACAACAAGACCAACGGTGTCACCCCCCGCCGCTGGCTGCGCCAGTGCAACCCGCGCCTGTCGGCGCTCCTGGACGAGGTCACCGGCTCGGACACCTGGGTCAAGGACCTCTCCGTCCTGGCCGAGCACACCGACTCCGTGGACGAGTCCGTCTACGACCGTCTGGCGGAGATCAAGCACGCCAACAAGGTGGACTTCGCCGCCTGGATCGCCCAGCGCGAGGGGATCGAGATCGACCCGGAGGCCATCTTCGACGTCCAGATCAAGCGCCTCCACGAGTACAAGCGCCAGCTGCTCAACGCCATCTACATCCTGGACCTGTACTTCCGCATGAAGCAGGACCCGAGCCTGCAGGTCCCCAAGCGGGTCTTCATCTTCGGGGCAAAGGCCGCTCCCGGGTACATCCGGGCCAAGGGCGTCATCAAGCTCATCAACACCATCGCCGAGCTGGTCAACAACGACCCCGTGGTCTCCAAGACCATCAAGGTCGTCTTCGTCCACAACTACAACGTCTCCCCGGCCGAGCACATCATCCCGGCCGCCGACGTCTCCGAGCAGATCTCGATGGCCGGCAAGGAGGCCTCAGGCACCTCCAACATGAAGTTCATGATGAACGGCGCCCTGACCCTGGGCACGCTCGACGGCGCCAACGTGGAGATCCTGGAGGCCGTCGGGGACGACAACGCCTACATCTTCGGCGCCACCGAGGACGAGCTGCCCGCCCTGCGTGAGAGCTACGACCCCGTGTGGCACTACGAGAACGTCCCCGGTCTCAAGCGCGTCCTGGACGCCTTCACCGACGGCACCCTGGACGACAACGGCTCGGGCTGGTTCGCCGACCTGCGCCGCAGCCTGCTGGAGGCCTCCCACGAGCCGGCCGACGTCTACTACGTCCTGGGCGATTTCGCCTCCTACCGCGAGACCAAGGACGCCATGGCGGCCGGCTACGCCGACACCCGTGCCTGGCAGCGCAAGGCCTGGGTGAACATCACCCGCTCGGGCCGATTCTCCTCCGACCGCACCATCAGCGACTACGCCCGCGAGGTCTGGAAGATCGACCCCGAGCCCATCGCCTGATCGTCACGGCATGAGCGAGTGCCCCTCACCACGACCGGTGAGGGGCACTCCTTTTCCCGTATGCGCTGGGCGCCGCCACGTCCTCAGCAGGGCCCGCCGAGGATCAGTAGAGCATGGTGGCCAGGCGGCGACGGGCCTGGGCGACCTCCGGGGAGGTGGAGCCGATGATCTCGAAGAGCTCGAGCAGTCGCAGCCGGGCCGTCTCCCGCTCCTCCCCCACGTGGGTGCGCACGGCCTCCAGGGCCCGGCCGAGGGCGGCGTTGACATCCCCCAGGGCCAGGGCGGCGTCGGCACCGGCCAGGGCCGCGGTCAGATCCGTGGGCGCGGCGTCGGCGGCTGCGAGGAGCTCGTGGGGGTCCTGGCCGTCCAGGCGGGCCATGAGGCGCACCTGGTTGCGGGCCACCTTGAGGTCGTCGTCGCCGGGGTTCTGGGCGATGGCGTGGGTGTAGACCTCCTCGGCGGCGGCGAAGTCCCCGGCCTCGATGGCCTCGCGGGCTGCCCGCTCGACCTCTGTCTCCTCAGGCTCTGCCTGAGTGTCGGCGCCGGCCGCGCCGTCGACGGCGATGGTGCCGTTGACACCGTTGGCGGCCGCCACTTCCAGCAGCTGGTCGATGACCGAGCCCAGCTGCTCCTGGGGCACCGTCCCCTGGAACATCGGCACCGGCTGGCCCGCGATGAGGGCCACGACGGTGGGGACGGCCTGAGCCTGAAGGGCCTGAGCGACTTCGGGGGCGGCATCCACGTTCACGCGCGCCAGCTGGAAGCGGCCGGCGTACTGATCGGCGAGCTGCTCCAACGCGGCGGCGAGGTCGGTACTGGCCTGGCTGCGCGGAGTGTGCAGGATGATGACGACGGGAACCCGGGTCGAAACCTCGGCGGCCTCGCGCAGGCTGGAGGCATCGACGTCGACCACGAGCGGCACCGGCAACCCGGAGGCTCCTGAGGGGCGATCCCCGGCGGTGGGGCTCGGGGTGGCGCCGGTAGAGCCGGCCGGCTTGGTGGCGGGGGCGAAACTGGACAGGTCGACGGCGCCGAACATGCTCATGGCAGCTCTGCCTTCCTCGGGCCGCAGCCCGGTTGCTTCATTGGTCTGGGTCTTTCAGTGTCCGTGGGCGCCGGCGCGGTTGGCAGGCCTCACGCTGCTCACCGGTCTGGGCGCGCCTGCGGCCCGACTCCGAGCAGTCACGGAGCCGGGCCGGGGACCGGAGGCGGTCAGGACGGCTTGGCCGACGCCGAAGCCGTGGGGGCCGGCGTCTTGGAGTCGTCCCGCTCCACCTTCATGAGCGCCGTCTCGGCGCCCAGAACGGTCACCTTCTCGCTGCTTCCCTTCTTGGGGATGGAGAAGGCCACCATGGAGTCGTAGGTGGCGGTCACGGTGCCGAGGATCTTCTGGTTACCACCCATGTGAGCGGCGACGTCACCCTGCAAGGTGAGGTCGGAGCCGTCAACGGTACGCTTGTAGACCACCGTGAAGGTCAGGGTGGTGAAGACCAGCGCCCCACCGTCCCCCTCCTCCAGCCGCAGGCCCTGGAACCCGTCCTGACCGGGAACCGCCGTCACGGTGACCTCGCCCAGGGACTTGAGATCGGTGCTTCGGGCGGCCTGGACCTTCTGACGCAGGTTGTCGTCGGGGAAGGCCTTGCCGTTCTCACCGTCGGGGTGGTTGAGCGCATCGACGTAGGAGTCGAGAACCGCCTTGGGGGTGGCGACCAGCCCGGTGGACTCGGCCGTCACCTGCTTGGCGTGCTGGGCCGACTGCTTGGTCAGCACGGGAATGCTCGCCTGCACGGCGAAACCCTGCACCCAGGCCCACACCTTGAACTGGTCCCGGGCCGAGCCCTGCTCCAGGGAGATGATCGAGACGCTCTTGTCGCCCTCCGAGGCGACCGCGGCGTTACGGGGGAAGCCGACGGTCTGCCCCACTCCCCCTCCCTGGATCTTCGTGGTCATGGCGTGGATGAAGGAGTCGTTCCCGCTGGCGGAGGCGGTGGCGTACTCGGCGGCACGGATCCGCGCCGCCGGACCGGACATGACCTCCTTGAGCTTGTCCGCGTTCTTCTCCTTATCCGCCGCCGCCAGACCGGTCTGGACGCGCTGGAGGATCTCGGCGAGCTGCTTGTCGTTGAGGACGGGCTCGGCGATCGGCGTACCGGAGGCCACGGTCTGGGCGGTCTTGGGCTGAGACCGCGAGCAGGCGGCCAGGCTCAGGGCGATGGCGGAGGCACCGCCTGCGCTCAGAAAGGCTCGACGGGTGGACATCATGCGCGCTCCTGGTTGTCGGGGTCCGCGGTGGGGTCTGGCTCACTGAGGGGCTCGGCGTCAACGGCCTGGATGACGGAGGGGTCGGCCTGCGGAGGCAGCTCGACGCCGTCGGAGTAGGAGGGCCACGACACGGTGGTCGACATCGCAGAGGAGTCCCCGAAGAAGCCGCTCGGGGAGAAGGCGGGGCCGCGCGCCGGCTCGACCTCCTGCTCACTCCAGCTCAGCGACGCGTCACTCACCTCCGGCTGGGCGAATCCGGTCGGCGCCTGGAGGGCGGGGTCCTGCGACGGGGCCGAGGAGGCCGCGTCCTGGAACTCGGCGGTGTCGGTCTCGAAGGACTGCGCATCGTCACCGCCCGCCACGTGGCTGGTGTGGTGCTCCGGCGGTGCGAAGCGGGAGTGGTCCGGGGCGTCGGCGCCCTGGTCGGCCACCTGGTCCGCGCCCACGGCCATGTGACCGGCACCGACACCGGTGCCGACGTCGTCACTGAGAGCCGGGGGGTTGGAGTGAGCCGACGAGTCGGAGGTGTTGGCAGCATCCGAGGTGATGGCCAGCGCCTCACCGTCCTGGAGGCCCTCCGGCTCCCGGGCGGCCCGGTACTGCCGGGTGGCTGTCTCATCAAGACCTGGGACGACGGACGCGCCTCGGGCAAGGCCGGCAACCGCGTGGTCGCCCTGCCCGCCGTGGCTCTCACCGTAGGAGGCCGCGGCTCCGTCACCGAACCCGCTGCCGGAGCCGGCACTGAGCCCGGTTGAGGGGCCGTCGTCGTAGCCGTCGGCGGAGAGGGCCTCAGCTGCCGAGGGGGCGGAGAACGTCTCGACGCCGTCGAGGTAGACGCGCCCGGTGCGCGGGTCGGTCCAGGGCTCGCCCGAGGCCTCGGCGCGCTCCTTGTCCCGCAGCTCTCGGCGGGTCAGCCGTCGGTCGGGATCGTCCACCTGGGGGATGCCCTCGGTGGAGACCGAGTCGGCGTTGGCGATGCGGGCCGCCCGCTCGGCCGAACGGGTGCGCCGATCGACATCGGTGCGGCGCAGCTGGAGGTCGATGAAGAACAGGAAGGCCCCCACGAGCACGAAGAGGCTGCCCAGAACCAGTCCCCCGTAGAAGTACCAGGGCGTCTCCACCTGGCGCTTCCAGCTGATGGTTAGGCCGGGAGCCGGGGCCTTGCCGTCGGTCATGGCCATGACGACGACCTGCTCGTCAACGCTCTTGCTCGGCAGCATGGCGCGGTCGGCGTCCTTGCCGGTGTTGAAGGTGACTGACGAGCCGCCGGTCTTCTCCCCCAGCCAGATGTCGGAGCCCGAGGCGGTCACGCCCTTGGCCTTGCGCGCCGAGCACTGCGAGCCGCCGGCCTGCGCGGAGGCTGAGGGCTGCGCGGAGGCTGAGGGGTGAGAGGAGGCCGCCACGGAAGGAGCGGGAGTGGCATTGGCCGGCGGGCAGTACTGGGTCTCGTCCCTGGAGGACAGGGTTCCGGCATCGGCGTCGATACTGGTGACCACCGTGTAGGGCAGCGCGTTGTCGGCGTCGGGACTCATCCAGGCGTCGAGGTCGGCCGCCCTGGCCACGAAGAGGTGGACGTCCTTGCCGTCGGAGGAGCTCGCCGTCACGGTGACGTCAGAGTCCGCACCACTGAGAACCCCGGGGGCTGTGATGACGTAGGGCTGAGAAGGGCCGGAGGCGAACTTCGCCTCGACCTTGGAGCCGGGTTTCCAGATGGTGGCCGAGCAAACGGCCAGGGCGACGAGGACCAGCCCGAGGACGGTCACTACCACGCTCAAGATACGTCGACTCACGACGCGGATCTCCTATGCTCGCGGACGGTTGGACGACGGCCGGCTGCGGAGCCGGGTATCGCTGCGAGCGCTCACCGTGCGCCCGCCTAGGACCAGAATCGCATGACGGACCCCGCGACCGCACCGACCTCGGCGCAAGATCACAGCCAGACACGCGCTGAGCGAAGCGATATCTCCCGGAATTCCGCCAGCAGAAAGGGCCTCGCCGCACCGTCGAGCGGCGCTGCGGTCTCGAAGCGGAAACGGGGGAACGCGCGAAGAAACGCGCGCACGAGATCGGACACGCCCGAGCAGTCCACCAGTGCATCCATCCGCGACTCCTCCTGCTCGGTCGGGAACCGAACCACCACCGGCTTTCTGTGAGTATGGTCACTCTTTTGTGATTACCGCCCTGATCACACCCAATCGTTAGGCTTGACCTGGTGGTGAGCGTCCCCGGCTCGCCAGGAGGAGGAACCCGACGTGGCTGAGGAATACAGCGAGTTTGCCATCACGATGCGCGGTTACGACCGCGCTCAGGTCGACCGGAAGCTGGAGCAGCTCTCGCGCCAGCTGGCCGACGCGCGTCGCGAGGTGGCCAGTCTTGACCAGCGCGCCATGACGCTGGCCGGCGAGCTGGCCGATGCTCAGCGCCGGCTGCGGGAGTCCGACAAGCCGACCTACGCCGGCCTGGGCTCACGGATCGAGCAGCTGCTGCGCAGCGCCGAGGAGCAGAGCGCCTCCGTCCTGTCCAAGGCCAACGCCGAGGCCGACGCCCTGCTGACCCGGACCCGGACCAACGCCAAGAACCTCTCCGAGCGCAGCGCCTCGGAGGCGGCGACCCTGCTCGCCGACGCCCGCCGAGAGGCCAGCGAGCTGCGCTCCCGCTCCCAGGGGGAGGCCTCGACCGCTCTGGCCAACGCCGAGGCCCGCGCCCAGGAGCTGGTCTCCTCCGCCTCGCGCAAGGCCGCCCAGATCTCCGCCGAATCCGAGGCGGCCGTCACCGAGATGCGAGCCAGCGCGGAGCGCGAGGCCGCACTGGTCCTGTCCCAGGCCCGCAAGCAGGCCGCCGAGATCGCCATCACCTCCGAGCGCGACGCCACCGCCAACCGCGAGGCGGCCGCGGCCGAGGCCGACGAGCTGCACAAGACCTCCACGGCGAAGGCCGAGGAGATCCTCTCCGCAGCCAAGCAGGAGGCCGAGCTGACCGTTGGCAAGGCCAAGCGCGAGGCCGAGGAGATCCTCACCTCGGCGCGCAACGAGTCGGAGACACTGCGTCGCTCGGCCACCGACGAGGCGGCCGCGGCCCGCGCGGAGGCCACCGAGCTGCGCCAGCAGGCCACCCTGGAGATCGCAGCGGCCCACGAGCAGGCCGCCCAGGAGGACTCCGACGCCCACGAGGCCACGCGCGAGCGCATCCGTGAGATGCAGGAGCAGGCCCAGATCCAGGCCCAGGAGGCCGAGGAGCGCCTGCAGGAGGCGCTGTCCCGGGCCGAGGAGGTCCGCGCGCGCACCGACGCCGAGGCCCGCAAGCGCCAGGAGGAGGCCGTCTCCCAGGCCGAAGAGACTCTGGCACAGGCCCGCATCGAGGCCGAGCAGATCATCAGCGACGCCCGTGCGGACGCCGACGTCACCGCCCAGGTGGCCGCCCGCCAGCTCCAGGAGCTTGAGCGCCAGCGCGACTCGGTCGCCGCCTACCTCACCGAGATGCGCGGCGTCCTGGGAGGCGCACTGCCCCAGGCCCCCACCTTCTCCGACCACGTCGCAGCCCTGCCTCAGGAGTCGAGTCCGGCTCCGGCTCCGGAGCCGCCCTCCACGGAGTCGGCGGAGTCGGCAGGGCCGGCAGCGTCCGGCAGTGCCGGCAGCCCGCGCTCCGCCGCCTCGGGCAGCGCCTCCTCCGCGCCGTCGGCCACCTCGGCGGCCCCCGCGCCGGCCGAGAACAAGGCCGCTGCGGCCTCAGGCAGTGGCCAGCAGCCGGCCCCGAAGAACGCCCAGAAGGGCGGCCCCGCTCGCATCGAGCACGTCCCGGCCCCGGGGAAGAGCTCCAACGGCTCCGGTAACTCCGGCAACTCTGCCAACCGCCACCCCCGTCAGGGCAAAGGACGTCGCTGAGACGCTGACATGACAGCCGACGACGCCGCCCGGTCCGAGACCGAGTCCACCAGCTCTAGCGGTTCTGGTGACTGCGACTGGGCGGCGTCGCGTCGTCGTGCGGCCGCGCAGCGGGCCCGCATGCTCCAGGAGCGTCAGGATGCCGAGCACGCCCGGGCCGCCCGCATCGTGGGGCTCTTCCTCACCGTCGCCCGCAAGGAGGGCCTCCAGGACATTCCTCTGCGGGTGCGCGGCTACGGGGGCGGTAGCGCCCGAACCCCGTTGCGCGGCTGGTACCTGAGGGCCGACGAGACGGTCGGCATCGACACGCAGGGGAGCTACTACGTCCTGTCGATGCCGCTGAGCCTGGGGCAGCGCCTGCGCGGGGTCAGGCCCGAGAGCCAACCGGTGCCGATGACCATCGGCGAGGGCGGACGCGACGGGGACATCGTGCCGCTGCGCTTCGCGCTGGACCGCCTGCTGCCGGGCTGGGAGGAGCGCTGCGAAGAACCGCTCGTGTGACTCTCAGCCCCGCTGCCCCGCCGTCTCCCGCCGGCGTCGGGCTCTACCAGAGGCGCCGCTCCCAGCATGAGGTGTGCCAGTGACGCCGCTCCTCCAGTCCGCGGTCGGCTCCGAAGAGGGACTCATTGCTCCAAGCCACCACGTGCGCGGTGCCGGCCGGGATGACGCGGTGGCAGCCGGGACAGGTGTAGGACTTGTCCCCGCCACGCAGGTGGCGCACGGTGAAGTCGGCGCCGCCGGGGCCGGTCTGGGTGCGCGGCACGGAGGCGAGACGGTCCATGCTCAAGGGGATGTGCCCCTGCCCGTAGGGGCGCTTGGATCTGCGACGTGCCATGCCCCGATCACATCACATCCGGCTGCCGTCCCCAAGCCGGGGCGGCAGCCGGATGCGAGAGCAGGCGGCAGCGTAGGACGCGGGGCGAGCGGTCCGGGCCGGTCTCAGCCCTTGACGGATCCGGCCATGAGGCCGCCGACGAAGTACTTGCCCAGCAGGATGTAGACCGCCAGGGTCGGCACCGAGGCGATGAGCGCCCCGGACATGGAGGCCCCGTAGTCGGCCAGGATCGAGCCGTGGGCCAGGTTGTTCAGCGCCAGCGTCACCGGCCCGGACTGCGCCCCACCGCCGAAGAACAGGGCGAACAGGAAGTCGTTCCAGGCGGAGGTGAACTGCCAGATGAGGACGACGACGAAGCTGGGCACCGAGATCGGCAGGACCACCGAGACGTAGGTGCGCAGCATGCCGGCCCCGTCGACCCGGGCGGCCTCAATGAGCTCGTGGGGAATGGTCTCGTAGTAGTTGCGGAAGATGAGCGTCGTGATCGGGATGCCGTAGACGACATGCATGAGGATCAGCGTGTGGATCCCGAAGCCCAGGTCGGCGCTGGTCACCAGGCGCATGAGCGGGATCATGACCGCCTGGTAGGGGATGAACATGCCGAACAGGATGAGGGTGAAGACCACGTTGGCCCCGGGGAAGCGCCACTTGGACAGGACGAAGCCGTTGGCGCTGCCCAGCATCGCGGAGATGATCGAGGAGGGGATGACCAGCGCCAGGGAGCGCAGCAGCCCGCCACTGAGCTGGTTCCAGGCATTGGACCAGTTCTTGGTGACCCAGACCTCGGGCAGGTACCAGGTCCGCGAGGGGTCGGCGTCGGCGGATCCCTTGAAGGAGGTGACCAGCAGGACGTAGACCGGGATGAGGACGAGGACCACCGAGGCCAGCAGCAGGATGAAGCGGATGGTCTGGCCCCAGCCGGGGCGGCGCGGGCTGCGCGTCGTGAGTGCCTGTGTCATCGCCGCTCACCTCCTGCCCTTGGCGTCGTGGATGAGGTAGGGGATGACGGCGACGGCGACCAGGACCAGCAGGATCGTGCCGACGGCGGCGGCGTTGGAGTAGTCGTTGTCGGTCATGAAGTTGAACATGTCGATGGCCGGGACCTTGGTGGAGTAGGTGCGCTGGTCCGTGATCGACATGATGAGGTCGAAGGACTTCAGGGACATGTGTCCGATGATGATGACGGCGCTCAGGGCGATCGGGGTCAGCTGGGGGAAGATGATCGACTTGTAGAGCTGCCACTCGCTGGCGCCGTCGACCCGGGCGGCCTCGCGCAGGTCGTCGGGAATGCCGCGGAAGCCGGCCAGGAAGAGCGCCATGACGTATCCGGCCAGCTGCCACACGGCCGGCAGCGCGATGGCCAGGATCCCCCAGGTGGTGTTCTGGGTCCATGAGTTCTCCAGGAACCTCAGGCCGGTCATCTCGAACAGGCGGTTGAGCCCGGAGGCGCTCTCCCCCTGCGCGGAGTTCAGCAGCCACCGCCACACCACGCCCGAGGCCACGAAGGACACGGCCATGGGGAACAGGAAGATGGAGCGGAAGATCCCCTCCCCCTTGATGGGGCGGTCCAGGAGCCATGCCCACAGGAAGCCGACCACGAGGGTGCCGGCCAGGAAGGTGACGGTGAACAGGATGAGGTTGATGAAGGAGTGGCGGAAGTCCGGGTTGCCGAACAGGGTCGTGAAGTTGCTCAGCCCGACGACGGTGGTCCCCCTGCGTCCGGAGACCTGGCCGGCGGTGTGCATGTCCAGCAGGGAGGTGTTGATGTTGATGCCGATCATCCCGTAGACGAAGACGCCGACGAGGATGATCGAGGGCGAGATGAGCAGGAGGCCCGGGCCCCACTGCCTCCAGCTCGCCCGACGGCGCCGCACGGGGGCGCTCTTGGTGCTCACAAGGTTCTCCTGATGCGTAAGTGACGGAAGGGTTCCGCCTGTCGTGGTGATGAGCGCCGGCTGGGTGATCGGCGGGAGGGTGACCCCGGGGACGGGGACGGACCGGAGCGGGCGCACGGCCCGCCCCGCCCCCGGGGAACCGGTCAGGAGGCGGCGGCCGCCTTGAGGTCGGCCTGCAGGGCGGTGACGTCTGAGGCGCCCTGGGCGAACTTGGTCAGGGCGTCGTTCATCGCGTTGGTGGCCTTCGACGGCAGGGCCGCGCCGTGAGCGATGGAGGAGACGATCTTGTCCTTGGCGAAGGACTCCATGGCCGAGCGCTGGTAGTCGGAGAACTTGCCCTTCTCCTCGTCGGTGAGGTCGGTGCGGGCCGGGATGGAGCCCTTGACCGTGTTGAAGGCGATCTGGCCGTCCTTGGAGGAGATGGTGTTGAGCCAGTTCTTGGCACCGCCGGGGTGCTTGGCGCCGTCGGGCAGGGTGAAGGAGTCGGCCAGGAAGTCGAAGACGCCGTCGGTGCCCGGGACCGGGAAGTAGACGTAGTCCTGGCCGGCCTTCTTGCCGGCGGCGTCGAAGCCGGCCACGGCCCAGTCTCCCATGACGTTGAAGGCGGCCTTGCCGTCCATGATGGGCTTCATGGCGGGTTCCCAGTCCTCGGTGTAGAGGGAGGAGTCGGTGAAGCCCACGATGGTCTTGTAGTGCCCCAGCGCCTTGGTGACCTCGGCACCGCCCCAGTCGGTCTTGCCTGCGAAGAGCCCGTTGTAGGCGTCCACGCCCAGGTCGGCGATGAGGATGGTCTCGAGCAGCTCGAGCTGGGTCCAGGCCATGCCCATGGTGATGGGCGTCAGGCCGGCGGCCTTGACCTTCTCCATGTCGGCGATCCAGGCGTCGATGGTGGTGGCGGGCTTGGTCGGGTCGAGCCCGGCGGCCTTGAGCGCGGGCACCGAGGCCCACACGACGTTGGCCCGGTGGATGTTGGAGGGCACGGAGTAGATCTTGCCGTCGGAGTCCTTGAGGCGGTCCATGAGGGTGGCCGGGAAGGCCTCGTTGAGCTTGAACTCCTCGTAGAGGCTGGAGACGTCCAGCAGGTAGCCGGCCTCGATGTGGTCCTTGATCTCGGCGCCGGCGTGGGCCTGGTAGGTGTCCGGCGGGTTCTTGGCGGCCAGGTCCGCGGCGAGCTTCTGCTTGGCCTGGCTGCCGGCGCCGCCGGAGACGGCCTTGTTCTCGAACTTCGTCTTGGGGAACTGCTGGTTGAAGACCTTGATCAGGGCGTCCAGGCCGAGCTTCTCCGAGCCGGCCGACCACCAGGTGACGACGTCGACCTGGCTGGCGTCCCCTTCACCGGCGGCTCCACCGGACTTCGAGCCGGAGCTGCCGGAGGTCGCGCAGGCGGCCAGGGTGGCGGCGACTGCAGTGGTTCCCAGCCCTGCCAGCACGGCGCGGCGGGAGAGGTAGTGGGTGGGACGCATGGGACTGCTCCTTAGAAACGACGGTGTCTCATGACCACGGCACCGTTGCCGCGGGCTGGGAGCTCAGATGTTGTCTAGTCATCTGAACTCCCCAGGAGAGTAGACCTAAACTGAGCGAAACTCAAACACATAGTGCGTAAACAATCATTGTACTGGTCGTGAGCTACAGGTCTATACCAGCAACGACGGAGATTCATTCCCCACCTCATCCGCTACAAACGTGAAAAAAGTCCTCGCCGCTCAGGTGAGCGGCGAGGACCATAGGACAGGAGCGGACAGAGACTCACGGTCCCCCCGCGCTCCCAGGGTGGTCCGTACCAGGAACGGGTCGGGATCGAGCGGGATCTCAGGGCGAGCCCGGGCGCCGATCCGGAGGGCTGGAGAGACTCAGATGAGCCCCATGGAGGCCACCGTGCTCTTCTCCTCGACGAGCTCGGCCGCCGAGGCGTCGATCTTGGCGCGGGAGAAGTCGTCGATCTCAAGACCCTGGACGATCTTCCACTCGCCGTTCTCCGAGGTGCAGGGGAAGGAGGAGATGATGCCCTCGGGAACGCCGTAGGAGCCATCGGACATGACCGAGGAGGAGGTCCAGGACCCGGAGGTGCCCAGCACCCAGTCGTGCACGTGGTCGATGGCGGCCGAGGCGGCCGAGGCGGCCGAGGAGGCACCGCGCGCGTCGATGATGGCGGCGCCGCGCTTGGCGACGGTCGGGATGAAGTCGTTCTCGACCCAGGCCCGGTCGGCCAGGATGTCGGTGATGGGGGCGCCCTTGACAGTGGCCTGGGTCAGGTCGGGGTACTGGGTGGAGGAGTGGTTGCCCCAGACGGTGACCTTGTCGATGTCAGTGACGTGGCAACCGGCCTTGGTGGCCAGCTGAGCCAGGGCGCGGTTGTGGTCCAGGCGGGTCATGGCCGTGAAGCGCGAGGAGGGGATGTCGGGGGCGTGCGAGGCCGCGATGAGAGCGTTGGTGTTGGCGGGGTTGCCCACGACGAGCACCTTGATGTCCTCGGCGGCGCCGGCGTTGAGGGCCTCGCCCTGGGGGCCGAAGATGCCGCCGTTGGCGGAGAGCAGGTCGGCGCGCTCCATACCGGCCTTGCGGGGCATGGAGCCGACGAGGAAGGCGATGTTGGCGCCCTCGAAGGCGGCCTTAGGATCATCGAAGATGTCGACGCTGCCCAGGGTCGGGAAGGCGGAGTCGAACAGCTCCATCGCGGTTCCCTCAGCGGCCTTGACGGCCGGCGGGATCTCCAGCAGGCGGAGGTTGACTCGCTGGTCCGGGCCGAGCAGGGCACCAGAGGCGATGCGGAACAGCAGGGCGTAGCCGATGTTGCCGGCAGCACCGGTGATGGTGATGTTGACGGGAGCGTTTGCCATCGAGGACTCCTTCGAGACGTGTGTCGTCGCGGGCCGCAGGCGGCAGCCCGGCAGGACAACGCTATGACGTTCGCGCAGGTGAATACACCGATCCGCCGCGTTTCGTGACTCTCACCACTGCCTGGGGTCATGGAGGTGGGATTCCTCCTGGTGGCCCATCATCCCGGCGAGATACTCACCGCCCCTGACAACATCCCATCCTGGTCGATACGCTGGGGGCCTCCCCCAGCCCGTTTCTCGCCTCCAGGACCGTGATGAGCTCACGCCGATCCCCCGCGCCCATCCTCGCGCTGCTGCGCCGTGGCTCCCCGCCCCGCCCCGCCGTCTCCTCACCCGCCGGGCGTCGCTCAGGCGCCCTTTCCTTCGGCCTGACGCTCCTGGGCGCCCTGGGAGCCGGGTGGTGCCTCATCTCCACCGGACGCGTCCTGGGCGCCCTGCTGAGCTCCTCGCCTGTGGCGGGCCTGCTCGCTCAGGCTCTGGCCGCGGCCGCCGTGAGCGCCACCTGCCAGCTGCTGGCCCAGCGGGTTGCCCGCTTCAGTGCGCTCACCGAGGAGGCGCATCTGCGCCGACTCACCCTGGGCCACCTGCTGGGGCTGGGGCCGGCGCGCGCCGCCGACGCCCGCAGCGGCGCGACCGCCTCCCTGCTGACCGACGGCGCCGAGCGCGTGGCCCTCTACCGCCAGACCTTCCTGGCCCCCACGCTGGCTGCCGCAGCGGCGCCCCTGCTGGTGCTCGTCGAGCTGGCTGTCGTCGTCGACGTCGTTCCCGCTCTGGTCCTGGCAGCGGCCGTCATCGTGGTGCCGGTCTTCATCGCCTGGTGCCACTCGCGGCTGCGAGCCTCGTCGTCGGAGTCCCGACAGGCGCGGATGCGTCTGGCCGCCGAGTACCTCGACGCGATCCAGGGTCTGCGGACCCTCACCCTGGCCCGGGCCGCGGAGCGCACCAGTGCGCGCCTGCGCCTGGAGGGGGAGTCGAACCGCCGCGCAGTCATGGGGCTGCTGGCGGGCAACCAGCTCGTCATCCTGCTCACCGACGGCCTGTTCTCGCTCTTCCTCATCACCGTGGCCGCTGGTCTGGCCCTGCTGCGACTGTCCACCGGCGTGATCGATGTCGGTGACGCCTTGGCGATCGTCCTGACCTCCTACGTGCTCCTTGAGCCGCTGGACCACGTGGGCGCCTTCTTCTACGTGGGCATGGGCGGGATGGCCAACCAGCGCGCCATCGGCAGGATCCTGTCGCGCCCCCTGCCGAGCTCCACCACTCGGCCCACGGCCCGGACCTCCCCCGCGGCGAGCGCGCAGACCGCCGTCGTGCTCAACGACGTCGAGGCCGCCTGGGACGCCGCCCCGGTGCTGGAGGGCGTGAACCTGAGCGTGCGCCGCGGCGAGAGCCTGGCGGTCGTGGGCCCCTCGGGGGCGGGCAAGTCGACGCTCATGGCGATGCTCGCCGGCAACCTGCTGCCCAGTGGCGGGTCCGTGTGCGTCGAGGGCACCGAGCTGAGCGCCGCGACGCAGGATGAGGTGCGCTCGGCCTCCGCGCTGGTGGCGCAGACGACCTGGCTGTTCACTGGGACGATCGCCGACAACCTGCGTCTGGCCCAGCCCTACGCGACGCCGTCGCAGTTGTGGCAGGCCCTGGAGGTGGCCCGCCTCGACAAGGAGGTGACGCTCATGCCCGAGGGGCTGGAGACGCAGGTCGGTGAGGCCGGCCTGGGGCTGTCGGGGGGTCAGGCCCAGCGCCTGTCCCTGGCCCGCGCCTTCCTGGCCGACCGCCCCGTGCTGCTCCTGGACGAGCCCACCAGCCAGGTGGACCTGGCCAGCGAGGCGGCCATCGTGGAGTCCCTTGAGCAGCTGGCCCAGGGCCGCACCGTCGTCACCATCTCCCACCGCGTCGGGGCGCTGACCGCAGCGGACCGGACGGTGAGGGTCGAGGCCGGAGCGGTCCACGAGGTGGACGGAGCCGGGGCACCCAGATCCTCCGGCACAGCGCCCACCCAAGAGGCCACACAGCCCGGGGCCCACGAGACCGAGGAGCCCTCCCCCGAGGCCACCGACGGCAATCACCAGGAGGAGCGGGCATGATCCGGTCGATCCAGTCGAGACGGTCCTCAGCGCCCCACTCGCAGGCAACCGGCGACTCGGGGCAGCGCAGCCGGACCGGCCGGGCCGATGCCTCCACGCAGGTACCTGTCTCGCGGGCGATGCTCGTGCGCTGGCTGCTCCAGGTCACCCACCCGGTCCTCTCACCACTGCTGGGCTCCACCCTGTGCCGTATCACTGACATGCTGTGCGGCGTGGCCCTGTTCTCCTTGGGCGCCTACACCGTGGCCCGTACGGGTCTGGCGATGGCGACGGACGCACCGGTGCCGGCCATCTGGCCGGTCCTGGCCGTCATGGCCGGACTGTCCCTGCTCAAGGCGGCCCTGCGCTACGCCGAGCAGTTTCTGGGGCACCTGGTGGCCTTCAAGGCCCTCGAGCTGCTGCGCGGCCAGATCTTCCGCTCGCTCATCCCCCGCTCCCCCAGGGTCAGCGCGACGTCACGCTCGGGCGACCTGCTGTCGCGGGCCACCAAGGACGTGGACCGGATCGAGGTCTTCTTCGCCCACACCTTCGCTCCGGCGGTCTGCGTCGTCGTCGCGCCGATCACGGTGCTCACGGTTATCGGTCTCAAGGTCTCCTGGGTGGTGGCCCTGGCAGCGCTCCCCTTCGTGGTGCTCCAGCTGCTCATCGTGCCCCGCCTGGGGTTCGCGGCCTCGGTGGACGCCTCCCGCTCGGTCTCGGCGGCACGGGCGGATCTCACCCAGCACGTGACCGACACCGTTCAGGGCATGAGCGAGGTCGTCGGGTACGGGCGCAGCCAGGAGCGTCTCGATGAGATGGCCAGGATCGACGCCGAGATCGCCGGTGCCGCGCGGCCAACCGGGCAGTGGGCCTCCGTGCGCCGAGGCCTCAACCAGCTGGCGGGTCTGAGCGCGCCGATCGCCGTCGTCGCCGTGGGTGCGACGCTGCCCACGACCGGCTCGGGCGCAGGCGTCCCCCTCCTGGCTGCGGCGGCCGCTGCGGTGCTGCGGCTGTCCGAGACAGTGCGCGGCGTCGAGGAGCTCTCGGGCGCCCTCAATGCCTCCTTCGCCTCGGCCGAGAGAGTGTGGGAGGTGGTCAACGCACCCGTGGAGGTGCGCGACGGCGATGAGGAGCTGACCGCCGGCATCTCCCACGAGGTCCTGTGGCAGGACGTCACCTACTCCTACCCCAACACCGCCACCCGGGCCGTCCGCGGCGCCAGTGTCAGGGCCAGGGCCGGACGGTGGACCTGCATCGTGGGGGCCTCCGGAGCGGGGAAGTCCACACTGGCCCAGCTGGCGGTACGCTTCGATGAGCCGGACTCGGGCCGCATCCTCATCGACGGCCAGGACGTGAGCGACCTGCGTGCCGTCAGCCTCTACCAGGAGATCGGTCTGGTGGATCAGCGGATCCACCTCATGCGGGCCACCATTGCGGACAATGTGCGCCTGGCGGCACCGTCGGCCACTGACGCCCAGGTGCGCCGGGCGTGCCAAGCGGCCTGCATCGATGAGGACATCGAGGCCCTCGAGGACGGTTACGACACCCTTGTGGGCGAGCGCGGCCAGTCCCTGTCCGGGGGTCAGCGCCAGCGCCTGGCACTGGCCCGCGCGCTCCTGGCCCGTCCCGGGGTGCTCATTCTCGATGAGTTCACCTCGCACCTGGATCCTGACCTGGATGAGCGGGTGCGCATCGGGGTGCGCACCTATCTTCCGCAGGCGACGATCATTGAGATCACTCACCGCCTGCAGTGGTCCGAGCAGGCCGACCACGTCGTCGTCATGGACGCGGGGGCGATCGTGCAGACGGGGCCGCCGGCCAAGCTCCTGGCCGAGCCCGGAGCGCTGCGCACACTGATCGGCCGTCGTTGAGACAGCGGCGGGCGCAGGCGGATTCAGGCTGAGACACTGGTCGGGCGCCGGGAGTCGATTGACTCCCGGCGCCCGATCGGCTGACTGCGATGTACTCGGTTCTACTCGCCTGAGCGGGTGGCTGCGGCCGAGGCCTCGAGCTCCTCGGGGCTGACGACCCCTTCGACGCTGACCGCGTTGAGGTAGGCCATGCCGTCGAAGGAGAGCTCGCGAACGTTCTCCGGGTCGCCCTCGTCGTTGACGGAGCCGCCCGCCATGCGGTCCACGATGATGGCGATGGCGCCGTCACCGGTGACGTTCGTGGCGGTGCCGAAGGAGTCCAGGGCGATGTAGGTGGCGATCATGAGGGCCACCTGCTGCTTGTCGAAGCCGAGCATGGAAGACAGCAGGCCGGTGGCCGCCATGATGGCGCCCCCGGGGACACCCGGTGCGGCCACCATCGTGATGCCGAGCATGAAGATGAAGCCGATCCACTGGGCGGTGCTCACGTGCAGGCCCTGGGTGAGGACGATCGCGAAGGCGAAGGAGAAGATCTTCGAGGTCGACCCCGCCAAGTGGATCGTGGCGCACAGGGGGACGGTGAAGGAGGCCACCGCGTCGGAGACGCCGTTCTTCTTCGTCTGACGCAGGGTGACCGGGATCGTGGCCGCGGACGAGGAGGTGCCCAGAGCAGTCAGGTAGGCCGGGAGCATGGTGAGCAGTGCCTTAAGCGGGTTGCGGCGGCCGATGAGTCCTGCGGTGAGGAACTGGATGCCCAGGATGACGACCTCGAGGATGAGGACCACGACGACGACGCGCAGGAGCGCCTTCATCACCGCCCCGGCCGCCCCGGTGTAGGTGAGGTTGAGGAAGATGCCGAAGATGTGCAGGGGCAGCAGCGGGATGATGATCCGCTCGATGAGGCGGGTGATGATGGCACGGAACTCGATGAAGCCCTTGCGCAGCACGCCCCGGGGCACCATGGACAGGCCGATGCCCAGGACGAAGGAGAGCAGCAGGGCGGTCATGACCTCGACGGCCGGCGGCATCTTCACCGTGAAGTAGCTGCTCAGAGCCCCTTCCGGCTTGGCGACATCAGCCAGAGAGGTTCCGGCGAGCAGACGGGGGAAGGTTGCGTAGCACACCAGGAAGGTGAGGAAGCCGGCGAAGAGGGTCGAGGTGTAGGCCAGGGCCGTGGTGATCCCGAGCCACTTGCCGGCCCCGCGCCCCAGGTCGGCGATGGCGGGGGTCACCAGGCCGATGATGATGAGCGGGATGGAGAAGCTGAGGAACTGGCTGAACAGGTCAGAGAAGGTCGCGAAGACATTGCCGACGGGCTTGGGAATGAGCGGGTGGCCTCCGAAGCGGACCGAGCCCAGGAGCAGGGCCAGCAGGATCGCGCCAATGACCCAGGTCAGGATGCTGTGGCTAAGACGATGAGCCAGCGAGGGCGAGGCTGAGGGATTGCTTGACATGGAGGGACCTTCAAGGTGTGAAACGAGATGACAAGATGTCTTGACTGGGGCCAGCGTGCCATACCGCTCGGTCACGGCGCCGAACCGGACCGAAGAATGAGCATTTCCAGGGCACAGATCACACAGGGCGGCGCACAGCATCACCGTGAGAACTCAGGCGGCGTGAGGATTGCTCCCCGCTCACAGGATGCGGGGCAGGTTGACGTAAGGCGATAGGAGGAACAGGACGGCGGCCAGGCCGATGCCGAGGACGACGTCGAACAGGCGGCTGCGCGCCGCCAGCCAGGTGCCGTCGGGGCGCTGGAGGCGGACGATGGCCAGCATGAGGATCCCGGTGGCCGTCCACAGGACGGCGATGCGGCGGTGCCCCAGCAGCGCGATGGTGGGGACAGCTGCCAGACCGAGGGCCACGAGGACAACACAGATGGTGCGGTAGGGCTCCTTGTGCTCGGCCTGCTGGGGATGCGGGTCATGAGTCACGGGCAGGAGCCTATCTGCGCGAGGGATGCGGGTCCATGACCTGTCTCCGACTCGCACACCCGCCTTGTGCCTGGCGCGAGGGGTCGGGCACAAGGCGGCGCATGCGGCTCAGTGGGAGAAGTGGCGGGTGCCGGTGAGGTACATGGTGACGCCGGCGGCCTGGGCGGCGTCGATGACCTCCTGGTCACGGATGGAGCCTCCGGGCTGGACGACGGCGCGGACCCCGGCGTCGATGAGGACCTGGAGGCCGTCGGCGAAGGGGAAGAAGGCGTCGGAGGCGGCCACGGCCCCGCGGGCACGCTGAGGCGCGGCGGCACCCGCCAGCACCTCGGACGCATCGGCCCCGCCGACAGCGCCCTTCTCCTTCTGGGAGCCGTTGGCGGCGTCGCCGGTGGAGCGGACCCCCAGGGTGTTGGCGCGCTCGACGGCCAGCTTGCAGGAGTCGACGCGGTTGACCTGCCCCATGCCCACGCCGACGGTGGCGCCGTCATGGGCCAGGAGGACGGCGTTGGAGCGCACGGCCCGCACCGAGCGCCAGGCGAAGGCCAGATCGGCCAGGAGCGCGTCGTCGGCGGCCGGCCCTGCGGCCAGGGTCCAGGCCGAGGGGTCGTCACCGTCGGCGTCCAGGACGTCGCGTTCCTGGATGACGGCGCCTCCCGTGACCTGCTTGATCTCGTAGCCCTCACGCTGGGGGGCCTCGACGAGGAGCAGGCGGAGGTTCTTCTTGGTAGACAGGATCTCAACGGCCGCGTCCTCGAAGGCGGGGGCGGCGACGACCTCAGTGAAGATCGGCTTGATCTGACGGGCCATCTCGGCGGTGACGATGGCGTTGGTGGCGATGACGCCGCCGTATGCCGAGACCGGGTCGCAGGCGTGGGCCTTGCGGTGGGCCTCGGCGACGTCACCTGTGGCCGAGACGGCGATGCCGCAGGGGTTGGCGTGCTTGACGACGGCGACCGTGACGGCCTGGCCGTGGTCGTAGGCGGCGCGCACGGCGGCGTCGGTGTCGGTGTAGTTGTTGTAGCTCATGGCCTTGCCGTGGAGCTGGCGGGCGCCGGCCACTCCCCCGCTCGCCCCGGCGGTGCGGTAGACGGCCGCCCGCTGGTGGGGGTTCTCCCCGTAGCGCAGGCTCGCCAGGCGCTCGTAGCCGACGCCGACGTAAGCCGGCGGCGCGGCCGGCCCGCGCGAGTCGGCCCCGGCCGCATCGGCCACGTCCGTGGCGTCGGCGACGTCGTCGGTCTCGACCTGGCCGGCCATCCAGGTCGCCACGGCCGCGTCGTAGGCGGCGGTGTGGGCGAAGGCCTCGGCGGCCAGGCGGCGGCGGTCGGCCAGGGTGAAGCCTCCTTCTCGCACGGCGGCTGCGACGTCGTCGTACCGGCCGGGGCTCGTGACCACGGCGACGGCGGGGTGGTTCTTGGCGGCGGCGCGCACCATCGTGGGGCCGCCGATGTCGATCTGCTCGACGCAGGCGTCGAAGGGGGCGCCGGAGGCGACGGTGTCGGTGAAGGGGTAGAGGTTGACGACGACCAGGTCGATGGGGGCCACGTCCAGGGTGACCAGCTGGTCGAGGTGGTCGGGCTTGCGACGGTCAGCGAGGATGCCGGCGTGGACGGCCGGGTGGAGAGTCTTGACCCGACCCTCGAGGCACTCGGGGAAGCCGGTGACCTCCTCCACCGGGGTGACGGTCAGGCCCGCGGCGGCGATGGTGGCGGCGGTGGAGCCGGTGGAGACGATCTCGATGCCGGCGTCGGCCAGGGCGCGGGCGAGCGGGACGAGACCGGTCTTGTCGTAGACGGAGACGAGGGCGCGGCGCACGGGGACGCGGTCGGGGCTGATGAGGCCCTCGGTGGGGACGTGGGCGGTGGGAACCGTCTGACTCGTGGACTGCGAGGACTGGGACGACGACGGGGACGTTGACGAGGACATGGCACTCCTGGTGCGGCGTGAGGAAGCGGGACGCCCAGGCGGGCGACGTCCCGTTCATGGACGGCCTCGGCCACTCCCCGGTGGTGCCCCACCCTCGCCAGTCGCAGCCAGTCCCATCCTATCCGGTGGTGGCCACGACGGCACCGGGAAGGAGCGCGCCCTCTCCGTGCCCTGACATTTTCCATGTCGCTTCCGGCGAACCATCCGACCGAACGGCCCGTTTCCTTGCAGGTGGCTTGAGAGACGGCATACAGTCCACAGCATGACTGCGCCCATCAACATCGCAGCAACGCCGGCATACCGGAGCACTCCCCCGGAGCGGTGGCAGGAGGCCGCCTCCGCCTACCGGCGCTGGTGGAGCCGCCACCCGGGACTATCCAGCGCCCTGAACCTGGTGGTGCGTGGAGCCTACGCCCTCATGATCGTGCTGCTCATCGCCGCCCTGGTGATGGTGCCACGGCTGGCTTACGCCGCCGTCCCGGCGGCCTTCATGGCCGTGTGCCTCATGGTGGTGGCCCTCCTGGCGCGCACACGCACCATCAGCTGGCGCTCGGTGCTGCTCATGTACGGCGTCGGCGCCGCCTGGTCGCTCGTCGTGTCCATGATCATGAGCTCAGTGCGCACCCGCGCGGGACTGTCCGTCATGGGTAACGGGATGAGTATCGCCCTGACCATTGCGTTGGAGGTTCTCAGCCCGCTGGTGCCCCTGGTGCTCGTGGTCTTCCTGGCGCCGGGGCGGATGCGCCGCCTGGCGGCCTCCGACTGGGCCCTCCTGGGTTTCGCGGCCGGGGCCGGTCTGACGGCCCTCAATGACGGCATCCGGGCCCTTGAGGAGAGCAGCCTGCTCTCCTCGGTCCTGGGCAACGGGCGCCTGCCCTTCTCCTTCAACCCGTGGACCTCGGGGTCGATGACCCAGGAGAGCAGCAACGTCCTGGCCGTCAGCAACCAGGTGAGCACCGCGAACATCACGATGGCGGTGGCGCTGGCGATCACGCTGTGGCGCCTCAAGGACTCGCCGGCCTTCGAAGGGGCTAAGAACCTCGTGTGGCTGCGGATCGTGGCCTGGATCCTGCCGGCAGTGGTCATCCTGCAGTCGGTGAGTGACCACGCCACCTACATCGCCAGGATCGCCCAGCAACTCGGGCAGAGCGACTCCGGCGGCGGCTTCCCGGCGCTGCTCATGTTCCTGTGGAGGGTCAACGGCGGTGGCCTGAGCGCCATCCCCCTGTCCGTCATCCTCATGGCCGCCTGCCTGCTCCTGGACGCCCACCGCCGCGCCTACGCGGGCGTGCACGGCTGGACGGTGGCCGGGGCGCCGGCTCCCCGTTACCCCAACCTCACCGAAGCGCCGCCCTTCGTGCGCGCTCTCATCGTCTCGGTGGTGGCTCTGGCGAACTTCACCTGGGGCGACCTGGCCGTCACCTGGGGCGCCTACGGGGACCTGCGCCAGGGGCGCCTGTACGCCATGCGGGCGGGGCGGGCCACGGCCGAGCAGGTGCGCGGCGTGCGGGCCGACGCCATGGAGGCCACGACGCCGGGCGCTGAGCCCAATGCCCGCCAGGGCTTCCGCCTGGGGATCCTGGTGGTCAGCGTCGTGCTGTTCCTCCTGTGCTGCATGTACGAGGTGCGTACCGTCTGGCAGCTCGCCCCTGAGCTCAAGGAGACCGAGGACGACCTGTTCCTCTCCGCCCTGCCGCGCCTGTTCTCCCAGTGGTGGAGTGACCTGAGCGGCAGCCAGGGGCTCCTCTACGCGATCGGTGCGCTGGCGACGGTGGCCATGAACCTGTCCCTCGTCCTGACGCTGGGGGCGCCGGGGCGCCGCATCAGCACGGCGCCGTCGTCGAGCAGCCTCGTCAGTCACCTGCTCGCTCTCACGCCGGGGCAGGCGTGCCTGGCGCTGCTGGACTTCGCCACGACCTACATGCCGCGCTCGGCCCTGAGCGCCAGTCCCGCCGGGGGCGGTACCGACCTGGCCGCTGAGCTCTCCGTCAACCGGCGGATCCGGGGCGCCGAGAGCTTCTCCGAGAGTCAGGTGCTGTTCACGGCGCGCACCAAGCGGCAGGTGGCGGTCGAGGGCGACATCGCGCGCCTTCGCCAGCTCGCCGAGTCCCTGGGCGTCACCGGCGTCGATGCCCTGGAACCCGACCGGATCGATGAGACCGTCGCCGAGCTGGCCGACTCGGGAGCCGACTCCCAGGTCGTCGGGCAGATGCGCGACCTGGCCGCCTCGGTGTCGAAGCAGCAGGCCGAGATCCTGGACCTGACCCGCCGCCTCAACACCGGCAACGGCGAGCAGTTCGTCATCCTGGAGGGCTATCGGATCACCGACGACTTCCGGGGTGAGGCCATCGACCAGCGGCCGGTGGACAGCCCTGTCCACGCTCTGGCGCTGTCCCCCGGCGGGAACCAGCTGGTCGTCGTCGAGTACCAGGGGGCCGCCCCCACCATTGATGACGACGACGAGACCGACATTCCTCCCCGCAGGCTGCCGGGGCGGGCGGCGCACAAGTCCGCCGACAACGTCCTGGAGCACCTGGCCTGCGACGAGCGCGTCGCGCGATTCTTCCGGGAGAATCCTGAGCTGTGGCGGGCCCTCAAGGAGGGGCGCGCGCTCCTGGAGGCGAGTGTCCTCTACACCCCCATCCCGGGGATGACCTACCGGGCCGGGACAGCGCTCCTGGCGGTGACGCCCGAGCTGGTTGAGGGCGTGGATGCGGCTCTCGGTGCCCTGAGCAGCGCGGGCACGGCGGCGCGCTGACCCGCCGGCTCACGCCTCGTCGTCCACCTCGCCGTCGTCCGCATCGGCCTCCTCAACGGCATCGTCGCGCACATCCTGACGCCGGTACGCCGCCGGCAGGACCGACTCGGGCAGGGTGCCCCGGGCCCAGGTGCGCGTGTAGGGGTGGGCCAGGACGGCCATGGAGGCCAGTCCGACACCGACCTCGACGAAGACGAGGATGACCGTGTAGAAGACCAGCGGGCCGACGGCGGTCATCCGGTTCGGCCCCACGGATCCGGAGGCGGCAAGGCACAGCAGGCCCACGCCACCGGCCACGAGGAGAGCAGCCAGACCGGCAGCGCTGAGGGCGTAGCGCACCCGCAGGGCGTTGAGCACCGCCCGACGCCGCCAGGCGGCCACCATGGCGCCGGCCGTCACCACCAGGGGCAGCCACAGGCCCACGCTGCTCAGCGGCGTCGACGGCAGCATCCCCAGCAGCGGCAGGCGCGGGACGGGGCCGGCCACCACCCGGTCGGGGGCGAAGACAGTGCCCGTGCCCACGGAGAAACCGGCGCCGATGAGCCAGGAGCAGGCCCAGATCATCATGGTCGGCACCCAGCCGGCCTGAAGCAGGATCAGGCCGGCCATCGCGACGAAGCCGTCCCCGGTCAGGGAGTCGTGCAGAACCGAGACCCGGCCGGCGCCGTTGACAACAGCCGCGACCACCACCAGCAGGCTCAGCAGGCTCAGGGCCCGCGTGGCCCCGTAGGCCAGCGACAGGGACGGCCCCAGCCAATGGGGTCGGTGGTCCCACCAGCGGGTCAGGGGCGGCCAGTGGTGGCCGGCGCGCATAAGTTGGATGGCGACGATGACCCCGGTGAGCACAGCGATACCGACGACGGCGGGCCAGGTGTCCGGCCCGACCGGGCCGGTGAGGCAGGCCAGGGCCGCCACGACGGTCGCGGCGAGGACGATGGCCGCCCCGGCTGCCGGCCGGGAGGGGTGGGCGCGTCGCACACAGAACCAGGTCCAGCCCACCTGCACCAGGGTGAGTCCCAGCAGCGGCAGGCTGAGCACGCCGTCGTCCTCGGAGGACACGGCGACCGTCCCCCCGAAGCCGAGGCTCCACAGGGCGGTCCCGGTGTGCAGGGCCTCGCCCGCGCTCAGGATGGCCGCGGCGTTGACACCGGAGGCCGCCTTGGACACGGCGATCGTCGCCAGCACCACCACCAGCCAGACCAGGCCGACCGACTCGACCCCCACGCGCAGGGACCACAGGGCCCAGGACGCCAGGCCGGTGGCTCGCTGCCGCGCCAGACTCAAGCGCTCACCTCACCGGCCAGGGCTCGGTAGAGCTCTCGGGCGATCTCAGCGGTCTGGCTGGGGGTGCGCCCCACCCTGACGCCGGCGGCCTCCAGCGCGATCTTCTTGGCCTCCGCGGTGCCCGAGGAGCCGGAGACGATGGCACCGGCGTGCCCCATGGTGCGCCCCTCGGGGGCGGTGAAGCCGGCGACGTAGGCGACAACCGGCTTGGTCATGTGCTCGCGGATGTAGGCGGCGGCGCGCTCCTCTGCGTCGCCCCCGATCTCACCGATCATGACGACCAGGCGGGTGTCGGGGTCGGCCTCGAAGGCGGCCAGGGCGTCGATGTGGGTGGTGCCGACCACCGGGTCCCCGCCGATGCCGATGCAGGTGGTGAAGCCCAGGTCGGACAGCTCGTGCATGAGCTGGTAGGTCAGGGTCCCGGACTTGGAGACCAGTCCCAGGGGGCCGGGGCCGGTGATGTCGGGTGGGGTGATGCCCACGTTGGAGCGGGCCGGGGAGATGATGCCGGGGCAGTTGGGGCCGATGATCTGCACGCCGTGGTCGGCCGCGTAGGCGCGCATCCAGGTGGCGTCGGCCACGGGGATGCCCTCGGTGATGACGACGAGGAGGCGCACTCCGGCGTCGACGGCCTCGACGACGGCGCCCTTGGCGAAGGCCGGCGGGACGAAGACGACGCTCACCTCGGCGCCGGTGGCCTGCCTGGCCTCGGCGACGGTGCCGTAGACGGGGACCTCGACGGTTCCGGCCTGGACCTCGCCGGCGCCGGGGCCGATGGGGGCGACGTCGAAGGCGACGGTGGTGCCGGCCTTGCGGGGGTTGACGCCGGCGACGACCTTCGTGCCGGCCGAGAGCATGCGGGTGGTGTGCTTACGGCCCTCGGAGCCGGTCATGCCCTGGACGATGACGCGGTCGGTCTCAGTCAGGAAGATGCTCATGTCTCAGGCCTCCTTGCCAGCGGGCCGGCCGCTGATCTGCTCGGCGATGGCGGTGACGACGTCGGCGGCCCCGTCCATGGTGTCGACGACGGAGACGCCCTCAATGGCGGCGTCGGCCAGGATGGCGCGACCGGTCTCGGCGTTGTTGCCGTCCAGGCGCACGACAACGGGCTTGGGCAGCCCGCCCAGGGACTCGACGGCGGTCACGATGCCCTGGGCGACGGTGTCGCAGGAGGTGATGCCGCCGAAGACGTTGACGAGGATGGCGAGCACCTGGGGGTCGGAGGCGACGACCTCCAGGCCGGTGGCCATGACCTCGGCCGAGGAGCCGCCTCCCAGGTCGAGGAAGTTGGCTGGCTTCATGCCGCCGTGGCGCTCGCCGGCCCCGGCGACGACGTCGAGGGTGGACATGACCAGGCCGGCGCCGTTGCCCAGGACCCCGACCTGGCCCTCGAGGCGCACGTAGTTGAGGCCGGCCTCGCGGGCACGGGCCTCCAGGGGGTCGGTGGCGGCGTTGTCGACGAGCTCGGCGTGGGCGGGGTGGCGGAAGCGGGCGTTGTCGTCGAGGGTGACCTTGCCGTCCAGGGCGATGATGCGGCCGTCGGTGGCCTTGACCAGGGGGTTGACCTCCACGAGGGTGGCGTCCTCGGCGGTGAAGACCTCCCAGAGGCGTTCGATGACGGCGGCGACCTCGTCGGCCAGGGGCCCGGCCTCGAAGCCCGCGGCCTCGACGATCCGGTGGGCGACGGCGGGGGTGATGCCCTGAAGCGGGTCGACGCCGATGCGGGCCAGGGCCTCGGGGCGCTCGGCCGCGAGGGTCTCGATGTCCATGCCGCCCTCGCGCGAGCACATCGCCAGGTACTGGCGCTCGGCGCGGTCCAGGAGGATGGAGAAGTAGTACTCGGAGTCGAGGTCGACGCCGTCGGAGATGAGGACGGCGCGCACCGTGTGGCCCTTGATGTCCATGCCCAGGATGTCGCGGGCGCGGGCCTCGGCCTCCTCAGCGGTGCGGGCGAGCTTGACGCCGCCGGCCTTGCCGCGGCCGCCGGTCTTGACCTGGGCCTTGACAACCACCAGCTCGCTTCCCTCGTCGAGGAGGGACTGCGCGGCGCTGCGCGCCTCCTCGGGGGTCGTGGCCACGGCGCCGTCGAGCACGGGGACGCCGTGCTGACGGAACAGGTTCCTGGCCTGGTACTCGTAGAGATCCATGCAGCTGATCCTCTCGGGGCATGTGGATGGCTTGCGGGGCGCGAGCCGGCCGGGCAGGCGCCACTGATGAGCCTAACGTCCCAGTGGCCGGTAGGGAGGGCGGACACGGGTGCGAACCGCTGGCGTCTCACACAGCGTGGTCGCCGTATCTCGGCGGGGCGTGCGCACCAGGGCCTCCGCCGGCCACGAGCGCCGTCGAGAACGTACTTTCCCCGCGAGGACTGCGTTTTCCCGCAGATGACTGCGGGCAGACCCCAGTCGTCTGCGGGAGATCGCAGTTCTCGTTCGAGATGTACGTCCTGGTTCCAGGGTCATGCGCCGCGCACGCGAATTATCATAGGTTGACCGAGGAAAGGGGCTCGAGAAAGGAGACGGCCGTGCCCTCACTGACCGCAACGAGCGCACTGGTCGGTGCCATGGTGCTGCTCGGCGTCTGGAGCGGCAGGCGGTGGGGCCGACGACGCAAGCGCGTCCTCGACGCCGAGGCCCACAGGTTCCGCGCCCGCAGCGACCGGTAGCTCCTTAGCCCGTGGACCTACTGTCCCCCTGCTCCCAAAGCAGGGGGATAACATCGCTCCCCTCCTCCTCCTGGAGGCTCACCGGGGACCGGCGAATACGTGGATACCGCGGCAAGAAAACACTCTTGGGACCACAGGCGGATGACGTGGCGGCGCTCACCAGCAACAATAAGGGCTGATGCCCTCCCGGCCGACGCCGGGAGCCAGGCCTACCGGTGACCCCAGGGAAGGACCCCACATGCCAGCCGCCATGTCCTCAGACACCGCAGACACTGTCCCCTCCCCCACCGGCTCGTCGGCCGGCCCGCTGCTGGGCCTGGACGGTGAGCCCCTGCGCATCGGAGTCCTCACCTCCGGCGGTGACGCCCAGGGCATGAACGCGGCCGTGCGGGCCGTGGTACGCACCGCCATCCGCCTGGGGGCCAAGCCCTACGCGGTCATGGAGGGCTGGGCCGGGGCCGTGGCCGGGGGTGACGGCATCCGCCCCCTGGAGTGGGACTCGGTGGGCTCCATCCTCCAGCGCGGCGGCACCATCATCGGCACCGCCCGCTCGGCCGAGTTCCGCGAGCGCGCCGGCCAGCTGGCGGCCGCCCGCAACCTTCTGGAGCACGGCATCGACCGGCTCGTGGTCATCGGCGGCGACGGCTCCCTGACCGGCACCAATGAGTTCCGCAAGAACTGGCCCTCCCTGCTCGAGGAGCTCGTCGCGGCAGGTGACATCAGTGCGGAGACGGCCGCCGCTCACCCCGTCCTCATGGTGACCGGCCTGGTGGGCAGCATCGACAACGACCTGGTGGGCGCCGACATGACCATCGGCGCCGACTCCGCCCTCCACCGCATCCTGGAGGCCATCGACGACATCTCCTCAACAGCCGCCTCCCACCAGCGCACCTTCGTGGTGGAGGTCATGGGCCGTCACTGCGGCTACCTGGCCCTCATGGCGGCCGTGGCCGGGGGCTGTGACTACGTCCTAGTCCCCGAGCTCCCCCCGGGCAAGGGATGGGAGGAGGACATGTGCTCCAAGCTCAAGGCGGGCCGGGAGGCCGGACGCCGCGAGTCCATGGTGATCGTCGCCGAGGGCGCCACCGACCGCGAGGGCAACCGCATCAGTGCCGACGACGTCCGCCAGGTCATTGCCGACAATCTGGGGGAGGCCGCCCGCGTCACCATCCTGGGTCACGTCCAGCGCGGTGGCCGCCCCAGCGCCTACGACCGTTGGATGTCCACGCTGCTGGGCTGCGCCGCCGCCCGCGAGGTGGTGGCCATGGAGCCTGGCAGCGAGCCGGTCATCATCGCCGAGCGCCACAACCGCATCCGCCGCCTGCCGATGATGGAGCAGATCGCGGCTACCCGCGCCGTCAAGGACCTTGTGGCCGCCCATGACTACCTCGGGGCGATCCAGGCCCGCGGGGCCAGCTTCGGCAAGATGCTCGAGCTGTTCGAGACCATGTCCACGCCTCCCGCCGAGCCGGCCACCGATGCGGGTTCGACGCCGTCGGCCTGCGATCGTCCCAAGCGGGTCGCCATCATCCACGCCGGCGGCCTGGCCCCGGGGATGAACACGGCGGCGCGCGCGGCCGTGCGCCTGGGCCTCGACCACGACTTCACGATGCTGGGAGTCTACGGCGGCTTCCCCGGTCTGCTCGACGGCGACGTCCGCGAGCTGACCTGGGCCGACGTCGAGGGCTGGGTCGGTGACGGCGGCGCCCAGCTGGGCACGCGCCGCGAGGTGCCCACCATTGAGCAGCTCTACGCGCTGGGGCGGGCCATCGAGCTCCATGAGATCGACGCCCTGCTGGTCATCGGCGGCTACAACGCCTACCTGAGCGCCTTCCGCCTGGTCACCGAGCGGGACCGCTACCCCGCCTTCCAGATCCCGATCGTGTGCGTGCCGGCCTCCATCGACAACAACCTGCCCGGCTCCGAGCTGAGCATCGGCACCGACACGGCCCTCAACAACGCGGTGGTGGCCCTGGACTCCATCAAGCTCTCCGCGGCGGCCTCCCACCGCTGCTTCGTCGCCGAGGTCATGGGCCGCAAGTGCGGCTACCTGTCTCTGATGTCCGGCCTGGCCACCGGCGCGGAGAAGGTCTACCTCAACGAGGAGGGCATCACGCTGGCGGGCCTGGCCGCCGACTCCGAGCGGATGGTGGAGTCCTTCCGCTCGGGCCGCAGCCTCTACCTGGTGATCCGCAACGAGCGGGCCAGCGTCAACTACACCACCGATGTCCTGGCTCATATCTTCGCCGAGGAGGGCAAGGGCCTCTACGACGTGCGTGAGGCGATCCTGGGCCACCAGCAGCAGGGCGGCAGCCCTACGGCCTTCGACCGGATCATGGCGACCAAGCTCATCGCCTACTCCTTGGAGCTGCTGGCCGGCGCCCTCAAGCGCGGCGAGCCGACGGCCTCCTACGTGGGTCTGATCAGGGGCAAGGTCTCCGACCACCCGTTGGACCGTATGAACGACGACCTCGACCGCGACAACCGTCGCCCCCGCCACCAGTGGTGGCTGGGGCTGCGCCCCGCCGTGGGGCTGGTCAGCCAGGACATCGGGACCCTGGCGCTTCAGGACGTGCCCGACTTCGGTGAGGCGGTCGACGACGCGGCCAACTGACCCGCCGGCCCCGGCAGGCGCGGGGCCGGGTATCGTGCCTGGGGTGCGCGCACTGATACGACCCCGGTTCCTGGTGGCTGCCGCCATGGCGGGCGTGGCCGCGGGTCTCATCGGGATCGCGATGGCGCTGCTTCTGGAGCTCTTCGAGGCGCTGTTCTACGGCGTCGCCCACGGCGGGCTCCTGGAGCGCTTGTCCGCCGCCCCGCCCTGGCGGCGCGCGCTCGCCCCGGCCACGGGCGGCCTTGTCGCCGGTGGCTTGTGGTGGTGGCTGCGCGCCACTGGCGGGGTGGCCGACGTGGAGACTGCGGTCGCGGACCGCAGCGGTCAGGCGGCTGCCCGAATCGGACTGGCCCGCCCCTTCCTCGACGCCGTCACCCAGGTCCTCACGGTCGGTGCGGGCAACTCGGTGGGCCGTGAGGGCGCCCCGCGTCTGGCCGCCGGAGCGGTGGCGGCCAGGCTCACCACTCGTCTGGGGATCGGCAGGACCGAGGGCGCGATCCTCATCGCCTCCGCCGCCGGGGCAGGGCTGGCGGCCATGTACAACGCGCCGCTGGGAGGGGCCGCCTACGCCGTCGAGCTCGTCATGGTCTCCGGGATGCGGCTGCGCGGGATCCTCGTGGCGGTCCCGGTGTGCCTCATCGCCACGCTCGTCTCCTGGCTGCACTCCCACGGGCACCCCACCTTCGAGGTCGCCTCGCCAGGGATGTCGTCGGGGACCGCCCTCGGGCTGGTCCTGCTCGTACCCGTGGCCGCGGCGCTCGGGGTGGGGGCGAGGCGACTGTGGTCGTGGATGCTGGCGCATCGGGTGCGCGTCCTGAGGTGGCTGCCGGCAGCAATCGGAGCGGCGGGACTGGTCACCGGATTGGTGAGCCTGTGGGTCCCGGCCGTCGTCGGCAATGGTCGCGACGCCATGGAAATGGCTCTGAGTACTCACGTTCCGGAGGTCTCCGGCGGCGCCGCGGGTACGGTCCTGGCTCTGCTGGCCGGCATCGTGGTTCTCAAACCGGTCCTCACCGGTCTCACGCTCGCCGCCGGTGCCACCGGCGGCCGGCTGGCCCCCTCCCTGGCTGCAGGATCGAGCGCCGGGGCGGCCCTGGCGATCGCGTTGCAGGCCTGCGGGGTGGAGGCCGGCGTCGCGATGCTGGCGTTAGCCGGCGCGGGGGCGGTGCTCGCCACCACCCAGAGGGCCCCCGTGTTCGGGATCGTCTTCACCTGGGAGCTGGCCCGCGCCGGAGCCTGGACGCTGATGGCCCTGTTGACGGTCGTCCTGGCGGTCACCCTGCTGGCCTCTCCTGACCTGCGGCGCACTGTGGCCTTGCGGCTGCGGACCTCACGGAGCCGGTAGCCGGACCCGCCTGCGACGTGTCAGGGTCAATCATTCTACCGAATAAACATATACTCCTGAGCGGATCGCAGCCGGCAGCCACGTCTCCATCGGAACCACTATGGATCGTCACTACGACGCCGCACCACCTCGTCACGCGCTACAGCCCTGCGCGGCCGACGCCTACGCCTTTAAGACCGGACGGCCCGCCGCCTCCGAGGGCACTGCCCTTGCCGCCGTCGCCCTGCTGGCAGGTGCCCCGGCGCTGGGCACGGCCCTGGCGCTCGTGCGGGGACCGTGGATCCTCATGCTCGTCCTCCTTCACGTGGGCGGGCTCGCCCTGTGGTTCGGGATGGCTCGGCGCGGCTGGCGCGACCTGCTGAGCAGTGGCGGCATACGCAGCAGAACCGTCCTGTTCGCAGCCGGAGCCCTGGGCGGAGTCGCCTTCGGCGGCCTGCACACCTGGATGGGGCCGACGGGCACCGGCCCGTTGTGGAGGCCGGAGATCACCGCCTCCACGGTGCTTCGCGCACTGGTCTTCGCCCTGAGCGTCGGCATCGCCTACAACGCGATTCCTGAGGAGATCACGCTCAGGCGCACCCTGTTCTCACCGATACACGAGCACCTCGGGGCGACGGCCGCTGTGCTGATGACGACGGCGTCCTTCACCGCACTGCACCTGCCGACCTGGCTGACCTCGGAGACCAGTCTCAAGGGCTACGCCTGGCAGGTCCTCCACAAGGTGCTCTTCGGGTTGCTCGCCGGCTGGTCGGTGATGCGGCTGCGGTCGATGTTCTTCGCCCTGGGCCTGCACATCAGCGGTAACGCCCTGGGACTGTTCATCGGCCAACTTCAGAGCGAGAACCTGCCAGACTTCGAGATCTCGTGGCTCAACGCGGCGATCCTGCTCACCGGCGCCGCTGCGGTCGCTTTCCTCATCCTCCTCCTGGGCCGACGAGGCAAGCAGCCCTCTGCGCTCAGTCCTTGATCGTGAGGATCTCGTTGACGTCGACGCGGTCAGGGGCGAAGGCCGCCAGCGCCGAGTCCGCGGGATGGCCCAGCGCGATCCCGACCGCTACGATCTCATCGGCTCCGATCCCCATGGCCTCGCGCACCTCGTCCGGGTACATGACCAGGGCGCAGGCGTTGATGGCGCCAAGGCCCTTGTCGGCAGCCGCCAGGACGAGCATGGCGGAGAAGGCCCCGAGGTCGTGGAAGGACCACGGAGTGGACTCGACCGGGATCGTCACGTACAGGACTGCCTGGGCGTTGAACAGCCGTCCTTGCGATGCCTGGAACTCCTGGACGCCCTCGCCCAGCTGTGCACCGATCTGCTCGCCGAGCGCAGCCATGTTCTCCTGGGTGGTCGCAGACCACTCTGTACGAGGCTTCACCGGGAGGTCGGCGTTCCCCTTCCTGCCGGCGGCGACGTCTGCGGCATGGCGCTTCTTGATCCCGGCCAGCGTGGCCCCGGTGGCCGCATAGACCCGCCAGGGCTGGGAGTTCACCCATGACGGCGCCCGCTGGGCGGTGCGCACGACGTCCACCAGATCCTCCTGGGAGACGGGCTGGTCGCTGAAGTCTCGTACCGAGTGACGATTGGCGACGACCTGGCTGAACTCCATGGTGCTCCCCTACTTCCGATATCCGCGGGTTTGTCCACCAAGACCAACGACCGGCCGGACAGCACTATTCCAGTTGGGGCCGTCGGGCGGGCGTAGCGCGCCCCACCTCCTCAAGCCCGACGGCGCAGCAGCACCGAGTCCCATCCCGGTAGCACCTCCGGCAGGCCTGCGTGAGCCGAGCCGGGCTGGACGTCCGGGTCGGCGGCGCGCAGGAGCTGCTCGGCGGCATCCCACTGCCCTGGCTCCAGGCCCTCGGCCGTAAGCGCCGCCAGCAGGCCGCCCTGCCCGGTCAGGGGCAGATCCTCGCGGGCGCACTGGGCGATGAGCAGCAGCTGCTCGATGCCGCCGCCCTGTGCCTCGGGGGCACACCACTGACGCAGGATGACCCAGGCGGTGGGGTGGTCGGCCACCAGGAGCCGGAAGGTCCCCAGGGCGAGGGCGTCGTCGTCGTGCCGCAGGGCGATGAGCTGGCGGTAGTGCTCGAAGACGCTGCCGGGTACTCCCACCTGGGCGGCGGCGTTGACGGTGCCGTGGTCGGGGGCCAGGGCGATCCAGGGCTCGCCGGTGGTGAACCCGGCCTTCTCGCTGCTGTCCCAGTGGACGGGGGTGCGGGCGTTGTCCCGGGAGACGGGGGCGATGCCGGCCAGGACTGCGGTCGGGTCGTCGCCGGCGCGCACGCGCTCGTGGAAGTGGTTGACGGACTCCAGGTCCCGGTAGTCCTCGATGGACCGGAAGACCGTGTTGGCCATGCCCAGCTCCTCCCCCTGGTAGATGTAGGGGGTGCCGCGGTGGGTGTGGAGGATCGTGGCGAGGGTCTTGGCCGAGCGGACGCGCCAGGCGGGGTCGTCGTCGCCGAAGCGGGAGACGGCGCGGGGCTGGTCGTGGTTGTCCCAGTAGGCGGAGTTCCATCCCTTCTCCGCGCTCACGGCGCCGGTGGGGGTTGTGGCGGGGGCGAGGGCGGCCTGCCAGTGGGCCAGGTTCTGCTTGAGGGTGACGAGGTCGAGGGGCTGAGGGTCGAACTTGCCGCCGGGTCCGTCGGTGAGGCAGACGTGCTCGAACTGGAAGACCATGTCGAGCTCGCCTCGGGCGGGGTCGGTGTAGAGGGCGGCCTCGGCGCTCGTGGCCCCGGGCATCTCCCCGACGGTGAGGATGTGGCCGGGCCTCGGCGCGAGGGCCTGCTGGTTCATCTCGTGGAGGAACTCGTGGATGCGGGGGCCGTTGGCGACGGCGGCAAAGGCGTTGCCGTAGAGGTCGCCCTCGCCCTGGGGCGCGTCAGTGAGCGGGTAGGTCTTGGAGATGAAGTTGATGACGTCCATGCGGAAGCCGTCGACGCCGCGGTCCAGCCACCAGGTCATCATCTCGTGGATGGCGCCACGCATCTGCGGGTTCTCCCAGTTGAGGTCGGGCTGCTTGGGTGAGAAGAGGTGCAGGTAGAACTCCTGGGTGTCCTCGTCCCAGGCCCAGGCCGACCCGGAGAAGGCCGATCCCCAGTTGGTGGGCTCGGTTCCCGGCTGCCCGGGGGCGAGCCCGTCGACCTGCCGGGCGGGACGCCAGATGTACCAGTCGCGCTTGGGGTCATCCTTCGAGGAGCGGCTGGCGGTGAACCAGGGGTGCTCATCGCTGGTGTGGTTGACGACGAGGTCCATGACCAGGCGCATGCCGCGGCAGTGGAGTCCCTCGATGAGGGCGTCGAGGTCCGCCAGGGAGCCGAAGAGGGGGTCGATGTCCTGGTAGTCGGAGATGTCGTAGCCGTTGTCGTCCTGAGGGGAGCGGTAGACGGGGCTGAGCCACACGACGTCGACGCCCAGCTCGTCGAAGTGACCCAGGCGGCTGGTCAGGCCGGGGATGTCGCCAATCCCGTCACCGTCGGAGTCGGCGAAGGAGCGGGGATAGACCTGGTAGACGACGGCGCGGCGCCACCAGTCCGGATCGTCGCCGACGTGGCGGGCGGAGACAACGAGGGGTGCGGGAGAGGTCACGGGTGACTTCCTTCCAACCGACCAGAGGGGATGCGAGGTAAGCGGGGCGGGCCGGGTGCGTGAGGGCCTGCCCCCTGCTTCGCCGCCAAGGCTGACGGGGCCTTTGCGGGACGGTACCGATTGTGTCAGAACACGCCGCGGTCCAGGGCCGATTAAGATGAGTTCTCGCGTCTCATTCAGGGCGCCGCCTCTCCCGGCGCTGCCTGCGACGATCCCCGTTGTGAAAGGCCGACTGTTGGTTTCTCCTCTCCGCGATGCCCCTGACACTCCGCGTCCGGCCGCTGCCCGCCCTGAGGGGGTGGTCGTGGGGGACTTGCCGGAGGAGTCCCGCTACCGGTTCACGGTGCTCACCTCTCGGCTCATCCGCATGGAGCACTCCCCCACGGGCGTCTTCACCGACGCCGCCACCCAGCTGGTCGTCAACCGCGACCTGGGCCAGACGCCGTCGTTCCGGGTGGTGCGCGGTCAGGACCGTCTGGAGATCATCACCGAGCACCTGCACCTGACCCATGTGCCCTCCCTGGGGTTCTCCCCCTCCGGGCTCAGCGTCAGGCTGCGCTCGACGGCGCTGCACGCCCACGGCGGCACCTGGCACCACGGCGACGTGTGGGATCCGGCCGAGACCTTCCCGACGAACCTGGGCGGCACCACCCGCACCCTTGATGAGGCCGACGGCGCCGTCGCCCTCGGCCCGGGCCTGCTGAGCCTGAGCGGCATCACCGCCCTGGACGACTCGGCCTCGCTGCTGCTCACCCAGGACGAGTGGGTCCAGCCCCGCGAGCCCGGCAACCGCCTGGCCGACGGGGCGCAGGACCTCTACGTCTTCGGCTACGGCCAGGGCTACCAGGAGGCGCTGCGGGACTTCTTCCGCCTCACCGGGCCCAGCCCCCTCATCCCGCGGGCGCTGCTGGGCAACTGGTGGAGCCGCTACCACCCCTACAGCGACCAGGAGTACCTGGCGCTCATGGACCGTTTCGCCGCCGAGGAGCTGCCCTTCTCCGTGGCCGTCATCGACATGGACTGGCACGTCACCGACATCGACCCGGCGATCGGCACGGGCTGGACCGGCTACACCTGGAACCGGGAGCTGTTCCCGGACCCGGCGGCCTTCCTGGCCGGCCTGCACGAGCGGGGCATACTCACCACGCTCAACGTGCACCCGGCCCAGGGGGTGCGCCGCCACGAGGAGGCCTATGAGGAGGTCTGCGCCGACCTGGGCCTGGATGCGAGCACCGGGGAGGACGTGCCCTTCAACATCGCCGACCGGGACTTCGTGGGCTCCTACCTCTCGCGCCTCCACCACCCCCTGGAGGACGAGGGAGTGGACTTCTGGTGGCTGGACTGGCAGCAGGGCGGCTCCACGACGGTTCCCGGCCTGGATCCGCTGTGGATGCTCAACCACGTCCACTACCTCGACTCGGGTCGCGAGCGCCCTGCGGCAGGCGGTGGCGTGGAGCGGCGCCGCCCGGTGACCTTCTCGCGCTTCGCCGACGCCTCGAGCCACCGCACCCCGGTGGGCTTCTCCGGGGACACGATCATCAGCTGGGACTCCCTGCGCTTCCAGCCGCGCTTCACGGCCACGGCCGCCAACATCGGCTACTTCTGGTGGTCCAACGACATCGGCGGGCACATGCTGGGCGGCAGCGACGACACGATGGCGGCCCGCTGGTTCCAGCTGGGCTGCTTCTCCCCCATCAACCGCCTGCACTCGTCGAACTCGGGCTTCACCTCCAAGGAGCCCTGGCGCTACTCGCGTGACGCCCGCGCCACGATGGAGGCTCACCTGCGGCTGCGTCACCGGCTGGTGCCCTACCTGTACACGTGGGCGCGCCGCTCGGCGAGTGAGGGCATCGCTCCGGTGCGCCCGGTCTACCACGACCACCCGCGTGAGCTGGCCGCCTACGAGCACCGGGGCAGCTTCTACTTCGGGGACCTGCTGGTGGTGCCCTTCACCTGCCGGCTCGATGAGACCACCGGCCTGGGGCGGGAACTGACCTGGCTGCCCGACGGCGTCTGGTACGACCTGCCCACGGGTCGCCGCTATGAGGCCACGACCGGCGGGCGCGGGCGCATGCTGAGCCTGTCTCGCCCCCTGGACCGAATCGGGGTGCTGGCCCGGGCCGGCTCCGTGATCCCCCTGGCCGGGAACCTGACGGAGGCGGCCGGGGACAATCCTCGCGAGCTGGAGATCGTCGTCGTGCCCGGGGGCTCGGGGAGCTTCACCCTGGAGGAGGACGACGGCTCGGCACAGCCCGGGGAGGACCGCATCGCCCGCACCCACATGACGCTGACCTGGCCGGAGGACGAGGGCGGCGCCGACGTGGTGCTGCGCATCCGCCTGGAGGGGGCGGCCGACGTCGTGCCGGCCTCGCGGCTGGTGACGGTGCGGCTCCTGGCTGGTCGGGTGACCGGCGCCTGGCTGGGGGTGGGTGAGCGGGCGCGCCGGCTGGCCACCGAGGAGGTCAGTGGGGACGGCTTCACCCTGGGGGCCGGGACGTTGGTGCACCTGGAGGAGCTGAGCCGCCAGGACCTCATCGACGGCGTCCAGCTGGTCCTTCGCGGCACGGAGCACTCCCCGGCCGACTGGCGCAATGAGGTCCACACGATCCTGGACGCCGCGCGAGTGGAGTACATGGCCAAGGACCTGGCCTGGGACGCGGTGCAGCGGGGCCTGAGCGGAACCGCCCTGCTGGGTGAGCTCGAGGCCCTGGGCCTGCCGGAGACGCTGCGGGCGGCCGTGGCCGAGGTGCTCCCCCACTCCTGACCAGGCTCCGAGCACCGACTCCGGCGGGTCGGCTCGAACGGACCGACGGGCGCATCGGGCCGCCGCTAGGCTGCTGGGTATGAGTGAGAGTCCCACCCCGCGCTTCCCGGAGGCCGAGCCCTACTTCGTGGGCGATGAGCGCACCAACCGCGAGCGCATGCTCGCCGGTGACTGGTACGTCTCCGACGACCCGGACAACGCCAGGATCGCCGCCCACGCCCGCACGATGCTCCACCGCTTCGAGCGGGCCTTCGCCGAGGATGAGGAGGACTGCTGGGACCTGCTGCGCTCGGCGATCCCGGGGCTGGGTGACCAGGCTCGCCTGCTGCCGCCGGTGCGCGTGGACTACGGGGACAACATCACCGTGGGTGAGGGGACCTTCGTCAACTACGGGCTCGTGGCCCTCGACGTCGCCCGGATCAGTATCGGCGCGCACTGCCAGATCGGCCCGAACGTCCAGCTGCTCACGCCGGTGCACCCCCTGGAGCCGACGCCGCGCGCCTGCTCCCTGGAGGCGGCCGACCCCATCACGATCGGGGACAACGTGTGGCTGGGCGGCGGGGTCATCGTGTGCCCCGGCGTGACCATCGGGGACAACTGCGTCATCGGCGCGGGCTCGGTGGTCACCAAGGACATTCCTGCCAGCAGCCTGGCGGTGGGCAACCCGGCCCGGATCCTGCGCCAGCTGGACGACTCCACCTTCGGCCCCCGCCATCAGCACCCATCCAAGGAGACGCCGCAATGAACCCCGAGACCTTTTCCGACCTGGCTGCTTCCCGGCACTCCGTGCGGGACTTCCGGACCGATCCCGTACCGCCTGAGGTCATCGAGGAGATCCTGGAGGATGCCCGCCAGGCGCCGAGCTGGTCCAACACCCGTCCCTTCATGGTGGCGCTGGCCACCGGTGAGCAGGCGGACCGTCTGCGGGCGGCCTACGTCAAGGAGTTCGACGCTGCCCTCCCCCTCCAGCACAAGGAGCCCGGGGCAATGGCCCGCCTGGCCCTGAGCGGCAAGGCGCCCGACGGCGACTACCCGACCTGGGCGCCCTACCCCGCGGACCTGCTGCCCCACTCCCAGGCGGTCGGTGGCCGGCTGTACGCGCACATGGGTATCGCCCGCAAGGACCGCGAGGCCCGTGACGCGGCCGCCCGCCGCAACTGTGAGGCCTTCGGCGCCCCGGTCATCGGTTTCGCACTGGTCCACAAGGGCCTCATGCCCTTCGCCGCGCTCGACGCCGGGATCATGCTGCAGACCCTGTTCCTGTCCGCCAAGGCCCATGGCGTCGACTCCTGCCCCCTGGGGGTCCTGGCCACCTGGCGCCGCCCCTTCGACGCCGAGTTCGAGGCGCCGTCGGACTACCGCCTCATCACGGGCTTCGCCCTGGGTTACGCCTCCGAGGCCCCCGTCAACGACTTCCGGGCCGAGCGGCGCCCCGTGCGCCTGGTGCCCGCCCGCTCCTGACCTGGCCCTGACTGGGGTGGGCGCTCACTCAACGCTGCGCTCATCGCCGACGGCTTTCCCCAGGACGGGGCGGCGCCAGCAGGGTGGGACGACGAGCCCGCGCCGACGGACCGCCAGCAGCATGGCCAGCCCGGCCGCCGTGCACACGATGACCGCGACGACGGAGCCCTCGATCCCCATGGCACCACCGGTGAGCAGGTCAGGGCCGGTGAAGCGGGCCTCGATGAGTCCGCGTCCCGACCCGGTGCCGGAGATGTCGGAGCCGAAGATGCCGCCCTGGACGAAGTTCCAAGCGGCGTGCACCCCGATCGCCAGCCACAGGCGCCGGGTGAGCAGGTAGCAGGTGCCCAGCAGGATCCCGGCCTCCAGCGCGATCGCGACCGCACCGAAGACGGTGGCTTGAGGGTTGCCGAGGTGGGCGGCACCGAAGAACACGGCGGTGATGGTCAACGCCCACCAGGTCCCCACCCACCCCTCGATGAGGCGCAGCATGACACCTCTGACGAGGATCTCCTCGGTGAATCCGGCGACGATGCCGGCTTGGAGACCGGCGAGGATCCCCGTGCTCCAGCCGACGTCCACCACGTGGTAGGAACCGAGCAGGGCCAGAACCGCGATGACGGCGCACATGAGCAGCGCTCCCATGGCCAGGCCGACCAGGAGCTCGCGCAGTGCCGCCCAGCGCCCGCCCAGCTCAATGACGGGCCGGCCACCGACGAAGCGCACCAGCAGCCAGTACCCGAGCAGGGTCAGGGGCACGGCACTGATCGCGATGATGAACGCGGCACCCGGCCGGGCTGTCGCCCCGCCCCCGAGTCGCACGAGTCCAGTCGCCACCGCCAGCAGCCCGACGATCATCTGAGCGCCGACGACGACCACGACCCCCAGAAGGAGCTGAAGCCAGCCGAGGCGCTCCGCCTTTCGCGCAGGGATGCGCCACTGGGGACTGACCGGGACGAGCCGGTCCAGAAGGCGAGAGGCCCGAGGCGCTACCGATGACGCTGGAGAGGAGGCCGGGGTGCTCATGACCCCAGTGTTCCCCGTCTGCCGGTCGCCGTACCTCCCCCGCCAGGAGGAACCGGCGCCCACTGATCTCAGCACGGTGTCCGATACCGCGGGAGGTGGGCGAAGGATAGAGCCGTCAGATCTTGGCGACGGGGGCGTAGCGCAGGATGAGGCGCTTGGTGGTGGGGGCGCCGTCGATGACGAACTCGACGCGCGCCGTCAGGGACCGCCCCTTGCCCTCCAGGCCGACGACGGTGCCCACCCCGTAGGAGTCGTGGCGCACCTGGTCGCCGGTTCTCAGCCCGGCGACGGCCGCGGGCAGGTCCTCCGAGGCGGCGCCGCCGGCCGGTGAGGAGTCGCTCTGCTTGCCGCGAGCCTCGAGGCGGGCGGAGGCGCGCTTGGCGGCCCGGTCCTGGGCGGTCTCCACGCGCCCCAGCTTGCCCGAGCGCTTGGTGCCTGCGCCCACGGGCGGGGCGAAGTCATCGTCGTCGGAGTAGGCGCTCTGCCGGGGGGAGCCTGAGCGCCGTCCGCCCGAGCCGAAGCCGCCCTCGCCCCAGCTGCTGCCCCAGCCGGTGCCGCCGCCGCGCAGCGCCTCCATGGAGGAGGCCAGGCGCTTCCAGTCGATGGTCTCGGCCGGAACGTCGTCGAGGAAGCGGGAGGCGGACATGGCGTTGGCGGCTCCCCAGGCCGAGCGCACGGCGGCGCGGGTGAGGTAGAGGCGCTCGCGGGCGCGGGTGAGGGCCACGTAGGCCAGGCGCCGTTCCTCGGCGAGCTCGGTCTCCTCGGTCAGGGAGCGGGCGTGGGGGAAGGTGCCGTCCTCCATGCCGGTGACGAAGACGACCGGGAACTCCAGGCCCTTGGCGGTGTGGACGGTCATGAGGGTGATCTGGCCCTGCTCCTCGGCCTGCCGGGCGTCTTCGTCCTCCAGGTCAGCGCTGGGCGGGAGCTGGTCGGAGTCGGCCACGAGTGAGACGCGTTCGAGGAAGTCGGCCAGGGTGCCGTCGGGGTTGGCGGCCTGGAAGTCGCTGGCCACGGAGTGGAGCTCGGCGAGGTTCTCCACGCGGGTGGCGTCCTGGGGGTCGTCGCTGGCGCGCAGCTCGGCGAGGTAACCGGAGGCGTCCAGGGCGGAGTCGAGGATGTCGGCGACGCCGTCGCCGGCGGTGACCATGTGGCGCAGGGTGGTGAGCAGCTCGTGGAAGCCGCGCACCTGGTTGCGGGCCCGGGTGGTCAGGCCCTCGACCTCGGGCGGCTCGCCAGCCCCTGCGGTGGAGGGGGCCTGCCCGTCGGTCTCCTCGGTCTCGCCTGTCTGAGCCTCGCGGGGGGCTCCGGCGGCGTCGGCGACGGCCTGTCCGAAGGAGACGGAGTAGCGGGCGGCGTGCTCGGCCAGGGCGCCCTCGGCCTTGTCACCCAGGCCGCGTTTGGGGACGTTGAGGATGCGGCGCAGGTTGACGTCGTCGTCGGGGTTGTCGACGGCGCGCAGGTAGGCGATGGCGTCCTTGATCTCGCGGCGGTCGTAGAAGCGGGTGCCGCCGATGACCTTGTAGGGCTGTCCGGCGCGCATGAAGGCCTCTTCAAGGGCGCGGGACTGGGCGTTGGTGCGGTAGAAGACGGCGACGTCGCGAGGGCGTACGCCGTGCTCGTCGGCCAGGCGGTCGACCTCCTGGCTGATCCAGCGGGCCTCGTCGTGCTCGGAGTCGGCGACGTAACCGGTGATGGGGGCGCCGTCGCCGGCGGCGGTCCACAGGTTCTTCTCGCGCCTGCCGCTGTTGCGGGAGATGACGGCGTTGGCGGCCGAGAGGATGTTCTGGGTGGAGCGGTAGTTCTGCTCCAGCAGGATGGTGCGCGCCGAGGGGTAGTCCTCCTCGAACTCCTCGATGTTGCGAATGGTGGCGCCGCGGAAGGCGTAGATGGACTGGTCGGAGTCGCCGACGACGGTCAGCTCGCCCGGCGGCAGGGCCGAGCCGGCCCCGGAGGTGCCGGGCCCGCCGACGAGCTCGCGCACGAGGACGTACTGGGCGTGGTTGGTGTCCTGGTACTCGTCGACCAGGATGTGGCGGAAGCGGCGCCGGTACATCTCGGCCACGGCCGGGCGGGTCTGAAGCAGGGCGACGGTGCGCATGATGATGTCGTCGAAGTCCAGGGCGTTGGCGGCGCTCAGGCGCTGGGCGTAGGCGTGGTAGACCTCGGCGAGGTGGCGTTCGAGGGGGTTGGAGGTGACGGCGCGCTCGGCGAACTGGGCCGGGGTGATGAGCTCGTTCTTGAGGTCGGAGATGCGGTGGGCGAAGGTCTTGGGGGTGAAGCGCTTGGGGTCGATGCCCAGCTCACGCACGATGAGGGTGATCAGGCGGGTGGAGTCGGCGGCGTCGTAGATGGAGAAGGTGGAGCGCAGGCCGGCGGCCTCGTGTTCGCGGCGCAGGATGCGCACGCAGGCGGAGTGGAAGGTGGAGACCCACATGCGCGCTCCGGCGGGCCCGACCAGGGCGGTGACGCGCTCGCGCATCTCGGCGGCGGCCTTGTTGGTGAAGGTGATGGCCAGGATCTCGCCAGGGCGGGCGCGGCCGGTGGCGATGAGGTGGGCGATGCGGTGGGTCAGGACCCGGGTCTTGCCCGAGCCCGCGCCGGCGATAATGAGCAGGGGGGCGCCGGCGTGGGTGACGGCGGCCTCCTGGGCGGGGTTGAGGCCGGAGAGCAGCTCGGCCGGGTCTGAGACCGTCACCCCCCAGGGCCGGCCGGAGGGCCGGGCCGAGGACGCGGCGTCGCCGGCTCGGGCGCGGGCCGCGGCGGCATTTGCCTGGGCGCGGGTGACCAGGGCGGAGACCTCGTCCTGGCGCTCCTCCCAGGTGGGGGCTGCGGCGTACTCGTCCTCGGGCGGCGGGGCGTCCTCGGGGCCCCAGTCCTCCTCCGGGGCCTCGACGTCGGCCCAGGAGTCGTCGTCGAAGGAGCCTCCACTGGGAACGAGGGCGGGCAACGCAGCCTCGGGCGGCGGCGTGGCCGCACCGCCGGAGCCGGGCATGGGCAGGGCGCCGAAGAGGGGGTTCATCGCGTTCATCGTGAGGCCAAGCCTAGGCCAGGCCACCGACACGTTACGCTTTCCCCGCCGCACCGCCGGCCTTCACAGTACGTTGTGAACAGGTTGTGAAAGCCGCTGAGAGAGGAACCGAGATGCGCACCATCGCCTTGTACACGACCGAGACCATGGCGGACTGGGAGTACGCCTACCTCACCACTCAGATCGCGGGCGCGGAACAGCTCAAGCCCGGGCGCTTTCGGCTCCTGCTCGTGGGCGACGGGCTGGAGCCGGTGCGCACACTCGGGAACCTGCCACTGACGCCTGAGACCGACCTCGACACCCTGCAGGCCCTGGCCGACGACGGCCAGCTCGCAGCCTTGGTCATCCCTGGAGGGGACCACTACGCGGCCGGACACGAGCGGCTCATCGAGGCGGTCGGTCATCTCGTGGATCAGGAGATTCCGGTGGCGGCCATCTGCGGTGCCACGCTTCTGCTGGCCCGCGGTGGTTTCCTGGACGCGCGCCTCCACACCTCGAATGCCGCCTCCTACCTGGAGGCCAGTGGGTACCGCGGTAAGACCCACTACATGGAGGCGCCGGTGGTGACTGACCGAGGTGTCATCACGGCCTCAGGCATTCACGCGGTTCCCTTCACTGCGGAGGTCATGCGGATCACCGGGCTGGTGCCCGATGCGATGGCCGACGCCTGGGAGCAGGTCTTCCTCAACGCCGGGGAGAAGGACTACATGGCGCTCATGGAGGCGACCGCCGCCTGGCAGAACAGCTGAGAGGACACGGGTCAGCGCCTGCCTCCACAGGACAACGAGTCACTACGACACACCCCTGGCATCAGCGGCAAGCCGCGGCCGCTCGACTGAGCAACCTCTCCCCGAAGGGACCACAGAGCCCGCCCAAGGACACCTCCTTGCCCACCTAGTACGAATCTCGTACTATACGTTCCACGTAGTAGTTGGATGTGAGCGCAGCATCTCGCTGTCGCGAGAGTCCGAGGAGGCTTCCATGGGTCGAGCGATCGAGTACCGCAGGTTCGGCGGGCCAGAGGTCCTGGAGGAGGCCGAGCGCCCGGCGCAGGCACCCGGTGACGCAGAGGTACGCGTCGCGGTGCGCGCCGTCGGGCTCAATCCCCTCGACTTCAAGACCTTCCGGGGCGACCTGCGAAGGCTTGAACGGGTTCAGCGCATCCTTCATCCTCGACGCTGGCTGGAGGGCGCATCCGTTCGCTTCCCCAGGGGCGTGGCCCGCGACTTCGCAGGCATCATTGATGCCGTCGGCGCGAACGTCACCGACCTCTCCGTGGGCGATGCCGTGCTGGGTACCTTGCGAAGTGCCCCCGGTCAGGCCGACACCCGCGGGGCACTTACCACCGAGCTGGTGGCACCCGCCGACGGCGTCGTCAAGAAGCCGGCCCCGCTGCCCTTCACGCAGGCGGCCTGCCTGGGTGTGGCCTCGCAGACCGCGTGCGGCGCATTCAGGAAGCTGAACCTGCACGAGGGCGATGTCATTGTCATCAGTGCCGCCGCAGGCGGTGTGGGTTCGGTCGCCTCTCAGCTGGCCGTGAGCCGAGGCGCGACCGTCATCGGAATCGCCGGCGCCCGTAATATGGACTACATCCGCTCCTTGGGGGCCATTCCGGTCACCTATGGTGAGAATCTGACCAGCCGGGTTCGCGAAGCGGCTCCCTCACCTGTCACCAAGCTTCTGGACTGCTACGGCGGTACCTACGTAAGACTTGGCCGCGATCTTGGACTGACGGGCCGTTCCATTGGCACTCTGGTTCCTTCGCCCGCGGCGATCCTCAGGGGCGCGCAGTTCACCGGCTCACGGCACAGCAGTGGATGCAGCGACCTCGAGGAGGTGGCAGAGCTGGTGGCGGATGACGCCATCAAAGTTGAACTCGCCCGCACCTACTCCTTCACGCTGGAGCAGATTCGCGCCGCCTACACCGAGCTGGCAAAGGGCCACGTCCGCGGCAAGCTCGTCATCGATCTATCCTGACACTCATCCATGTTCACCTCGATCAGGAGGGCCGCTTGAGCGGAGGGATTCACGATCAGCGTCTCATCCGGGCGCTGCGCGCCATGAATAGCGAGCTCGCCGCCAGCAATCGCGCTGTCGCTGCGAAAACTGGGCTCAACGACAGCGATCTTGCGGTACTCGACGCCCTGCACCGCGACGGTCCGCAGACCCCCACTGCCCTCGCCCGCCGCACTCGGATGGGGACGACAACGATGACGAGTGTGCTGCGGCGACTCGTCCGCGATGGCTGGGTTGAGCGTCGCCCCAGTGAGACGGACCTGCGCTCCTTCACCATCCACGCCACGAGCGCTGATCGTCTTGCCGAGATATTCCTGCCCGCCAACCGGAGACTGACGGCACTGGTGGACGGCTGGCCCGAGAGCCGGGTCGATCAGCTCATTGAGTTCTTGGAGGCCGCCACGACAGTGATCCACGAGTCGGCAGAGCAGCTATCCTCCGCAAGCGGTCGCAACTCCTGACCCAGATCGTGCACCCAATCCACGAACGGCGATTCCACACCCGCTCAAACCGCGACACCTCAGCTCACCGAATACGAGCGAGCGTCACGCCGCCATCACAAGTACCCGCAGCGACCTGGATCGGATCGGCCTCCGACGCCGTCGCTCAGGCAGTATAGACATCCTCAGCACCCCTCAGCACCGAGGACTTGAAGTAAGGATTCTTGACCGACTCTGCAACGACCAGGTTAATCTTTCTTCCGAAGATCCTCGTCAGCTCATCCTGCAGACCGAAGAAATCCGCGAATCGGTCATCCCGGCCCGTCTGGAAGTCGACAAGAAAGTCGATGTCGCTGGTATGGGGATCAAAATGCTCGGTAAGCACTGATCCGAAGACACGCAATCGCGCAACACCGAACCGGGCGCATGCCTCCGACAGCGCCTTGGTATCGATCGCCACTTTCACTGCCACAGAACTATTCTCTCAGAACCGTGGAACGTTGACCAGAGAACCAGCCACGTCGGCCGCCGAGGCGGTAGGCGGCCCGAGCACTGCTGGCCCCGCCGGCGGGGTTTACCGCACGGCGCGCAGGTAGCGGTCGCGGCCGGTGAGGTCCTGGCCCGTCTCGGCCCGCTTGAACCCAACCCCGAGCGCAGATCGGCATAAGCGTGCTAGACACCCGTCAGATAGATAACACATCGCAGCCAGCGCGAATTTTCTACCCCTTACTTTAATCCGCCCCCGACAACCACCACTCCGAAGCAACTTGAGTGAACCACATCTAAATAAATACCGGAATCAGATGGCCAGCTCATACATGTCTCCGCGATAGATCGCTACGGTGCGCTCAAGATTCCGCCCACCCGCAACCTGGGCAGTGACAACTGTCTGCAGGCACGGCTCAGTGGTCGCTACCTCAAGTAACTTCGCCTCAACCCCATCCGGAAGTCGGGATGATACAACGATACCTGTGCGCTCAATCTCAAGATGGTAGCGATGCTCAATCAACTCGTACAGAGATCCAGTGAGATCATACCCAAGAATTCGAGGAAGTATAGCCGCATTAAGAGCAGCGACCTCAAAGCCGATAGGGACCCCATCCCCAAGGCGCACGCGACGCACCTCAACAACGAACCCACCCTCACCAACAGCAAAGAAGTCACGCTCGGCCTCATCCAAGGGCGGCCGCAAGGCTGCCGAGATGAGTCGACTGCTCGCCCGACGTCCCGAAGCCCGCAGCGCCTCCGTGAAGGAGGTAGACACGCAAGCCACCTTGGTCACACGAGAACGCGCCACAAAGATTCCCTTCCCAGGAACCCCGTACAGCTGGCCGGCCTCCGAGAGCACCTGCAGAGCGCGCCGCACCGTCATCGCTGAGGCGTCGAAGCGCCGAGCCAACTCCTTCTCAGTGGGCAGGCGCGCCCCAGGACCAGCCTCAGCCACCATCACCTCAATGGCCTCACGAATGCGCTCGTACTTATGCACGGCTTTTCCAATCTTTAATCAAACCGTTCCCATCCACCCGACACAGGTGTACCATCGGCAGCAATCACCCTATGGTTAGAAAGTCTACCATATGGTGATCTGCCGGGGATCGTATCAGGCCCTGGCAGAAGCGTGAGATCCCGGTCCCCGGACCTCCCGCGGACTAGCTCAAAGGAGAGTGAGTTTTCATGCAGCCCCCATTGCATCAGAGCGGAACCAGCCCACAACACAACGTCGTGGCACTGGACATCGGCGGCACCAAGATCAACGCCGCGCTAGTACGTATCAGCGACGGCGACGCCAAGATCATCACGTCAGCAACAACCCCGACCGCGACTGAGGACGGCAGCGACGGCATCCTGGCGGCAGCTGTTCGAGTAGCCAGGGATGTGCTCTCGGGTCACCCAGGCGTTCAACTCGACGCCGTCGGCATGTCAGCAGGAGGAGTCATCGATTCCAGCCGTGGTGTCGTCACTCACGCTACTGACACTATCCCGGGCTGGAGAGGAGCTGACTTATCCGCACCATTTACTGCCGAGTTCTCCGTACCTTTCCGTGCCCTGAACGACGCCCACGCGCATGGCCTGGGCGAAGCTCTCTTCGGTGCTGGACGCGGTCACCGCTCAATGATGATGGTGGCCGTCGGCACAGGAATCGGTGGAAGCATCGTGACCGACGGGAACCTCCTTCAGGGCTCCCATGGTGCAGCTGGACACCTTGGGCACATCGGTGTCAGTGAGGCCGAAGGCATGAAGTGCACCTGCGGGCGCAACGGACACATCGAGGCACTAGCCTCAGGCCCGGGAATCCTACGTATCGCCAAGAAGCTGAACGCTGGCGATGACGCAACGAGGGACGGAAGGACCCTCGCTCGAGCCGCAGAGGAGGGCAATACCGCCGCCCAGGAGGCATACCGCGTCGCAGGATTCGCCACGGGCAGGGTCATCGGTAGCCTGCTCAACACCCTCGACGTCGATCTAGTCACTCTTGCGGGTGGCGTCACCGAGGCCTACAGCGGGTGGCTTGACGCGGTAAAGCAGGGCGTGGCCCATGACGCCATGGACGTAGTCGCCAACACTCCTATCACCACGGCAACCCGCGGCTCACAGGCAGCCCTGCTGGGTGCCGCCGCATTCTCCCTGAACTTTCCAACGTGTGACATCCCTGCTGAAAGAACGGAAGCCTGACCATGACAACGACTGGAACCCGAAACGGCCACGTTATCTGGGCCACTTCCATCATCGCTCTGGGCGGGCTGCTCTTCGGCTACGACACCGGAGTCATTTCCGGGGCATTACCCGCCATGACCGACTACTTCGGTCTAACGCCCTTCACCTCAGGCGTCGTCGTCTCTTCCCTCACCGTGGGAGCAGCACTGGGAGCTATGTCCTCCGGACGTTTGTCCGACAAGTTCGGGCGTCGCCCTGTCCTCCTGGCCGCATCTGCGGTATTCATCATTGGTTCGCTGATGGCAGCCTTCTCAACGTCTGCACCAATTATGGTAATCTCCCGGGTCATCCTGGGATTGGCAGTCGGATGCGCCTCCAGCATCGTCCCCGTGTTTATCTCTGAACTCGCCCCGGCAGATCTACGAGGCAGACTGGTCAGCCTGAACCAACTGATGATCGTCTCCGGTATCATGTTCGCCTACCTATCAAATTACGCGCTTGCCGGTATCAATCAGGATTGGCGCTGGATGATCGGCCTAGCGGTCATCCCCTCGCTGCTCCTGGGCATCGGAGTCCTCAGCCTGGCAGAGTCACCGCGTTGGCTCGCCATCAACGGTCGTAGCGATGAAGCCCAGAAGGTGCTGGAAAAGTTCCGCACCCCTGAAGAGGTGAAGACGGAGCTTGAGGACATCCGCTCCACTGACGAGACTACCCAGTCTGATGGATGGAAAGCACTGCTCGACCCCCGGCTACGCCATGTCCTCGTCGCAGGTGTAGGGCTACAGATCCTAGGACAGCTCACTGGCGTAAACGCCGTAGTCTACTACGCCCCTTCCATCTTCGAGAGCGCTGGACTCGGCGCCTCATCGGCCCTTCTCGCTACGGTGGGCGTAGGCGTTATCAACATTGTCTTTACGGTTATAGGAATGGGGTTGGTAGATAAGATCGGTCGCACCAAACTGCTCGCAGCTGGTGCCGCAGGACAAGCGGTCTGTCTCGCCATCTTCGCCTTCCTGCTCATGCGTGGAATTACCTCCGGCGCCACCTCCTTAATTGGAGTTGCCTGCATCTTCCTGTACATTGCCGCAGTCGCCGTCGGACTGGACATCGTCGTCTTCATCATTCCTTCCGAACTGTATCCCTTACGGATCCGTGCGACCGCCATGAGTCTGACTATCGGAGTCAACTGGACGCTGAGCTTCATCGTCTCGCTGACCTTCCTCAGCCTCTTCGATGCCCTTGGTGGAGTCGGCACCTTCGGGATCTACGCCGTTGCAACGACTCTCCTTGCCGTCTTTGCTCTGAAGGTCATTCCTGAGACACGCGGTAAGACACTTGAGGACATCGAGCGCGAGTACGTCAGGAGAGAAGCATGAAAAGCACGTCTGGAATCGCACGCATCCACACCATCAAATCCGGAGCGCCTCAGCTCTTCCTCAATCATGGTGTCACCGACAATGCAGCATCACTGGCAGCCGCACACCGGCACTGGCGGAATGACTACGACGTCACCTCCATAGATGCACGCGGTCACGGCCTATCCACCCATTTCAGCCCCGCAGAACTGAACGATCCAGTTGGGATAATGGTTAAGGACCTCATCACCATCCTCGAGGGCCGTGAGCACAGCACTGCGCTGATCTTGATTGGCCATTCAATGGGCGGTGCGGTTGCAGCGGCTGCTGCCGCTCAGCGTCCGGATCTCGTTGACGCACTGGTCCTAGAGGAACCTGCGTGGCTCTCCGAGGACCAGAGAACCGCTTACAGCAACGAGGCGACAGCACTAGCTACCCGTATGGCATGGATCTCGGATCATCCCGACGAGGCGCTAACCGAGAACCGGGAACTTTACCCAGCGTGGGACCTCGAAGAGTCCTGTGCGTGGTTACAGGGCAAAGTTCAGGTAGATCGAGACTTCGTCCGCACCGGCTATGTCTCTCCCCAAACCTCCTGGAAAGAGACGGCCTCGATCCTGGCTATGCCCACGCTCCTAGTGACGTCTGACGGCGATGACGTCCTCCTGGGAGTTGACGGGCTACAGGCAGTTCGTTCTCTCGGCAACACCATGATCCGTACAACCCTAGTTCCTGGAGCATCTCACTGCGTGCGCCGCGACCAGTCCGAGGGTTTCTATGCGGTGTGCGACTCGTTCCTGAAGGAGGTCATCTCATGACGTTTGAGCCTTCTCGCCTTCTTGATCCTGAGGTGGCGGTAGCTGCGGAGGAAGTTCCTCCCCAGACCACCTGGGATCCGCAGACAATGCGTGACGCAGGGGCAACGATCCTCGACCAGGATACCCCTGTCCCTGAGGGGCTTACTCGCACAGTCCTCACAGTTCCAACCGATGGCGGGGAACTGGAGCTGAGAGTTCATGCCCCGGAGGATGGTGCGAGCGCGGTCATCCTATCCATTCATGGTGGAGGCTTCGTTGCTGGGCAGGCAAAGTACGACGACGCGTGGAACGCCATTCTAGCCCTGCGTACCGGCGCAACGGTCGTAAGCCCTAACTACCGACTCGCTCCTGAAGCCCCTTTTCCGCTTCCACTCGAGGACTGCGTTGCCGCCTGGACATGGATCCTCACGCAGTACCCGGAAGCGACGAGAATCATCTACGGCGACTCCGCCGGGGGAAACCTGGCTGCGGGACTATCTCTTCGATGTCGAGATACCGGAATCTGCATGCCGGACCATGTATTCCTTATTGAGCCGGTGCTGGACGACCGTCTGAGTACTACCTCGATGCAGGGCGCCACCAGCACAGCCGTATGGGACTTGCCGAACGCAACTGCTTCGTGGAAGGCATATCTTGGTGCTCAGAATCCGACACCCCACGCGGCACCGGCCAGAGAGAGTGATCTTTCAAGATTTCCGCCAACATTCCTTCTTGCGAACCAGTGCGACCCTCTCCTGGATGAAAATCTTGCATTCGCTAGAGCTCTGACAGGGGCAAACGTTCCGACCGAAGCGATCCTGCTTCCCGGGACCTGCCACGGGATTCTCGGTCTCAACGGACCAAGGATCGCAGACAGGGCGAGGAAACTGGTTCTCGAGCGATTGGTAGACCTCATCGACGCTAGGAGACCCTATGAGTGACATCATCGGAGCACTTCGCGGAGGACTCATCGTCTCTTGCCAGGCCTATCCCGGCGAACCAATGCTCCATCCGCAAACCATGACTCAGATCGCCCAATCAGTAGTCCATGGCGGAGCCGTAGGTGTGCGCCTTAAGGGCTTGGACGATCTACGCCTCGCCAGACCGGTATTGCATGTTCCCATCATCGGGCTGGTGAAGGTCGGCAACGACGGCGTCTACATCACCCCCACACTCAAGGATGCGCTTGCTGTAGCCGAGACTGGGTGCGAGATTGTAGCCATTGATGGAACACGCCGCCCTCGCCCAGATAGGCATTCTCTTAAGGAAATCATCACCGAGGTGCGGCGTCAGTTCCCCGGGACCCTCCTCATGGCGGACTGTGGCTCGCTGGACGATGGCCTAGACAGTCGGGATGCGGGCGCTGACCTCGTGGGGACGACCCTGGCTGGATACAGCGGTGAGCGCCAAGCAACACGTGGCCCCGACTTGGATCTGGTTGAGGAGCTAAGCGAGCACATTGATGTGCCGATCATTGCCGAGGGCCGATTTCACAATGCTGGCGAAGCGGCTCAGGCGCTACAACGCGGGGCTCTAGCCGTCACCATTGGTACGGCGATCACGCACCCGGAATCGATCACCCGTTGGTTCTGCGATGGAATTGAGCAGGCGCGTGCGGACGGCGTGAATAGTAAGTAGTCGGGGAACAGGCTCGATTGATCCGCCAATCTGGTGGGCTCGTCAACAATGTTGACGAGCCCACCACCTGTTCACATCCGCTCAATCAGCGACACCACAGCTCACCGAATGCGAGCGGGCATCACGCAGCCGAAACAGGTACCCACCGCGGTCGGGCTCAGACCGGTCTTGAGAGCCGCCTCTGCCGGCGCAGGGCCTTACCGCACGGCGCGCAGGTAGCGGTCACGGCCGGTGAGGTCCTGGCCGGTTTCGGCCTGTTTGAACCCGGCCCCGAGCGCGGCCGCGCGCAGCAGCGCCCCCTGCTCGTGGTCGTGCTCCATGACGAGCACCCCGCCGGTGCGCAGCAGCGCGACCGAGCGCACCAGGACGTCAATCGGAATCTCCAGCCCGTCAGGGCCCCCGCCGTAGAGCGCCACAGTGGGCTCGTGCTGGGCCGTCTCGGTGTCCTCCACGGCGCCGGCCGGAACGTAGGGCGGGTTGGAGACGACGACGTCGACCTGCCCGTTGAGGTCGTGAAGGACCAGCGGGTCGGTGGCGTCGGCGTGAATCACCTCGACACGTCCGGGCACCAGCCGCTCACAGTTCTCGCGGGCCAGGGACGCGGCGGTCTCGCTGATCTCGACGGCGACCACCCGGGCTCCCGGCACCTCCTTGGCGACGCAGGCCGCGATCGCGCCCGAGCCGGTGCACAGGTCGGCGGTCAGGACCACTCCCCCGCCGCCGTCCATCACCTCGCGGGCCGCCTCAATGGCGGCCCCGGCCACCACCTCGGTCTCCGGGCGCACGATGAACACGCCGGGACGGCTGATGAGCTCGGCGCCCCGCAGCCACATGCGGCCGATGATGTGCTGGAGGGGCTCACGGCACTCGCGACGCAGCACCAGCGCGTCATAGGCGGCCGGGAAGTCGCCGTCGGCGCCGTCGGCCAGCAGCAGGGCCCGCCCCAACAGGTGCTCGGCCAGGATTCGGGCATCGACCTGCGGGCTGGTCACACCGGCCGCAGCCAGCCGACCGGCCGCCTGGCGCACCAGCGCCCGCAGCCCGTAGCGGTCCACCGCGCCCGCAGGCGCGCCGCCACACAACTCAGGAACCACTGCCCTCACCCACCTGGGATAATCGTTCAGTCTCGTCCATGGCGATGGCCGAGGCGATCACCGGGCCGAGATCACCGTCAAGAACGGCGTCAAGGTTGTAGGCCTTGAAGCCGGTGCGGTGGTCGGCGATCCGGTTCTCAGGGAAATTGTAGGTGCGGATGCGCTCGGAGCGGTCCACAGTGCGCACCTGACTGCGACGGGCCTGCGCCGCCTCGGCGGCGGCCGCCGCCGCACGCTCGGCCAGGAGCCGGGCCCGCAGGACCCGCATGGCCGCCTCCTTGTTCTGCAGCTGGGACTTCTCGTTCTGCATGGACACGACGATCCCCGTGGGCAGGTGCGTGATGCGCACGGCCGAGTCCGTGGTGTTGACGCTCTGGCCTCCCGGTCCCGAGGAGCGGAAGACGTCGATGCGCAGGTCGGCGGCGTCGATCTGGAGCTCACCGGGGTCGTCGGCCTCCGGCATGACCAGGACGCCGGCCGCGGAGGTGTGGATGCGCCCCTGGGACTCGGTGACCGGGACGCGCTGGACGCGGTGGACGCCGCCCTCATACTTCAGGTGCGCCCACACCCCGTCCTGGGGCTCCACGGGCCCGCGGGCCTTGATGGCCAGGCGCACGTCCTTGTAACCACCCAGGTCGGAGTCGGTGGCGTCCAGGACCTCCACGGCCCACCCCTGCCGTTCGGCGTAGCGGGAGTACATGCGGGCCAGGTCGGAGGCGAACAGCGCCGACTCCTCACCGCCCTCACCGGCCTTGACCTCGATGATGACGTCGCGGGAGTCGTCAGGATCCCGGGGCACGAGGACCTCGCGCAGGTGCTCCCCGGCAGCGGCCTCGGCGGCCTCCAGGGCCGGCACCTCGGCGGCAAAGTCCTCATCCTCCGCGGCCAGCTCGCGGGCGTCGGCCAGGTCGGCGCTGGCCGACTGCCAGGCCCGGTAGGCGGACACGACCCTGCCCAGCTCGGCGTAGCGGCGTCCCAGCCGTCGCATGGCACCGGGGTCGGCGGCCGCGGGCCCGGCCATCTCGGCCTCGATGTCCGCGTACTCGGCCAGGAGCGGCTCTGCGGCGGAGAAGTCCTCACTCATGGACTCGGGTTCCTTCACTGGCTAGGAGTCGTGCTGACGGGCACCAGCGGCACTCGTGCGATATGCAAACGACGCCGACGGCGACTCTGGGAGCCGGCCGCCGGCGTCGTGAGACGCGGCTACTTGCTGCGCTTGCCGTACCGGGCCTCGAAGCGGGCGACGCGGCCACCGGTGTCGAGGATCTTCTGCTTGCCGGTGTAGAACGGGTGGCAGGCCGAGCACACGTCCACGCGAATCTCACCGGAGGTGACGGTGGAGCGGGTCTCGAAGGTGTTGCCACAGGTGCACGTGACCGTGGTGGCCACGTAGTCGGGGTGGATGCCCTGCTTCATAGGTTTCTCCTTAAGCGTCAGAGGGTCCCGGGTCCCACGCGGGAGCGAGGGTGAACCGGAGGCCAGCAGCAGACTATGCCACCGGCCGCCGGCCCATGCAACGGTTTTACCGCGTGAGACCGGGCACCTGGCCGGTTGCGTTACTCGTCCTCGCCGTCGGCCAGGGAGGTGCCGGCCGGGGTGGTCTTGGACAGCACCATAAGGAACTCGGCGTTGGACTGGGTGTCCTTGAGCTTGGAGAGCACCAGCTCGATGGCCTGCTGCTGCTCCAGCCCGGCGAAGAGGCGGCGCAGGCGCCACATGATCTTGAGCTGGGCGGGGTCGATGAGCAGCTCTTCGCGACGGGTGCCGGAGGCCGCCACGTCCACAGCCGGGAAGATGCGCTTGTCGGCGAGCTGGCGCGACAGCCGCAGCTCCATGTTTCCGGTCCCCTTGAACTCCTCGAAGATGACCTCATCCATCTTGGAGCCGGTCTCCACCAGGGCCGTGGCCAGGATGGTCAGGCTGCCGCCGTTCTCCACGTTGCGGGCCGCCCCGAAGAAGCGCTTGGGCGGGTAGAGGGCGGAGGCGTCCACACCACCGGAGAGGATCCGGCCGCTGGCCGGGGCCGCCAGGTTGTAGGCGCGCCCGAGCCGGGTGATGGAGTCCAGCAGCACGACGACGTCCTGGCCCAGCTCCACGAGGCGCTTGGCGCGCTCGATGGCCAGCTCGGCCACGATCGTGTGGTCGGAGGCGGGGCGGTCGAAGGTGGAGGCGATGACCTCGCCCTTGACCGTGCGCTGCATGTCGGTGACCTCCTCGGGGCGCTCGTCGACGAGCACGACCATGAGGTGGGCCTCGGAGTTGTTGACGCTGATGGCGTTGGCGATCTGCTGCAGAACGATCGTCTTACCCGCCTTGGGCGGGGAGACGATGAGCCCGCGCTGCCCCTTGCCGATGGGCGAGACCAGGTCGATGATCCGCGGGGTGACGGCCTTGGGCGTGGTCTCCAGACGCAGCTGCTCCTGGGGGTAGAGGGGGGTGAGCTTGGCGAACTCGGGGCGGCGCTTGGAGCGCTCGGCGTCCATGCCGTTGATGGTCTCGACGCTGACCATGGGGTTGTACTTGACCCGGCCGGCCCGGTTCTGACGGCGGTTGTTGCGCCCGCCCTGGTGGGGCGTGGAGGACTCCCCGCCCTCACGGACCCAGCCGGTCACGGCGTCGCCGGCACGCAGCCCGTTGTCCTTGATGAGCTGGTTGGAGACGTAGACGTCCTTGGGGCCGGGCAGGTACCCGGAGGTGCGCAGGTAGGCGTGCTGGTTGTCGGTGACGTCCAGGATGCCGGCGACCGGCAGGAGGACCTCGTCCTCGCGCGGTTGGTTGCGGTGGCCGCGCCCCGCGGAGCCGTCCCGGCCCTCGCGGCCGGAGTCGCGGTCATCGCGGTCGAAGCGGTCGCGTCCGCGCTTGCGGCCCCGACGACGACGCCCCCCGCGCTCGTCGTCGTAGCCGTCGGAGTCATCGTTGCCGTCACGGCCCCGGCGCGAACGCTCTTGGGGCTCGACGACGGAGGTCCCGGTGGCGTCGGCCAGGTCCCGCATGAGAGCGGCCTTGGCGTCGGCGTGGTCCTCGGGCGAGTCGGTACGGGGCTCGCGCGAGGCGCGCTCCTGGTTCTCGGGGGCGCCAGCGGAGGCCTGGACGCGCCGGCGGCCACGGCGGAACTGATCGCGCGAGGAGCGATCGCCTCGCTCCGAGCGGCCGTAGGAGTCGCGGTCGTCACCATCAGTGGTCTCGGAGCGTTCGGCGCGCTCACGCCACCGACTGCGTGCGGGGCGCTCCTCGTCACGGCCGGAGCCGCTGTCCGAGTCGCTGCCGGAGGGGCCGGAGCGATCGGGCAGTTCAAGGCCCAGGTCGAGGGCCGGCGCGGGCTGACGCTCCTCGGGGGCACCGGAGGCCGCGGTGGCACGACGACGGCGGGAGCCTCCTGAGGCGGCAGCCCGGGGCTGCTCGGGTGAGTCCTCACTAGCTGATGAGGTGGAGGCAGAGGAGTCGGCGGCATCGGTCGCCCCGGCGTCGGGCGAGCTCTTCGACGCACTGTGAGAGTCGGGAGTGGAGGCGGAGGAGGAGCTGCGTGCCTGACGGATGGCGGCGACGAGCTCACTCTTACGCATGCGGGAGGTGCCCGTGAGACCCATGGAGCTGGCGAGCGACTGAAGCTCGGCCAGACGCATGGTGGAAAGCGAGGGCTGGGCGCTGGAGGTCTCGGTCACGAGTGTCCTAACGGTGTGATGACGCTCCGCGGGAGGAGACGTTCAACTGGGGAGACTTCCCCGGAATCATTCACGGGGTGGGTCATGCACTGCCGGTTTCTGCTGAGGCCTGAGCCTCAGGTCCGGGGCTGGTGCGGTCAGCGGCGTGGTGCGATCCTTGCGGCCGACAGCGACATCATAGCAGCCTGGAGATGCAGTACCTAACGAAACACCGACGAGTAACGTCGGGGATGCGGCCGTTATTCCACCCCACGACACCTCTCACCACCGCTTTGACACCGGTGGGGCTGACCGTACACGCGATCAGCCCCACCGGAATGATCGACTCGAACACCACCATGCCGACTCTTGCCCTTCAAGCTCCCAGGCTCACGACCTCAACGACCTGCGAGAAGCGTCTCCATGGGCGCGAAGTCGGCCAACGGGTCAACCGGTGCCTGGCGCGGGAAGCGCTCCATGAGCGTGGCCAGCTCCCGTCCCGCCCGGGCCACGCGCTCACTCAAGGGCGACTCGGGCCTCTCAGAGGATGATGGCCTCTGCCAGGCCGCACCGAAGTCCTCGCTGGCCGCGAAGACGGCGGTCTGCGTCGGCAGGGCCTTCATGTAGACCACCAGCGGCCGCAGCGCCATCTCGGTCACAAGACTGTGCCGCGCGGTGCCGGCCGTCGCCCCCAGTAGGACGGGGACGCCTTCAAGTGTGCCGGCTGGCAGCACATCCATGGCGGACTTGAACAGTCCGGAATAGGAGGCCTGAAAGACCGGGCTGACCAGGATGACGCCGTCGGCGGCGGACAGGGCATCGATCACCTTCTGCAGGTCGGCGGACACCGGCCCACCCACACTGGCCAGGGCGATGTCCTTGACCAGGGGCCTGAGCCCGATGACCTCGATGCTGGCCAGGCGGGAGTCGGACTCCAGGGCCTTGCGGGTCGACTCGGCCAGCCGCTCGGCGAGCATCTGGGAGGTCGAGGGCTCCGAGACCCCGGCGTGCAGAGCCACGATCCGGCTCAGACGCCCCATCTGGGTATTGGCGTAGGCGTCATAGGTTGGCGATCCGGCCAGGGACTGGGTGCCCCCGGAAGGGGCGACGGGCGCGGTCGTATCAGCGGTCATGTCATCCATCTCCTGCCTGTCACTCGTCGTGTCACGGGTTTCCCATGCCATCTCAGTTCCTCACCTTCCGGCCCGTGAGCGGGTCGAACTCGTTGGACAGGGAGAAAGGCTCCTCAGCCGGAGGCTCGGCCCCCTCCAGCAGGGCCCGGTGGCGTGGGTGGAGCGGCGCGTCCGGAACCCCCTCGGGCCTGGTGGACTCCAGCTCGGCGCGCAGCGCCGGAACGATCTCGGAACCGAGGTACTCGATCTGCTTCATGATCTCCTTGTGCGGGACGCCGCCCAGGTCCAGGTTGAAAGTTTGACGCTGGTAGTCGCCGATCGCGTCCCGGTAGGTCAGGTACTTCTCCACGATCTGCTCGGGCGTGCCGACCGCGAGAGGCGTGTGCTGTGTCATCTCTTCCAGCGACGCCCCCTGGTAGACGTAGGTGTTGCGGAAGTAGGGGGTGTATCGCTCGATGGCCTCGGCCTCACTCCTGGCGGCGAAGATCTGTCCACCCAAGCCCACGATCGCCTGCTCGGGCCGGCCATGACCATAGAAGGCGAAGCGCTCTCGGTAGAGGTCGACCATCTTCTTGACGTGGTCGATGGGCCAGAAGATGTTGTTGTGGAGGTATCCGTCTCCGTAGTAGGCGGCCTGCTCGGCGATCTGGGGTGAACGGATGGAGGCGTGCCACACGAAGGGCGGGACGCCGTCGAGTGGGCGGGGCATGGAGGTGAAGTCCTGCAGCGCGGTGCGGAACTCACCCTCCCAGTCCACATTGGTCTCGCGCCACAGGCGGCGCAGCAGGTCGTAGTTCTCCACCGCGAGCGAGATGCCCTTGCGGATGTCCTTGCCGAACCAGGGGTAGACAGGTCCGGTGTTGCCGCGTCCCATCATGAGGTCGACGCGCCCGTCGGAGAGGTGCTGGAGGTAGGCGTACTCCTCGGCCAGGCGCACGGGGTCATTGGTCGTAATGAGGGTGGTCGCAGTGCTCAGGAGCAGCTTGTCCGTGCGGGCGGCGATGTTGGCCAGCAGGGTCGTGGGTGACGACGGCGCGAAGGGTGGGTTGTGGTGCTCCCCGGTAGCAAAGAAGTCCAAACCTGCCTGCTCGGCCAGGACCGCCATCTCGACTGTGTTCCTGATGCGCTGATGCTCACTGGGAGCCTTGCCAGTAGCCGGATCGGTCGTGATGTCTCCAACTGTGAAGATTCCAAACTGCATCGGGCGTCCTCCCTATTCTCAACACTGGATTTCAATGATTTCTTGTGTACTGAGAGAACTGGAGAAGCCCATAGTTTATTTCTCAACTAACCAGATGTGGTGCACGTCCCACGTGGAAGCAGGGCTCTGCCGCCCCACCGGGGAGTCGAGGCGGACGCGGATCGCGGGCGTCCTCGGACTCGAGGACGCCCGCGATCGGGAGGCGGACGAAGAAGCCGTTCGCGCGGATCAGGAGGTCAGGACCGCCCCGCGGGTGTCGATTCCGGGGCTGAGCACGCTCCAGCCGTGGTTCTCCAGGGCGAATCGGGTCTGGTCGGCCAGAGTGGACAGGACCAGCACCGTGGGACCGGCGCCGGAGATGACGGCCGGGTAGCCCTGCTCGCGCAGGGAGTCCATGACCGCCATCGAGGCGGGCAGGACCCCGCGTCGGTACTCCTGGTGGAGCCGGTCCTCAGTGCCGGCCATGAGCAGGTCGGGGCGTCCGGCGAGCGCCAGCATGAGCACGGCGGCCCGGGAGGTGTTGAACAGGGCGTCCTCGCGCGGAACGGAGACCGGCAGGACCTGACGGGCCTCCTTGGTGGACAGGCGCGTCGTCGCCGGCGGGATGAGCAGGCTCACCCCGAGGGTGGCGTCCACGGGCATGGGCGCCATACGCGGGTGCCCGCCGCGTTCGACCCAGGCGACGGTGGCGCCTCCGAACACGGCCGGGGCGACGTTGTCCGGGTGGCCCTCGAAGTCAGTGGCCAGCGCGAAGATCCGGTCGTCGCTGAGGGCCTCCGGCTCGGAGATGAGGCCGCGCGCCAGCATGAGTCCAGCCACGGCGGCGCTGGCGGACGATCCCATGCCCCCGCCGTGGGGGATCCGGTTGACGCAGCGCATCTCGAAGCCGGCCTGCGGGGCTCCGACGGCGTCGAGGCCGGCCCGCAGGGCCTGCACGACGAGGTTGTTGTCATCGGTGGGGACCGTCTCTGCGCCCACGCCCTCGACGATGACGCGGGTGGTGCCGGTGATCGGCCGCACCGAGACCTCGTCGTAGTAGCGGAAGGCCATGCCGAAGGAGTCGAAGCCTGGCCCCATGTTCGCCGTCGTGGCCGGGACCCGGACGGCCGCGCGCTCGTAGACGATGCGCATGTCACTCACCTTCGACACGTTGGATGGAGACGACCTCGGCGACCCGGTCCGAGACTCGTAGCCCCTCGACCGCGGCGTCGAGGTGGAAGACGGGTGCCGGGTGGGTCACGAAGGTGACGACGGCCTGGTCCTGGCTGCCGTCGGAGGTGACGTAGGCGCTCTGGCGCACCGAGTTGATGGAGACCCCGTTCTCGGCGAAGACGGAGGCCATTGCGGCCAGGGAGCCGACGGCGTCGTCGGAGCGCAGCTGGATCTGGTAGCGGGTGACGGCGGCCTCGGGGCCGAGGACCGGCAGGCTCGCGTAGGAGGACTCGCGGGGGGCCTGACCGCCGTGGACCCGGTGGGCGGCGGCGGCGACGACGTCGGACAGGACCGCGGAGGCCGTCGGGGCTCCCCCTGCTCCCTGACCGTAGAACATGAGGCGCCCGGCGCTCTCGGCCTCGACCAGGACGGCGTTGTAGGCGCCGTGAACGCTGGCCAGAGGGTGGTCGTTGGGCACGAGGGCGGGGTGGACCCGCACGGAGACGCCTTGTGCATGCTCGTCCTCGCGGCGCTGGGCGATGGCGAGCAGCTTGAGCTCGCAGCCCGAGGCGTGGGCCTCGCGGATGTCGTCGGCAGTGACCTTGCGGATGCCCTCGACGGAGACGTCGTCGAGGCCCACCCGGGTGTGGAAGGCGAGGGAAGCGATAATGGCGGCCTTGGCGGCGGCGTCCAGGCCGTCGACGTCGGCGGTGGGGTCTGCCTCGGCGTAGCCGAGCTCCTGGGCGGTGGCCAGGGCGGTCTCGAAGGACAGGCCCTTGGTGCTCATCTCGTCGAGGATGTAGTTGGTGGTGCCGTTGACGATGCCGAGCACGCTGGTGACGCGGTCGCCGGCCATGGACTCGCGCAGCGCGTAGACCACGGGAATGGCTCCGGCGACGGCGGCCTCGTAGTAGAAGTCGGTGCCGGCGGCCGCCGCGGCGGTGTAGAGCTCGGGACCGTGGGCCGCAATGAGGGCCTTGTTGCCGGTGATGACGCTGGCCCCGGCCTTGAAGGCGGCCAGGATGAGGGTGCGGGCCGGCTCGATCCCGCCGATGAGCTCGATGACCAGGTCGTTCCCGGTAGCGACAGCGGTGGCGTCATCGGTGAGGAGGTCCTGGGGGACGGCGAAGTCACGCGGCGCGTTGACATCGCGGACGGCGACGCCCGTGATCTCAAGACGCGCGCCGGAGCGGGCGGCGAAGTCGTCGGCCTGCTCGGTGAGGAGGCGAATGACCTGGCTGCCGACGGTCCCGGCGCCGAGGACGCCGACGGTGAGTGTGCGCTGGGCGGGTGAGAGGTCTTGAGCCACGGAATGACCACCTTGCTGTGTGTGCTGTGTTGCGTGCCGCGCGTGGGCACTTCGACTGCGTCATGCGATGGGCCGATCGGCAGGCGCGGTCAACCGACCGCTCACCGGCGATGACCATCGCCGCGGGCCAGCATAAGGGCCATCGACCGTGAAGCGCTTGCGTGTCCGCCTGTGGACACACGGCAGGTCCCGTGCTCCCCGGCTCGATGGGCCCGGGCAGGTTGCTTCCGGCGCCCACCTGTGACGGCGCGCGAAGTGAAGGCGCTCAACGCCGCCAGATGATCTGCTTGAGCAGCCGAGTGATCACCCGGCCCAGGCCCATGGACGTCGGGGCGGCCGCGCTGTCGGAGTACCCCCAGGCGGGAGGCGGCTGCTCCAGGGAGGAGAGGAAGGAGGTCAGTGTGGACGGAGAGGAGGAGGTTGTTGCGCTCATGCCTTCAGGTTAGAAAGCAGCACTGCGATAAGCGCCCCTCAGGAGAACGATTGGCGAGGAGGGCTCCTCCTCCCTACGGCTGAGACGATCGGACGAGGATCTCCTGCTTCCGGCAGGTACCTCGAGCGGAGCCTGCGGGATACCGACCGGCCCCTGGGCGCAGACGGCCAGTGGCCCCGACCCGGTTGAACCGGGTCGGGGCCACTGGATGGGCTCTGATGACAGAGCGTTCAGGCTCGAGAAGCGGTTACCCGCGTTCAGGAGGCGTTGCGGCGACGAGCCACCAGGAGGGCGCCGCCCCCCAGGCCGGCGCCGGCGAGCAGCACGAGCGCAACAGCGTTAGCACCGGTGTGCGCCAGCGGCGGGGTACCACCGTTCGGCGTCTTCGGGGTGGAGGTGGGCGGCACCGGAGCACCCGGGGTGCTCGGCGGCTGCTGCGTGGTGGTCGGCGGGGTGGCAGGCGGGTTGTCCACCGTGGTGGGCGGGGTCTGCGTGGTCGTCGGCGGCGTGGTCACCGCGGGCGGGGTCTGCGTGGTCGTCGGCGGCGTCGAGGTGGTCGTCGTCGTGTTGGTCAGGGAGACCTTGACGAGCTCCTGGTCGCGGATGGTGAAGGTGTTGGTCTTCTGGCTGTCGATGGTGAAGACCGGCTCGCCCCAGCTGAAGCCGGAGGCGGCGGGCTGGGCCTTGGAGGTGTCCTCGGTGAGCGTGATCTTGGTGCCCACGGGGAAGGTGCCGTCGAAGGCGACCGGCTCACCGGGCTTGACCGTGACGGAGGAGGTTCCGGTGCGGCCCTCGCCAGTGGCCTTCTGGCCCTCGGGAGCCTTCCAGTCCGGGTAGGAGCTGGCAGCGGCCGGCAGCTCGTAGGCGACGTCGACGACGAAGCTGGAGCCGGCGGCCTTCGCGGCGGCCTCACCCTCGATGACCTTGGTCACGTTGAAGCTGCCGAAGCCGGGCTCCATCTGGACCGAGATGTCGAAGTACTGGACGTAGGACTGCTTCTGGGTGCTGGTCAGATCCGTGCCGTTGAGGTTAACGGTGTTCTCGTAGGAGGTGCCCCGCGTGGCGGCGACGGCGTTACCGTTGGCGTCCACGAAGGAGACGGGGTACTCCAGGGTGAAGTTGGTGCCGTTCTGGAACGGACCGGTCACCTCGTAGGTCGCAGTGCGGCCGTCCTGGGAGTAGGTGACCTTGACGTCGTAGTCACCGTACTGGGTGGTGGCGTCCTGGCCGGCGGCGTTGGTCAGCGGGATGGACTTGCCGTCAGCCGGGCGCAGGTTGAGGACCGTGCGGGTGGCGTCGGCCTGGTTGAAGGTCATGCCGCCACCGAGGGTGTCGGTGAAGACGATGCTCTGGCGGGAGCCGTCGAAGGTCTTGCCGAGCTTGTCACCAGTGGTCTGGTTGGTCCCGAAGTTCACACCCCAGGTCAGCTCTTTGTAGTTGTTGTAGAAGCTGGAGGCCCACTTGGTGAGCTCCCAGTCGCTCTCCTTGGGGCCGCCGATGCCGCCGCCACCGGGCAGGGTGACGGTGGTGGTGACGCCGTTGACGGTGAAGTCAACGGACTGCACGTCGGTGGCCTTGGCGACGGACACCAGAGCGGAACCGGAACCCTTGAAGTTGTGGAAGCCGGCGGCCTTGAGCTCGTCAACCTTGGAGTTGAAGGTGCAGGTGACGTCCTTGACGGTCAGGGTGCAGGTACCGACCTCGACATCCTTGCCGCCGTACTCGACGGTCATCGGGTGGGTCTCGCTGTTCTGCAGGTTGGTGAAGTACTCACCCAGACCGATCGTGAAGGAGTCGCCGCTCTTGAGGTTGGCGTCAACGCCGCTCCAGTCGAAGCTGAGGCGGGCGAGGTCGTAGGTGTTGAGCTTCCCTTCCTGCTCAATGTTGTTGCCGTCCACCCGAGTCAGAGACAGGTTGGTGACGTTGACGCTCTTGTTCTGCTCAGCGCTCGCCTGAGGAGCGAACTGAGACAGGATCGCGACAAGGAAGAGAGTGAGGATGGCGGCAGCCCCCCTCACCGCCCCTCGTGTGAGGGCCGGCCGAGAGGCGGCGCCCGTGGACATGGTGTTCATGGGTTCTCCGGATTCCTGGCATAGATGACAAGGGTCTGCCTTGTGAAGCATCACCGAACGTTCCCACCGTCTGTTCAGGAGAGGGAAAGGCCGCCCCGTGATGACCAAGACCACTGTGTCACAAACCGACTGTTTGGGAATAGGGAACACTCAAAACACGCACGACGTCACAGTCTCATCACATCTGAATTTGCTTATTCTGACAAGCGTCAACTCGTTATTTTGTAGGAATCCTACAAGCCATCTACCGCCAAGCTATGCCAACCCTGTGCCGCCCCTATCAGGCAGGCCGCAGTGCAGTTGTGTCAGCCCTCCAAAATAATTGACCATCCACCCGGACTTCGAAGCAGATACACTCAGTCTTCTTTAAGATTGTTGTCGTTTTCAGATTTGACTCATTGTTTTATCAGGACACATGCAGAAACGCCGTCGTTGCAGGAATTCGTTCCTGGAACGACGGCGCTTCAGCGAATGACCGAACGGAGACCTCAGCCCTCAAGGCGCAGGAGGTCCTCGATGGTCTCGGGGCGCAGGACCCAGCCCGACTCACCCTCGCGCACCCAGCGCACGCCGGGGCGGGTGAAGAGGTTGTAGTTGGAGGCCATGGAACGCCCGTAGGCGCCGGTGGCGGGAACGGCCAGCACGTCGCCGACGGCCAGGTCGGCGGGCAGGTCCACGTCACGCACGACGACGTCGCCGGACTCGCAGTGCTTGCCCACCACCCGGCTGCGCACCAGCCCGGCCTGCGGGTCGGGGCGGCGGTTGGCGACCAGGGCCGTGTAGGCGGCCTCGTAGAGGGCGGGGCGGATGTTGTCGCTCATGCCGCCGTCAATGCTGACGTAGAGGCGTGAGGCCCCCTCCCCCAGCTCGACGTGCTTGAGGCCGGTGACGGTGTAGAGGGTGACCGTCGTCGGGCCGGCGACTGCGCGGCCGGGCTCGATGGAGACGGTGGGGACCTCGTCTCCAAGACGCTCGCAGGTCTCGCGCACGGCCTCAGCCAGGGTGCGGGCAACCTGCGCCGGGCTGGGCGGCACCGGGTCGGCCCCGGTGTAGGCGATGCCGTAGCCACCGCCCAGGTCGACCTCCGGGCACAGGTGCCCGGTATCTGCGGCGACCTCGTGGCGCAGGGTGAGGACGATGCCGACGGCCTCCCGGAAGCCGGCCAAGTCCAGGATCTGGGAGCCGATGTGGGAGTGCAGCCCGTGCAGCTCGAGCTCGGGGGCGGCGATGATTGCGTCGATGGCCTGCCGGGCGGTACCGGCGTGGATGGAGAGGCCGAACTTCTGGTCCTCGTGGCCGGTGGAGATGTACTCGTGGCCCCCGGCGTGCACACCGGTGGTCAGGCGCACCATGACCTTGCCGGTCTCCTCGGCCCCGTAGACGCCGCTGGCGCGCAGCTCTCGCACGGCGCGGACGGCGAGGTCGACCTCCTCGAGGGAGTCGAGGACGAGGTGGCCCACGTGGTGGGTGAGGGCGACGGCGATCTCGGCCTGCGTCTTGCCGTTGCCGTGCAGGCCCAGACGGGTGGCGTCCGTGGTGGCCTCCGCCCCGTCCACCTCCTGCAGAGCGGCCAGTCCCACGGCGAGCTCGCCGCGGCTGGCGGTGTCGATGCCCATGCCCTCCTCGAGGACCCACTGGGCGACCTTGGTGGTCAGGAAGGCCTTGCCTGCGTAGAAGGCCTCTCCCCCGGCCATGCCGTAGCTGGGCCAGAACTCCTCGTGCATGGCGGCGGCCCAGGAGGCTGCTCGGCCGCGCAGGTCGGCCTCGTCCAGGACGAAGACGGGGCTGGGGGCCTCGGCGAGAATCTCGGAGACGGTCAGCCCGCCCAGAGCGAGCTCGCCGTCGTCCGTGCGCCGCGCCGTCGTGGGCCACAGGTCGGGACGGTCCTCGGGCTCCGGACAGGCCAGCGCCCCCAGGGGCGGCTCACCGGCGGGAATCTGGTCGGTCATCGACTCTCACATCCTCTCGGGCGCGCTCACGCCCAGCAGGTCGAGCCCGTTGGCCAGGACCTGACCGACGGCGTCGTTGAGCCACAGGCGGGCCACGTGCCCGGCGCTCACGGCGTCGTCCCCACGGGGGGTGACGCGAGTGGCGCCGTACCAGGCGTGGTAGGCGGCGGCGAGCTGCTCGAGGTAGCGGGCCACGCGGTGCTGCTCGCGCAGCTGCGCGGCCTGGGCAACGGTTGCGGGGAACTGGGCCAGGACCCCCAGCAGGGTGGCGTCGGCCGGATCGTCCAGGGCACCGGGCTCGAAGGGCGCCTCGTTCGGGTCGCGGCTCACGCCGTGCTCGGCGGCGTTGCGGGCCACGTTGCGGGTGCGGGCGTGAGCGTACTGGACGTAGTAGACGGGGTTGTCGGAGGTGGAGGAGGCCAGCAGGTCCAGGTCGATGTCGATCATGGAGTCCATGGAGGAACGGGCCAGGGCGTAGCGGGCAGCGTCCACGCCGACGGCGTCGACCAGGTCCTCCAGGGTGACGATGGTGCCGGCGCGCTTGGACATGCGCACTGGGACGCCGTTGCGCACGAGGTTGACGAGCTGACCGATGAGGATCTGCATGTTGGTGCCGGGGGTGTCCCCGAAGGCCGCGCACATGGCCATCATCCGGCCGATGTATCCGTGGTGGTCGGCCCCGAGCAGGTAGAGGGCGCAGTCGGCGCCGCGCTCGCGCTTATCCAGGTAGTAGGCGAGGTCGGCGGCGAAGTAGGCGGCGTTGCCGTCGGACTTGATGAGGACGCGGTCCTTGTCATCCCCGAAGTCGGTGGTGCGCAGCCAGGTGGCGCCGTCGCGCTCCTCGATGACGCCGCGCTCACGCAGGCGGGCGATGGCGCGCTCGACGGCGCCGGAGGTGTGCAGGGAGTCCTCGTGGAAGAAGACGTCGAAGTCGGAGCGGAAGGCGTGCAGCTCGGCCTTGACGGCGGCGAACATGAGGTCGACGCCGCGGGACCGGAAGACCTCGGTGGCCTCGGCGTCGGGCAGGGTGGCCGGATCGGGGCGGCCGGCGGCGAGCTCGTCGGCGGTCACCTGCTGGGCGATCTCGCTGATGTAGGCGCCGCCGTAGCCGTCCTCAGGGGTCTGCTCACCGCGGGCGGAGGCCAGCAGGGAGCGGGCGAAGCGGTCGATCTGGGTGCCGTGGTCGTTGAAGTAGTACTCCCGGGTGACCTGGGCACCGCAGGCGGACAGGATTCGGGCCAGGGAGTCGCCGACGGCGGCCCAGCGGGCGCCACCCAGGTGGACCGGCCCGGTGGGGTTGGCCGAGACGTACTCGAGGTTGATGTGCTGGCCGCTCAGGGAGTCGTTGCGGCCGTAGGTCTCACCGGCCTCGACGATGGAGCGGGCGAGCTCGCCGGCGCTGGCGGCGTCGAGGCGGATGTTGAGGAAGCCGGGGCCGGCGACCTCCACGGAGGCGACGCCGTCGAGGGCCTCAAGGCGCGGGACGAGGAGCTCGGCGAGATCGCGCGGCTTGGTGCCGGCCTTCTTGGCCAACTGCATGGCCACGTTGGTGGACCAGTCACCGTGATCGCGGTTGCGAGGGCGCTCGACGCGGGGGGCGGGAATCTCGGCGGAGGTCAGGGCGAGGGAGCCCTCGGCGGAGGCCTCCTCCAGAACGGTGCGGATGGCTGCGGCAAGCTCTTCTGGGGTCACGCGCGTCAGCGTACCGTCAACGGACGGGCCGGATCACGAGGGAGGCCGGCAGCTGCCGGGCATCGTGGGACATGTCGCAGTCTCGTGCCGGTTTCGCACCGGGACCGGGACGCTGGTACAGTCACGCCTCGGGCCCCGGTAGCTCAGTGGATAGAGCGTCTGCCTCCGGAGCAGAAGGTCGCAGGTTCGAATCCTGTCCGGGGCACCACAGCATCAGTGCGCAGTTGGTTCGGCCTACCGGTCGGCCCTGCGCACTATTCGCCGATATACGGCTCGGGTAGCGGGCCACTCAAGGTCTGGCCGGCGTCGTCCGTGATGCATACGTGCCGCCAGCCGTCATCGCCGTCCTCCAGCTCCAGGCTCCAGCCCGGCATCAGTTCCACGAGGCCTTCCAACGACCACACTGGGTCATCCACCCACAGCAGGTAGTCCCCCAGTCGTGGCTGGAGATAATCCAGCGTAATCGGTGGGACTGTCACCGAAAGGTCCTCCAGCAGAAGCACCGCGTACGATCCGCTCCTGAACGATGAACCATAATAATAGTAGTGGTCCCCGAAGATCGTCAGGGCTGCGCTGCCAATATCGTGGGCCACATCCACGATCACGGCTTCCGGATCCTCATCCCCAGGAAGCGTATAGGGGACCTGCGGCGTGGTGAGCTCCGCCTCGTGATGCTCCAGGCCGTACTCGAACACCTTGTGGGCAAGCCGTGTCGCATCCGGAAACCGCGCCAGCACATCCGAGTACCCCCACATCAACGTGGGCGGCTTCACCGCAACGGTTGCCAGCAGGTGAACCTTGGCCGTCACCTCGCCGCGGTCTGACGTCATCACAATACGTTGCGACGCTAGATCCACCTGATATCGCCAGGACGCGAAGTCTCCCATCCTCTCAACAAACACGTCGCGCATGAGCTCGTCACGCAGAGCAGCATAAATGAAGTTACGCTGACCCATTCGACGAATACGAGTATGCATGAAAGCCCCCGGGACGTGCTCATTACCTACGTTTCAAAGATAGCATTCCTGGCCAGTAATGCCTCCGTCGTTTGGGAGGACACCTGCGTTCTCAATAAGGAGCAGAAACCGCACTCCCGTCATCAGCAGGAAGCAGCGAGGCTCACCCCAAAGTCTTGAGGGCGAGGCTGGGGACGTCGGTCATGATGGCGTCCACGTTGAGGTCGGCCAGGTGGCGCATCCGCTCGGGATCGTCCACCGTCCAGACGTGGACCTCCAGGCCCGCGATGTGCGCGGAGGCCACGAAGCGGCGGGTGACCACCGGGACGCCGTGGTAGCTCTCCGGCACCTGGACGGCGTCGACCCTGCCGCGGGTCCAGCCCCAGCGGGTCTGGGGCAGGGGGACGGCCGCCTCGCTGCGCAGCATGAGTCCGAGCACGTCACTGACGCCCAGTGAGGTCATGGCCCGTGGCTCCTGGCGGCGCAGCACGGCCAGCCGACGAGCGGAGAAGGAGGCGAACCGGACTCGGTCGAGGGCCTGGGCGTCGCGCACCGTCTGCAGGGCGGCCTGGACGACGCTGGAGTCCTTGAGGTCGATGTTGAACTTCATCTCCGGATGGGCGTACAGGGCGTCGTCGAGCCGGACGAAGCCGCGCCCGTCGCCGGAGTCGAGGTCGGCCAGCTCGGCCCACATGACCTCGCCGACGGTGCGGGGGTCGTTCGCGGTGCGGTACAGGTCCTCGTCGTGGCTGAGCACGACGACGCCGTCGGCGGTCAACCGAAGGTCGGTCTCCATCCACTCCAGCCCGAGCGCGGCCACGTGCTCGACGGCGCTCCAGGTGTTCTCAGGAACCTCGCGTCCGCCGCCGCGGTGGGCGATGACGGCAGGGCGGCGGGTTCGTGACGCGGCAGGCGGCACAGTGGGTCTCCCTCAGCTGCAGTTGGTGGTGAGCTCGACGGCGTTGTGCTGCTTGAGCCAGCCCCACGGCTCCACGGTGGACTCGTCGGCGGTGTCGTCCTTGGTGCGCACCTCGAAGTGCAGGTGAGAACCGGAGGACCGGCCCGTGTTACCCACTCCGGCGATCATCTGGCCGGCCGTGACGGTGTCACCGGCCTTGACGTAGATACCGTCCTCGTACATGTGCAGGTAGCTGGTGTACCAGACCTGGCCGTCGATCTCGTGCTTGATGGTGATGGTTCCGGTGCCGTCGACCATGCCGGCGGTGGTGACGGTGCCGGCGGCGACCGCGTAGATGGGGGTCCCCACGGGGGCGGCCATGTCCTGACCGGCGTGCAGCTTGCGGTAGCCGAGGGTGGGGTGGGTGCGGTAACCGTACTCGGAGGAGATCTCGTAGGTGCCCGGAAGCATCGGGTAGAACAGCTGCGGCTTGGAGCTGAAGGCACTGGTGTCGCCGGAGGCGCCGGTGGCTGAGGAGCAGGTCTTGGCAGCGTTCTGGTAGGCCTCGCGGATCCTGGCCCGGGTGGCGGCGTCGGGCACGTTGGACAGCTGGGTGTCGGAGTCGTCGTCCAGGTCGTCGCTGCCGAGCACGGCGCTGGCCACGGAGGAGGCCTTCGTCCCAGCGGCGGCCGGGCTCTGCGTGGTGGAGCCGCTGGGGTGCATCTTCATGGCGGCCGAGGCCAGCGGGGTGTTGTCGAGGTGGCTGGACAAGGGGGCGAGCACTGTGGCCATGGCCAGGACCGACAGGACGGCGGTGCGCCCCAGGATCCCTGAGCCGGTGCGGCGGCGGACGGGACGGGCTGGGGCGGGGCCGGTTGAGGAGTCGCGGTGCGTGTCCGGCTTCGATGCTGCCTTGGCCCTGACCGACGACGTCGGGGCGGCGGCCTCGTCGGCTGCCTTGCCTCGCTTGGTCTGGGCGGCCGTCCGCACGGACTTGGTCTTCCTGGCGCTCCGGGCGGCCTTGATGGCGTGGATGGTCTCCTCGTCCGCGAGCGGCACCCCGGCCTTGCGTGCGGCCATGATCTTGCGGACCTCGGGGACCTCGATGGTCTCGGCGCCGCGGAAGTCCGTGATCCGCTGCGAGAACCGGATCTCATGGGGCGCCTCGGGTGCGGAGGACGCCTGGGGAGCCAGCTCCACGGGCGCCGGCGCTTCGGCTCGCGGCGTCTGGGTGGCGGCGCCGTCCGTCTGCGTGCCGGGGACGCCGAAAGAGGCGGCGTGGTGGGGCGTGGAGGCGACGACGGGGTTGGCCGAGGCGGTCGAGGCGCCGGCGGGGGCTGCTGCTGAGGCGCGTTGCCGACGGCGGCCGGCGGATCGGGAGGCAGGTTCGGAGGTCACCCCGGCTCCCGGCTCGGCGGGGGCGGTCTGCGCGGCTGCGTGCCGATGACCGTGACCGTGACGCTGCGTGTCACTGGGCGAAGCAGAAGCCGTGTCACTAGCGGCCCACCACGGCGTGGCGCTGGTGGGGTGAGCGGATGCCGGCTCAAGCCTTGAGGTGGACTCGGCCAGTGAGGCCGCGACCAGGGGCGACAGCGCCGAGGGCGTTGATGATGCCGCTGCGGGCGCGGCCTGGTGGCCACGATGAGAGCGGCGCTGGTCGTAGCGGCTCTCGGAGTGGTCCTCGGGGCGGTGAGCCTGGGGCTGCGCAGCACTCTCGACGGCGGGGTTCTCCCGCGTCTGTTGGGTGTCCTCGAAGACCTGGGCGGTCCGCAGGTCCTTGCGGGAGCGCCGGGTGGGGCGAGTGTCACCGGTGACCCGCGGCGAGGAGGTGAAGACGGACGGGGCCGCAGATGCGGCGCTGTGCGCCTGAGCCGCCGGCGTCTGCAAGGGCTGCTGGGAGGTGGGCTCGGGCCGTTCAATGGCGCTCTGACGCCGACGAGCCATCCGGCTCATTGGTGCGACGGGCTGCGACGGCGCCGGGTCTCCGAAGACCGACGGCGCCGCATCGCTCCCTGGGCGCGCTCCCGTCCGCGTGTCTGACGCCGCTGCCGGCGCCACGGGCCGCTGTGGGTGGTTCTGCTTCTGCGGGGCAAGCGGAACGTCGGGGAGAGCCGATGGGTTCGGAGCGGTGAGGGGACTGGAGGCGGCGCCGTTCTCGGCGTGGTCGGCGTGGAGGTCGCGACGTGAGCGGCGAGTGGCCCCGGCGACGTGAGTGGTGTGCGTCGTCGACGGTGACGACGGGGCGGCTGCGACCTGTGCCTCAGCGACCTGGCGAGCGGCTTCGGCAGCACGTTCCGCCTCGCGACGCTGGCGTCGACTCATGGGCTGCGGGGTCACGCGGGAAGCCTCCAGATGGCTGAGTGTCATAGGGAAGTCGTCGCTGCCGACAAACCGGCAGTCACGACGTGGTGGCTGCCAGGGCGACAGCCTGGGTTGTACTCGGTTAAAACAGTAGCGGTCTCCTGTGGGTCTTGCCAGGAGAACCAGCACACCTTTGTGTGACCTGCACTTCTTACGCAAACCCCGAAGTTCTATCCACACAGCCAGCCCGACACGAGAATCCCGTGCCATACGAACGAATCAGCACCTATGCACCGCTGTCTGCTCAGCGCTCGACAATGGTCGCCCGAGACGGCCCATGTTGTAAGTATCCGCCGACTCCACCCGTTAAATCACGATTTAGTCACGGCGCTGATGCTCCTCGCGCTGCATGGCGTCGTTGACCTCGCCGACGAGCTCTTCGAGGATGTCCTCCAGGAAGAGGACCCCGATGAAGCGCCCTTGCGCGTTGCGCACGTGCCCGAGGTGGGCCCCTGAGCGCTGCATGGCCGCCAGCGCCTCCTCGACCTCGTCGTCGTAGCCGACGGGAACGAGTGCGCGAGCGCGCCAGGCGGGTACCGGCTCGGTGCGCTCGGCGCCGTCGGCGTAGAGGATGTCTTTGAGGTGCAGGTAGCCGGTGATGACGGGTTCCTCCCCCTGGTCAACCGCGGCCTGGTCGACGACGAGCGGGAAGCGGGAGAAGCCGGTGGAGGCCACGGCCCGCTCCACGTCCTCCGGGGTGCAGTCCTGGGGCAGGGTGACGAGCTCACTCAGGGGCACCATGACGCTGCCGGCGGTCTCCTCGGAGAACTCCAGGGCGCCGCTGAGCAGGCCGGTGGAGTCCTCCAAGACGCCTTCGGCGGTGGAGCGCTCGACGATGGAGGCGACCTCCTCGGCGTTGAAGGCGGCGGCGATCTCCTCCTTGGCCTCGATACCCAGGACTTTGAGAGCCCCGTTGGCGAAGCCGTTGAGAGCGTTGACCACGGGGCTGAAGACGCGCGAGCACCACACCAGGGGCGGGGCGAGCCAGCGCACGGCCTTCTCCGGGGAGGCGATGGAGATGTTCTTGGGCACCATCTCCCCGGCGACGACGTGCAGGCCCACGACGATGACCAGGGCGATGACGACGGCGACGGCGTGGGAGCCGGCGTGCCCGACGCCCACGGCCGCGAGCAGGGGCTCCAGGGCGTGGGCGATGGCCGGCTCGGCGACGACGCCCAGGCCGGTGGAGCACAGGGTGACGCCGAGCTGGGCGGTGGCCAGCATGCGCGAGATGTTCTGCAGAGCCCATAGGGCGGTGGCGGCGCGGGCGTCGCCGGCCTCGGCCAGTGGCTCGAGCTGGCTGCGGCGCGAGGAGGTGACGGCGAACTCGGCGCCGACGAAGAAGGCGTTGCCGGCCAGGAGGATGACGGTGAGCAGGAGGGCGAGCGGAGTGCTCATTGGCGCTCCCCCTCTGGTCCTTGGCTTCCGGGCGCGGCCTCGGGGTCCTTGGGGCGCACGTGGAGGCGGGTGACGCGGCGCCCGTCCATGGCGTCGACGGTCAAGGAGGCGTGCGTCAGCTCGACGACGTCGCCGACGGCGGGGATGCGGCCGAGCTCGGTCATGACCAGGCCGCCGAGGGTCTCGTAGGGGCCGTCGTCGGGGACCTGGATGGCGGCGCGGGTGGCGAGCTCGTCGGGACGCATCCACCCGGGGACGACCCAGTGTCCGGAGGGGTCGAGGTGGGCGCCGGCGCGGCGGCGGTCGTGCTCGTCGGCGACGTCCCCGACGACCTCCTCGACGGCGTCCTCGAGGGTGACGACACCGGCGGTGCCGCCGTACTCGTCGACGACGATCGCCATCTGGGAGCCCTGGGCACGCAGCTCGACGAGCAGGTCGGCCAGCGGCATGGTCTCGGGGACGCGGGGCGCGGGCGTCATGAGGGAGGTGGAGGCGACGGGGACGTCGGCGCGCCGCTCGTAGGGGACGCCGATGGCGCGGCGCAGGTGGACGATGCCCATGACGTCGTCGACGTCGCGGCCGATGACGGGGAAGCGGGAGTGGCCGGTGGCGCGGGCCAGGTGCACGACGTCCTCGGCGGAGTCATCGGCCTCGAGGGTGTGGAGGCGGCCGCGGTCGGTCATGACGTCCACGGCGGTGAGTGCCCCCAGTCCGATGGAGCGGGTGAGCAGGGTGGCGGTGGAGGCGTCGAGGGTGCCTTCCTCGGCGCTGTGGCGCACGAGGGAGGCGAGCTCGCCGGCGCTGCGGGTGCCGCTGAGCTCTTCGGCGGGTTCGATGCCCATGGCGTGCAGGACGGCGTTGGCGGCGCCGTTGAGCAGGACGATGAGGGGCTTGAGGAGGGTGGTGAAGCCCATGACGAAGGGGATCACGAGGCCTGCGGCGCGCATGGGGTCGGCCAGGGTGACGTTCTTGGGGATGAGCTCGCCGATGACCATGGAGAAGGCGTTGACGACGATGAGGGCGATGACCACTGCGGCGCCGGTGGCCACGGAGGCGGCCAGCCAGTGGCTCATGAGACCGGTGAGCAGGTTCGCGAGGGCCGCCTGCATGGTGTAGCCCAGGAGCACGGTGGTCAGGGTGATGCCGACCTGAGCGCCGGACAGGAGGGTGGACAGGCGCCCCAGGGCGCGCCGGACCACCGTGGCGCGCTTGTCCCCGGTGGCGGCGCGGGTCTCGACGGTGGAGGGGTCGAGGGCGACCAGGGAGAACTCGCCGGCCACGAATAGGGCAGTGCCCACGGTGAGGACCACGCCGACGGCGATCATGAGCCAGTCGGTCATGCGGACCCCTCCCCCACGTGGAGTGCGGCGTGGGCGCCGGAGGCGGACGAGTCGGGGTGGGGGTGGTCAGAGGCGGGCGAGGAGGCGCGGTGCGTGCGGGGGCGGCGCCTTGAGGCCCGGCGGAAAGCCGATCGCATAGTGACCGAACGGTACCACCGCGGTGGTACCGCCACCGAGATCCCGGCACCAAACTCTCACGCGATCATCACCGACAGCACTGATTTCTCACGACTCAGGTAGCCTACGTCACAGACCGAGTGAGCACGGAGGTTGCGATGTCGTCACGGAAGCCACAGAAGGCAGTCCACTCAACTGATCCGAGCCAGTCCGGCTGGTGGCTCCTTGCGCCAGCTGGAGGCATCGCCGCTGGCGCCGCCATCCCGTACTTCGCAACACACAACACAGCGTGGACAACAGGAGGAGGGGTTATCGGCGCAGCTGTCGGAGCCGCAGCGGCAGCAACACCCCAGTTCCGAGACTGGGTCTCCGCACGCTCCCACAGGCAACAGATCGCCGAATCAACAGGGGCCGCAACCAACATAACTGGAGAGCCTTTAGAGGCCCTACGAGTCCATCGCTCAGATCACAATATCGCCGAATTCATTCACCGAGACATTGAGGATCAGCTGGTCGAGCATCTCCACAACGGCACACCCGCCCTCATCGTGGGGCCGTCCATGGCCGGCAAGACTCGTCTTGTGGTTGAGACGGTTCGCGCCGAATGGCCCAGCAAGCCTATCTGGTTTCCGCGAAACGAAGACGATATTGAAGTACTTTTAAACAACAACCTTGAACCCACATCGGAAACCGTAATCATACTCGACGACATTGATCGCTTTCTAAGCAATCAGTCACTCACACTAGGCACACTGAACCGATGGATCAACAACAATTGCATCATAGTAGGAACCATGGCGCGCTCAGCTTATACGGAGCGCCACCACAAAGAATTCGAACAACTAACCGGCTGGGATGTCGTGAATAGATTTCAGATTCTACACCTTTCAACCCTGCTCAGCCAAAATGAATTCCACAGGATAGGAACAACAAGTTATTCAAGAATTGCGAGCGAAGTCAAAGAAATCGGACTTGGCCCATCACTTAGTTGCGCACAGGACGTGAGAAATGCATTGACAGAAGAGCATACTTCGCACTCACAGTGTAGCGCCCTAATAAAGGTAGCCACCGACTGGAAGCGAGTAGGCCTGGGACCTGCATCCAGGACACAATTAACAACACTAGCTGAAGCGGTGTATTACAACGATACGTCCCACTTGGATTGGGGCGAAGCGTGGAGAAAAGCCACAACCCCGATCAATTCCGTAGTTCCTTTCATTAATCGAGCAACCAACGACAAATGGGAGGTTCTCGACTTCATTGCTGAGAGCGATGCAGGACGTCCAGTCTCTCCTGATTGCCTATACGCAATATCGACATTAGAGCTCAATGCTCCACAAACCCTCATGGCGGCTATCGCAATGTTCAGAAAAGGCGGCTTAAACACACAGATCGAAAAGATGTACACTCGAGCAATCCTAAACAACCCAGACAACATAAAACTCCTTGGAAACTACGTAAAGTTCTTAGACAATATTCAACGCAAGGCAAGTTATTTCCACGACATCTCGATCGCACAAAGCAATTTGACCCTATCTTCGCCTCAACTTTCAACAGATCTTCCGGACACCCAAATTGACATCTTCTCGGAGGAAATCACAAACTATTGTTCTAATTTGGAAGAATTTTCAGCATATGAAATCAGATCAATTGAACTGAATGCGATGCAAAATGCAGAATACACCATCCATTCAAGGAATAAGCAGAATCGTCTACCACTCGCCCCTATTCAGGCATTTCTCAAAACTCTGCGGATAAAGTGGTTGAGTAAGGGGCATAAACTATGGACAACCAGCAGTCGATCCAGGAGAAGGCACCGTGACGTCACCCCTCAACTCGCTGACATCTTCAACAGTTTACACGGCTATCTCTACAACACTTATCTCTACGACACGCATCACACCAAAGACATTTACGATTACATCCTGTCATTACATCCAAATAATGCAGACATACTAGGAAATTATGCAGCATTCCTCGACTCAATGCTTAACGACGCCGACAGTGCCGATAAAATTTATAGGCTCGCACTCGATATAAATCCAACAGACATCCAGACAATCTGCAACTATGCGTCATTCTTATATAATACAAAGAATGACTACGTTTACGCAGATCAACTTTATAAACAAGCAATCAAAATCGATCCGAACAGCACGCACGTGACTCACGAGTACAGCACTTTCCTACAGAATTTAAAATCTAAACACAATTAGTTTAGTAACCCTCGATCACATAATTTCGACTACACCCTAATAAGCGTCAGAGCCAATCATGCACCTACAGACACACTAGGAGGCCTATTCATGGGGTGTATGTGAATATAACTCTGAGGATGGCGGTGATGGTTTCCGGGAAGGTATCTAGCGGTCTTCTGTAACCGGTGTGCAGGACCCTCCGGGTCTTGATGTTGGCGATGACTCTCTCGATCTTGTGGCGGCCCAGTTGACGGTTCTGTTGTAGGTCCTGTCATCGGGATGGAGGGCAGGTTCGGGGTTTTCTTTTCGGGGTGATCATTCCCAGTCCGATGTATCCCTTGTCGCCGATATGGCGTGGTGGTGTCCCGTCGGGTAGGTCGTGGCGGGGACGTCGAGCAGGCCGCAGCGGCGCAGGGCCTGAGCGTCGTGCGTGCACCCGTCCTGGGGGTCGGACACCCAGGCCAGTCGGCCTGAGAGGGTGCAGGCCACCTGGACGTTCAGACCTGTGGTCTTGTGCTTGCCTTAAGTCAAGCTCAGGATGATCAGCCCAGGACCAGCACTGAAGTAGGGTGCCGTCCACAATCAGCTGGGCCGTGGGGCCCAGATCCTCCACCGTAGGCACGTGCTTTTGAAGAGCCCGGGCGATCAGAGGAGTGTAGGCACCAGTCACGCGGGAGGCGGTGACCTGCCAGACGCAGTAGGCCTCGGCGAGCAGCTCCTGGGGCAGGTTGTGCCTCAGGTAGGTCAGGGTCGGGCGCACGCACAGCAACAACCTCAACACCCTCACCCCGAACACCGGCAGGGGACCAGAAGCGTGAATGGCCTCGCACAGGTCCACAACCTCACACCGAGAGATTCTCGTGCTTCCATTTATGACGACGGCTCGTTTTCTGATTGAGTTGGTTGAACACCAAAGATTCTCTCAGGAACGGGCCGTCGCCTTGCTCAGCGACACACTATTTCCAACAAAACACCCCAAATACCCCTATGAATTAGTTCCCTTTACTGACCGAATGCTATTTCAACCTGCTCGCCCATTCACCCGAGCACCGCAAAGAGTCCGGAGGAGTCTTCAAGAGCCTTCTTGCAAACGGTGTGACGACAGGTGATTGGTCATTCGAGATGAACCTGGAGAGGCTCAGGCGCAAGGAGGATCCTCGGCTGGAACTACTCGAGGCGGTGGCTCAGACGCTTGCAGACGGCGACATGTCCCGGCTCGATGCCTTCGAGGAGTGGCGCGACCTGTAGGTCGCCGCCATCGTGCCGGCCGCCGGGCCAGGGCCGCGAGCGCGCCACGGCCGGGACACGCATGTGTCTTTGGTCCCGTATTTGCTCGCATGAGACGCCCTTCACCTTCTAGGATGTCCGATGAACGCCGCCGTTCCTCCCCCGGGGTCCCGCTGAGGCTCCCAGTGTCGGAACGGGAGACTGACAAGCCCCGAGGAGACCCCGACGTGCCCACGCAGGACCAGATCAGCCCAGGTTTCGGTGCCAACGAGTGGATGGTGGAGGAGATGCGGGCCGCCTGGTCAGCGGATCCCTCCTCCGTGAGTCCCCAGTGGCGCGAGCTCTTCGAGACCGATCCGAGTGCCGGCCTGCACCAGCCGAGCCCCGCCCCCTCCAAGGGCTCTGCGTCGTCAGCCGCGGGTGGGCCGCGCCGGGCCACCATCACACCCCGGGCGGCCTCCACTCTGCGCCGTTCCTCCGCCGTCCAGGACGTCACCCGCTCCGACCTGCCGCCGGCCCCGCCGTCGGACACTGAGCCCCCGACCTCCCCCTACGCCCAGCGCCAGGCCGCCCACCCCGCTCACGACCAGGACGGTGACGCCTGTGAGGACCGCGCCACCAGGCTCAAGGGTGCGGCGGCCCGCACCGCCAAGAACATGGACGACTCCCTGTCCATGCCCACGGCCACCTCCGCCCGGGCCGTGCCCGCCAAGGTCCTCATCGAGAACCGGGCCGTCATCAACACCCACTTGGCCCGCACCCGCGGCGGCAAGGTCTCCTTCACCCACCTCATCGGCTGGGCGGTGGTCGAGGCCCTTTCCGAGATGCCCTCGATGAACGTCTCCTACGGGGTTGACGAGGCCGGCAAGCCGGTCCTGCACGAGCCCGCCCACGTGGCCTTCGGCCTGGCCATCGACGTGCCCGGCTCCGACGGGCAGCGCCGCCTGCTGGTGCCCTCCATCAAGCAGGCCGACCTTATGAACCTGTCCCAGTTCGTGGAGGCCTACGAGGCCCTCGTGGCCAAGGCCCGCGAGAACAAGCTGGACCTTGACGACTTCCGCGGCACCACCGTGACCCTGACCAACCCCGGCATGATCGGCACCCTGCACTCGGTGCCGCGCCTCATGCCCGGCCAGGGGCTCATCGTGGGGGTCGGCGCCATGGACTACCCGGCCGCCTTCGCCGGCGCCAGCCCCGACACCCTGGCCCGCCACGGCATCGGCAAGGTCGTCACCCTGACCTCCACCTACGACCACCGCGTCATCCAGGGCGCCGCCTCCGGCGAGTTCCTGCGCCTGGTGGAGCGCAAGCTCCTGGGACTGGACGGCTTCTGGAACCGGGCCTTCGAGTCCCTGCGCATCCCCCTCGAGCCGGTCGCGTGGATGCGTGACACCACCTACGACCCCGAGCTGGAGACCGGCAAGCCGGCGCGCGTGGCCGAGCTCATCCACGCCTACCGTCAGCGCGGCCACCTGGCCGCCGACAACGACCCGCTCACCTACCGCCTGCGCCGCCACCCCGACCTGGACATCACCTCCTACGGGCTGAGCCTGTGGGACCTGGACCGCTCCTTCCCCACCCGGGGGCTGGGCGGGCGCGATCGGGCCACTCTGCGCGAGATCCTCAAGATGCTGCGCGACGCCTACTGCCGCACCGTGGGCGTGGAGTACATGCACATCCAGGACCCGGCCCAGCGCGCCTGGTGGCAGGAGCGCCTCGAGCGCGACTGGGAGGACATCGGTGACGAGGAGCGCCGTCGGATCCTCACCAAGCTGGAGCAGGCCGAGGCCTTCGAGACCTTCCTGCAGACCAAGTACGTGGGCCAGAAGCGCTTCAGCCTCGAGGGCGGGGAGTCCCTCATCGTGGCCCTGGACCGCCTGCTCGACGCCGCCGCCCACGACGGCCTCGACGAGGTCGTCATCGGCATGGCCCACCGCGGCCGCCTCAACGTGCTCACCAACATCGCCGGCAAGTCCTACGGCCAGGTCTTCGACGAGTTTGAGGGCAACGGCGTCATCGAGGGCGCCGGCACCGGGGACGTCAAGTACCACCTGGGCACCGTGGGCGTCTTCTCCGGGACCGACGGCGTGTCCACCCGCGTCTCCCTGGCCGCCAACCCCTCCCACCTGGAGACAGTCGACGGCGTCGTCGAGGGCATCGTGCGCGCCAAGCAGGACCGCATCGGCCTGGGCGAGAAGGGCTACACGGTCATGCCGGTCCTCGTCCACGGCGACGCCGCCTTCGCCGGCCAGGGCGTGGTCTACGAGACCCTCAACATGAGCCAGCTGCCCGCCTACCGCACCGGCGGCACCGTCCACATCGTCGTCAACAACCAGATCGGCTTCACCACCGGCTCGGCCTCGGCCCGCTCCACCATCTACGCCACCGACCTGGCCAAGGGCCTGCAGGTGCCGATCTTCCACGTCAACGCCGACGACCCCGAGACCGTGGCCCGTACCGCCCGCCACGCCTACGAGTACCGACGCACCTTCCACAAGGACGTCATCATCGACCTCATCTGCTACCGGCGCCGCGGGCACAACGAGGGAGACGACCCCTCGATGACCCAGCCGCTCATGTACCGGCTCATCGACTCACTGGACTCCACTCGCGGGGTCTACACCGCCGCCCTCGTGGGACGCGGCGACATCACCCCGCAGGAGGCCGGCGAGATCGCCAAGAGCTACCAGGACGAGCTGGAGCGGGTCTTCGCCGAGGCCCGCGTCCAGGTCACCGGGGGCACGGGCTCCGACGGCGCCGGGGAGGCCGCCGACACCTCCACGCAGGACCTGTCGGACCCCACGAAGGTGGGTGTGCCCCTGTCTTCCTTGGAGATCCCCTACTCCCAGCGGGCGGGCACCGGCATGATGCTGGGCTGGACCTCGGCCGTGCCGCGCGACGTCGTCGAGCGCATCGGCGACGCCCAGGTCGCCTGGCCCGAGTCCTTCACCGTCCACCCCAAGCTCCAGGCCATGCTCTCCAAGCGCCGCGAGGCCACGCGCGAGGGCGGCATCGACTGGGGGCTCGGAGAGCTCATCGCCCTGGGGAGCCTGCTCATGGAGGGCGTGCCGATCCGCCTGGCCGGCGAGGACGCCCGCCGCGCCACCTTCGCCCAGCGCCACGCCGTCCTGCACGACCACGCCTCCGGGCAGGAGTGGACGCCCCTGAGCTTCCTGACCCCGGACCAGACGCCCCTGGAGATCTACGACTCCCTACTCAGCGAGTACGCCGCCCTGGCCTTCGAGTACGGCTACTCCGTGGAGCGCCCCGAAGGACTGACCATGTGGGAGGCCCAGTTCGGCGACTTCGCCAACGGCGCCCAGTCCGTCATCGACGAGTACGTCACCTCCGCCGCCCAGAAGTGGGGGCAGCGCTCCGGCCTGGTCATGCTGCTCCCCCACGGCCAGGAGGGGCAGGGACCCGACCATTCCTCGGCCCGCATCGAGCGCTACCTGCAGATGTGCGCCCAGGACAACATGCTGGTGGCCCAGCCCTCCACGCCCGCCAGCTACTTCCACCTGCTGCGCGAACACACCTACACCCGCCCGCGCCGCCCACTCATCGTCTTCACCCCCAAGCAGCTGCTGCGTCTGAAGGCCGCCTGCTCGCCGGTGGAGGACTTCACCTCCGGCACCTTCCAGCCGGTCATCGGGGAGACCGACGACGCCGTCCTGGCCGCAGCGCGCAAGCAGGGCGTGGACCGGGTGCTGCTGTGCTCGGGGCGCGTCTACTACGACCTGCTGGCCCACCGGACCAAGACCGGGGACACGAGCACGGCCATCGTCCGCCTCGAGCAGCTCTACCCGCTGGAGAGCTCGGACATCGCCGAGGCGCTGGCCCCCTTCAGTGGGGCCGAGCTCGTGTGGGTGCAGGACGAGCCCGCCAACCAGGGCATGTGGCCCTACCTGGCGCTCCACCTGCCGACCGACCTGACCGGTGGTGTCCTACCGACGCTGGTCTCCCGGCCCGAGGCCGCCGCCCCGGCGGTGGGCACCGCCGGCGTCCACCGCGCCCAGCAGGAGGAGATCCTCCGTCAGGCCTTCGCCCGCCACTGAGAACGGGCTGATCGTTTCCGACTCATTGCAGGCCAAAGCCTCCGAAATGCCGTCAGCCTCCACCGTTACAACCCAAGGTCACGATAATGTCAAGACAGCATGAGGGATCATGAGGCATGAGGAGGCGCTGCCATGCGTGAGACGAGGCTGAGCTTCATTGGCGACGAGCTGGTGGCCGGTCATGGTGACGGACGCGCCTTGGGATGGACGGGCCGGGTCATGGCCCGCACGCCCCGGGACGCCGACATCCTGTGGACCTCGCTGGCGGTTCCCGGTGAGACGACGGCGCAGATGTCCGACCGCTGGGGCCCCGAGGTGGCCCGGCGTTCCACGCACACCGGCATCAACCGGCTCGTCGTGGGGCTGGGCGTGGCCGACGTGCTCGCCGGCATCTCCTACGCCCGCTCACGCCTGGCCCTGGCCAACATCCTCGACACGGCCGCCTCCGACCACCGCGAGTGCTTCGTGGTCGGTCCCCCTCCCCTGCCCGAGGCCGACCCCGATGCCACCGCCCAGCTGTCCCAGGCCGCCGAGGAGGTGTGCCTGAGGCGCAACGTGCCCTACGTGGACGCCTTCGAGCCGCTGCGCAACCACGAGCAGTGGACGGCCGACGTCGCCGCCGCCGGCGGCACGCACCCGGGCCAGGCCGGATACGGTCTGTTGGCCTGGCTGGTGCTGCACCGCGGCTGGTACGAGTGGCTCGGCGTCGAGCGCCCCGAGTCCTGAGGCCCGAGCGCCCCGACAACGTCACGTCGGCCGGTCACCGCGAGTGGTGACCGGCCGACGTCTGCTATGTCTCAGGGCGTTGCGCTCAGCGCGCCACCCGGCTCAGGCGTTGGGACGCTTGCCGTGGTTGGCGCTGGACTTGGCGCGTGCACGACGCTTACGACCGCGCTTGCTCATCACTGCCTCCTCGTGTCTTGACTCGCCCCACGAGGGGGCACGGAACGCCGCTGATTCTCGCACAAGGCGGCGCGCCTGGGCCAGTCTCGCAGCGCCGACCAGCCGGTGAAGGCGACCACACGTCAGCGCACGTCACTGCCGGCGGGACCCGGCCGCGTCCTCAGTCGCGTTCGAAGCGGACGGTCCGGGAGGACTCGACCCGGGACTCCACGACGCGCACGACCCGCCCGGAGGCGGAGGACTGGGTCCGGGTCGTGGTCGACGTCGTCGTCACGCTCACCGCGGTGGCGCGCAGGGCCGACAGGCGCCCCAGGACGCGGGCGCGCAGCTCGGCAGGGGCCTGCTCGGCGCACCGCGAGCGCAGGATCTCCCGCAGGTGGGTCTCGGCGTCGGCGAGGCGGGAGCAGTGCGAGCAGGTGGCCACGTGCTGGGCGAGGCGCTCGGCCAGGTCGGCGGTGCACTCGCGATCGAGGAAGGCCTCCAGGTGGGCGCGGGCCTCGGCACAGGAGCAGTCCTGGGAGCCGTCCGCGCTCTTGGGGTCCTTGGTGGGCTCGGCGCTGTTGTCGCCGGGGGTTCCCGGTTCCATGCGGTCTGTCATTTCTCCTCCTCCCCGTATCCGTACTCTCGGGCGTAGTCGGCCAGCAGCTCGCGCAGCTGGCGGCGCCCTCGGTGCAGCCGGGACATGACGGTCCCGATGGGCGTGTCCATGATCTCGGCGATCTCCTTGTAGGAGAAGCCCTCCACGTCCGCCAGGTAGACGGCCAGGCGCCGGTCCTCGGTGAGCTGTCCCAGGGCGTCCTTGATGTCGGAGTCCGGCAGGGCGTCCAGGGCGAGGTTCTCCGCGCTGGGCAGCCCCACCGAGTCGTGGGAGGCGGCCCGGTGCAGCTGCCAGTCCTCGACCGCCTCCGCGTCGGACTGGAGCGGCTCGCGCTGCTTCTTGCGGTAGGAGTTGATGAAGGTGTTGGTCAGGATCCGGTAGAGCCAGGCCTTGAGGTTGGTGCCGGGCCGGTACTGGTGGAAGGAGCCGAAGGCCTTGGCGTATGCGTCCTGCACGAGGTCCTCGGCGTCAGCCCGGTTACGGGTCATGCGCAGGGCGGCGCCGTAGAGCTGGTCCAGGTAGGGCAGGGCCTCTGCCTCGAAGCGGGCGGCCCGGGCGGCCTCGTCCTCACCAGCCGGCGCCCGGTCCAGATCGCGTACGTCATCGCCCGGATCGATCGCCTCATCCAGGGCGAGCTCATCTGTGTGGTCGTCGATGTCCGTCATCAGCCACGAGCCTAACGTGCTCCGGGAGTCTTCGGTCTCACCGACGCCACGAGCCTCGGCCATTGTCTCGGTCATCATCTCGGTCATCCTGGCCGGCCGTCCCGACGCGACACAGTGCCGACGGCGCCGGTCCTGCCGGCCGGTCCGCTCACGGCGGCCTCGTGGCCCGCTCGGTGGTGCGCCCCGCCAGCGGGCGGTCCGTCTCGATGGCGGCGCGGTCGGCTGCTGAGTACTCATGTCCTGACCAACGCGATAGCGGCCAGGATTCATTCCCCGTCCGCGCCCAGCGAGGCACGCGCCACGTTCGAGCGGCGATATCGCTGGCCCGAGCCGCCCGTGTAAGTCAGGATGGGGGCATGAACATTCTGCGCTCCTTCGTCCGCCCCATGCTCGCTGCGCCCTTCATCGTCGATGGACTCGACGCCATGGTGCGCCCGTCGCGCCACGTGGAGAAGTTCGAGAAGGTCGCCCCCACGCTGGAGCGGGCCGGCCTGCCGCCGGTGCTGACCTCCGACGCCCGGCTGCTCACCCGTGCCTCGGGCGCCGTGAACCTCGTGGCCGGGCTGGGGCTGGCCGCCGGCCGGGCGCCCCGCACGAACGCCACCATCCTGGCTGCCCTCAACGTGCCTCTCACCGTGGTCAACAACCCCGTCTGGGCGGTCAAGGGGACGCAGGCCCGCAAGGAGGCCCTCTCCGGGCTGCTGCGCGGGGCCGCTCTGGGGGCAGGGCTCGCGCTGGCCGCCGTCGACCGTCAGGGCAGGCCGTCCCTGGCCTGGCAGGTGCGCAACGCCCGCCAGCAGCGCGAGGCGATGCAGGCCGCCCAGCAGGCCGCCCAGCGGCGCTACGTGACCGCCTGAGTCACCCTCGCCGGCCCCGGACCCCGTTGGTTCCAGGCCCGGATCCGACGTCGGCCCATCGCCGTCACCTCCCGGAGCGCCCCGGCACCTGTCACCTGGGCGACACAGGCGGCGGCTACTCTCGCCCCGTCCACTGCCGACCGGTCGCGGCGCCCTGAGGCGCCCGCACCACCGACCACCACGCGCAGACACGTCATCGACACGCTAGGGAGCACTCATGACCGTCCAGTCCGCCCAGCCGGCTCAGGCAAGCCAGTCGCCCCAGTCGGAGCAGGCTGCACAGCCCGACATCGTCTACACCTGGACCGATGAGGCCCCGATGCTGGCGACCCACTCCTTCCTGCCGATCGTGCGCGGCTTCGCCCAGCGGGCGGGCGTGAGCGTGGGCACGGCGGACATCTCGTTGGCGGGACGCGTCCTGGCGGCCTTCTCCCTGGCCGACGACGACCTGGCCCGCCTGGGTGAGCTCACCCAGTCCCCGGCGGCCACGATCATCAAGCTGCCCAACATCTCGGCCTCCCTGCCCCAGCTCAAGGCCGCCATCGCCGAGCTCCAGGCCCTGGGCCACGAGATCCCCGACTACCCCGACTCCCCCGCCACGCCCGCCGAACACGAGGCGCGCGCCGCCTACGACGCCGTCAAGGGCAGCGCCGTCAACCCCGTCCTGCGTGAGGGCAACTCGGACCGGCGCGCCCCGACGGCCGTCAAGGCCTACGCCCGCTCCCACCCGCACTCGATGGGGGCCTGGTCGCCCCAGTCGCGCACCCGCGTGGCCACGATGGGATCGGGCGACTTCCGGCGCAATGAGCGCAGCGTCGTCGTGCCCGAGGCCGGCACCCTGCAGATCCAGTTGCGCCCGGCCGACGGCGGCGAGCCGATCGTCCTGCGGGAGTCGCTGCCGGTGAGCGCCGGGGAGGTCGTGGACGCCACCTTCATGAGCGCCGCCGCCCTGGATGAGTTCCTCGCCGGGCAGGTGGCCGCCGCCAAGGATGAGGACCTGCTGCTGTCGGTGCACCTGAAGGCCACGATGATGAAGGTCTCCGACCCGATCATCTTCGGTCACGCGGTGCGCGCCGCCCTGCCGGGCGTCTTCTCCACCTATGGGCGGGTCCTGGCCGAGGCGGGCCTGCGCGCCGAGGACGGGCTGGCCTCGATCCTGGCGGGCCTGGACTCGCTGCCCCAGGGCGAGGAGATCCGCGCCGCCATCGAGGCCGAGCTGGCCGCCGGGCCGCGCCTGTCCATGGTGGACTCCGAGCGCGGCGTCACGAACCTGCACGTGCCCAGTGACGTCATCATCGACGCCTCCATGCCCGCCATGATCCGGGCCGGCGGGCACCTGTGGGGGCCGGACGGCCAGACCGCGGACACCCTCGCCGTCATCCCGGACTCCTCCTACGCCGGCGTCTACCAGGCCGTCATCGATGACTGCCGCACCCACGGCGCCCTGGACCCGGCCACCATGGGCTCGGTGCCCAATGTGGGCCTCATGGCCCGCAAGGCCGAGGAGTACGGCAGCCATGACAAGACCTTCCTCATCCCGGCCGACGGCACCGTGGAGGTCGTCGTGGTCGAGGGCGCGGGCGCCGAGCCCGGTGCGGTGCTGCTGGCCCACGAGGTGGCCGCCGGCGACATCTGGCGGGCCTGCACCACCCAGGACGCCCCCATCCGCGACTGGGTGCACCTGGCGGTCACGCGGGCCCGAGCCACCGGCGCCCCGGCCGTCTTCTGGCTGGACCCCGAGCGCGGGCACGACGCCGTCCTCATCGACCTGGTGAACCGTTACCTGGCCGATGAGGACACCGAGGGCCTGGACATCCGCGTCCTGGACCCGGTGGCGGCCACGCGCCTGTCCCTGGAGCGCGCCCGCCGCGGCGAGGACACGATCTCGGTGACCGGCAACGTGCTGCGCGACTACAACACGGACCTCTTCCCCATCCTCGAGCTGGGCACGAGCGCCAAGATGCTCTCGGTGGTGCCGCTGATGAATGGCGGCGGCCTCTATGAGACCGGCGCCGGGGGCTCGGCCCCCAAGCACGTGCGCCAGCTGCTTGAGGAGGACTACCTTCGCTGGGACTCCCTGGGTGAGTTCCTGGCCCTGGCGGAGGCCTTCCACCACATGGCCCAGGTCAGCGGCAACGAGCGCGCCGAGATCCTGGCCGACGCCCTGGAGGCCGCCACGGCCCGGCTGCTGGAGGAGAACCGCTCCCCGGCACGCCGCCTGGGGCAGATCGACAACCGCGGCTCGCACGCCTGGCTGGCCCTGTACTGGGCCCGCGAGCTGGCCGCGCAGGAGACCAGCCCCGAGCTCGCCGCCGTCTTCTCCCCAATCGCCCAGCAGCTCGAGGCCTTCAATGACACGATCCAGGCCGAGCTCTTGGCCGTCCAGGGCTCCCCGGTGGACATCGGCGGCTACTACCGCCCCGATGCGGCCCTGACCGACGCCGCCATGCGACCCTCGACCACCCTCAACGCGGTCATCGAGGCCCTGGCATGACCAACGCCCCCGGCGCCGCCGGCCCTGGCGTCCCTGCGGCCCTTTCGGCTGCCTCGGCAGGATCGGCCGAGCCGTGGCGGGCGCCGGTGGCGGCGGGGGCGCTCGAGACCGTCGTGGAGCTACCGGGGTCGAAGTCGCTGAGCGCGCGGGCCCTGCTGCTGGCCGCGCTCGCCGACGCGCCGACGACACTCACCGGGCTCCTGCGCTCGCGCGACACCGAGCTCATGCTCGCCGCCCTGAGCGTGCTCGGCGCCCGCTTCGAGAACCTCGACGAGACCGGCAAGCACCTGCGCGTCACGCCGGCTCCCCTGCCGCTGCACGTGCAGGCCGGACCCGACGGTCTCGGACGCATCGACGTCGGCCTGGCCGGGACCGTCATGCGCTTCGTTCCCGCCCTGGCCGCCCTGGCCGACACCCCGGTCGTCTTCGACGGGGACGAGGCCGCCCGGCGCCGCCCCATGGCGCCTCTGCTCGACGCGCTGGCCGCCCTGGGCGCGGACGTCACCCACCTCGGTGAGCCCGGCTTCCTGCCCTTCCGAGTCGGCCCCGGCGACGGCGCCCTCCTGCGAACCGAGGGCACCCGCGTGGCGGTCGACGGCTCGGCCTCCTCCCAGTTCGTCTCCGCCCTCCTGCTCCTGGGCGCCATCCTGCCCGGCGGCCTGGAACTCACCCCCACCGGGCCGGTCCCCTCACTGACGCATGTGGCCATGACGGTGGCGACGCTGCGCGAGCGGGGCATCGCCGTGGACGAGCCCGCCCCCGGGGCCGGTGACGGCGAGCGCACCTGGCGGGTCCACCCCGGTCGCCCCCGCGGCGGGCAGGTCGTGATCGAACCGGACCTGTCCAACGCCGGCCCCTTCCTGGCGGCCGCCCTCGTGGCCGGGGGCCGAGTCAGTGTCCCCCACTGGCCGGCGGCCACGACCCAGGCCGGCGACGCCTGGCGAGAGCTCCTCCCCCGCCTGGGCGGGGAGGCGAGGCTCACCGACGGGCTGCTCACGGCCCACGGCTCCGGGAGGCTGACCGGGATCCACGCGGACCTGTCCGACGTCGGCGAGCTGGCCCCCACGGTGGCGGCCCTGGCCACTCTCGCCGGAGCCCAGGGCCACACCAGCGTCCTCACCGGCATCGCGCACCTGCGCGGGCACGAGACCGACCGCCTGGCGGCCCTGGCCACCCAGATCCGCCTCCTGGGCGGGGACGCCGAGGAGAGCGACGACGGGCTCATCATTCGCCCCGCCCCGCTGCACGGCGCCGCCCTGCGATCCTACGCCGACCACCGGATGGCGACCTTCGCCGCCGTCATCGGCCTGAGCGTGGAGGGGGTGAGCCTGGACGACGTCGAGTGCACCTCCAAGACGCTGCCCGGCTTCACGGACCTGTGGGCCGCCATGCTGGCCACCTCCGGTGGGGGCGGTACCGGGCCCGCCACCGCCTCGCATCGCGAGCCGGAGACCCCCGGAGACGGTGTCTGATGGCCCGCCGCGACATCGGCACCGACGACCCGCGCGTGAGGGTCCGCCCCGGCCGGGGCTCGCGCCCGCGCACCAAGCAGCGCCCCAGTCACGCCGACGCAGCCCTGGGCATGGTCACCCGCATCGACCGCGGCCACTACCGGATCCGCCTGGACGACCCCAGCCTCACTGAGGACTCCAGCGGCAACATCACCGCCATGAAGGCCCGCGAGCTGGGGCGGGGCAAGGTCGTCGTCGGGGACCGGGTCGCCGTCGTCGGGGACACCAGCGGCCGCAAGGGCACCCTGGCGCGCATGGTCCGCATCGAGGAGCGCACCACCCTGCTGCGCCGCAGCGCCGAGGACGGGGACGGAGCCGGCACCGAGAGGGCGATCGTCGCCAACGCCTCCAAGCTCGTCATCGTCACCGCCGTGGCCGACCCCGAGCCGCGCCCACGCATGATCGACCGATACCTCGTGGCCGCCTACGACGCCGGCATGGAGCCGCTCATCGTGCTCACCAAGACCGACCTGGCCGACGCCGCTCCGCTGACGGACCTCTACAGCCCCCTGGGCGTGCGCTGTCTGGCTACGCAGCTGCACCCCCAAGCCCCCGAGACCGGCCCCTCCCAGGCCTGCGGCGAGCGGCCCGACGACGGTGTCGAAGCGGTCCGCCAAGCGCTTGACGGTGCCGTCTCGGTCCTCGTGGGCCACTCCGGGGTCGGCAAGTCCACGCTCATCAACGCGCTCGTGCCCGGGGCCGACCGCGCCACCGGGCACGTCAACGAGGTCACCGGCCGGGGCCGCCACACCTCCACCAGTCTTCAGGCCCTCGAGCTGCCCGGGGGCGGCTGGGTCATCGACACCCCCGGCGTGCGTTCTTTCGGGGTTTCCCACGTCGGCAGCGCCGACATCCTGCGGGGCTTCCCGGACCTGGCCCGCGTGGCCGAGGACTGTCCGCGGGGCTGCACCCATGAGGAGGGCGTCGTCGACTGCGCCCTGGATGAGTGGGCGAGCACGGCGGACGGGCCGGACGCCTCGGGAGCCTCGGCTGCCCGCGAGGAGCGGCGCGCGAGGGTGGAGTCCTTCCGCCGGCTGCTGGCCCCCTCACTGGAGGCCGAGGACCCCACCCGGCCCTGAAACGCTCCCGGCGGCGCCGCGCGAGCCCCTCAGGGCACGTCACAGTTTCGTTGACAGCGCGATCCTCAACCTCGAGGGCCGTTTGCCCTGGTACAGGGCGTCGACCCGCTAGAAACGGCGTCAATACTGAGTTTTTTCACGTTTCGTCAGAGCCCCTATTGGACGTCATGTGCTAGAACTCACATCACACAGCCGTTGCAGGATTCAACTACACACCGATTTTGACGGTTCCCACAAGCGAAAGCGCGTTAGTCTCAGGACATGCACAACCGTCCGACCCCTTCGCTCCCACGTCCCGCCCTGGGCGACCTGTCCGCACGCGCCAACCTCTCTGCGGCGCGCCGGCGCGTCCTGGAGGTCGTGGAGGCTTCTAACGACGCGATGACGGCCGTTCAGGTCGCCAGCGCACTCAACCTGCACCACAACACCGTCCGTGAGCACCTCGACGCCCTGGTTGACGCCGGGTTCGTCACGGTGTCCACCAAGCCGACGGGCAAGCGGGGCCGCCCGGCCCTGCGCTACGCCTCAACGGCCCCCGACCCTCAGCAGATGGTCGACGCCTACCTGCTGCTGCTCGACGCGATCGCCGACACCCTGGGCGAGGGCGAGGACGCCCGCGCCACGGCCCTGGAGATCGGTCGCCGCTGGGCCGAGCTGACCCCCGGCACCATTGCTGAGCCCACGGTCGACGGCGAGCAGGTGGACCGGGTTACCGCCCTCATCCCCTACCTGGCGGTCATGGGCTTCGCCCCGGAGGTTTCCGGAGACAGCGTCGTCCTGCGCTCCTGCCCGCTCATCACCCGCAATCACCAGCCGCGCGACCTGGTGTGCACCATGCACGAGGGTTTCCTCCGGGCCGTCGTCGGCCCCGACCCGGCCGCCTACGAGCGTCTCAAGTTCCTGCCCAACGGTCCTGACGGCTGCCAGATCAGCTCGGCTCAGCCCGTCGACACGGAGCCGGATCTCAAGATCGTCCACGCCGACGTCGCCTGAGCACGCGGCTCCAACAGCATCACACGTCCACCACTTCTAGATCGCAAGGCTTCGGCCCCGGGCACAGTCGCCCGGGGCCGAAGCGGCATTCGGTGGTGCTACGAGCCCTGGTCTGAGGTGCCCGCGGTTCAGGCCGTGACCTCCAGGACGCCGTGAGCGCCCTTCTCCATGTCGGCGAAGGAGTGCGTCACGAACACGTAGTGTCCCGGCTCGGAGGCGACGCACTCGACGAATCCGCCCTGGGCCGGCTGCAGACCGAGGGCCTGGGAGCCGCCGGACCAGGCGGCCCCGATCCGGTTCGGGCCGCCCAGGGTCCAGGCCCCCTCGAAGAAGACCTGATCGAACTGCAGGCCGACGGCGTGGAACGACGTCGGAAGAGAGGGGCCGGCGGCCATGACCCAGAAGCGCACGCGCTCCCCGACCTTGGCCTTAAGCGGCTGCTGGTGGTACTGGAAGGCCACCCCGTTGAAGGTCATGAGGTCGGGGGTCTTGGCGGCGATCTTCTCCGTGTTGGGCTCGCCGCCCTCGGGGCCGAGGTAGACCTCGGAGGCGACGATGACATACTCGCGGTCCACGGCCGTCAGCCCCGGTGGGTCGATGATGACGGCCCCGTGCATGCCGGCGGCCAGGTGCAGGCTCATCGGCGAGGTGGAGCAGTGGTAGAGCCAGATCCCCGAGTGCTGGGCCTTGAAGGTGTAGACGAGGGACTCCCCAGGGTTGATCGAGCGCATCGCCTGATCGGGCGGGGTGATCCCCGCGTGGAAGTCCAGGGAGTGGCTCATCGTGCCGTCGTTGACCAGGGTGATCTCGAAGGTGTCCCCCACCTTGCCGCGTAGGACGGGGCCGGGGACCTGCCCGTTGAAGGTCAGGCGCCGCTGGGTGACGCCGGCGCCGACCGGCATGACCTGCTCCTTGACGGTGAAGGTGTGCCGGTGGGTCATGGGGCCGCCGTCGGGACTGGTGGGGGCCGGCGGCAGGGCGGCGTCGAAGGCCTTGAAGCCTGCGGGCAGCTGGGCCGAGTAGTCGGGAACCGCGTCCTTGCCGGAGCCGGCCGGCTTGCTCTGGCCACCGCCATGCTGGTGGGCGCCGGCGGCCGCCCCGCCCGCGGTGACGTGAAAGACCATGCCCTGGGCGCGGTGGCCGGCGATGGAGCACCAGCCCTCGATCGGACCCGCGACGATGCCGGCGTCGAGGGTGCCCTTGGCTCTGGCGGCGATGCGCCCGGTGGTCTGGCCGGTGGCCAGGACGAGGTCGTGGACCTGGTCGGCGGTGTTGTCCAGGGTGATGACGAGCCGGTCGCCGGGGGTGACATCGACCGTGTCCGGTACGAACCGCAGGCCCTCCACCGTGATGGTGGCGTTGACGGTGTTGCCGGTGGGCGTGACGTCCTGGGTGGTTCCGCCCTGACCCCGGTTGCCGATGACGCTGCCGACGACGACGGCCGCTCCGGCGGTGAGCAGCCCCATGAGGACACCGCGGCGGTCGGCGGACTGGAGCAGGCCGCCCGAGGACGAGGCGGCGGTCCCGTCTCCCGCCGTCGGGCCGGCCCCGCCGGTCAGGGGGCGGCGGTTGCGGTCGATGGCGGGGGCGGTACCGGCCGTCACCGCTCGGCGGTGGGCGCCCTCGGGCTTACCGGCGCCCGTCGCCGCGCGCCCAGCAGTGTCGCCGGGGGCCTGAGCCGCACTGTCGGCGCCGCTGCGCTCGGTCTCCTGGGAGGCAGCGTCCTGAGAAGGGGCGTTCTCGGAGCCAGCAGTCTCAGGAGCGGCGGCCTCATCAGGGGATGGTGCCTGTGCGTCGGGCGTCTTCGTCATCGGGTTCCCCTTCGGGGCTGGGCGGACCGGTGGCCCGCGGGGTCGGAGGTGGGGTCGGCGTCGGCCGGGGTGCGTCGGGTACGCGGCGGGCGCTTGCGCTGGGAGACCTCGCGCAGGCTGAGCATCATGCCCGCCAGCAGGTAGGAGGTCACCAGCGCGGCCAGGGCGCCGGCAACGACGCGCACCTGCCAGGGCGCCCCCGGGTAGAGCGCCAGCAGGAGGCAGGCGTTGGCGGCGGTGACCCGGTAGGCGGCGAAGCGGTCCATGATCGCGTTGGTGGCCCGGGTGGCCGCGGGGCCGCCTCCGAGCATCACCGGGGTGAGGTAGCTCAGAGCCGCCACGAGGATCTGCAGAGCGAAACCCGCCGCCAGGGGCAGGCGCAGGGAGTGGATGACCTCACGGGCAGCGGCGGCGTCGTCGGCCAGCGACATGCGGGCCCCCAGGACGGCGACGCAGCCGACGAACCAGGCCACCGAGGCCGTGGCGGAGGCCGTGGCGAAGGAGGTTGGCGGGACCCGGCGGGCGGTGCGGTAGGCGGGCACGAGGACTGCGCAGGCGCCGCCGAGGTAGACCAGGGTGCCCAGACCCGCCAGGGGCGGCCACAGCCCGCAGGCGGCCACCAGCGCGGTGCCGCCCACGAGGTAGGGCAGGCCGCGAGTGGTCCAGCGCGGCGCGACCGGCTCCATGGGGGTGCGCAGCATCGTGGGCCACAGGACCGTGAGCGTGCCCAGGACCGTGGTGCCCACGAAGCCCAGCAGCATGGTGGTCGTGTGGGCCAGGTAGAAGCCGTCGGCCAGGGCGGAGCGCCCGTGGGCGTTGGACCAGGCGATGAGGAAGCCCAGGAGCGCACCGGTGGCCAGCAGGACCAGGGCGACGGCGTAGTGGAGGGCCAGGGAGGCCAGGCGCGGGGCGATGGCCCTGCGGTACTGCACGGTGATGGCCACGACGCCCGCAATGGCCTGGGCCATGACGATACCCGCCCCGATGAGCGCCACCGCCTGCTGGCCCATGGTGATGCCGGTGAGCACGACGGCGGTGCCGAGGCTGTGGGCGTAGAGGCGCGCGTCCAGGAGGGCGGCGCCGCCCAGGGCCGGGCGGTGCAGGAGGGTGTCGGCGAAGTGGGCGGACCAGATGGTGATGGCGCTGCCGATCCCACCCAGGAGCAGGGCATGCAGGGGCAGCCAGGTTCCCCAGGAGACCAGCGGGCCCACGATGGTCAGGGCCGCCAGGACCGCGGCAATGAGCAGCCAGGCCATGACCAGGGCGTTGCGACGCACCTGGGTGGTGCGCCGGGAGGGCTTCTTGGCGGGGCGGCCCGGGCCGCTTGCTCGTCCGGGGCTGGGAAGCGAGCCGGGCCGGGGGGCGGACCCGGTACCGGGAGAACCGATGGACAGGCTCATGCGCGGCCCCCTGTCGCCTGCGACGTCGTCGATCCGGATGCCGCGGCCGCAGCCGGCTGTCCTGCCCTCACCGACTTGCGGATGCTGCCAGAGGTCAGGACGCGCCCCAAGGTGAGGACCATGAAGACGAGGATCGCCGCCACTCCCACGGCACCGCCGACCTTCCAGACCGCGGAGGCCTCCGCCAGCAGGCCGACGACGCGCACCACCAGGCCAGCGTGCAGCAGAACGTAGGGCAGCCACATGAGTCGGTGGTAGGGCAGGGCCCGGTGGACGATCGCGGGGATGATGACCGGGGCGTGGGCCAGGATCATGGAGAAGGCGAAGCCCACCGTGATGCAGTGGATGACGATCTCGTAGGCGGCCCCGTTCAGGCCCTGCAGGCCCCACAGCGACCAGACCGCCCCGGCGACGGCGAGCCACACATAGCCGGCGAGCATGGAGGCCGCCATGAAGCGCACCCCGCCGCGCAGACGGACCGTGCGTCGGGCGACGTCGTAGTAGGCCATGACGACGGCCAGTCCCAGCAGGGCCGGGCCAACCACGAGGTGTAAGCCCGGTGCGATGAGCAACAGGCAGGCACCCAGGACCGCCGCGCCGGAGAGCGCCTCGACGACGGTCTCCACCATCTCGTCGAGGAAGGCGATGCGGGCCAGCTCCAGGCGCTCGCCGATGATGGTGAGCGTGGGGAAGAGCAGCCACAGCGGGACGACATCCTCCATGCCGCGCCCACCCAGCCACAGGACGTCCCCCAGCAGGAGGGCGGCCCCGCCCATGGCCTCGACGTCGACGGCGGCGCTGGGGGCGCGGCGGTGAACCCGCAGGTAGATGGCGCACAGGACGCCGGCGGCACCGGTCATGAGTCCCCGGCCGACAACGTCGGGGGCACCGGCCAGGAGGGCCAGGCAGCCCGCGGCACTTCCCAGGGGGGCGAGGAAGGCCCAGGGGGTGCGGGCGGCGACCGCCCGTTCCAGGGCGATGACGGTCCCCAGGAAGCCGACGAGCATGAGGGGGCCGTGGAGCGCCGCCAGCTCGGCCCCGTTGACGAGGGCCGGCAGGCTGAGGCGCAGGAGGGCGGCGTTGAGTCCCATGAGGATGCAGGCGGCCCCCAGGGCCAGGGCCACCAGGCGCGGCGCCACGCGGCTGGTCAGCGCCCGGCTGAGTCGGTCCATCTCCACGGCCCAACCGTATCCAACGGCGCCGCAAACCCACGCACCACGCACTCACATCGACAAAAACTTCATAGACGACACGGCTCCGCGTCACTTATGAAGTTTCGGTAGGTTTGTATGGGGCTGGCAGCGCCAGCGGAGGTGGCCAGTCGCGCCAGCAGAAGTGGACAGCCGTTCCACTGGCGGTGGACAGTCGTTCCAGCCGGCCCTGCGGTGGTAGTAAGGTCGCGCACACCAGTACGAAACACTCCGAAGGAGAACCCTATGAGCGAGAGCCCCGAGCTGCTGCCCGTCACTGAGAAGAAGTCCAGCTGCGGCTGCCACGAGCACAGCGACGAGCGCCTCACCCTGGACGCGCGCGCCATCCCGCACCGTCTGCGCCACGCCGCGGTCATTGGCGCCGCCTCCTCCCTCAACCCCGGTGAGGGCTTCGACCTGGTGGCCCCGCACGTGCCCACCCCTCTGCTGGCCCAGATCGACCAGCTGCCCTTCACCTTCCAGCACACGCTGCTGGAGCAGTCCGAGGGCTTCGCGCGCGTCGAGATCCTGCGCACCGCCTGATCCGCGCCTGAGCGCGACCGGCCGGCGGAAGGCACCCGCGGTCCCTAGCACTCGGCTTCGGCCACGGGCTCGGGGCCTCAACGGGCCTGGCTCCATACCGTCGGCGCGCTCCCGATATGCTCAACGCATGACGCCAGCACCACTCGATGCCGCGGTCGTCGGCCCGAGCAAGAGCCGTGGAGCCTCCGCGGACCTGCCCATGCCGACGACCCGGCCGGTGCTACCCGAGCTGCCCGAACGTCCCGGCCTGTCGGCCCCGACTGCCGACGGCGTCCCCCAGCAGCTGGTCGACCGCTACGGGCGCACCGTGCGCGACCTGCGCCTGTCCATCACGGACCGCTGCAACCTGCGTTGCACCTACTGCATGCCCGCGCAGGGTCTCCAGTGGTTGCCCACCCCGGATCTGCTGACCACCGCCGAGCTCACCCGCCTGGGGCGCATCGCCGTCGAGCGCCTGGGAGTTGAGCGCATCCGCCTGACCGGTGGCGAGCCGCTCATGCGGCGCGACCTGGAGGAGATCGTCGAAGCACTGTCCGCGTTGCGGACCTCGGCCGGGGCCAAACCGGACATCGCCCTGACTACCAACGGCCTGGGCCTGGAGAAGCGGGCCGCCGGGCTGCGGGCGGCGGGCCTGGACCGCGTCAACATCTCCATCGACTCCCTGGACCCGCAGGACTACGCCGCCATCACTCGCCGCGACCGGCTCGCCGATGTCCTGACCGGGATCGCCGGCGCCCAGGAGGCCGGCCTGGCCCCCATCAAGGTCAATGCCGTGGCCGTGCCCGCCACCGTGGAGGAACGCGCGCCACGTCTCCTAACCGAGTGCCTGCGCCGTGGCTGGCAGCTGCGGTTCATCGAGCACATGCCGCTGGGACCGCGCGAGACCTGGAGCAGCCAGGACGTCGTCGGCGTCGATCAGATCCTGGGGGTGCTGCGGGAGGCCGGATTCACCCTCACCGAGGTGGGCCGCCCGGACCGTCGTCCGGCGGCGCTGTGGCGCGTCGCCGCCGGAAGCGCGTTGGGCCAGGAGCATCCGGCCGGGACGGTGGGCGTCATCGCCTCGGTCACCGCCCCCTTCTGCTCGGACTGCGACCGCACCCGGATCACGGCCGACGGGCGCCTCATGACCTGCCTGTTCTCCAGCACCGAGACCGACCTGCGCGGCCCCATGCGCGCCGGTGCCGACGACGACGAGCTCATCCGCATCTGGGCCGGCGCAACCTGGGGCAAGCCCCGCGCGCACGGCTCGGACAGTCCCCACACCGAGAGCGACGGCTTCGCTCGCCCGCAGCGCACCATGTCGGCCATCGGTGGCTGACCCGATTCCTCAGGAGCCCCCATGACGAACCCCTCCCCCGAGCTGTCGCCCCAGGCGGACGCGCACGCCGGTCAGGCGCAGATCTCTGTGACCCTGCGCTACTTCGCCGCGGCCACTGAGGCCGCCGGGCGCCCCGAGGAGCGCCTGGACCTGCCCGCCGGCACGACACTGGCGGCTCTGCGCGAGCAGCTCTCCGGTCGAGGCCTGGAGATGGCGCGGGTCATCCCGATCTGCAGCTTCCTCGTCAACTCGGTCTCCACCCCGGCGGACTCGCTCACGCCCCTGGCCGACGGCGACGCCGTCGACGTGCTCCCGCCCTTCGCTGGCGGGTGACCACCGCATCGAGCCGGACGGTTGTCGCGTAACCCGACCGTTCTTCCACCAGGCTGCCCGGGACGTTCCAGGCTCGGCGATAAGACGTCAGGCGATGTTGCTCCACTGGCTCGAGCCGTCGGTGAAGGTCTGGCGCTTCCACACGGGCAGGCGCTCCTTGACCTCCTCGACGATCTGGCTGCACACGGCGAAGGCCTCGGCGCGGTGGTCGGAGCTGACGGCGACCGCGAGCGCTGCCTCCCCGACGCTCAGGTCGCCGACGCGGTGGACGACGCCCAGGGCCCGCACCCGCCCCTGCTGAGCCACGTCCTGGGCGATCTGCTCGACGACCTGGCCGGCCGTGGGGTGGCAGGAGTAGCCGATGCCGGTGACGGCGCGCTCGGCGTCGTGGTTGCGGACCACGCCCTCGAAGGTGACGACGGCGCCGGCGGCGGCGTCCTGGACGGCGTCGGCGAGTTCGGTGACGCTGATGGGTGACTCGGTGACCTCGGCACGGACCACGCGGGCCGTGGGAGCCGGGAGCGGCCGGCTGGGCTGGTCGGGGCTGGGCGTCACGGGGTCTCCTCGATCGGGGCGGCGGGCTGGGCGTGATCGGATGGTCGGCCGCGAGCATACCCATGTGGGCTTCACCGGCTGAACGGGCATGATAGGCCCCGGACGTTCGGGCACCGGCCCCACGACCGCCCGCCCTGAGGTCGCAGCCCGCAGGGTACCCGCCGAAGGAAGGACCGCTATGGCGCAGATGATTCCGCTGGAGGACTACGTCTCCCAGGTGCTGGAGACCCTCTCACCCCTGGAGGACGGTCGCCTGGAGCTGGGGCGGACGCACGGCCGGGTGCTGGCCAAGGACGTGACCGCCGCCGTCCCGGTGCCGCCGTGGACGAACTCGGCGATGGACGGCTACGCGGTGCGCGCGAAGGACACGACCGGCGCCTGCCCGCTCACGCCCGTGGTTCTGCCGGTGAGCGGGGACGTTCCGGCCGGCGCCGCACCGCGGCCCCTCGCGGAGGGAACCGCCCAGCGGATCATGACTGGGGCGATGCTGCCTGAGGGCGCGGACGCCGTGGTCAAGGTGGAAGACACCGACCAGGCTCCCGGCCCGCACCCGATTCCCGAGCACGTCGAGATCCGCGCGGCAGCGACCCCGGGCCTCAGCGTGCGCCGCGCCGGGGAGGACGTGGCCGCGGGTGATCCGGTCATGGCGGCGGGGACGAGGCTGTCGGCGGCGGCCATCTCCGCCCTGGCCTCCGTGGGGCTCGGCTCGGTGCTGGTGCGGCCGCAGGTGCGCGTGGCGGTGGTGTCCACCGGGGCCGAGCTGCGTGACGCCGGCCAGGCGCTGGAGCCCGGGACGATTCCCGACTCCAACTCCCTGCTGCTCGCCGGGCTGGTCACCGAGCACGGGGCCGTGTGCACGAGCGTGGCCCGCAGCGGCGACACGGCCGAGGCCCTGGCTGAGGTCCTACAGCAGGCCGCGGCCGGCGCCGACCTCATCGTCACCTCCGGGGGCGTGTCCGCGGGAGCCTTCGATCCTCTAACGATGCTGGCTCAGAGGGGGGGGGGCGAGGAGGCCCCAGTGCACCTGGACTTCGTCAAGGTGGCCATGCAGCCGGGCAAGCCCCAGGGGCACGGCTGGGTGCTCGCCGACGACGGCCGGCGGGTGCCGATCATCTGTCTGCCGGGCAATCCGGTGAGTGTCCTGGTCTCCTTCACCACGATCGTGGCGCCGGCGCTGGCCCGTCTGGCCGGGCAGGATGCGGCAGGCGGCGCAGAGCCGCTTCCAGGCCGGCCTGCGCTGACGGCGCGCGCGGCGGTGGGTTGGCGAACCCCGCCGGGGCGGCGCCAGCACGTTCCGGTGCGCTTCACCGAGGCCCCCACCGGCTCCGGCGTCCGTTCCGACCTCGGTAACGGTGCGGGCCTCCCCTGGGTGACGCCCACCCACCGGCTGGGCTCCGGCTCGCACCTGGTGGCCTCGCTGCCCGCCGCGCAGGCACTGGCGGTGGTGGCCGCCGAGGTCGAGGCGGTCGAGGTCGGCGACGAGCTGCCCCTCATCCCGCTGTCCGCCTTGTAGCGCCCGCCGGCCGCCCCTGAAGGCCGCCAGTGAGAGCCACGAGACACGTCCACGACGCACGATCCCACCTCCAGTGAAGGAGCCCCCATGACTACCCGCCCCGAGATCACCCTCACCCACCTGGACGAGGCGGGCGCCGCCTACATGGTGGACGTCACCGCCAAGACCCCCACCGTGCGCGAGGCCCGCGCCAGTGCCTTCGTGGCCTGCTCGGAGGCGATCGTCGACGCCCTGCGCGGCGGCTCTGTCCCCAAGGGCGACGTGCTCGCCGTGGCCCGCGTGGCCGGGATCGCGGCGACGAAGAAGGTCCCCGAGCTCCTCCCCCTGGCGCATGTCATTGGTGTGCACGGGGCGCGCGTGGACCTGGAGATCGTCGACGGCGGCGTGCGCATCGAGACCACGGTGCGCACGGCCGACCGCACGGGCGTGGAGATGGAGGCCCTCACCGCCGCCACCGTGGCGGGACTGGCGATCGTCGACATGGTCAAGGGAGTGGACCGGGGCGTCGAGCTGCGAGAGGCCAAGGTGGTCGCCAAGTCCGGGGGACGCTCAGGGGACTGGGTGCGCGGTGACCGCGGTGACCGCGGCGATGTGGCCTGAGCAGACGGCCCGCGCCATCGTGAGCACCGCGGATGCGGTCGAAGTCGCCGAGGCCCCCGATGGTGCCGAGACCGCCGATGTCATTGTGCTGGCCGGCGGGACCGGGGCTCGGCTGGACGGAGCCTCCAAGCCCGACGTCGTCGCCCGGGGGCTGCGCCTGCTCGACCACGTGCTGGCCGGCCTGGAGCAGCTTCGCGAACAGGGCCTTCCGCTCGGGCGCGTGTGCGTCGTCGCACCGCCGGAGGTCGCACTGCCGTGCGGCGTCCTGCGGGCGCTGGAGGACCCGCCCCTGGGAGGACCCGTCGCCGGGATCGCGGCCGGGCTGGATGTCCTAGGACGGAGCGACCCGGTTGCGGGACTGGCCGGGATCCTCACCTGCGACGCGCCCTTGTCCTGGAGGGCGCTGCCGGCCCTGCACCGGGCGCTGGCGCAGGCCGGGCCGAAGCTGGACGGGGTCTGCGCCCGCGACAGCGAGCACACCCAGTACCTGCTGGGCCTCTACCGTCGCCGAGCACTGGCCGCAGCCGTCGCCCCGGGCGGCACACCTCTGCGGGACACGGCTGTGCGCCGGGCACTCGGGACGCTCCGCGTCAAGGCCATCCCCACGGCTCGCGATGTCGTGCGGGATCTGGACACCTGGGCCGAGGTCCATTCCTGGGACTCGGGCCGCTCCGAGTAGCAGCCCGGCTCAATCCGAATCGCTCAGTAGTGCTCGAGCGTGCTCAGTGGTCGCCGCCGCCGAGCTGCTCCAGGACATGGGGCACCAGGGGGCCGACGACGGCAACGGTGTCCTTGACCCCACCGCGCGAGCCGGGGGCGTTGACGACCAGGGCGCCCTCGGCGCCGCGAGAGGTCACGCCTACCAGCCCGCGGGACAGTCCCGCCAGCGGTGTCTTGGTCAGCCCGTGGGCGCGGATCTGCGCCTCGATGCCCTCGATGCGGGTCTCCAGCAGTGGTGCCGTCGCCTCCGGGGTGAGGTCCCGAGGGGTCACCCCGGTACCGCCGGTGGTCAGGACCACCCGGGCGCCGTCGGCCACCGCCCGCCTGATCGCCTTGCGCACCGGCTCGATGCCGTCGGGCACGAGGTCCACCTTCTCGACGACGACGTCGTGCTCAGCCAGGAGGCGCTGGGCCAGCGGGCCGGAGAGGTCCTCTCTCTCACCGCTGACGCAGCGGTCGGAGACGGTGATGACGGCGCCTTTGACGGGCTCGGGCAGGGCCGCCAGGCCCTTCTGGACGATGGGGGTCTCACTCATGGACCCACCGTAGTCCGCCTACACCCCGCGCGGCTCCTCCGTCTCCCACCCGGAGTTTCAAGGGCAACACGTCCCGATCCAACCGACAACCTCAATTAGGCAACTAATGTTGAACCTAATTCACCGCCCTTAGTCACCTCCGAGCCGTCGGTTTCGCCTCGTATTGCTCAGACATTCGTCCCTTGCATGAAGATCTGACCAACTCAATGCATCATTGATCGCGGTGTGAGTCCGCAGGCTTTCACCGACCCTCTCCACACAGTCTCAGGTCCAGGGCGCTGTCGCCCAGCGGACCGAGCCCCACAACAGCAGGAGCCCTATGTCCACGCTCGACACCTCCGGTCGCGTCCTCACAGGGTGGAACCCTGAAGAGCCGGAGAACTGGTCCGCGAAGATCGCCTGGACCACTCTGACCATCTCGACCTACTCGATGATCCTGGCCTTCTGCGTCTGGCTCCTCCCCAGCGCGATCGCCCCCAAGCTCACCGAGATCGGCTTCAATCTCACCGAGAGCCAGCTGTACTGGCTCGCCGCCATGCCCGGCCTGTCCTGCGGCCTGATCCGCCTCATCTACATGTTCCTGCCGCCGATCGTCGGCACCCGCAAGCTCGTCGCATGGTCGTCCCTGCTCTACGCTCTGCCGATGCTCGGCTGGTTCTTCGCGGTGCAGAGCACCGAGACGAGCTTCGGGACACTGCTCGCCCTGGCCTTCGCCTGCGGGATCGGGGGCGGCTCGTTCTCCGGCTACATGCCCTCGACCGGCTACTTCTTCCCCAAGCGGCTGACCGGTACCGCCCTGGGGATCCAGGCGGGCGTCGGGAACATGGGAATGAGCATCATCCAGCTGCTGAGCCCCTGGCTCATGGGTTTCGGTCTGCTGGGCATCACCTGGATCGCCCCCCAGCACGTCGGCAGCGGCCAAGTGTGGGTCCACAACGTGGCCGTCTTCTTCATCCCGTGGACCATCGTGGCCGCGGTCCTCGCCTTCGCCCTGCTCAAGGACGTCCCGGTCAAGGCCAACATCCGCCAGCAGATCGACATCTTCACCAACCCCGACACCTGGTACATGACGCTCATGTACGTGGCGACCTTCGGGCTGTTCTCCGGGTTCGCCGCACAGTTCGGACTCCTCATCAAGAACACCTACGGGCCTGGCTCGCCCCTGGCCGATCACTTCGACAAGTCCCTGCTGCCCCTGGGTGCGACCTACGCCTTCCTCGGGCCGCTGATCGGGTCGGTGGTCCGAATGCTGTGGGGGCCCCTGTGCGACCGCTTCGGCGGGGCCATCTGGACCTTCATCTCCATCGTGGGAATGGGCGCCACACTCGCCGTCACCACCTTCTACCTCCACCCGACCGATCCGGCGCAGTTCCCCGGCTTCCTGTGGTCCATGCTGGCGATGTTCTTCTTCTCCGGCCTGGGTAACGCCGGCACCTTCAAGCAGATGCCGATGATCATGCCCAAGCGGCAGGCCGGCGGCGCCATCGGCTTCACGGCCGCCGTTGCCAGCCTGGGCCCCTTCATCGTCGGCGTCGCCATCGCCTCCCTGGGCACCACCGCCTGGTTCTGGATCTCGGTCGCCTACTGCGCCGTGTGCGCGGTCATCTGCTGGCTGCGCTACGCGCGACCGGGAGCCCCGTTCCCGGGCTGAGTTCCCACATCCGGCATCCGTTCGGAACGCCCACAACTGTCTGACGGGCTCGGCGGCTCACGGCTCACCCGCCCGCCTGCCCCGTCGAGGGGGCAGGGCCCGCCCGGTCACCATCGGCCGGACCGCCGCCAGCCAGCCCCAGGCTGACCACTGATGAACACAGACACACCATTGACCACCCACCAGCTTCACGGATCAAAGGACCATTGATGAGCACCACCGGCTCCCAGACCACCGGCCCCGGGATCGTCCCTGGACCCGACCAGCAGGTCGAGAACGCCCCCGGACTGCTCACGCTGGGCTCGTACCTGCGTCGAGGACAAGCCTCTGCCGACGCCCGCCGCCTGTTCCTCACCGGAGGGCGCGAGGCCGACACCTTCTACCGCCACCGGTGGAGCCACGACAAGATGGTCCACTCCACCCACGGGGTCAACTGCACCGGGTCGTGCGCCTGGGAGGTCTACGTCTCCGACGGCATCATCACCTGGGAGAAGCAGATCACCGACTACCCCACCACGGGGCCGGACATGCCCGAGTACGAGCCCCGCGGCTGCCCGCGTGGCGCGGCCTTCTCCTGGTACACCTACTCCCCCACGCGCATCCGCTACCCCTACGTGCGCTCGGTCCTCCTGGACGCCTTCCGCGCCGCGAAGGCCGACAACGACGGCGACCCGGTCGCCGCCTGGGCGCAGGTCACCGGTGACCCCGCCACCGCCAAGGCCTACAAGTCCGCCAGAGGCAAGGGCGGCATGGTCCGCGTGGGCTGGGACGAGGCCATGGAGATCGTCGCGGCCGCCTACGTCCACACCATCCGCGCCTGGGGCCCGGACCGCATCGCCGGCTTCAGCGTCATCCCGGCCATGTCCCAGGTCTCCTACGGAGCCGGCGGCCGCCTCCACGAGCTCATCGGCGGCACGATGCTCTCCTTCTACGACTGGTACGCCGACCTGCCGCCGGCCTCACCCCAGGTCTTCGGGGACCAGACCGACGTCCCCGAGGCCGGCGACTGGTACAACGCCCAGTACCTCATGATGTGGGGCTCCAACCTGCCGCTGACCCGTACCCCGGACGCCCACTTCATGACCGAGGCCCGCTACCACGGGCAGAAGGTCGTGGCCGTCTCCCCCGACTACGCCGACAACACCAAGTTCGCCGACCAGTGGCTGCGCGTGGCCCCGGGCACCGACGGCGCCCTGGCCCAGGCGATGGGTCACGTCATCCTCTCCGAGTTCCACGTCAAGCGCGAGGAGTCCTTCTTCCTGGACTACATGCGCCGTCACACCGACTCCCCCTTCCTCATCGGCCTGGAGCCCTCCCCCGACGGCACCAGCTACGTGCCCGGCCGCTTCGTGACGGCCTCCGATGTCAACGGCGTCGCCACCGGTGCCCCGAAGAACGAGTTCCGCCCCCTCGTGTGGGACCGCGAGCGCGGCCCGGCCGACCCCGGCGGCACCCTGGCCGACCGCTTCACCCCCGAGGGCGAGGGCAAGTGGAACCTGCTCATGGACGGTGTCGACCCGGTCATGAGCATCATGGATCTGCACGGCGAGGGCCCCCAGGTCCAGGCCGCCGAGGTCCTCCTGCCCCGCTTCGACCTGCCTGGCTCCTCCACCCCCGAGGGCTCTGTGGGCGGCGGCGTCGTGCGCCGCGGCGTGCCGGTCACCCGCATCGGGGACCGCCTGGTCACCACCGTCTACGACCTGCTCCTGGCCCAGTACGCCGTCGAGCGCCCGTCCATGCCGGGCGAATGGCCCGCGGACTACCAGGACGCCACCGTCCCGGGCACACCCGCCTGGGCCAGCGAGATCACCGGTGTTCCCGGCCCCGCCATCATCCAGGTGGCGCGCGACTTCGCCCTCAACGCCGTGGAGTCCGGCGGCCGCTCCCAGATCGTCATGGGCGCGGGCATCAACCACTACTACCACGCCGACCAGATCTACCGGACGATCCTGGCGCTGACCTCCATGTGCGCCACCCAGGGCGTCAACGGCGGCGGCTGGGCCCACTACGTGGGTCAGGAGAAGGTCCGCCCGCTCAGCGGCTTCCAGCAGTACGCCTTCGCCCTGGACTGGCACCGCCCGGCCCGGCAGATGATCGCCACGGGCTTCTGGTACATCACCACCGACCAGTGGCGCTACGACACCACCTCCGCCGAGCGCCTGGCCTCCCCGCTGGGACCGGGCACCCTGGCGGGTAAGACCACGACCGACACGATGGTCGAGGCCATGAAGCGCGGGTGGACGCCGTCCTACCCGACCTTCAACCGCAGCCCGCTGCTCCTGGGCCAGCAGGCCGCCGAGGCGGGCATGGACCCCAAGGACTACATCGTCGAGCAGCTGCGCTCCGGTGAGCTGCGCTTCGCCTGCGAGGACCCCGACGCCCCCGAGAACTTCCCGCGCATCCTGTGCTCGTGGCGCACGAACCTGCTGGGCAGCTCGGCCAAGGGCACGGAGTTCTTCCTACGCCACATGGTGGGTGCGGACAACGACGTCAACGCCGTCGAGAACCCGCCCGAGCAGCGTCCCGCCTCGGTGACCTGGCGCGACGAGGCCCCCGTGGGCAAGCTCGACCTCATGTGGACCGCGGACTTCCGCAACACCTCCACCACCCTGCACTCCGACGTCGTCCTGCCGGCGGCCACCTGGTACGAGAAGCACGACATCTCCTCGACCGACATGCACCCCTTCGTGCACTCCTTCAACGCGGCCATCGACCCGCCCTGGGAGGCGCGCACCGACTTCCAGGTCTTCCAGACCCTGGCCGGGCTCATCTCCGCCTGGGCGCCGCGCTACCTGGGCACCCAGACCGACGTCGTCGCCGCGCCCCTGACGCACGACACCCCCGACGCCCTGACGATGGCGCACGGTGACGTGTCCTCCCTCCCCCAGGAGTGGGTGCCGGGAGTGACGATGCCCAAGCTGGTGCCCACCGAGCGCGACTACACCCAGATCCGGGCCAAGTTCGACGCCCTGGGCCCCCTGGCCGAGAAGCTGGGGATTCCCTGCAAGGGCATCATGCTCAAGCCGGGCCCGGAGGTGGAGCGTCTGGCCCGCAACCACGGGGTCTCCTCCGACGGCGTGGCCGCCGGCCGGCCGCTGCTCGACACCGACATCCGCGCCGCCGACGCCATCTTCACACTGTCGGGCACCACCAACGGGCGTATCGCCACCGAAGGCTGGGACACGCTGTCCAAGCGCACCGGCACCCCGCTGGTCGAGCTCAGCGAGGAGGAGGCAGGCAAGCACATCTCCTTCGCCGACACCCAGATCAAGCCCCAGGGAGTCATCACCTCCCCGGAGTGGTCCGGTTCCGAGCACGGCGGCCGGCGCTACTCGGCCTTCGTGGTCAACGTGGAGCACGCCAAGCCCTGGCACACCCTGACCGGGCGCATGCACTACTACCTCGACCACGACTGGATGCGAGACATGGGCGAGTCCCTGCCTATCTTCCGGCCACCGCTGGACTTCCACGCCCTGTACGGGGAGGCCGCGCCGGGCTCGGTATCCACGAGCCAGGCGGGCACGGCGGAGGTCGCGGTGCGCTACATCACCGCGCACAACAAGTGGGCGATCCACTCGCAGTACTTCGACAACCTGCACATGCTCACACTGGGACGCGGGGGCCAGACCATCTGGATGAGCCCCCAGGACGCCGACAAGATCGGCGTCAAGGACAACGAGTGGGTCGAGGCCTACAACCGCAACGGCATCGTGGCGGCCCGCGCCGTCGTCTCCCACCGCATCCCTGAGGGCATGGTCTTCATGCACCACGCCCAGGAGCGCACCATGAACACCCCGCTGACCGAGACCAGCGGCAGGCGCGGCGGGACGCACAACTCCCTGACCCGGATCGTGCTCAAGCCCAGCCACTTCGCAGGCGGCTACGGGCAGCTGTCCTACGCCTTCAACTACATCGGCCCCACGGGCAACAACCGCGACGAGGTCACGCTTATCCGTCGCCGCAGCAACCAGGAGGTGACTTTCTGATGAAGGTCATGGCCCAGATCGCAATGGTGATGAACCTCGACAAGTGCATCGGCTGCCACACCTGTTCAGTGACCTGCAAGCAGGCCTGGACCAACCGCGAGGGCACCGAGTACATGTGGTTCAACAACGTCGAGACCCGCCCGGGTGTCGGCTACCCCAAGGGTTGGGAGGACCAGGACACCTGGCGCGGCGGCTGGGAGCGCACCGCCTCGGGCCGCCTGCGGCCCCGCTCGGGCGGGCGTCTGCGCCGCCTGGCCAATATCTTCGCCAACCCGGAGATGCCCACGGTCGAGGACTACTACGAGCCGTGGACCTACGAGTACGACCGTCTGCTCTCGGCCCCCAAGGACTCCCCGGCAATTCCGGTGGCGCGCGCCAAGAGCCAGCTGACCGGCGAGTACATGCCCACCATCAAGTGGGGTCCCAACTGGGACGACGACCTGGGCGGCTCCATGGAGACCCTCCAGCAGGACCCGATCATCGAGGCGATGAGCACGAAGGTGCGCACCGACATCGAGTCGGCCTTCATGTTCTACCTGCCGCGCATCTGCGAGCACTGCCTCAACCCCACCTGCGTGTCCGCCTGCCCGTCGGGCGCCATGTACAAGCGCACCGAGGACGGCATCGTCCTGGTGGACCAGGACGCCTGCCGCGGCTGGCGCATGTGCGTGTCGGCCTGCCCCTACAAGAAGGTCTACTTCAACCACGCCACCGGCAAGGCCGAGAAATGCACCCTGTGCTACCCGCGCCTGGAGGTCGGCCAGCCCACCGTGTGCTCGGAGACCTGCGTGGGCCGCCTGCGCTACCTGGGCGTCCTCCTCTACGACGCCGATCGCGTCTCGCAGGCCGCCGCCGTCAAGGACCCGCAGGACCTGTACATGGCCCAGCGCGAAATCCTCCTCAACCCCCACGATCCCGAGGTCGTGGCGGGCGCGCGCGCCGAGGGCGTCCCGGACAACTGGATCGAGGCGGCCCAGGCCTCCCCCGTCTGGGACCTCATCGACACCTACGAGGTGGCCCTGCCCCTGCACCCCGAGTACCGCACCATGCCGATGGTCTGGTACATCCCGCCGCTCTCCCCGGTCGTCGACGAGGTCGCGGCCGCCGGCCTGGACGGCGAGAACTACAAGGTGCTGCTCACCGCCGTCTCCGACATGCGCATTCCGCTGGAGTACCTGGCGGGCCTGTTCACGGCCGGTGAGACCAACACGGTCGAGCTCGTGCTGCGGCGACTGGCCGCGATGCGCTCCCACATGCGCGACGTGCGCCTGGGCCGCGAGCCCGACCCGGCCATCGCCGCCGCCGTGGGCCTGGACGGCAAGAAGCTGGAGGCCATGTACCGCCTGCTGGCCATCGCCAAGTACGACGACCGCTACGTCATCCCCACCACCAAGCCCGAGGTCCCCCGCGGCATGAAGTCCATGGGCAACGACGTCAAGACCCTCCTGGGTGAGGGGGCCCCGGCCGGGTGCCACCCCGACGTCGCCTCCTTCCACGGCCAGGGCGGTGGCGGAGCTATGAGCGGCGGCCCGGTGAGCCTGCCGCTGCCGACCGTGCGCCGCGAGCCGGTGCCTGCCGCCGGCCCGGGCATGACGCCGGTCGGTGTGCCTGAGCCGGTGGGTCAGACCCAGGCGGCCGGCTCCTCGACCGGCCCTGCGGTCGCGGCCCCCAGGGACCTCTGAGATGGTCTCCTTCGTTCGCGCCCCCCGGGTTCTTGAGAAACCCGCCGAGGTGCACCTGACGCCCTCTCAGCGAGCCACCGTGCACATGGCGGCCTCGCTGCTGCTGGACTACCCGGCTGAGGGGACTTTGGAGACGCGTCTGAACGCCGTCGAGGCCGAGCTGGCCACGCTGCCGGCGGAGGTGGCCGTCCTCCTGGAGGAGTTCATCGCTCAGGCGCGCCGCCGCGGCGAGCGGGCCATGGCCGAGCACTACGTGGAGGTCTTCGACCGACGTCGGCGCTGCTGCCTGTACCTGACGTACTACACGGTGGGTGACACCCGGCACCGGGGCGCCGCGCTGCTGGCCTTCAAACAGGCACTGGCGGCGGCCGGCTACGAGATGGCCGCCGACGAACTGCCCGACTACCTGCCGGTGGTCCTCGAGCTGTCCGCGCGCAGCGGCGACGAGGTGGCCGGCACGCTCCTGTCCTCCCACCGCGAGGGCATCGAGGTGCTGCGCAGCGCCCTGACCGACGCCGCCTCCCCCTACGCGGGGCTGGTGGAGGCCGTCTCCATGACCCTGCCGCAGATCGACGAGGCCACCGCCGAGCGCGTGCGCGCCCTCGTGGCGGCCGGGCCGCCCACCGAGACCGTCGGTGTCACCGACACCCTGCCCTTCCCGACCATTCCCGTGCGCAACCCGAGCCTGTCCGGCGCACCCGCCGTGCCGGGCTCGGTACCAGTCGCCGACCCTTCCCCCTTCACGAGCAGCCAGGAGAGCATGACATGAGCCCGATTCAGCAGAACCTCATGTGGGTGGCCCTGCCCTACGCCAGCCTGGTGCTGCTGGTGACAGGCATGATCTGGCGGTGGCGCACCGACCAGTTCGGCTGGACCTCCCGCTCCTCGCAGTGGAACGAGTCCCGCATCCTGCGCCTGGCCTCCCCCCTGTTCCACCTGGGCTTCCTCATGGTGATGGCCGGTCACGTCGTCGGGCTCCTGGTGCCCAAGGACGTCACTGAGATGCTGGGCGTCTCCGAGCACATGTACCACCTGGGCGCCACCTACCTGGGATCCTTCGCGGCCATCCTGACGATCGTGGGCCTGGCCGGACTCATCTACCGGCGCATCGTCGTCAAGAGCGTGCGCCTGGCCACCACCCGCAACGATCTGGTCACGTACTGCTTCCTCATCGTGCCGATCCTGCTGGGCTCGGCGGCCACGGTCCTCAACCAGCTCGCCGACGCCCACGGCTACGACTACCGCGAGACGATCAGCCCCTGGCTGCGCTCGGTGCTGGTCCTCCAGCCGCGTCCCGAGCTCATGGCTGACGTGCCGGTCTCCTTCAAGCTCCACGTCATCGCGGGCTTCCTGCTCCTGGCGACCTGGCCCTTCACCCGCCTGGTTCACGCGGTCTCCGCACCCGTGGGCTACGTGACCCGCCCCTACGTGGTCTACCGTTCGCGCGAGGGGGCCACTTCCACTGCCCGGGCCTCCCGCGGCTGGACCCCGGTACGGACCCAGGGCACCGGCAACCAGGGAGCCAACGACGTCACTCCTTCTCAGGGCGCCTGATCCCGGTTGCCCCGCTCCGAAAGGACAACACATATGGGTATCACTCGTCGTGCGGCCATCGCCGCCGTCAGCCTGCTCTCCGCCGTCTGTCTGGCCGCGTGCGGCGGCTCCGCCTCCAACAGCTCCACCGGCGCCGCTTCGGGCGCCGCCTCCGCGAGCGGCTCAGGTGCCCCGCAGAAGGCCACCGGCAAGGTCACGGTCCTGGCAGCGGCCTCCCTCCAGGGGGCCTTCGAGGAGATCGAGAAGACCGTGGAGAAGGACAACCCCGGCCTGGACGTCACCTTCGACTTCCAGGGCTCCCAGGACCTGGTGTCCTCCCTGGCGGGTGGCAACAGCGCCGACGTCCTGGCCACGGCCAACAACTCCACGATGAAGACCGCTGCGGACCAGAAGCTGGTCGGGAGCCAGACCGAGTTCGCCACCAACGTCCTGACCCTCATCGTCCCCAAGGGCAACCCCAAGAAGATCACCGGGCTGGACTCGTCGCTGGACGGCGCCAACCTGGTCATCTGCGCCCCCGAGGTGCCCTGCGGTGAGGCCACCAAGAAGCTTGCCAACGCCCTGGGCGTCACCCTCAACCCGGTCTCCGAGGAGCAGAAGGTGACCGATGTGCGCGGCAAGGTCGAGTCCGGTGAGGCCGACGCCGGCATCGTCTACACCACCGACGCTGCGGCCGCCAAGGACAAGGCGGACAAGATCAACATTCCTGACGGCGGCGTCGTCAACCACTACCCGATCGCCCCGACGGCCAAGCCTGAGAACCCTGCGGGGGCCCAGGTCTTCATCGACGCCGTCACCGGCAAGGCCGGCCAGGAAATCTTGGCCAAGTACGGTTTCGGGAAGCCCGGCAGCACCACTGCCGGGGCGAGCCCCAGCGCCGGGGGCGCTACCCCGGGCAGTGCGGCGGCGAGCGCCGGGGCCAGTTCCGAGGCCAGCGCCGCCCCGTCCCAGGCCGCGACCGCTGAGGGATCGTCCGTCCCGGAGGCGAACAAGCCCACCGCGCAGACCACTGCTCCGTGACGGCTCGCTGGCCTGACTCGCTGGCCTGGTAAACATGAGTCTGTGAACCAGATGTCCCCCGCTGCGCGCTCCGCGCAGCAGTCGGTACGGCGGCCCGTCCGCGCCCTTTCTCGGCGTGGGCGGGCCGCTCGTTCGCCTCTGCCCGTCCTCGTGACCGCGCTGGCCATCCTGGGGGGCTGCGCAATCGTCCTGCCCCTGGTGGGGATGGGGACGCGCGTGTCCTGGGGGCAGCTCCCCCAGCTGCTGGCGACGCCGTCGGCGCAGGCCGCCCTGTGGCTCTCGATCCGCACCTGTCTGAGCTCCACGGTCGTCTGCGTGGTGCTGGGCGTGCCGCTGGCGCTGCTGCTGGCCCGCAGCTGGCCGGGGGTGAGGTTCGCGCGGATTCTCGCGGTGCTGCCGATGACGATGCCGCCGGTGGTGGCCGGTATCGCGCTGCTGTCCACCTTGGGGAACCGCGGCCTGCTGGGGGCGCACCTGAAGGAGTGGGGGGTGCCCATCGCCTTCTCCACTACCGCGGTGGTCATCGCCCAGGTGTTCGTCTCCATGCCTTTCCTGGTGGTCACCCTGGAGGCTGCGCTGCGCAGCCGCGACAAGCGGGCCGAAGTCACCGCCCGGAGCCTCGGTGCCGGCCCGTGGAGGGTTCTGGCGCAGGTGACGCTGCCGCTGGCAACGCCGGCTCTGGCTCGGGGCACGGCCCTGGCGCTGGGCCGGAGCCTGGGCGAATTCGGGGCGACCATCGCCTTCGCCGGTTCCAAGGAGGGTGTCACCCGCACGATGCCGCTGGCCATCTACCTGGAGCGGGAGAAGGACACGGCCACCTCCCTGGCCCTGGCCGCCGTGCTCATCGGCCTGTCCTTCGTCATCGTCGGGGCGACCAACATCGACTGGAGCAGGGTCGCCAGCCACCTACTGCCCCGCCGCGGGCTCCAGGGGCACCAGGACCACGACGCCGCTGCGTCGGAGCCCCGAGGCGCACAGGCCTCGGCCTCGGGCGGGGGTAGCCGGGACGGCGAGTCTTCCCGGGGCAGCGGGCGCGGCCAGGACCTGCAGGTGGCCTTCGAGCTGCCGGGGCGCGGCGTCGTCGTCGACCTGGAGGTGGAGGCGGGTCGCACGACGGCGCTCATCGGCCCCAATGGCTCGGGCAAGTCGACGGTCTGCTCCGTGGTGGCCGGCCTGCTGGACGCCGAGAACGGCCAGGTCGTGCTGGGCGGACGAGTCCTGGACGGCCCCGGGGGCTTCGTGCGGGCGGGGCGGCGCCAGGTGGCGCTGCTCAGCCAGGAGCCGGGCGTCTTCACCCACATGTCCGTGCTGGGCAACGTGGTGTTCGCGCTGCGCTGCCGGGGGGTGAGCCGGGCGGAGGCGACGCGTCGGGCCCGAGCCGAGCTGGCCGCCGTCGGGGCCGATCACCTGGCCTCCCGCTCGGGGGGCGCGCTCTCGGGCGGGCAGGCGGCCCGGGTGGCGCTGGCCCGGGCGCTGGCGACGGGGCCCCGCCTGCTGGTCCTGGACGAGCCGATGGCCGCCCTGGACGTCACTGCCCGCCAGGAGATGCGCCGCCTGGTGGCGCGTCGATGCGCTGAGGAGGGGCTGACGCTGCTGCTGGTGACCCATGACGTCCTGGACCTGACGGCGCTGGCTGAGGACGTCGTCGTCCTGGACCGGGGCCGAGTGGTGGAGCAGGGGCCGACGGCGCGGGTCCTGTCCGCGCCGCGTTCGAACTTCGTCGCCCACCTGACGGGGACAGCCGTGCTCACCGGGGTCATCGACGGCGACACCGAGGCTCCGGGGTTGCGGCTGCCGTCGGGGCGGGTCGTTCGTGGCCGTCCCCAGGGGGATGCCGTTGACGGGCAGGTCGGCGAGCAGAGCCACCGGGACGACCGCGACGAGGTACTGCACCCCGGGGTGCCGGGTATTGCGCTGGTGCCACCCGACGCCGTCGCCCTCTACCGGCAGGCGCCGCACGGCAGTCCCCGCAACGTCCTGACCGGCCGGGTGACGGGGCTGGAGCGTTCGGGGGCGCTGGTGAGTGTGCGCCTGGAGCTGGAGGAGGGGCAGCGGCTGTCGGCGGCGGTCACCGCCGGGGCCGTGGCCGAGCTCGGCATCACCGAGGGCCGGGAGGTCTGCTGCGTCATCAAGGCCGTGCAGGTGCGTATCCTGGCCCGCCGAGGTTGACAACTACAGTATCGGGGCGTTGAGAGAAGGACCGGGCGAGAATGAGGGAGGGCGTCATGAGCGCTGTTGAGGGAAGCGATCGCGATGGCGTCTGCGAATCGGTGATCGCAGGCGAGCGTCTGCAGCCGCTGAGCCGCGATGAGCTGGAGCGCTACCACCGCAATGCGCTCGTGCCGCAAGTGGGGCTCGTGGGGCAGCAGCGCATCCGCGCGTCCCGGATCCTGCTCATCGGTGCCGGCGGGCTCGGGGCGCCGGCGGCCCTGTACCTGGCGGCCGCCGGGGCGGGGACGATCGGGCTCATTGACGACGACGACGTCGACGTGTCCAACCTGCAACGCCAGGTCATCCATGCCACGGCCGCCGTGGGCCGTCCCAAGGTGGACTCGGCGGCCGAGGCGATCAGGGCGCTCAATCCCGACGTTGAGGTCGTTGCCCACCGGACTCGGTTGACGGCGGCCAACGCCCGGGACCTGCTGGGCGGCTGGGACGTGGTCATTGACGGCACGGACAACTTCCCCACGCGGTACCTGGTCAATGACGCCGCCGTCATGCTGGGGCTACCGCTGGTGCACGGGGCGGTGCTGGGGTTCAACGGGCAAGTGGGGGTCTTCGACGCGCGCCGGGGCCCGTGCTACCGGTGCCTGCACCCCACTCCGCCGCCCGCGGGTTCGGTGCCCTCCTGTGCGGAGGCGGGGGTGCTGGGGGTGCTGCCAGGCATCATTGGGACGATGCAGGCCGCCGAGGCGCTCAAGCTGGTGATCGGCGGCGGGCAGCCGCTACTGGGGAGGCTGGCGATGCTCGACGCCTGGGGGGCGCACCTGCGGGAGATTCCGGTGGCGAAGAACCCGGCCTGCCCGGTGTGCGGGGAGAACCCGAGTATCACTGCGCTGGTCACGGAGGCTGGTGCCTGCGTGATTCCCCGAACTCCTGAGGCCGAGGCGCAGCCGCAGGAATCCGGGAGCGACTCCCGCCGGCAGCCCGAGAGTTCCGCGTCCGGTCCCGCTGCAGCCAGCCGAATTCAGGAAGGTGGCGAGGTCCTGGGGTCATCATCAGGGGCAGGGGTGGACGCTGTTTCCGCGACCGAACTGAGGAGGCTCCTGGAGAGCGATGTGCCGCCGGCGCTGCTGGATGTGCGTGAGGACGTCGAGGTGGCGCTCGAGCCGATGGAGGGCGCGCTGCACATTCCGCTGCGTGAGGTGGCGGCACGGATGGGCGAACTCGACCCGAGCCGGCCGACGGTGGTGGTGTGCGCTGCCGGGGTGCGCTCGGTCCGGGCCATCGAGGCGCTGAGGGCGGCGAGCTACACCGGGCGGCTCCTCAGCCTCGACGGGGGCATGAGGGCCTGGGTATCTGGCCGGCCTTGACCGCGACACCGGGTCCTGCAGCCCTGGCCGCTCTTGGCGGTGCGCAGTGGGCCTTGGTGTCACGTTTGGCGACTTTTAGGGCGTCCATCGGTTGGCGCGCCCGGGCCTGTATGGCTCTGGCCTGCGTATACGTGGCAGAGGGCGATGGTCATCGGCCTGGGGTGTGTCTGAAAAGTCGCCCACAGTGACACCGCGCTCGCAGGGCGAGCCTGGCAGCTTAAGGTACGAATGCGTACACCAGGAGTCGGGCGGGCTCGGTGGGGGCCTCGGCGGTGCGTTGTGAGGCCTGGGAGTCACGTTTGGCGACTTTTAGGCCGCCCATCGGATGGCGTGCCCGACCCCGTACGGTTCTGACCTGCGCATACGTGGCCGGGTGCTGTGTTGTCTCCTCACTTCCTTCTGAGACATTTGGGTGTCATGGCTTCTGAGGCACTCGCTCGGGCGGGAGCCCAGGGCAGGCAGTGGTCCTGGAGGCGAGGGTGGGGCCGAAGGGATGTGGCGTGACGGGGTGTCGGTGTCCACAGCGCTGACATTAACCCTGCATCGGCGCTGCACGCCGAGGAAGAACCGCAGCATCCCAACGATTCTCGCCGGGTGCGTCGACGGTGGGCTCGTTGATGTCAGCGCTGTGGACACCGAGGCCGTGGCCCTGATCGACTCTGCGGGGTCTAGGTGGCCGAGCCAGGTTCCTCACCCTGGGGCCTGCCGTGCTTTCCCCTGCCGAGCACTTCCGGCTCCCGCGCAGGGACCCGGAGACCGGGATTCAACGCCCAGTTCCGGGCCCGGACCCCCTCCCAACCCGAGTCGACCAACGGGCACGAGGGTGGGGCTGAACTAATCAGGCGTGGTACGTACCACACGGTCCCCCGGCAACCCACCAACCAGTGTCTCAGATGTCATGACATCCGAAACTCTCAGAAGTCATGAGACTGGACTGCTGGGTGTATTTCGGACAGTGCTTGTTTTGTGCTTCAGGCCGCCTTCGTTAAGTTCAGGAGCTCACGTTCAACCTCGTTCGGGGTGCGGTATCCCAGGAGGCTTATTCATAGGGG